>NZ_LJSB01000315.1:0-523652 GCF_002742565.1 Pseudomonas sp. 2995-3 | reverse complement strand
TGCTGATAATCTTGTTGACTATCAGTCTGACTCCACAAGCACCCACACGAATTGCTTGATTCAGTTGTTAAAGAGCGGTTGGTTAAGATCTTTCGTCTCAACCGAGGCGCGCATTCTACAGCAGCCTCATTTGCTGTCAAGTGATTATTTTCAGAAGCTTTCGAAGAATTCTTCAACAACTTCAACCACTTGCGCTTACGATCTCTCGTTAGCGGGAGGCGAATTCTACAGCGTTACACGCTGCTGTCAACACCTCTTTTTCAACTTCCTTTTGGCTTCGATGAACTGAAGCAACTTGCTGTCGGAAACTTCGTAACTCATTGTTTACCAAGGAGTTTTCCGTTTCGACTGCGCCGGAAGTGGGGCGAATTATAGACAGATATAAAACGCCGTCAATCCCTCATTTCAGTTTTATTCGGCTTTGAGCGTAATACGCGCAAATGCCTTCTTTCCAGCCTGACAAACGTGGGTAGCGCCCAGCTCGTAGATAAAGGTGCGATCGACAACCTCACCATCTATACGCACACCACCGGAACCCAACAGGTCGCGCGCGACCGCGGAGTTCTTAACCAGGCCCGCCTTATTAAGTACAGCAGCAATCGGCATCGCCTCAGACGCAGCCAATTCGATCTCTGGCAGATCATCCGGCAGCTCGCCATCCTTCATGCGGTTACCGGCCGCGCGGTGAGCACTGGCCGCAGCCTCTTCACCATGGAAGCGCGCGACGATCTCTTCCGCCAACTTGATCTTCACGTCACGAGGGTTCGCACCCGCCTCGACTTCAGCGCGCAACGCATTGATCTCATCCATCGAGCGGAAGCTCAACAGCTCGAAATAACGCCACATCAGCGCATCAGGAATCGACACAAGCTTGCCGTACATCACACCCGGCGCTTCCTGGATACCGACGTAGTTACCCAGGGACTTGGACATCTTCTTGACGCCATCCAACCCTTCCAGCAACGGCATGGTCAGAATGCACTGAGCTTCTTGCCCATACGCACGCTGCAGCTCGCGCCCCATCAGCAGGTTGAACTTCTGGTCAGTGCCGCCCAGCTCGACGTCCGCGCGCAATGCCACCGAGTCATAGCCCTGCACCAGCGGGTAGAGGAACTCGTGAATCGCGATCGGCTGATTGGTGGAATAACGCTTATCGAAGTCATCACGCTCAAGCATGCGTGCCACTGTGTATTGGGAAGTCAGGCGAATGAAGTCGGCCGGCCCCATCTGATCCATCCAGGTGGAGTTGAACGCCACCTCGGTCTTGGCCGGATCAAGAATCTTGAACACTTGAGTCTTGTAGGTCTCGGCATTATCGAGAACCTGCTCACGGGTCAGCGGCGGACGCGTTGCGCTTTTGCCGCTCGGATCACCGATCATCCCGGTGAAGTCACCTATAAGGAAGATGACTTGATGCCCCAGCTCCTGGAACTGGCGCAGCTTATTAATAAGCACGGTATGACCCAGGTGCAGATCCGGCGCGGTCGGATCGAAGCCAGCCTTAATACGCAGGGGTTGGCCACGCTTGAGCTTTTCGATCAGCTCGGCCTCGACCAACAGTTCTTCCGCACCACGTTTTATCAGCGCTAGCTGCTCTTCAACCGACTTCATAACAGACCCGCAAGGCTCAGATTCAAAAGGGAACCAACCATACAAGATCAGGGACTAATTACAAGTTTTGTCCCGCGCACGGACACCGTTCAGCAAGCCCAGCGTTCGCGAGCTTGCGCCACAGATGATTTGGTTATATTTTATACAGTTATTTCATCTTCATCATGTCATTCATCTTTTCCATTTCATCTTCAAAGTCAAAATTACCTATGACCACAGAACCGTCTAAAGCGCCGCCGCTTTACCCGAAGACCCACCTGCTCGCCGCAAGTGGTATCGCCGCCCTTCTCAGCCTGGCACTCCTGGTATTCCCTTCCAGTGACGTAGAAGCCAAACGAACATCCCTGAGCCTTGACTTGGAAAGTCCAGTTGAACAACTGACACAAGATCAAGACGCTTCCGACGCACAACAAGCCACAAACGCACCGACAGAATCTCCATTTGCACAGATAGAAAGCACCCCGGAAGACACCCGGCAGGCGACTCAAGAGCCGCCTGCGCCAGTCACTCCAAAAAATCCGCTGCACCGCGAAGTGACCGTCGCCAAAGGCGACACCCTTTCAACGCTGTTTGAAAAGGTTGGTCTGCCCGCTGCTACGGTTAATGAGGTGTTGGCCAGCGATAAACAAGCCAAACAATTCACCCAGCTCAAACATGGCCAGAAGCTTGAATTCGAATTGGCTGCCGACGGTCAGCTGAAAAGCCTGCATAGCACTGTCAGCGACCTAGAAAGCATTGCCCTGACTAAAGGCACCAAAGGCTTCGCGTTCAACCGCATCACCACCAAGCCGGTGACGCGCTCCGCCTACGTGCATGGCGTCATCAACAGTTCGCTGTCACAGTCGGCTGCGCGTGCCGGCTTGTCCCACAGCATGACCATGGACATGGCCAGCGTGTTTGGCTACGACATCGACTTCGCTCAGGACATCCGTCAGGGTGACGAATTTGACGTGATTTACGAGCAGAAAGTCGCCAACGGCAAAGTCGTCGGGACCGGTGCGATTCTATCTGCGCGGTTTACCAACCGTGGCAAGACCTACACCGCAGTGCGCTACACCAACAAACAAGGCAACACCAGCTACTACACCGCCGATGGCAACAGCATGCGCAAAGCCTTCATCCGCACGCCGGTGGACTTTGCCCGCATCAGTTCGCGCTTCTCCATGGGCCGCAAGCACCCGATCCTCAACAAGATCCGCGCCCACAAAGGCGTCGACTATGCCGCCCCTCGTGGTACGCCGATCAAGGCCGCCGGTGATGGCAAAGTGTTGCTCGCCGGCCGCCGCGGTGGCTACGGCAATACCGTGATCATCCAGCACGGCAATACCTACCGTACCCTCTATGGCCACATGCAGGGGTTCGCCAAAGGCGTTTCGACCGGCAGCAACGTGAAGCAGGGCCAGGTTATCGGCTATATCGGCACCACCGGCCTGTCCACCGGCCCGCATTTGCACTATGAGTTCCAGGTGAACGGCGTCCACGTCGACCCACTGGGCCAAAAGCTGCCAATGGCCGACCCGATAGCCAAAGCCGAGCGCGCGCGCTTCCTGCAACAAAGCCAGCCATTGATGGCACGCATGGACCAGGAGCGCTCCACCCTGCTGGCCTCGGCGAAGCGCTAAGGTATGGCGCTCTATATAGGTGTGATGTCCGGGACCAGTCTTGATGGCCTGGATATCGCCCTGATCGAACAGAACCCGGCGATCAACTTGATCGGCACGCACTACATCCCCATGCCGGACGATCTGCGCACTGAGCTGTTAAGCCTGTGCGCCAGCGGCCCGGATGAGATCGCCCGTTCGGCGCTCGCCCAGCACCACTGGGTGACACTGGCGGCCAAAGGCATCCATGCCTTACTGGAACAACACGCCCTCAAGCCTCAGGACATACGCGCGATCGGCAGCCACGGCCAGACGATCCGCCATGAACCCGCTCGAGGCTTTACCGTTCAAATCGGCAACCCTGCCCTGCTCACAGAGCTGACGAGCATTACCGTCGTCAGTGATTTCCGCAGCCGCGATGTGGCCGCCGGCGGTCAAGGCGCCCCCTTGGTGCCCGCCTTTCATGAAGCCTTGTTCGGCGAACGTACCGGCAACCGCGCCGTGCTGAATGTCGGCGGCTTCAGCAATCTCAGCCTGATCGAGACCGACAAGCCCGTAGCTGGCTTCGATTGCGGCCCGGGCAACGTGCTGCTGGATGCGTGGATCCACAATCAGCGTGGCGAGCACTTTGATCGCGATGGCCAATGGGCAGCCGGTGGCCAGGTCGAGCCTGCACTCCTCAACGCACTGCTCAGCGACCCGTTCTTCCTGACCAAAGGCCCGAAAAGCACTGGCCGCGAAGTATTCAACCTGGGATGGCTGCAACACCACCTGGCCAGATTGCCAGCGTTTCAGGCAGAGAATGTGCAAGCGACCCTGCTTGAACTGACCGCGCTGACCATCGTCGAGTCCCTGCAATCCGCACAAACCGACACCGAAACCCTGCTGGTCTGTGGCGGCGGTGCGCATAACGCCACGCTGATGAAGCGCTTGGCAGCGTTGTTGCCGTCCACTCAGGTCAGCAGCACCGCCACTTACGGCGTGGACCCCGATTGGGTTGAAGCCATGGCCTTCGCCTGGCTGGCCCATTGCTGCCTTGAGGGCATCGCCGCCAACCGCCCAAGTGTCACTGGCGCGCGTGGGCTTCGGGTATTAGGCGCGATCTACCCAGCGTAAACCTGCAGGCAGCAAAACGCCGCTTGGCCTATCAAAGCCAAGCGGCGTTTTTTTATTTGCTGAAGATCAGGCTACTGATCAGATCGAGAAAGAAGACCCGCAACCACAGGTCGTGGTGGCATTAGGGTTCTTGATCACGAAACGCGACCCTTCCAGACCTTCCTGATAATCCACCTCGGCACCCGCCAGGTATTGGAAGCTCATCGGGTCCACGACCAGGCTGACGCCCTCGCGCTCGACGATGGTGTCATCGTCGGCCACATCTTCATCAAAGGTAAAACCGTACTGAAACCCTGAACAACCGCCGCCCGTAACGAATACGCGCAGCTTCAAGCGATCATTACCCTCTTCATCGACCAGGCTCTTCACCTTGTGCGCAGCACCGTGGGTGAATTGCAAAGCCGTGGGGGTGAAGGATTCAACGCTCATGCTGATAATCTCCCGGCGTAGCGCCGCCATATGCGTAATGGCGAGCATTATCCGCTTCTCCTAGAAAAGCGGTCAACTATTGTTACGGTATATCAATCTGCGCTGCCGCCATTAAAAACACAAAAGGCCCGATCAACGGGCCTTTTGCTTAACCGCTAAACCGCCTTAAGGCAGCATGCCCGCGTGGGACAGGCCCAGCTTCTCGTCCAGGCCGAAGAGGATGTTCAGGTTCTGCACCGCCTGGCCCGACGCGCCCTTGACCAGGTTATCGATTACCGACAACACCACCACCAAATCGCCATCCTGTGGACGGTGCACGGCAATGCGACATACGTTCGCACCGCGCACGCTACGGGTTTCCGGGTGGCTGCCGGCCGGCATCACATCGACGAACGGTTCATTGGCATAACGCTTTTCGAACAGCGCCTGCAGGTCTACCGAACGGTCGACAACAGTGGCGTAGAGCGTGGAGTGAATGCCACGAATCATCGGCGTCAGGTGCGGCACGAAGGTCAGGCCCACGTCTTTACCGGCCGCGCGGCGCAGCCCCTGGCGAATTTCCGGCAAGTGACGATGCCCTTTAACCGCGTAGGCCTTCATGCTTTCCGACGTCTCGGAGTACAGCGAACCTACAGCTGCACCACGGCCGGCGCCACTCACACCCGACTTGCAGTCGGCGATCAAGCGCGAAGTGTCGGCCAGACCCGCTTCCAGCAACGGCAGGAACCCCAGCTGCGTTGCGGTCGGATAGCAACCTGGCACGGCAATCAGGCGTGCTTGCTTGATTTGCTCACGATTGACTTCCGGCAGACCGTACACCGCCTCCTCCAGCAACTCAGGCGCGCCGTGTGGCTGGCCGTACCACTTGGCCCACTCATCGGCGTCCTGCAAGCGGAAGTCGGCTGACAGGTCGATGACCTTGGTACCCGCCGCCAGCAATTCGCCGGCCAGTGCATGCGCAACCCCGTGAGGCGTGGCGAAGAACACCACATCGCACGCGCCCAGGGTCTTGATGTCCGGCACGCTGAACGCCAGGCCGTCATAGTGGCCTCGCAGGTTCGGGTACATATCGGCCACGGCCAACCCGGCCTCGGATCGGGAAGTGATGACCACCACCTCAGCTTGCGGATGCTGAGCCAACAGACGCAGCAATTCGACACCGGTGTAACCCGTGCCGCCGACGATACCGACCTTGACCATAAACCTGCCCTCAACGAACCCACTGGAAAGCCGTCGATAATAGGGGCCGTATCGTCCTGCGACAACCGTCAACGTGACGTACAGGCGCATGAGCCACTACTATCTTCAGTTACCGTGAACCTGGGAATAACTAGAAATGCTCTATCTATGGATCAAAGCCTTCCATATCGTCAGTATCGTCTGCTGGTTTGCCGGGCTGTTTTACCTGCCACGCCTGTTCGTCTACCACGCGCAAAGTGAGGACACCGTCAGCAAAGAACGCTTCAGCGTCATGGAGCGCAAGCTGTACCGCGGCATCATGGGGCCGGCAATGATCGCTACCCTGATATTCGGCGGCTGGCTGATCTACCTGAACCCGGCCATTTTTCAATCCGGTGCCTGGATCCACGCCAAACTTACCCTGGTGGTGCTGCTGATCGGCTACCACCATATGTGCGGCGCCCAAGTAAAACGTTTCGCCCGTGGCGAAAATACCCGCAGCCATGTCTTTTATCGCTGGTTCAATGAAGTGCCGGTTCTGATATTGCTGGCTATCGTAATTTTGGTCGTGGTCAAACCGTTCTAATTTCAATTACTCGGGGAACCTCCAATGTCACTGCCCGCTTCGCTCGAACAACGTCTGCGCCTACCCGTGGTGGCTGCGCCGATGTTTCTGATTTCCAACCCGCAACTCGTGCTGGCGTGCTGTCGCAATGGCGTGGTTGGGAGTTTCCCGGCACTTAACCAGCGCGAAAGCAGCGGTTTCAAGGCCTGGCTGGAGGAAATCGAAGCGGGCCTGGCACAGCTGGACAACCCCGCGCCCTATGCCGTCAACCTGATCGTGCATAACAGCAACCCAAGGCTTGAGGCCGACCTGGCGATCTGCGTCGAGCACAAGGTGCCGATCGTCATCACCAGCCTGGGCGCGGTCAAGGAGCTGGTGGATGCGGTCCACTGCTACGGTGGCCTGGTGTTTCACGACGTCACCACCCGCCGACATGCCGAGAAAGCCGCAGAAGCCGGTGTTGACGGCCTGATCGCCGTGGCAGCGGGCGCCGGTGGCCATGCCGGTACCTGGAGCCCGTTCGCGCTGATCGCCGAGATTCGCCAGTTCTTTGATAAAACCCTGCTGTTGGCCGGCTGCCTCAACCATGGTCATGAGATACTCGCAGCCCAACTGCTGGGCGCAGACCTGGCGTATTTCGGCACGCGCTTTATCGGCACCACCGAAAGCCACGCCCCGGACGCTTATAAAGAGATGCTGCTCACATCGCGCGCCGCCGACATCGTGCACACTCCTGCGGTGTCCGGCGTACCCGCAAGCTTCATGCGCCAGAGTTTGGAAAACGCCGGTTTCGACCTCGCCGCCCTGCAGGGCAAAGGCGAAGTCAACTTCGGCTCCAAGCTCAAGCCGTTAAGCGATGAGGCCAAGGCCTGGAAAACCGTATGGTCAGCCGGCCAAGGTGTCGGCCAGATTGATGATTTGCCCAGCGTCGATGAACTGATTGCCCGCCTGGATGCCGAATACCGCAAGGCACGCGAGAAGGCAGCGCAGTTGCGCTGGCCCCGTTAAACTCAATAGCAGGCCTGCCCATGTGTGCAGGCCTGCAAACCCCCTCCCTGAACAAGTGACAAGGATGCCCGCATGAGCGACAGCCGTTTCAAGATTGTGTTTGACGGAGCCCTGCTCCCGGGTGTCGAAAGCACCACCGCCAAGCTGAACCTCGCCGAGCTGTTCAAAAGTGATGTGGCAGCCATCGAAAAGCTTTTCACCGGCCGCCCGGTCGCACTCAAGCGCGACCTTTCCCGTGCCGATGCCGAAACCTACCTTACAGCGCTGAAAAACGCCGGCGTCGATGCCCGTATCGAAGCCGAGCAGCCGGTAACCTTCAACCTGGCCGAAACCCACGAAACCGACGCCAGCACTGCAGACTTCTCGCGCCCTGCGGCTTCGCCCTATGCACCACCGCGTGCTGCCGTGGGTGAGTACACCGAGGAATACTCAACCCTTAAAGTGTTCACCATCCACGGTCGCATCGGCCGCTTGCGTTATCTGGCCTGGACGCTGGTATTGACCCTGGCGCTGTTGGTGGCCGGTGGCATCATCAGTACCGCGAGCTTCGCCGTGGCAACCGCCTCGCCGACTGCCGGCACCATCCTCGGGGTGCTGCTGGGCTTGGCCTTGTTTGTTGCACTGGTGTGGGTGAGCGTGCAAATCGGTGTGCAACGCCTGCACGACCTGGGCTGGTCCGGCTGGCTGTACTTCCTCAACCTTGTGCCAGTGGTCAACAGCATCTTCCCAATCTTGCTGCTGGTATTGCCGGGCAATGCAGGCGCCAACCAATATGGCCCGCCGCCGCCGCGCAACTCCACGGCAGTCAAAGTGTTGGCGACCCTGTGGCTGGCGTTTATTCCGGTGATGCTCGCCATTGTGGTGACGCTGGGCATGAACGGCTACCTGAACCAACTCGAAGCCAATATGGACAGCAGCTACGAAAGCAGCTCCATCACCGCCGATGACGCCACCGATCAAAGCGTCACCGTAGATGAAGAAGAAAGCGTGCAAAGTGCTGAGGACGCAGCCGAACCTGTAGACTCTCCAGAACAGTGAAGAAACGCCCCGCCGCCTGTGATGCCTCTGTCACAGGCTCGGCGGCGTTGCGATGGAGAAAGGCATGACCCGTTACGCTCTGATCACCGGCGCCTCCAGTGGCATCGGCCTGGCTTTGGCCGAAGCACTGGCCCGTCGCGGCCGTAGCTTGATTCTGGTGGCCCGCCAGCGTGATCAGTTGGAAAGCATTGCAATTGAATTGACTCAGCGTTTCGGCGTCGAGGTGCTGTTTCGTGCCTGCGACCTGGGCGAACCCCTGCGTTTGTCCGGGTTCCTGCTGGAACTTGAAGAAGGCGAGCGGCAGATCGACCTGCTGGTCAACTGCGCCGGCATGGGCACCAGCGGGCCGTTCCTTGCCCAGGACTGGATGACCGAGCAGGACCTGATCGAAGTCAACATCCTGGCCCTCACCCGCATGTGCCACGCCCTAGGCAACGCCATGGCGCTGCATGGCGGCGGGCAGATTCTCAACGTGGCCTCGGTCGCAGCCTTCCAGCCCGGCCCCTGGATGAGCAGCTATTACGCCAGCAAGGCGTATGTGCTGCACTTCTCCGAAGGCTTGCGCGAAGAGTTGAAGACCTGCGGTATCAAGGTCTCGGTGCTGTGTCCCGGCCCCACGCGCACGGCATTCTTCGGCACCGCGCAAATGGACACCGCCAAGCTCGACCGCAGCGGTCAACTGATGAGCCCGGAAGAAGTGGCGCTCTACACCGTGCGCGCGCTGGAAAAGAACAAAGCCATCATTATTCCCGGGCGACGCAACCGCTGGCTGGCCTTCAGCCCGCGCTTGAGCCCACGCTGGCTGACCCGCAAGATTGCCGGCGCCATCAACAAGGCCTATTGCCCGCGCTGACGGCCTCGGTACACTCGTTCTGCACTTTCATAATGGAGAAACAGCTGTGGATACTCTGTTCACCAAGATCATCAACAGAGAAATACCTGCGAAGATCATCTATGAGGATGACCAAGTCCTCGCCTTCCACGATATTGCCCCAATGGCACCCGTGCATTTTCTGGTCATTCCGAAAAAGCCGATCCGTACCCTCAACGACCTCACCGAAGAAGACAAAGCCCTCGCTGGCCATATTCTGTTCACCGCTCAACGGCTGGCCGTAGAGCAAGGCTGCGAGAAGGGCTTTCGCGTGGTGATGAACTGCAACGAGGATGGCGGGCAGACTGTTTATCACATCCATATGCACGTGCTGGGTCAGCGCCAGATGAACTGGCCGCCGGGCTGATTGTTGCGGGGAGTTTGCGACGGCTACGCCGTCGGGCGGGAGCAAGCTCCCTCGCCACAGGGGCAAATTGACACAGCGCAAACGCATCGCCTTCTCTTGCGGTAAACTGGCCGCCGAGATTCTTCCCGGAGGTCAGCATGACTACCCAACGTCACTACTCGCCGATTGACCGTCTGTTGCTGCAAGCCGACATGGCCATGCGCACACTGCTGCCCTTCAGCGGCCAACCGTACCGGCCTTCGCCCGCCATCGTGCAGCCCGACGCGCAGATGAGCGAGACCGACACCCGCCACGTCGCCGGCCTGATGCGCATCAACCACACCGGTGAAGTCTGTGCCCAGGCGCTGTACCAAGGCCAGGCGCTGACCGCCAAGCTGCCGCAAGTACGCGCAGCGATGGAACATGCGGCCGAAGAAGAAATCGACCACCTGGCCTGGTGCGAGCAGCGCATTCGCCAGCTCGGTAGCCATCCCAGCGTGCTCAACCCACTGTTTTATGGTTTGTCGTTCGGTATCGGCGCCGCTGCCGGCCTGATCAGCGACAAGGTCAGCCTCGGTTTTGTGGCTGCGACCGAGCATCAGGTGTGCAAACACCTGGATGAACACCTGGAGCAACTGCCGGCCGAAGACGAAAAGTCGCGGGCGATTCTTGAACAGATGCGCATTGATGAAGAACACCACGCAGAAAGCGCACTGGATGCAGGCGGCTTCCGCTTCCCGGCGCCCGTGAGGTTCGGCATGAGCGTACTGGCCAAGGTCATGACCAAAAGCACCTATCGAATTTAAACAATGCCGCACAAAAAAGGGCGCCCTCAACAGGCGCCCTTTTCTATTGCCGACTGGCAATCAACCCAGCTCGATAATCTCGTAATCATGGGTGATGGCCACACCGGCCGCGCCAAGCATGATCGATGCAGAGCAATACTTCTCGGCCGACAGCTCGATGGCGCGCTTGACCTGAGCTTCCTTCAACGCCCGGCCCTTGACCACGAAATGCATGTGGATCTTGGTAAACACCTTGGGGTCTTCAGTGGCCCGCTCCGCTTCCAGGAAGGCTTCGCAGCTCTCGACGGCCTGGCGGGACTTCTTCAAGATGCTGACCACGTCGAAATTGCTGCAACCGCCAACACCGAGCAGGAGCATTTCCATCGGGCGTACACCCAGGTTACGGCCACCGGCGTCCGGCGGGCCGTCCATAACTACCACATGGCCACTGCCCGACTCACCGAGGAACATGGCCTCGCCCGCCCATTGGATGCGTGCCTTCATCGCCCAGACTCCACTGCTAAAAAAGGGTCGCCAGCTTAGCACAGGGTCTTGAACCCGCAGCGCCCGGTATGAAAACGATCAATGACAACGTTTGCCCGCTAAATTCCTTAATCGAGGCAGAATGTGTCTGTTAAGCTGGCGCCAATTCAATGGCGCATTGCCATCCTTTGTACAGCGTGTATCAATGCCATTACCGCTGGATAAAAATAATTCCAACCACACCGTGCAGTCTTTTCGGGATACAACCATGGTTGCTCTTGCTCCCACACCCAAGATCAAGAACCTCGACAAATTGTTGATGCATTGCCAGCGCCGGCGTTACCCGGCCAAGCACAACATCATTTGCGCAGGCGAACGCTCCGAGACGCTGTTCTTCATTATCAAGGGCTCGGTCACCATCCTGATTGAAGATGAAGACGGCCGCGAGATGATCATCGCGTACCTCAATACCGGGGATTTCTTCGGTGAGCTGGGGCTGTTTGAACAAGCGGGCAAAGAGCAGGAGCGCAGTGCCTGGGTGCGGGCCAAGGTTGAGTGTGAAGTCGCCGAGATCAGCTATGCCAAGTTTCGCGAACTGGCCCAACATGATCCCGACATTCTCTACGCCTTAAGCGGTCAGATTGCCCAGCGCTTGCGCGACACCACGCGCAAAGTGGGTGACCTGGCGTTCTTTGATGTCACCGGCCGCGTAGCCCGTTGCCTGCTGGAACTGTGCAAACAGCCCGACGCCATGACCCACCCTGACGGCATGCAGATCAAAGTCACGCGCCAGGAGATCGGACGCATTGTCGGGTGTTCACGGGAAATGGTCGGTCGTGTGCTCAAGGACTTGGAAGAGCGCAACCTGGTACACGTCAAAGGCAAGACGATGGTGGTGTTCGGTACGCGTTAAGCCGGCAGGAATCCGGCCAGCATCTGACGGTACAACGCGTCCAGTCGGGTGATGGCATCCGGTGCGGGAAAGGCTTCGTGCAACGCGATATGGCTGTCGGCACGTACCCGCTGGTCGAGGCCGCAGGCCTCATTGAAGCGATTGACCGCCGCAATCAGCTCATCGCGGTCGTTATCCAGCAACAATGCACCGTGCACCAAACCTACCGGGCGGCCGCCACTTTGTCGCCAGCGCTGGGCAGTGCCGACCATCTTGCGGCCGTTGAGGTTGACGTTATAGCGACCGTCGCAGAAGGCGCCGTCGATTTCGCCAACAGAAGCGTCACCGCCCAACTCAATCAGCAAATCACAGATCGGCTGGCACAAACGCTGATAACCGGTTTCGATGCGGCCTTGATCACCTTCGCTGCGTGGCGGCGCGTAAACCAGCGCGATATTGACCGTGGCGGCCGACTGCGGCACCGGCTCTCCGCCGGTCTCGCGCAGTAGCACCGGCCAACCGGCAGCAGCCGAAACCTGGCTGGCCGCGTCAAAAGCCGGCAAGCGGCTCAAACGGCGCGGCATCACCAAAGCCTGGTCATTTGGCTGCCAGAACAGTAGCCCGAATTCCTGTTCACCGGCGCAAACGGCCGCGAGCAAGTCTTGCTCGGCGGCAAGCCCTGCTTCAACTGTCATCGACACCGGCTCGATCATCGGACACCTACTTCTCTAAATAGACACAAATCAAATGTGGGAGCTGGCTTGCCTGCGATACAGACACCTCGGTACATCAGGTACACCGAGGTGTCTGTATCGCAGGCAAGCCAGCTCCCACACAAGCCCGCTTCCACATTTTTGACAGTGTTTCAAATCAGTCGAGGGTGGAACCACTCACCGCCACGCCACGCTCCGGAAAGAACAGACGCTGCAATTCCGCACCTGGGTTCTCGGCGCGCATAAATGTCTCACCCACCAGGAACGAAAACACACCGCTGATTTCCATCAGCTCTACGTCGGCGCGGTTGACGATGCCGCTCTCGGTAATCACCAACCGATCACGCGGAATACGCGGCAACAGGTCGAGGGTATTTTCCAGGCTGACTTCAAAGGTGTGCAGGTTACGGTTATTAACCCCCACCAACGGCGTGTCGAGGGTTTTCAGCGCGCGCTCGAGCTCATCGCCATCGTGCACTTCTACCAGTACGTCCAAGCCGACGCTTTTGGCCACGGCCGCCAGCTCGGCCATCTTCACGTCGTCCAGCGCGGAGACGATCAGCAGCACGCAATCGGCGCCCAAGGCGCGGGCTTCGACGATCTGGTACGGGTCAACCATGAAGTCCTTGCGGATCACCGGCAACTTGCACGCGGCGCGGGCTTGTTGCAGGAACAGGTCGGCCCCCTGGAAGAAGTCGATATCGGTCAATACGGACAAGCAGGTTGCGCCGCCCTTCTCATAGCTCTTGGCAATGTCTTCAGGAATGAAAACTTCGCGAATCACGCCCTTGCTGGGCGAAGCTTTTTTGATCTCGGCAATCACGGCAGGCTGCTTTTCCTTCGCCTGCTTGATCAGCGCATCGGCAAAACCACGCGGCGCGTCGGCGCTTTTTGCCAAGCCCTCCAGCTCAGCCAGGCTCACACGGGCACGGCGCTCGGCCACCTCTTCAGCCTTGCGCGCGAGGATTTTTTCCAGAACGGTCGGGACACTCATCCTTCATTCTCCATTTTGAACACAGCGGTAAAGGCTCCCAGTTCTTCGAGCTTTTCGCGAGCCAGACCGGTGTGCAACGCATCGTGGGCCAAGGCGACACCTTCCTTAAGACTATAGGCGTGGTCCGCCGCGTAAAGTGCCGCGCCAGCATTCAGAACAATCATTTCTGCAGCTTTCTGGCCGTTTTCCGTCTTGCGGCGCCCCAAGGCATCGCGGATCAACTCCAGCGAGGCCGCCGGACTTTCCACCGACAAGCCATGCAAACTCTGGCTTTTCATGCCGAGATCTTCGGGCTCGACCCAATATTCGCTGACCTGGTCATTCTTCAGCTCCGCCACGAAGGTCGGTGCCGCCAGGCTGAATTCATCCAGACCATCTTTGGAATGCACCACCAGCACATGCTTGCTGCCAAGACGTTGCAACACTTCTGCCAATGGCCGGCACAGCGCCTGACTGAACACACCGACCACCTGATGTTTAACGCCGGCCGGATTCGTAAGCGGGCCGAGCATGTTGAACAGGGTGCGCAGGCCAAGGTCCTTGCGTGGGCCGGCGGCATGCTTCATGGCGCCATGGTGGGACTGGGCAAACATGAAACCAATGCCCACGCTGTCGATGCAGCGCGCCACTTGCACCGGCGTCAGGTTCAGATAAATCCCGGCCGCCTCCAGCAAGTCGGCGCTGCCGCTTTTGCCCGACACCGCACGGTTACCGTGTTTGGCCACCGTGCAACCGGCAGCCGCCACCACAAAGGAGGAAGCCGTCGACACGTTGAAAATATTCGCACCGTCGCCGCCGGTGCCGACCACATCGACCACACCATCGAGGGTCTTGAGCTCAACCTTGTCGGCCAGCTCACGCATCACTGACACGGCGCCAACGATTTCGTCGATGCTTTCGCTCTTCATGCGCATCGCCATCATGAACGCGCCGATCTGGGCGTCGGTGCATTGGCCGGTCATGATCTCGCGCATCACATCGCTCATTTCAGCGGTGCTCAGGTCCAGATGGCCGACGATACGGCTCAGGGCAGTCTTGATATCCATGGAAAGTCCTTAGCGCGTGCCGCCGCTCTGCTTGAGAAAGTTGGCGAACAGCTCGTAGCCCTGCTCGGTCAGGATTGATTCGGGGTGAAATTGCACCCCTTCGATATTCAGTGTCTTGTGACGCAGGCCCATGATCTCGTCGACCGAGCCGTCTTCCAACTGAGTCCAGGCGGTCAGCTCCAGGCACTCGGGCAGGGTTTCACGCTTGACCACCAGCGAGTGGTAGCGAGTGACTGTCACCGGTAGGTTGAGGCCGTGGAATACGCCGAGGTCTTTATGGAACACCGGGCTGGTTTTGCCATGCATCACTTGGCGCGCACGCACCACGTCACCACCAAACGCCTGGCCGATGGACTGATGGCCCAGACACACGCCCAGGATCGGCAATTTACCGGCGAAATACTGGATGGCTTCGAGGGAGATGCCCGCTTCGGTCGGCGTGCACGGGCCAGGCGAAACCACGATGCGCTCCGGGTTCAGGGCGGCGATTTCGGCGACCGTCAGTTCGTCGTTGCGCACCACCTTAACCTCGGCACCCAGCTCGCCCAGGTACTGCACAACGTTGTAGGTAAAGGAATCGTAGTTATCAATCATCAGCAACATGTGGGTTCAAACCTCTTGAATTCACTGATTTCGAATGACCGCCTTCCAAGAGAGTGTCCCGCTGCCAGACGCACGTTCCGGTTGCCGGGGTGAGCCGGCAAGGGGCGTCAAACAAAGGGTGAAGAAGGCAAATCGGTACAGGTCCGGCCGAGCCGGCAGAGAAAAATGTCAGGCGCGCCAACGCCAACGGGCGTGTGCCTTGACTACTCGCATCAAGAGTTTGCTGATGATCAACACGGGGAGGGTCTCATTCATACGTTCAGGCACAGTAACGTAGCCTCGCCAGCGGTGCAATATGGAGCAGCGATTCCGGGGGTCACCACCGAGTATTTGTAAGAAAAAACTGTTTTCTTCGAATAAAACCCTCACTACATTGCTAGTGTTTCGCTTCCGACACAAAAACAACTAAATGGAATTTCGCATGCTCAGACCACCGTTTTTTGCGCCCCTTGCCGGCTGCCTCCTGTCACTGGCCTGCGCGCAGGCGTTTGCAGCACCTTCACCTTACTCAACCATGGTCGTGTTCGGCGACAGCCTGGCCGACGCCGGCCAGTTCCCCGATGGCTCGGCCGGCGCCACCTTGCGCTTTACCAACCGCACCGGGCCGACATTCCAGGGCGATTATGGCCTGGTGTCATCTACGCTTTTGGGGGGCAAGCTGGGCGTGGCACCCAACGACCTGAATGCCTCCACCTCGCCGGTACGTGCCGCCCAAGGTTTGCCGGATGGTAATAACTGGGCGGTCGGCGGCTACCGTACCGACAATATCCTCGATTCCATCACCTCGGTCTCCAATGCGGCGATCCCGCCCGGCAACGCCGGTGGTGGCACCGTACTGCGCAGCCGTCAGGGTTATCTGCCGGCCAACGGCGGGCGGGCTGACCCGAACGCGTTGTATTTCCTATCCGGTGGCGGCAATGACTTTCTGCAAGGGCGCGTCCTCAGCCCGGGCCAGGCCGTGGCCGCCGGCGGGCGCCTGGCCGACAGCGCCCAAGCCCTGCAACAGGCCGGCGCGCGCTACATCATGGTGTGGATGCTGCCCGACCTGGGCTTGACACCCGCCATCAACGGCACGCCCGCGCAAGGCGCCAGCTCGGCCCTGAGCAGCATTTTCAACCAGGCGCTGGTGCAGCGCCTGTCGCAGATCGACGCCCAGGTCATCCCGCTGAACATCCCGTTACTGCTCAATGAAACCTTCGCCAACCCTGCGCGCTTTGGCCTGGCCACCGGGCAAAACCTAACCGGCACCTGCTTCAGCGGCAACGGCTGCACCGCCAACCCGGTGTATGGCATTGGCGGCGCCACCCCGGACCCGACCAAGCTGATCTATAACGACTCGGTGCACCCCACCATCGCCGGGCAACAGTTGATCGCCGACTACGCCTACTCACTGCTCGCCGCGCCGTGGGAAGTGACTTTGCTGCCAGAGATGGCCCAGGGCACCTTGCGCGCCCACCAGGATGAACTGCGCAACCAGTGGCAAGCCGACAATGGCAACTGGCAGGCCGTCGGCCAATGGCGCGCGATTGTCGCCGGTGGTGGCCAGCATTTGGACTTTGATGATCAACGCAGTTCGGCCAGCGGCGACGGCAGTGGCTACAACGTGAACGTCGGCGGCAGCTATCGCCTCGACGAAAACTGGCGCGTCGGCGTGGCCGCCGGCTTGTATCGCCAGACACTCGAAGCCGGCGCCCGCGATTCGGACTACAAGCTCAACAGCTACATGGGCACCGCCTTCGCGCAATATCAGCAAAACCACTGGTGGGCCGATGCGGCGCTGACCGGCGGCAAGCTGGACTTCGACAGCCTCAAGCGCAAGTTCGCCCTGGGCGTCAGCGAAGGCGCCGAAAAAGGCGACACCGACGGCTGGCTCTGGGCCTTGAGCGGCCGCTTGGGCTATGACATTGCCGGCGTCGGCAGCGATTGGCATTTGTCACCGTTCATCAGCGCGGACTATTCGCGGGTCGAAGTCGATGGTTATTCGGAAAAGGGCAACCGCTCCACCGCGCTGACCTTCGATGACCAGCAACGCGATTCCAAACGCCTGGGCGTCGGCCTGCAGGGCAGCTACCGGATTACGCCGCAAACCCAAGTGTTTGGCGAAGTGGCCCACGAGCATGAGTTCGAAAACGACACCCAGAAGGTAAAGATGTCGCTCAACAGCGTGCCCGGGATCGACTTCAAGCTGGACGGCTACACGCCGCGCAGCAATTCGGACCGATTGAGTCTGGGGGTCAGCCACAAGCTGACTCAGGAGCTGGCGCTACGGGCGGCGTATAACGTGAGGAAGGATGACAGTTTTACCCAGCAAGGCGTCAGTGTGGGGGTGAGTCTGGATTTCTAAGCGGATCTTAAACGCCCCACAAAACAACTGTGGGAGCTGGCTTGCCTGCGATAGCATCACCTCGGTGTGTCAGGTACACCGAGGTGATGCTATCGCAGGCAAGCCAGCTCCCACAGGTTATCCAATGTCTGACTTTAGCTTTGCGGCGTTTGCTCTGCCAACGCCACAGCCCGGAACATCGCGCGGCGTTTGTTCAGGGTTTCTTCCCATTCCAGGGCCGGCACCGAGTCAGCCACAATCCCGCCACCCGCCTGCACATGCAGCTCGCCGTCCTTGATCACGGCGGTGCGGATCGCAATCGCAGTGTCCATATTGCCGTTCCAGGCGAAATATCCCACGGCGCCGCCATACACACCACGCTTGACCGGCTCCAGTTCGTCGATGATCTCCATCGCGCGAATCTTCGGCGCGCCCGACAAAGTGCCCGCCGGCAGAATCGCCCGCAGTGCGTCCATCGCGGTCAACCCGGCTTTCAGCTCGCCGGTGACGTTGGACACAATGTGCATCACGTTGGAATACCGCTCGATGACCATCTTCTCGGTGAGCTTCACCGAACCGATTTCCGAAACCCGACCGGTGTCGTTGCGGCCCAGGTCGATCAGCATCAAGTGTTCGGCAATTTCCTTGTCGTCACTCAGCAGGTCTTCTTCCAGCGCCAGGTCGGCCTCTTCGGTCGCGCCACGCGGGCGTGTGCCGGCTATCGGGCGCACGGTGATGAGGTTGTCTTCGACCCGCACCAGCACTTCCGGCGAACTGCCCACCACGTGGAAGTCTCCGAAGTTGAAGAAGTACATGTACGGCGTCGGGTTGAAGCACCGCAGCGCGCGGTACAGATCAATTGGCGCCGCCTTGAAGTCGATGGACATGCGTTGCGACGGCACCACCTGCATGCAGTCACCGGCAAGGATGTATTCCTTGATGGTGTCGACCGCGCGCTCGTAGTCATCCTGGGTAAAGCTTGAACGAAAGATCGGGTCGGCGGCCGGCGGACGGCTGAGGTCCAGGCCACGGCGTGGGGTGATCGGCTGACGCAGTTTCTCCAGCAATGCCTCAAGGCTAGCCTGGCCTTGCTCGAAGGCATCGGCCTGGGACGGGTCGGCGAGGACAATCGCGTGCATCTTGCCGGCGAGGTTGTCGAACACCACCACCGCGTCGGAGACCATCAGCAGAATGTCCGGCACGCCCAGCGGGTCCGGGTTCGGGCATTTGCCCAGGCGTTTTTCTACGTAGCGCACGCAGTCGTAGCCGAAATACCCCACCAGGCCACCGTTGAAACGCGGCAGACCGGGAATGGTCGGCACGTTGTAGCGCGCCTTGAAGGTTTCGACGAACGCCAGCGGGTCTTCCACGTCATGGCTTTCGATCTCGACGCCATCATGGGTGATGCTCACATGGTGGTCATGCACACGCAGCACGGTGCGGCACGGCAGGCCGATGATCGAGTAACGGCCCCACTTCTCGCCGCCCTGCACCGATTCAAGCAGGTAGGAATTGGGCTTGTCGGCCAGTTTGAGGTAGATCGACAGCGGCGTATCGAAGTCAGCCAGGGTTTCGCAGGCCATGGGGATACGGTTATAGCCGGCAGTGGCCAAACGCAGGAATTCTTCGCGGATCATGAGGTGCCTCGTGGCTTGAGGGTCAAACGGTCAGGTGTGCAAACGTGCCGCAACGCGGCCAGGATCAGTCAGGCGCGCCAACGCCAGCGGGCCAGGGCCTTGATGACTTTCATCCAGAGTTTGCGAGTGACCACCACGATGGAATTTCCAGAAGGGGTTGATTCGATGTCGGGCAACGTTATCTCAGCGCCCGCTCCCAAGCAACCGGGGATTAGCAGTCGCAGATCATCAATCACCAGCGCCGGCGACTCCTCGGCGATCGGTCGGCCGTGGTTGTAGCCGTAGCTCAGCGCCACACACTGCACGCCAGCGGCTTTGGCGGCTTGCACATCACTGCGCGAATCGCCGACAAACAACGATTGCGAGGCCGGAATATTGGCCATTTTCATCACAAAGAACAGCGCCGCCGGGTCAGGCTTTTTCTGCGGCAAGGTGTCGCCGCCGATGATCCAGCGGAAATACCGGCCGATTTTCATCTGGTCCAACAGCGGCGCGACAAAGCGCTCCGGCTTGTTGGTGATCAGCGCCATCTCCACGCCTTGCTTGTGCAGCCACTTGAGCGTGTCGCGCACGCCGGGGTAAACCACGGTGAGCTCATGGCTGCTTTCATAGGCAACATTGAAGAGTTCCAGGGCGTGCTCGGCCTCAACCTCATCCACACCTTCGGCATCAATATGGTTGGCCAAGGCCCGACGCACCAGCATCTGCGCGCCGTTGCCGACCCACTCACGCACCGCCTCGATGCCCGCCGGCTTACGCCCCAGCTTGAGCAGCATCTCGTCCACCGCCGCCGCCAGGTCTGGCACCGAATCGATCAACGTACCGTCCAGATCGAACATCACCAGCCGTGGCAGTTTGCCGGGGAACAACTGCTCAAAACCGCTCATGGACGCGCCAGCGCCAGTTCGGCCCGCATCTTGTCGATGACTTCCTGGTAGTTGGGGGCGTTGAAGATCGCCGAGCCAGCCACAAAGGTGTCAGCGCCAGCGGCGGCGATTTCGCGAATATTGTTGACGTTGACCCCACCGTCGATTTCCAGGCGGATATCACGGCCCGACGCATCGATCAGCGCGCGCGCTTCGCGCAGCTTGTTCAGTGTGCCGGGGATGAACTTCTGCCCGCCGAAGCCCGGGTTGACGCTCATCAGCAAGACCATGTCGACCTTGTCCATCACGTACTCCAGCACGCTCAACGGCGTGGCCGGGTTGAACACCAGGCCGGCCTTGCAACCGCCTTCGCGGATCAGTTGCAGGGTGCGGTCGACGTGCAGCGTGGCTTCCGGATGGAAGGTAATGTAGGTGGCGCCGGCCTCGATGAAGTCACCGACGATGCGGTCCACCGGGCTGACCATCAGGTGCGCATCGATCGGCGCAGTAATGCCGTACTTGCGCAGTGCCGCGCAGACCATCGGGCCGATGGTCAGGTTGGGCACATAGTGGTTGTCCATGACATCGAAGTGCACGAAGTCGGCACCGGCGGCCAATACCTTGTCCACTTCCTCACCCAGGCGGGCGAAGTCGGCGGAGAGAATCGATGGAGCGATAACGAAGGGCTGCATGACGCACCTTTTTGAGCTAAATCACGATGGCGCGCATTGTATACCTCATGCTTTACCCAGCACACCGTGACCTAACTCAATGGTCAGTATGCCGCCCGGTAGATTTTCTCGATATCCGCCGCGCTGAGCTTGCGCGGGTTGTTGCGCATCAGGCGCTCGATACCCGCCGCTTCCGTCGCCATGGCGGGGATCGCGTCTTCCGGCACACCAAAGCTGCGCAGCCCTGCCGGGATTTCCACGGCGGCACATAGCCGCGTCATCGCCTCGACCGCCTGATCGGCGGCGTCGTTGACGCTGAGCCCGGCGGTATTCACGCCCATGGCTTGGGCAATGTCCTGCATGCGCTCCACGCAGGCCAGTTTGTTCCAGTGCATCACGTAAGGCAGCAACAGCGCATTGCTCACGCCGTGAGCAATATTGAATCGCCCGCCCAGCGGGTACGCCAAGGCATGCACTGCGCCGACGCCAGCATTGCCGAACGCCATGCCGGCCATCAGGCTGGCGGTGGCCATATCATCGCGGGCCTGCAGGTTGGCAGGGTTGGCGTAGGCCTTGGGCAGCGCATTGGCGATCAGCTTGATCGCGCCGATGGCCAGCGCGTCAGTGATCGGCGAGGCATTCAGCGACAGGTAGGACTCGATGGCATGCACCAGCGCATCCACGCCACTGGCGGCGGTGACACTGCGCGGGCACGTGAGGGTCATTTGCGGGCTGATCAGCGCAACATCCGGCAATAAGTAATCGCTGACGATGCCTTTTTTCAGTTGTGCGGCCTTGTCGGAGAGAATCGCCACATTGGTCACCTCCGAACCGGTGCCGGCCGTGGTCGGGATGGCGATCAGCGGCGGGCCTTTGCGCGGCACCTGGTCGACGCCGAACAAGTCCGCCAGCGCGCCGTGGTAACCGGCATAGGCCGCGACACTCTTGGCGATGTCGATGGCACTGCCACCGCCCACGCCGATCAGGCCGTCATGCCCGCCCTCGCGGTACACGCGCATGCAGTCCTCGACGATCGCGATTTCCGGGTCGGGCAGCACACGGTCGAAAATCTCATAAGTGCGCTCGCCCAGGTGCTCGAGCGCCAGCGCCACGGTGCCGGACTTGACCAGCGCGGCATCGGTAACGATCAACGGGTTATCCACATCAAGACGCGTGAGCTCGGCGGCCAGTTGTTCGATGGCGCCAGCGCCGGTCAGCAGTTTGTGGGCGATCTTGAATGAGGAAGTACTCATGTGCGCGGCCTCTTATTAATGATGGGCTGGCACAAGAATAGCCGGGTATTTCAGGTTGCCCAGCATTCACGCACTGAATGGCTCGGTCGGTGTGGGAGCTGGCTTGCCTGCGATGCGACCGCCTCGGTTTTCCTGACATACCGAGTTGATGCTATCGCAGGCAAGCCAGCTCCCACATTTGATCCGGTTTCGACCTTTAGACTTGCGCGGTGCGCAGTTTCTCGCTGCGGCCTCGCAGCCACTCAAGGGTCAGCAACAGCAGCACCGAGAACGCAATCAGCAAAGTTGCCGCTGCGGCAATCGTCGGGCTTAAATTTTCGCGGATGCCGCTGAACATCTGGCGCGGCAAAGTCGCTTGCTCGGGGCCGGCGAGAAACAGCGTCACTACCACTTCATCAAAGGACGTCGAGAAGGCAAACAATGCCCCGGAAATCACCCCAGGCGCGATCAACGGCAAGGTCACACGGCGAAACGCGGTCAGCGGCGAGGCGCCCAGGCTGGCCGCCGCCCGCACCAGGTTGTGGTTGAAGCCCTGCAACGTCGCCGACACGGTGATGATCACAAACGGCACACCCAGCACGGCATGTACCACAATCAGCGAGAGGAAGCTGTTGCCCAGCCCCAGTGGAGCAAAGAACAGATAGCTGGCCACGCCAATGATCACCACAGGCACCACCATCGGCGAAATCACCAAGGCCATGACCAACGCCTTGCCGGGGAAGTTGCCGCGCGTCAGGCCAATCGCCGCCAGCGTACCGAACACCATCGCCAGCACCGTGGCCGCCGGGGCCACAATGATGCTGTTCTTCAATGCACGCATCCACTCGGCCGAGGCGAAGAAGTCCTGATACCAGTGCAACGAGAAGCCTTGCAGCGGGTACACCAGGAAACTGCCGCTGTTGAACGACAGCGGGATAATCACCAGCACCGGCAAGATCAGGAACAGCAGGATCAAGCCACACAGGATCCGCAAGCTGTAGAACCACACCCGCTCCACGGGTGACATATAAGGGCTCAGCATCGCCAACTCTCCTCAGCTCAGGCGCAGGCGACTGGCGCCGACCAGACGGTTGTAGATCAGGTACAGCACGACGGTCGCCAGCAGCAGCAAGCCGCCCAGCGCCGTGGCCATACCCCAATTGATGCTGGTGTTGGTGTAGAACGCGACGAAATAGCTGACCATCTGGTCGTTCGGGCTGCCGAGCAGCGCCGGGGTGATGTAGTAACCAATCGCCAGGATAAACACCAGCAGGCAACCGGCGCCGACACCGGCATAAGTCTGCGGGAAGTACACACGCCAGAAACTGGCAAACGGGTGGCAACCCAGGGAAATCGCTGCACGCATATACGTGGGCGAGATGCCTTTCATCACGCTGTAAATCGGCAAAATCATGAAGGGCAACAGGATGTGCACCATCGAGATGTAAACCCCGGTGCGGTTAAACACCAGCTCCATGGGTTTATCGATCAGCCCCATGCCCATCAATGCGCTGTTGATCAGCCCACCGGACTGCAGCAATACAATCCACGCCGCCACCCTTACCAGGATTGAGGTCCAGAACGGCAGCAATACCAGAATCATCAGCAGGTTACTTTTGCGTGCCGGCAGGTTGGCCAGCAAATAGGCCAACGGGTAGGCCAGCAGCAGGCAGATGAAGGTTATTACCAAGCCCATCCAGAACGTGCGGGCGAAGATGTCCAGGTAGATGGCCTGGTCAGGCGTGGCCGGGGCGACTTCGCCAAGGTCATTGATACGGTGATCGACAGCCGCCAGCAGGTAGTACGGCGTGAGGCTGCTGGTATTACGCCGGATCGCCTGCCAGTACGCCGGGTCGCCCCAGCGTTCGTCGAGGTTTTCCAACGCTTCCTTATAAGAGGCGGGCGCTTCGGTAAACGGCAGCGCCCGCGCGGTTTTGGTCAACAGACTGCGGTAGCCGGCCAGTTCCATGTTCAAGCGTTTGGACAAGTCGCCCAGCGTCTGGTTTTTACGCGCTTCACCCAGGTCTTCGCTGAGCGCCTGATACACCGGCTCACCCGGCAGGCCGCGACCGTCCCAGGTCTTGACCGCCACCACGGTACGCGGCAAACCGCCCACCACTTCCGGGTTGCCGACGCTTTTGTAAAGCAGCGCAACAATCGGCACCAGGAACACCAGCAGCAAAAACAGCACCAGCGGCGCAATCAAGGCCTGGGCCTTCCAGCGGTTGAGCCGCTCGGCACGCGCCAGGCGCTGCTTGAGGGTGGGGCTGGGAATGGCGATAACCATGGCAAACTCCGGAAATCTTCTAAGAGTTCCCTGTGAGCGGTGCTTTTTTGTGGGAGCTGGCTTGCCTGCGATGGCATCGCCTCGGTGTCACTCAAAGACCGAGTCGATCCCATCGCAGGCAAGCCAGCTCCCACACCAGCCTGCTTTCACAGAGGAATATGCGGTGTTACTTGGCCGCCCAGGAATTGAAGCGCTGCTCGAGCTGCTCGCCGTTATCCGCCCAGAAGCTCACATCGATCTGCACCTGGTTGGCGATATTCTCCGGCGTGGTCGGCATGTCTTTCAGCACATCCTTGGCCAGCAACGGCACAGCCTGGGTATTGGCCGGGCCGTAGGCGATGTTTTCCGAGTAGGTCTTCTGCTGTTGCGGCTGCACCGAGAAGGCGATGAATTTCTTCGCCGCTTCGGCACGGTCCTTGGCCAGGCCTTTAGGGATGGCCCAGGCGTCAAAGTCGTAGATGCCGCCGTTCCACACCACTTTCAGGTTGCTTTCTTTTTGCACGGCAGCGATGCGGCCGTTGTAGGCCGAGCTCATGACCACATCACCCGAGGCCAGGTACTGCGGCGGTTGTGCGCCGGCTTCCCACCACTGGATCGACGGTTTGAGTTCGTCGAGTTTCTTGAACGCGCGATCCTGGCCGTCTTTGCCAGCCAGCACTTTGTACACGTCTTTGGGGGCCACGCCGTCCGCCATCAAGGCGAATTCCAGGGTGTACTTGGCGCCTTTGCGCAGGCCGCGCTTGCCTGGGAATTTCTTGGTATCCCAAAAATCCGCCCAACTGGTCGGTGCAGTGGCAAGCTTTTCGGCGTTGTACGCCAGCACGGTGGACCACACAAAGAAGCCCACGCCGCAGGGCTGAATCGCGCCTTTCACGTAATCGGCGCTATTGCCGAACAGTTTCGGGTCGAGCGGTTCGAACATGTCTTCGTCACAGCCACGGGACAGTTCCGGCGACTCCACTTCCACCAAGTCCCACGACACGCTCTTGGTATCGACCATGGCTTTGACCTTGGCCATTTCACCGTTGTACTCACCGGCGACGATCTTGCCATTGCCCGCGCTTTCCCACGGAGTGTAAAAGGCTTTGACCTGAGCCGCCTTGTTCGCGCCACCGAAGGATACGACCGTCAGGTCCGGGCCTGCCATGGCCTGTGTCGCGCCCATCAAGCCGATGGCCAAGGCGGAATATTTAAGGGATCTCAACATTGTTGTTCTCTCCACGTGCAGGGTTGGTGAAGCCATGGGGCGATTAATTCGCCTCTAGAAGTGGGTCGAGTGCGCGAACGTGCTCGACTTGCCAGCCAATCGGTACCACGTCGCCGACCGCAAGCGCTGGGTCCAGCTCAGCGATCGGTTGTTTCACAAAAAAATCGGCCTTGCCGCAGACTTCCAGGCGCACACGCACGTGGTCGCCCAGGTAGATAAATTCCGCCACCCGCCCAGAGAAGCGGTTGACGCAGGACTCACTGGAGCCATTGAGGCTGACGCGCTCCGGGCGTACTGACAGGGTCACCGGGCC
The DNA here is from genome assembly GCF_002742565.1 of Pseudomonas sp. 2995-3. Classification (NCBI taxonomy): domain Bacteria; kingdom Pseudomonadati; phylum Pseudomonadota; class Gammaproteobacteria; order Pseudomonadales; family Pseudomonadaceae; genus Pseudomonas; species Pseudomonas sp. 2995-3. The sequence continues at coordinate 497,836 of NZ_LJSB01000315.1, read as the reverse complement.
GCCGAGTTGGCCGACATTCACTGCCAGCGCCTCGACCTTTTCACCGCGCGCCAACTCCACCACACAGCGTTCGCCGGTGTGGCTGTGCAAGCGGCCATTGAGTCGGTTGTTCTCGCCGATGAAGTTGGCGACGAACGTGTTTTTTGGCTCTTCGTACAGCGTGCGCGGCGCGGCGATCTGCTGGATCTCGCCCTGGTGGAACACCGCCACGCGGTCGGACATGGTCAAGGCTTCGCCCTGGTCGTGGGTCACGTACACCACGGTCACGCCGAGGCGCTGGTGCAGGTGCTTGATCTCCATCTGCATGTGTTCGCGCAGTTGTTTATCGAGGGCGCCGAGGGGTTCGTCCATCAACACCAGCTGCGGTTCGAACACCAGCGCGCGGGCCAAGGCCACGCGCTGTTGCTGACCGCCGGAGAGTTGCGCCGGGTAACGCTGGGCGAAGGCATCCAGCTGGACCATGCTCAGCACCCGTTTGACCCGCTCGCTGATATCGGTCTTGCTCAAGCCGCGCACCGACAACGGGAAGGCCAGGTTCTCTGCCACCGTCATGTGCGGGAACAGCGCGTAGTTCTGGAACACCATGCCGATGTCGCGCTTGTGCGGCGGCACGTTGTTGATAGCGCGCCCGGCGAGCAAAATTTCCCCGGCGGTCGGCGTCTCGAAACCGGCGAGCATCATCAGGCTGGTGGTCTTGCCCGAACCGGACGGCCCGAGCAGGGTGAGGAACTCGCCCTTGCGAATCTCCAGGTTGAGGTCTTTGACGATCAGGTTCTCGCCGTCGTAGCTCTTCTGCACGCCACGAAAGCTGACCAGCACATCATTTGAATCCACCTCGCTCATACCCGCACCTTTTGTTTTGGACTGCTGTGGCACAAAGCGTAGTCCAGGCGCGAGCCCCCGGAAATCGGGGGCGAGGAGAGAATCACATCAGCAGGATGGAAGATTGGGGGTAGGGATTGCCCTACACGGATGGCGGGCAGAGAACAGTGCGGCGGCAATCGTCAGCGTCTGCCGGCAAAGCCTATGTCGTAAACAGATACGCGCACCTGGAGGAGCCCGGCTTGATCGTTCCCTCGCTCCGCGTGGGAATGCAGCCCAGGACGCTCTGCGTCCTAAAGCGTGACGCAGAGCGTCACAAGAGGCGTTACCACGCGGAGCGTGGGAACGATCGAGGGGGTTACAAGAGTTTGTGTTCCATGGCGTACTTCACCAATTCGGCCAGGGAGGTGATATGGAGCTTTTGCATCAACCGCGCCTTGTGGGTGCTGATGGTCTTGCTGCTCAGCGCCAGTTGCTGGGCGATGTCATTGACGTTGGCGCCCTGGGCCAGGCGCTCGAACACTGAGAACTCGCGCTCCGACAGTAACGAGTGCAACGGCCGCGTATCGGTGAGGCCGACCTCAAAGACCATGCGGTCCGCCAGGTCCGGGTCGATGTAACGCCCGCCCGCCGCCACCTTGCGAATCGCCGTCAGCAACAGCGCCGGGTCACTGTCCTTGGTGGCATACCCCGCCGCCCCGACTTTCAGGGCGCGGGCAGCCATTTGCGCTTCATCGTGCATCGACAGCACCAGAATCGCGGGCGGGTTACTCAATGCACGGATGCGCGCAATCGCTTCCAGGCCATTTACGCCCGGCATCGAGATATCCAGCAACACCACCTCACAGGCGATATGGCGCAAGGTCTCCAGCAACTGCTCGCCATTGCTGGCCTCGCCGACCACCAGCAGGTCTTTGGCCAGACCAATCAATTGCTTGATGCCTTCACGAACAATGGTGTGGTCTTCGGCTACCAATACGCGAATCACAGGGGCTTGCTCCTATCGTTATGCATCCAACGGCACCGTGACACTCAAGGTGGTGCCCTCCCCCAGTTCGCTGTGCAGGCTCAATTGCCCGCCCATCATCAGCACCCGCTCACGCATGCCGACTACGCCAAAGGATACCGGGCGGCCGAGGTTCTCGACGAAACCGACGCCGTCATCGCTGATGGTCAGCCGCAAGTCGGCGTTTTCCACTGTCAGGGTCAGTTCAACAGTATGCGCCTGGGCATGACGCATCACATTGGTCAGCGCCTCCTGCAGGATGCGGAACAGGCCAATTGCCTTGGCATCGCTGAGGGCCGGCAGGTTATCCGGGACTTGTACCAGACAGGGAATGTGCGTGCGCGCTTCGAAGCGGCGGGCTTGCCATTCAATCGCCGAGGCGATGCCAGCGTCGAGAATCGGCGGGCGTAGCGCGGTCGCCACATCCCGGACAAGCTGGAACAGCTGGGCGATCAGGCGTTTCATGCTGTTCAGGCGCTCGGTCAAGCCCGGGTCCAATTGCGCATAGGCCAGCTCGCACATCGAGGTCTCCAGCTTGAGCACCGTGAGCATTTGACCCAACTCGTCATGCACTTCACGGGCGATACGCGCCTTTTCCTCTTCGCGCACGGTTTCGAGGTGGGCAGAAAGCTCGCGCAGCTGTGTTTCGCTTTGCTGCAAGGCGGCCACGTAACGACGGCGCTCGGTGACGTCGTTGAGATAAACCACCAGGTATTCGCCCTCGGCAAAGCGCAGGAAGCTCAACGACACATCCGCCGGCAGGATGCTGCCGTCAGCGCGCACGCAATCGGCGGCGAAGGTCTGCGGGCCTTCTTCGCTGGCACGCGCACGCTTCCATACGTCGAGCCAGCGGTCCATGTTCAAGGTCGGGTCAAAATCGATCAGCGGTCGCTCGATCAGCGCGCCCGCGGCGTAGCCCAGCATGGTTTCGGCGGCGCGGTTGGCGTAACGCACATGGCTGTCCCAATTGACCCAAAGAATGCCGACCGTACTTTGATCGATGGAGAACTGCGTCAGCCGCAACGCTTCGGCACCCGCCGCACGCGCGGCGCTTTCTTCTCGGGCGGCCAGTAAGCTGTGTTCCAGCACTCGCTGGTGGCGGCGCTGCCAAACCACCACGGCGAGGCTGGCGAGCAGGAACATCGCCAAGAGCAGGCTGAGGTTTTGCCACAGGCCCGGCGATTCCGTCAGCCGTGGGTATTTGGGTTGCAGCCAGCGGCTGTGCAATTGGTCGAGGTCGCGGGCGGGTATCGCGCGCAAGGCACTTTGCATGATGCTCGCCAGCTCCGGCCACTCACGGCGCGTGGCCACACGCAGCAATTGCGGCAGGCCGATATCGCCAACCACCGCCAGCCCGGCAAACTCCGCCTCGCCGGACAATCGGCTCAATTGCGTCTCATCCACCACGGCATAACGCGCCTGCTGGCTCACCAACAATTGCAAGGCCTGACGCTCCAAAGGGACGCCTTGCAGGTTGAGGTTGGGATAATTGCTACGCAGGTAATCGGCGACAGCGCTGGGCATGCGCACGGCGACGCGGGACAGCTCGTCAAGCTTTTCCAGCTCCACCGCGCCGCCGCCCTCGCGAATGCCGACGATATGCTGAGGCACGCGCATGTAAGGGTCGCTGAATAACCACAGACGCAAACCCGCCGGGGTTTGCTGCAGGCCCGGGGCGATATCCACCTCGCCATCGCGCACGGCGGCTTCCAATTGCTCCTGGCTGGGGAAATTGCGCCAGGTCAGGTCGATATTCAGCGCTTTGGCCAGCCATTGCATCAACTCGACATTCGCCCCGGACAAGCGCTGCAGGCGCCGATCGTATTGGGCGTACGGTGCCTGCAATACCAGGCCCACGCGCAACTGCGGGTGCTGCGCCAGCCATTCACGCTGCTGAGCATTGAGCTGCGCCTGCGGCGCGATAGGCGCAGGCGCGGCATTCGCCATCAAGGCAAAGCACACACAGCCGATAACCAGCAGACAGCGAAAACCCATGATCCACGTCTCACATCACTGACAAACACTGACCAACCCATTAGGCTGCTGGAATCACTTCTGGCCGGGAATTAACGATGCCCTTTACCCACCGTTCGGCACTGCCAGCATTGTGCCTATCGCTGCTATTTACCAGCGCCTTTTCTGTTCACGCCGCGGACGCGCCTGCGCCCACCGCCGAAAAACCGGTTGAACGCCAAGCCCTGCCCGAGCGCAGCCAGGAAGAGGCCAACGCCCTTGAGCGACAACTTCCACGCCAGGAACAACAACAGTTGCAGGCCGGCACCGACTCATTTCTGGCTCTGTGGAAACCTGCCAACAGCGCCGAGCCCGAAGGGGTGGTGATTATCGTACCGGGCGCAGGGGAAAGTGCTGACTGGCCGCAAGCAATCGCGCCCTTACGGCGCAAGCTGCCCGATGCCAATTGGGGCACCCTCAGTCTGTCGCTGCCGGATGTGAACCTCGACACCTTGCCGCCACGGGTCATGGAGCCACCTAAAGCCGCCGTCGACACCAGCAGCAAAGACGGCAGCACGGCCGCCAAACCGATCGAACAAGCCGCCAGCGCCGAAGCCGAAGGCACTGACCCGGCGGTGGTGCCTGGTGCTGATGAACAAGACAAGACCGACGCCAAGCGCATCTTTGATCGCATTGACGCCGCCGTTGCCTTTGCCCAAACCCAGAGCGCCCGCAGTGTGGTACTGCTCGGCCACGGCACCGGCGCCTGGTGGGCTGCGCGCTACCTGAGCGAGAAACAGCCGTCCCAAGTGCAGAAGTTGGTGATGGTGGATGGCAAGACGCCAGCGGCCAGGCAACCGGACCTGCAAAAACTGGCACCGGCGCTGAAGGTGCCGACGGCGGATGTGTATTACCAGGACGGCGCCCAAGAGCGCAAAAACGCCCGGGAACGCATGCAGGCCGCCAAGCGGGCGAAGAATGACAGCTATAAACAGGTGTCACTCAAGACCTTGCCGGGCAACAGTGCGGCTGAGCAAGAGCAGCTGTATCGACGGGTTCGCGGGTGGTTGAGCCCGGAGCCGGCCTCCAACTAATCCAGCCTGGCAACCCGATCAACTGTGGGAGCTGGCTTGCCTGCGATAGCGGACTGTCAGTGACATCTGTGTTACTGACACATCGCTATCGCAGGCAAGCCAGCTCCCACACTGATTGGGTTGTCACTTCCAAATGGTGGTGGCTACCTGAAATCCCGCCGCTCACGAATCAACGCATAGGCATTGTGCAACTCGCGGGTGCGCTCGGTGGCCTCACGCACTTGCGCCAGGCTCGCGCCACTGCCGGCGATCTTGTCCGGGTGATGGCGGCTGAGCAGGCGGCGATAAGCACGTTTGATCGCCGCCGGTTCGCTGGTGGACGTCACCCCCAGAATCCGCAACGCCTCCTGATACGCCCCGCCACGACTGGCCAATGGCTTGCGTTCGGGGGCGTAATCAGACGCCAGCGCCTGCAGCTGTTGCGGCGTCCACCCCAACCACTTACCCCATAGGTCAATCAGGTCGCGCTCGGCGTCATCGGCCCTGCCGTCCGCCCAGGCCATGCGCCAGCATGCACGCAATACACCTTCTGCCGCATGGGGTTGGGCTTTGAGTACGCGCAGGTAATTGCGCACTCGGTCGGATCCCGACTTGCCACGATTGAACGCGGTAATCGCCCGACGCTGGGCCGGCTCGCTCATGTCCAGCGAGCGCATCTCCTGGCGCGCCTGCTGAATATGCCCCTCCACCACCCGGCCATTACTCTTGGCCAGGCGCCCCAACAAAACAAACAGCAATTCGTCGTTGCGCAACGCCGGGCGCCCGCCCAGGCGCTCGCGCAATTGCGCCCAGCTGTGCAACTGCAGGCGGCGATCCAGTGCCTGCCCCAGCAATGCGCCCAACAAGGCCCCCGGAATACTGGCAATGGCAAAGCCAGCCCCGGCACCGATCAGTGTCCCTGGCCACAACATCTTATTGCCCCGCAGTCAGCAAGGTTTCAACCTGCGCCAGACGCTCCAGCGTGCCGACATCAATCCAGCGTCCTGTCATGTGCTCTCCCGTTACCAGACCTTTGGCCATGGCCTCCCGCAACAGCGGCGCCAGTTTGAAGGCACCGGCGCTGCAACCCGCGAACAACTTCGGGTCGAGTACTGAAATGCCACTGAAGGTCAGGTTATCGGCACCGCTCGCGGCATCATGAAGCAGACCTTCGTCCAGGTAGAAATCGCCGCCAGAAGGGTGATGCGCCGGGTTATCGACCATCACCAGGTGAGCCAGGCCCTTGAGCGGTTGCTTGAGGAGATTGAAGTCGTAGTCGGTCCAGATATCACCATTGACCACCAGAAAAGGCTCCTCGCCCAACAACGGCAGCGCCTGGAAAATTCCGCCACCGGTTTCCAGCGGCTCGCCCTCGGGCGAGTACTGAATGCGCAAGCCAAACTGCGCACCATCACCCAGGTAGCTTTCAATCTGCTGGCCGAGCCAGGCATGGTTGATCACGATATCGGTGAAGCCGGCCTTGGCCAGCGCTTCAAGGTGATACTCGATCAAACGCTTGCCACCCGCCTGCACCAGTGGTTTGGGCGTGTGCAACGTGAGCGGGCGCATCCGCTCACCTTTGCCTGCTGCCAGGATCATCGCCTTCATACGCGCGCCTCGGTTGGTTCACGCAGGCTGGCGAGCAGCTCGCCCAACTCGTCCAGCTCCGGCCGGTCGGCCAGTACCGCTTCTATATAAGCAAAGAAACGCGGCACATCGGCCAGGTAGCGTGGCTTGCCATCGCGATGGCAGATGCGTGCAAAAATGCCGATGACCTTGAGGTGACGCTGCACGCCCATCAGGTCACTGGCCCGCAGGAACTCGTTGAAATCCGCCTGCACCGGGATGCCCAAAGCGCCAGCACGTTCCCAGTAGCCGCGTTGCCACGCCTGCACACGCGCCTTGGGCCAGCTGAGAAACGCATCCTTGAACAGGCAGGTGATGTCATAGGTGACCGGGCCGTAGACCGCGTCCTGGAAGTCCAGCACGCCGGGGTTCGGCGCGCTGATCATCAGGTTGCGCGGCATATAGTCGCGATGCACCAGCACTTTGGGCTGGGCCAGGGCACTGTCGATCAGGTGATCGCTGACGCGTTGCCATAAGGCCTGCTGCCGGGTGTCGAATTCGATACCCAAATGCCGGCGCACGTACCACTCCGGAAACAATTCCAGCTCACGGCGCAACAAGGCCACGTCATAGCTGGGCAGCGGCGCGTCCATCGGCAATTGCTGAAAAGCCAGCAACGCGTCGATGGCATCGGCAAACAATTGATCGGCGTTTTGCGCGTCAATCACGTCCAGATAGGTTTTTCTGCCCAGGTCATTGAGCAAAAGAAACCCGCGCGGCAAATCTTCTGCATAAATTTTTGGCACATTTATTCCCGATTTCGCGAGTAAATCAGCGATATCGACGAAAGGTTTGCAGTTTTCCTGGGGCGGTGGAGCGTCCATGACGACGAACGTGCGACCGCCGCCCTCCCACCGGAAATAACGCCTGAAACTCGCGTCGCTGCTGGCCGCGGTCAATGTGGCCGGAGGTACGACACCCCAGTCCTGAGCGTTGAAAAGGATCGGCAACTGCTCATCCAGCCAAACTTTCAGCTGTTGTAAACGTAGATCTTGCTCGGGCATTACAAGGGTCTCCGACGGCGCTAGCCGTCAAGCGGGTCATGCTTTATTATCACGCATCTTTTTCAGACCATCGAGAGGCGTGCGGCCCAAACCGCGGGCAGATGGCACGCAGGAAGCCCGGACTAATAAGATGGCATTGAAATCCCCCGCGTTTCGTAGAAAATTTCCGTTGCTGGTAACCGGCAGTCTGCTGGCCATGCAACCTTTCGCCACCTCATTCGTGGTCGCCGCGGAACAGTATGACTGCTCAGTCTCTGCTTCGGGTGCCTGGGATTGCGCGCCAAAAACCGCCGCAGCCCCGTTACCACCGCGCCCGGTGCACGACGGTGCAGCCGTCAGCGCCGCTGGCAGCACGGCGCAAGCCGATGCTGGCGGCACCGCTGCGGCCGAGCCGAAGACCACCCTGGTCACCGAGTCCAAGGGCCGTGGCCTGCGTTCGCGCAGTGCCGACTACAGCCACCTGGACTGGGTGCCTCGCGACAAGCTGACCGCAGCCCAACTGGCTGAGACCGGCCCGTATTGCTCCGGCGCGTACATCGAGCCGACCCGTCCTGGCATGAACGACAAGACGGACAAAAGCGATTCGCCGACCTTCATCGGTGCCAAGGTGTCTCGTTACGAGCAGGAACAGCAGGTTGCGACCCTGGCCGGTGACGTCGTCATGCGCCAGGGCAGCATGCAGATGGAGGCTCAGGAAGCCAGCCTGTACCAGGCCGAGAACCGTGGCGAGCTGAACGGCGATGTGCGTCTGCGCGACAACGGCGCCCTGATCGTCGGCGACCACGCCGAGGTCCAGCTCGATACCGGCGCGGCCCAGATCGACAATGCCGAATACGTGCTGCACAAGTCGCGCATTCGCGGTAACGCCCTGTACGCCAAGCGTGCCGAAAACGCGATCATCCGTCTCAAGGACGGTACGTACACCACCTGCGAGCCGGACAGCAACGCCTGGCAGCTCAAGGGCAACAACATCACGTTGAACCCGGCCACCGGTTTCGGTACGGCCACCAACGCGACGCTGCGGATCAAGAACATCCCGATCCTCTACACCCCGTACATCTACTTCCCGATCGACGACCGTCGTCAATCCGGCTTCCTGCCGCCAAGCTTCAGCACCGGCAGCGAAACCGGCTTCACACTGGTCACGCCGTACTACTTCAACCTGGCGCCAAACTACGACGCCACGTTGTACCCGCAATACATGACCAAGCGCGGCATGATGGTGGAAGGCGAATTCCGCTACCTCACCAAGTCCAGCGAAGGTCAGTTCGGCGGCGCGTACCTGAACGACGACAGCGACGAGCGCAAGAATCAGACTGATTACGAAAAAACCCGTTACATGCTCAATTGGCAGCATAAGGGCGGGTTGGATTCGCGTGTTTCAACTCAGGTTGACTACACCAACATCAGCGACCCTTACTTCTTCCAGGATCTGAAAACTTATCAGGAAGGCATCCAGCCTCGAGATTTCGTCAACCAGCAGGGCTCCGTGACCTATCGCGGCGACTCCTACCAGGCACGATTGAACCTGCAATCCTATCAACTGGCGACGATTTCGCAGATCACTCCGTATGACCGGTTGCCGCAGATCACCTTCAACGGGATGCTGCCGTACCATCCGGGTGGCGTGAACTTTACCTACGAGACTGAAGCTGTTCGGTTTGAGCGAAATCTGCAAAACGGCACCTTTACCGATGAGAACAACTTGGTTTCGCCTCGCCTCGACACGTTTGTTACGGGTCTGACCCGTGCAAACGGTACTCGCCTGAACGTCGCGCCGGCTGTTGATTACCCGATGAACTGGACCTACGGTTTTATTACGCCGAAGCTCAAGTACGTCTACACCAAGTACGATCTTGACCTGGACAGCACTGGCAAGAACCAGATCATCGCGCAACAGGCGGCAGCGACTGCAGCTAATCCCTATGCTGGTGGCAACTTCAAGAGTTCCCAGGACCGCGCTATTCCAATCGCCAGTATCGACAGCGGTTTGTATTTCGACCGCAATACTAACTGGTTCGGCAAGGACTACCGCCAGACTCTGGAGCCGCGTGCCTACTATCTCTATGTGCCTAACAAGGACCAGAGCGATATCCCCGTATTCGACACCAGTGAATACACGTTCAGCTACTCCTCGCTGTTCCGCGACAACCGCTTCAGCGGCACTGACCGGATTGGCGATGAGAACAAGCTGTCCCTGGGTGTAACCAGCCGCTGGATTGAAGACAACGGTTTCGAGCGTCAGCGCGTTTCCGTCGGCCAGGCGGTGTACTTCAAAGATCGCCAGGTTCAATTGCCGGGTATTCTTGCGTCCGACCGTGCCGATGCACAATCCAACGTTTCGCCCGTCGCCCTTGAATACGAATACCGCTACAACCGCGACTGGCGCGCCACTGCCGACTACAACTGGGACACCGAAAGCCACAGCCCTCGTTCCGGCAGCGCGATGCTTCACTATCAGCCAGAAGATAACCCGAACAAGATCATCAACGTCGGCTACCGCTATCGTAACGACCAGGTGGTCTACAACCAGCTGACCGGCAAATGGCAGTTCGGTGGTGACTTCGGCACCGAAGGCCAACCTGGTTTCGTGAAGGATTACTACAAAATCCAGCAACACGACTTCTCGATGATGTGGCCGATCATTCCGCAGTGGAACCTGATCACCCGCTGGCAGTATGACTATGCCCGCAACCGTACCCTGGAAGCCTTCGGTGGTTTCGAGTACGACAACTGCTGCTGGAAACTGCGCGTCATCAACCGTTACTGGGTTTCCAACGACGAATACAGCCAGATCGCCCCGCTTAACGAAAAGGGTGACCACGGGCTCTTCTTCCAGATCGTCCTCAAAGGACTCGGCGGCCTGACCGGCGCCAAGGTAGAGAGCTTCCTCGACAAAGGCATTGAAGGTTATCGTGAACGTGAAGACCAAGCTTTCTGATTGCTTGCGCCCGCTAGTGCTGGGCGCGCTGTTCCTGGGGGCCGCATCGGCACACGCTGCGGTTCAACAGCTGGACAAGGTAGTGGCCATCGTCGATAACGACGTGATCATGCAGAGCCAACTCGACCAACGGGTCAAGGAAGTTCAGCAAACCATCGCCAAGCGTGGCGGCGGCGTACCGCCTACCAGCGTGCTGGACCCACAGGTACTTGAGCGCCTGATCGTCGAAAACCTGCAACTGCAGATCGGCGAGCGCTCCGGCATCCGTATTTCGGACGAAGAACTGAACCAGGCCGTCGGCACCATCGCTCAGCGCAATAACATGAGCATTGACCAGTTCAAGGCTGCCCTGGCCCACGATGGTTTGTCTTATGAAGACGCCCGTGACCAGATCAAGCGTGAAATGATCATCAGCCGTGTGCGTCAGCGCCGTGTAGCGGAGCGCGTTCAGGTGTCTGAGCAGGAAGTGAAGAACTTCCTGGCCTCGGACCTCGGCAAGATGCAGCTCTCCGAAGAACTGCACCTGGCCAATATCCTGGTTCCAACCCCAGACAGCGCCAGCTCCGAGCAGCTCAATGCCGCTGCGGCGAAAACCCAGGCTATCTATGATCGCCTGAAAGCCGGTGCTGACTTTGCCCAGACGGCCATCGCCATGTCCGGCAGCGACAACGCCCTGGACGGCGGTGACATGGGCTGGCGTAAAGCCGCGCAATTGCCACCTCCGTTCGACCGTGAGCTGAGCGCCATGAATGTGGGTGAAATCACCCAGCCAGCGCGTACGCCAGGCGGCTTCATCATCCTCAAGTTGCTCGGCAAACGCGGCGGCGAGACCTCGCTGAAAGACGAAGTGCATGTTCGTCACATCCTGGTCAAACCAAGCGAAATCCGTACCGAGGCGCAAACCAAGGAGCTGGCCCAGAAGATCTATGACCGCATCGAAGGCGGTGAAGACTTCGCCACCCTGGCCAAGAGCTTCTCGGAAGACCCGGGTTCCGCCCTCAACGGCGGCGACCTGAACTGGATCGACCCGAAAGCGCTGGTGCCGGAGTTCCAGGACGTCATGGCCAAGACCCCGCAAGGCGTTCTGTCCAAGCCGTTCAAGACCCAATATGGCTGGCATGTCCTGGAAGTCCTTGGCCGCCGCGCCACCGACAACACCACCCAGGCCCGCGAGCAACAAGCCCTGACCGTGCTGCGTAACCGCAAGTACGACGAAGAGCTGCAAACCTGGTTGCGTCAGATCCGTGACGAAGCCTACGTAGAGAACAAGCTGCCAGGCGCCGAGCAAACAGGCACCGACCAGGCAGCACAGTGAAACCCCAGCGTTTCGCGGTAACACCCGGCGAGCCGGCCGGCATTGGTCCAGACCTGTGCCTGCTGCTCGCCTCGCACCCTCAGCCACACCCCCTGATTGCCATTACCAGTCGCGACCTGCTCCTTGAGCGGGCCGCGCAGCTGGGTGTGGCTGTCACCTTGCTGGACGTGGCGCCGGGCAACTGGCCCGACCTACCCGCCCCGGCCGGCAGCCTGTATGTGTGGGACACCCCGCTGGCAGCCAAGGTGGTTGCCGGGCGACTGAACAAGGCCAATGCCGCGTTTGTGCTGGAAACCCTGACACGCGCAGGCCAAGGCTGCATCGACGGCGACTTCGCCGGTATGATCACCGCCCCGGTGCACAAGGGCGTGATCAACGAGTCCGGCATTGCCTTTTCCGGCCATACCGAATTCCTCGCCGAACTGACCCATACCGAACAAGTGGTGATGATGCTGGCCACTCGCGGCCTTCGGGTAGCGCTGGTGACCACGCACTTGCCGTTGCGCGATATCGCCGACGCCATCACTGCCGAGCGCGTGGAGCGCGTTACACGCATCCTGCACGCCGACCTGCAACAGAAATTCGGCATTGCCCAACCACGCATCCTGGTTTGTGGGCTCAACCCGCATGCCGGTGAAGGCGGTCATTTGGGCCATGAAGAAATCGACATCATTGAACCGACATTAGAGCGTCTGCGCCAAGAAGGCATGGACCTGCGCGGCCCATTGCCTGCAGACACTCTGTTTACCCCCAAATATCTGGAGCACTGCGACGCAGTGCTGGCGATGTACCACGACCAAGGGCTGCCCGTGCTGAAGTACAAAGGCTTCGGCGCCGCAGTCAACGTGACACTGGGCCTGCCGATCATCCGCACCTCCGTCGACCATGGCACTGCCCTGGACCTGGCGGGCAGCGGCAAGATCGATACCGGCAGCCTGCACGTGGCCCTGGAAACCGCCTATCAGATGGCCGAGACCCGTATATGACTGAGCATTACCAACACCGGGCGCGCAAGCGCTTCGGGCAAAACTTCCTGCACGACGCTGGCGTGATCGACCGTATTCTGCGTTCCATCCATGCCAAGCCAGAAGACCGCTTGCTGGAAATCGGCCCGGGCCAGGGCGCATTGACCCAAGGCCTGCTCAACAGTGGCGGCCAGTTGGACGTGGTGGAGTTGGACAAGGACCTGATCCCGATCCTCAACCAGCAATTCGCCGGTATGCCCAACTTCAACCTGCACCAGGGCGATGCGCTGAAGTTTGACTTCAACAGCCTCAACGCCGCGCCCAACAGCCTGCGGGTGGTCGGCAACCTGCCGTACAACATCTCTACGCCGCTGATTTTTCACCTGCTGAACAATGCCGGGATCATCCGCGACATGCACTTCATGCTGCAAAAAGAAGTGGTTGAGCGTTTGGCCGCAGGCCCAGGCGGTGGTGATTGGGGCCGTCTGTCGATCATGGTTCAGTACCATTGCCGCGTAGAGCACCTGTTCAACGTCGGCCCTGGCGCCTTCAACCCGCCGCCGAAGGTCGACTCGGCCATCGTGCGCCTGGTGCCGCACGCGGTGCTGCCGCATCCGGCCAAGGACCACAAGTTGCTGGAGCGCGTGGTACGCGAAGCGTTCAACCAACGCCGCAAGACCCTGCGCAACACGCTCAAGGCGCTGCTGAGCAACGCCGAGATCGAAGCCGCCGGTGTCGACGGTGGCCTGCGCCCCGAGCAACTGGACCTGGCCGCGTTTGTGCGTCTGGCTGATCAGCTTGCGATCCAGCCTGCGCCGACCGTGGAATAAGCTGTAACTCGATACAACTGTGGGAGCGGGCTTGCCCGCGAATGCAGTGCATCAGTGACACATTCAGTGACTGACACACTGCATTCGCGAGTAAGCCCGCCCCCACAGTTGCTCCGCGTTATACCGATAGCGCTTGCCGCCTGCCCGACACATGTCTGGCCTAGTGCCCCGCTCATGGCCTAGACTGATCCGCATCTGCTGTCCTCCGCTTTTGCTCTTAAGGCCTCTTGCATGTCCGATCCTCGCTACCAGATCGACGTCAGCGTCGTCACCCGCTTCCTCGCGGACCAATCGCAACCTGAACACGACCGTTATGCCTTCGCCTACACCATCACGGTGAAGAACAACGGGCAGGTGCCGGCCAAACTGCTGTCGCGCCACTGGGTAATTACCGATGGCGACGGCCAGGTCGAGGAAGTGCGTGGTGCCGGCGTGGTTGGTCAGCAGCCGTTGATCGACATCGGCGCCAGCCATACTTACAGCAGCGGCACGGTGATGACCTCCAAAGTCGGCACCATGCAGGGCTCGTATCAGATGAAAGCCACCGACGGAAAACTGTTCGACGCCATCATCGCGCCGTTTCGCCTCGCAGTGCCCGGAGCCCTGCACTGATGACGACGTACGCAGTCGGTGACCTGCAAGGCTGCCTGGAACCCCTCAAATGCCTGCTGGAGCGCGTAGCCTTCAACCCGGCGAGCGACCGCTTGTGGCTGGTCGGCGACCTGGTCAATCGCGGCCCCGAGTCCCTGGAGACCCTGCGCTTTCTTTATAAGATGCGCGATTCATTGGTGTGCGTGCTGGGCAACCATGACCTGCACCTGCTGGCGGCCGGCAATAACATCGAACGCCTGAAAAAAGGCGACACCCTGCGCGAGATCCTGGAAGCGCCGGACAGGACTGAATTACTGGACTGGCTGCGCCGCCAAAAGCTCATGCATTACGACGAAGGCCGCAACATGGCCTTGGTGCATGCCGGCATCCCGCCCCAATGGACGCTGAAGAAAGCCCTCAAGGGCGCCGCCGAAGTCGAAAGCGCCCTGGCCGATGACAACCTGTACACCGCCTACCTCGACGGCATGTACGGCAACGAGCCGGTCAAGTGGGACAATGACCTCACCGGCGTGGCCCGCCTGCGCGTGATCACCAACTACTTCACACGCATGCGCTTCTGCACCGCCGAAGGCAAGCTGGACCTCAAGAGCAAGGAAGGCGCCGACACTGCGCTGCCCGGTTATAAGCCATGGTTTGCCCACAAGGAACGCAAGACCCGTGACATGAAGATCATCTTCGGTCACTGGGCGGCCCTGGAAGGCAAATGCGAAGAACCTGGCGTGTTCGCCCTCGACACCGGTTGCGTGTGGGGCGGCGCCATGACCCTGATGAACATCGACACCGGCGAGCGCCTGAGCTGCCAGTGTGAACCTCCCCCATCTGTAACACTGCCGGGCGCCAAGCCCTAGGAGCCCGCCATGAGCGAATTCAAACGTATCCCTCCCGAACAAGCCCAGGCCCTGCGCGAGCAAGGCGCCGTGGTGGTCGACATCCGCGACCAGCCGACCTATGCAGCAGGCCACATCAGCGGCGCGCAGCATCTGGACAACCACAACATCCAAGACTTCATCCGTGCCGCCGACCTCGATGCACCGGTGATCGTGGCCTGCTACCACGGCAACTCCAGCCAGAGCGCAGCGGCCTATCTGATCAGCCAGGGCTTCTCCGACGTCTATAGCCTGGACGGTGGCTTCGAGCTGTGGCGTACGACCTATCCTGCAGAAATTGCCTCCGACAATTCGCAATAATTTTTTTCACACCCCGCCACCCCGCGTGACGCTTGGGCTTGCGCCGTTTCTGACGAACGGCGCAGCCAAACTAATTGCGCATCGCGCCTTGACCTCCCGGATTCCGAACTATCCTTAAGCGCAGGCCATCCGAATCAGGGGAGAGCCGGTACACCGGCGTGCGGGTCATCGGTAGCGTTTCAGGGTGTTCTGGGGGGAAAACAGCCAGTGGCGATCGCCAATGGCTGCCAGCATCGACTGATTGATCCGGCGTCGGCTCCACGTATCGAGCGAGGTGACGACGTCATGAGTATCTTTAGCCACTTCCAACAACGCTTCGAGTCCACCCAGCAGGAAGAACTCACCCTGCAGGAGTATCTCGAGCTGTGCAAAAAGGACCGCAGCACCTACGCATCTGCCGCCGAACGCCTGCTGCTGGCGATTGGTGAGCCGGAGCTGGTAGACACCTCGAACAATTCGCGCCTGTCGCGAATATTCTCCAACAAGGTGATCCGCCGCTACCCGGCCTTTGAAGACTTCCACGGCATGGAAGAATGCATCGACCAGATCGTCTCCTACTTCCGCCACGCCGCCCAAGGCCTGGAAGAGAAGAAACAGATCCTCTACCTGCTCGGCCCGGTCGGCGGCGGTAAGTCGTCCCTGGCGGAAAAGCTCAAACAACTGATCGAGAAGGTGCCCTTCTACGCCATCAAGGGCTCGCCGGTGTTCGAGTCGCCTTTGGGGTTGTTCAACGCCACGGAAGATGGCGCGATCCTCGAAGAAGACTTCGGCATCCCACGCCGCTACCTCAATACCATCATGTCGCCGTGGGCCACCAAACGGCTGTCGGAGTTTGGCGGCGACATCAGCCAGTTCCGCGTGGTGAAACTCTACCCGTCGATCCTCAACCAGATCGGCGTGGCCAAGACCGAGCCAGGTGACGAGAACAACCAGGACATCTCGGCGCTGGTGGGCAAGGTCGATATCCGCAAACTCGAGGAATTCCCACAGAACGACGCCGACGCCTACAGCTACTCGGGCGCACTGTGCCGGGCCAACCAGGGCCTGATGGAGTTCGTGGAAATGTTCAAAGCGCCGATCAAGGTGCTGCACCCACTGCTTACCGCCACCCAGGAAGGCAACTACAACAGTACCGAAGGCCTGGGCGCGATTCCGTTCACCGGGATCCTGCTGGCTCACTCCAACGAATCGGAATGGCATACCTTCCGCAACAACAAGAACAACGAAGCCTTCATCGACCGGATCTACATCGTCAAGGTGCCGTACTGCCTGCGGGTCAGTGATGAAATCAAGATTTACGACAAGCTGCTGTTCAACAGCTCCCTGGCCAAGGCCCATTGCGCGCCTGACACCCTGAAGATGCTTGCGCAATTCACCGTGCTCTCGCGCCTCAAGGAGCCGGAAAACTCGAACATCTACTCGAAAATGCGCGTGTACGACGGCGAAAACCTCAAGGACACCGACCCCAAAGCCAAGTCGATCCAGGAATATCGCGACACGGCGGGCGTGGATGAGGGCATGAACGGCCTTTCCACCCGTTTCGCGTTCAAGATCCTCTCCAAGGTCTTTAACTTCGACCCGCACGAGATCGCCGCCAACCCGGTGCATCTGCTCTATGTGCTGGAACAGCAGATCGAACAGGAGCAATTCCAGGCCGAAACCCGCGAACGCTACCTGCGCTTCCTCAAGGAATACCTGGCGCCGCGCTACATCGAGTTCATCGGCAAGGAAATCCAGACTGCATACCTGGAGTCCTACAGCGAGTACGGCCAGAACATCTTTGACCGCTACGTGCTGTACGCCGACTTCTGGATTCAGGACCAGGAATACCGCGACCCGGAAACCGGCGAGATCCTCAACCGCGTGGCCCTCAACGAGGAACTGGAGAAGATCGAAAAACCGGCCGGCATCAGCAATCCGAAGGATTTCCGCAACGAAATCGTCAACTTCGTGCTGCGCGCCCGTGCCAACAACAACGGCAAGAACCCTACCTGGCTCAGCTACGAGAAGCTGCGGGTGGTCATCGAGAAAAAAATGTTCTCCAACACCGAGGACCTGCTGCCGGTTATCAGCTTCAACGCCAAGGCCAGCAAGGAGGACCAGCAAAAACACAACGACTTTGTTACGCGCATGGTCGAACGCGGCTACACCGACAAACAGGTACGCCTGCTTTCCGAGTGGTACCTGCGGGTGCGTAAATCACAGTAAGGCAGCGACAGGCGCGTGCTGCCGGGCTTCTGGCCCGGCAGCCGACCGCTTGTCTCTAAGCTTCCAGCTCGCGGCTTGAAGCTTGTAACGTGAAGCTGCCCGGAGGGCTCCCCATGAGCTATGTGATCGACCGACGCCTCAATGGCAAGAACAAGAGCACGGTAAACCGTCAGCGTTTCCTGCGGCGTTACCGTGACCACATCAAAAAGGCCGTTGAAGAGGCCGTCAGCCGCCGCTCCATTACTGACATGGAGCATGGCGAGCAAATCAGCATTCCCGGACGCGACATCGACGAACCGGTGCTGCACCACGGCCGGGGCGGCAAACAGACCGTCGTGCACCCCGGCAACAAGGAATTCACCACCGGCGAGCATATCCAGCGCCCCCAAGGCGGTGGTGGCGGTAAAGGCCCCGGCAAAGCCGGCAACTCCGGCGAGGGCATGGACGAGTTCGTGTTCCAGATCACCCAGGAAGAATTCCTGGAATTCATGTTTGAAGACCTGGAATTGCCCAACCTGGTCAAACGCAACCTGACCGGCACCGACACCTTCAAGACCGTGCGCGCAGGGATCAGTAACGAGGGCAACCCGTCCCGCATCAATATCATTCGCACGCTGCGCTCGGCCCATGCACGCCGTATCGCACTGTCCGGTAGCAGCCGCGCCAAACTGAAGGAGGCCAAGGAAGAACTGGCGCGCTTAAAGCGCGAAGAACCGGATAACTTCGGTGATATCCAGCAAATAGAGGCCGAAATCGAGAAACTCAGCGCGCGTATTCACCGCGTGCCGTTCCTCGACACCTTCGACCTCAAATACAACTTGCTGGTGAAACAACCCAACCCCAGCTCCAAGGCGGTGATGTTCTGCCTGATGGACGTTTCCGGCTCCATGACCCAGGCCACCAAGGACATTGCCAAGCGCTTTTTCATCCTGCTGTACCTGTTCCTGAAGCGTAACTACGACAAGATCGACGTGGTGTTCATCCGCCATCACACCAGCGCCCGGGAAGTGGACGAAGAAGAGTTCTTCTACTCGCGGGAAACCGGCGGCACCATCGTGTCCAGCGCCTTGAAGCTGATGCAGGAGATCATGGCCGAGCGCTACCCTGCCAATGAGTGGAACATCTACGCCGCGCAAGCCTCCGACGGCGATAACTGGAACGATGACTCGCCGATCTGCCGCGATATCCTGATCAACCAGATCATGCCGTTCGTGCAGTACTACACCTACGTTGAAATTACCCCTCGTGAGCACCAGGCACTGTGGTTCGAATACGAGCGCATCGGCGAAGCCTTTGCCGATACGTTCGCCCAGCAGCAACTGGTCTCGGCCGGCGATATCTACCCGGTCTTCCGTGAACTCTTCCAGCGCAGGTTAGTGACATGACCGCCAAAAAAGAGCATAAGCGCCAACCCATTTCCACCGGCTCCGAGTGGACCTTTGAACTGATCCAGGCCTATGACCGGGAAATCAGCCGCATCGCGGCGGGTTATGCCCTGGACACCTACCCCAACCAGATCGAAGTGATCACCGCCGAGCAGATGATGGATGCCTACGCCTCGGTCGGCATGCCCTTGGGCTACCACCATTGGTCCTATGGCAAACACTTCCTCAGCACCGAGAAGTCCTACACCCGTGGGCAGATGGGCCTGGCCTACGAGATCGTGATCAACTCCGACCCGTGTATCGCCTACCTGATGGAAGAAAACACCATCTGCATGCAGGCACTGGTGGTGGCCCACGCGTGCTACGGGCATAACAGTTTTTTCAAGGGCAACTACCTGTTCCGCACCTGGACCGATGCCAGCTCGATCATCGATTACCTGGTGTTCGCCAAGCAGTACATCATGCAATGCGAGGAACGCCATGGCATCGATGCGGTAGAGGACTTGCTCGACTCTTGCCACGCGCTGATGAACTACGGCGTCGACCGTTACAAACGCCCGTATCCGATTTCCGCCGAGGAAGAACGCCTGCGCCAGAAGGAGCGTGAGGAGCACCTGCAAAAGCAGATCAACGACCTGTGGCGCACGATTCCTAAAAAGGCCGGCAAAAACAGCGACAAGGACAATGCACGCTTCCCCGCCGAACCTCAGGAAAACATCTTGTACTTCCTGGAAAAACACGCGCCGTTGCTGGAGCCGTGGCAGCGAGAAATCGTGCGCATTGTGCGCAAGATCGCCCAGTATTTTTATCCACAGCGCCAAACTCAGGTGATGAACGAAGGCTGGGCAACGTTCTGGCACTACACCTTGATGAATGACCTGTACGACGAAGGCCTGGTCACCGACGGTTTCATGATGGAGTTCCTCACCTCCCATACCAGCGTGGTGTTCCAGCCCGGTTTTGACAGCCCGTATTACAGCGGCATCAACCCCTACGCGCTGGGCTTTGCCATGTACCGGGACATCCGGCGCATGTGTGAACACCCCACCGAAGAAGACCGCCGCTGGTTCCCGGAAATCGCCGGCAGCGACTGGTTGTCGACCATCAAGTTCGCCATGAGCAGCTTCAAGGATGAGAGTTTCATCCTGCAGTACCTGTCACCCCAGGTGATTCGCGACCTCAAGCTGTTCAGCATTCTCGATGACGACCTCAAGGATGATCTGGTGGTGCCTGCCATCCACGATGAGCCCGGCTACCGCACCATCCGTGAAACCCTGGCAGCGCAGTACAACCTGGGCAACCGTGAGCCAAACGTGCAGATCTACAGCATTGATGTGCGCGGCGACCGTTCGCTGACCTTGCGTCACCAGCAGCACGACCGCAAACCTTTGGGCGAGTCCACCGAGGAAGTGCTCAAACACCTGCACCGGCTGTGGGGCTTCGACATTCACCTGGAAACCCTGCAGGGCGATCAGGTGATGAAAACCCACCACGTGCCGCCACGCACCGACCACAACGATAACGACTACGGCCGCCTGGACCTGGCCGTCGTACATCTCTGAAACAGCAAAGCCTCCATTGGTCCGGCTCAGGCGGTATCCTGTGCCGCTAATGGAGGCTTTTTCATGAAAATCTACACAGTCGGCGGTGCGGTGCGTGATCGCCTGCTCGGCCTCAAGGTCACCGATATCGACCGCGTCGTGGTCGGTGCGACCACTGAAGAAATGCTCGCTAAAGGCTACAAGCCAGTCGGTGCTGACTTCCCGGTATTCCTGGACCCAAAGAACGGCGACGAATACGCCCTCGCCCGCACCGAACGCAAGAGTGGCCGGGGTTATGGCGGCTTTGTGTTTCACGCAAGCCCCGAGGTCACGCTGGAAGAAGACCTGATTCGCCGTGACCTGACCATCAACGCCATGGCCGAGGATGATGACGGCAACCTGACCGATCCCTATGGCGGCCAGAGCGACCTAGAAGCACGGATTCTGCGTCACGTTTCTCCCGCGTTCGCCGAAGATCCCCTGCGAGTGCTGCGTGTTGCACGCTTTGCTGCGCGTTACGCTCACTTGAGTTTTACCGTCGCCCCGCAAACCCTGGAACTGATGCGCCAACTCAGCGAGTCCGGCGAACTGCAAGCCTTGACCCCGGAGCGCAGCTGGAAAGAAATTTCCAGGGCGCTGATGGAGGATCAGCCGCAGGTGTTTATTCAGGTACTGCGCGACTGCAACGCGCTGAAAACCCTGATGCCCGAAGTGAATGCACTGTTTGGCGTGCCACAACCCGAGGCTCATCACCCGGAAATCGACACCGGCATCCATACCCTTAGCGTGCTCGAGCAAGCCGCCTTGCATCAGCAGCCGCTGACCGTGCGCTGGGCCTGCCTGCTGCACGACCTGGGCAAAGGCCTGACGCCTGTGGATAAGTTGCCGCAGCATATTGCCCACGAACACACGGGCTTGAAGCTGATCAAGGCGGTCAATGAACGCTTCAAGGTGCCGAAGGATTGCCAGGAACTGGCCCTGCTGGTCGGCCAATACCACACCCACGGCCACCGTGCGCTGGAGCTGAAAGCCTCGACGCTGCTGGAGTTGCTGCAAAGTTTTGACGTGTATCGCCGGCCGCAGCGCTTTGAAGAGTTTGTAGTGAGTTGCGAAATGGACGCCCGGGGCCGCAAGGGCCTGGAGCAGAGAAGTTATCCACAGGCGGATTATTTACGCGGCGCAGCCAAGGCCGCTCGCGAAGTACCGGTGGCGCCCTTGCTGGAGAAAGGTTTCAAAGGCCCGGAGCTGGGCGAGGCGCTCAAGCGTGAGCGACTCAAGGTGCTCAAAGCCTACAAAGAGCAATACAACCTGTAGTCGTTACTCTTTGTGGCAGACGGGCTTGCATCAATGCCGTTCAGTTAAGCGCAAAACGTGTGGGAGCGGGCTTGCCCGCGAAGACGTCGGCACAGTAAACATTGATGCTGACTGAACCACCGCTTTCGCGGGCAAGCCCGCTCCCACAGTTGAATCCGGTCAAGCCAGGCGCATCGGCGGCTACAGTAGATCCGCCGGGGTCAACTGCTGGCCCCTCCATTCAAACGCAACTGGCGCCAGCACCTGGTCGATCTGCGTATCGCGCCATAACTCGGCCATGGTCTTGTCGACTTCAGGGTGCACGCGATCCGGCGCCATCAACGACAACGGCCACAACACAAAAGCATTCTTCAGGATCTCTGCGCGGGGCAGGATCAAGCCATCGAAATTCCCCACCAGGTCACCGTACAGCAGCACGTCGATATCCAACGGCAGCCCTTTGCGGTCCGGGGCATAACGACCATTGTCAGCCTCGATGAATTTCAACCGACGATCCAGCTCCATCAACGGCAGGTCGGTATACGCCGACACAACAAGGTTGAAGAATGGCCCGCTCTTGATGCCCACCGGCTGGCTTTCAAACACCGCGGAGCAGCGTACATCGGTCAAGAAACTCGCCAACGCGTCCAAGCCGGCACACAGGTGCGGCTCGCGCTCGATATTGCTGCCAAGGCCAAGGTAAACCTGAGTTAGCGACATCCGCGCTCGATCTCCACGCCCACGCCTTTGGCAGCCGGTACGGCGCCGGGCTTGGTCAATTTGAGGTGCAGCCAGGGAATCTGGAATTCGTTCATCAGCACTTCGGCCAACCGCTCGGCAAAGGTTTCCACCAACTGGTATTGGGATTGCTCGGCAAAGGCCTGGATACGCGTGGACACACTGGCGTAATCCAGCGCCAGGGTCAGGTCGTCACCGGCGGCCGCCGGGCGATTGTCCCAGGCGAAGCTAAGGTCCAGGCGCAGGCATTGCTTGATGCCGCGCTCCCAGTCGTAGGCCCCGATTACGGTGTCGACTTCCAGGCCTTCGATAAACACTCTGTCCAAGCTCTTCTCCGCAGCACGACAAGGGCGCATTGCCCCGGTTAGAATCAGGGCGTCCTCGCCCGGAATAGTTAGCATGTTTTGGTTACTGGCGATTCTCGCCTACCTGCTCGGCTCGCTGTCCTTCGCCATTTTGCTCAGCCGCCTGACGGGAAATCCCGACCCGCGAATGAGTGGCTCAGGCAATGCCGGCGCCACCAATATGTTGCGCCTGGCCGGCAAGAAACTCGCCGTACTGACGCTGCTGGGCGACCTCTGCAAGGGCTTGTTGCCCGTACTGATCGCCAGCTTCGCCGGTCTTACCTTGCAACAGCAGGCCTGGGTGGGCGTGTGCGCCGTCCTGGGCCATCTGTTTCCGCTGTACTTCCGTTTTCGCGGCGGCAAAGGCGTCGCGACCGCGGCCGGCATGCTGCTGGGGGTTTACCCTCCGGCAGCGCTGCTGGCCGTGCTGGCCTGGCTGCTGACGTTCTACCTGACCCGCACCAGCTCGCTGGCCGCACTGATCGCCACGCCACTCACCCTGCCGCTGCTCGCCTGGCAGGCACCGGCGGCGTTGCTGCCGATGAGCGTACTGACACTGCTGATCGTGTGGCGCCACCGCGGCAATTTACGCGACCTGTTTGCCGGGCGCGAACGGCATTTTTAAATACCGTTGATGAGCCCCGCGCAAGCCAAGCCACTTAAAGCGGTGAAAGCTGCTCCATCGGCCAGCGTGCCTGCACGCTGATCGCCAGGCTTTCGTGCTGCCCGGCCTGCAAGCGCTGGCAACCGGCGTAGGCAATCATTGCGCCGTTGTCGGTGCAAAACTCAGGGCGCGCGTAGAACACGTCACCCTTCATGTCGCCGAGCATTTTTTCCAGCGAGGTACGCAGCGCCTTGTTGGCGCTGACGCCGCCTGCGATCACCAGACGCTGCATGCCCGCCTGTTTCAGGGCGCGCTTGCACTTGATGGTCAAAGTCTCCACCACGGCCTGCTGGAACGCCAGCGCGATGTCGCAACGGGCTTGTTCACTGTCGTCCCCGGCGCTGACGCTTTGCTGCCAGGTGTTCAGTGCGGAGGTTTTCAAGCCGCTGAAACTGAACATCAGGCCTGGGCGGTCGCACATCGGGCGCGGGAAGGTGTAGCGGCCCGGCACACCTTTTTCGGCCAGCCGCGCGATTTCCGGGCCACCGGGATAATTGAGGCCCATCATCTTCGCGGTTTTGTCGAAAGCTTCGCCGGCGGCGTCGTCCAGCGACTCACCCAAAAGCGTGTATTGGCCGATTCCATCCACCTGAACCAACTGCGTGTGACCACCGGAAACCAACAAAGCGACGAACGGGAACTGCGGCGGTGTTTTTTCCAGCATCGGTGCCAGTAAATGGCCTTCCATATGGTGCACGCCGAGGGCTGGAATACCCCAGGCAAATGCCAGCGCCTGGGCGCAAGAGGCCCCAACCAGAAGGGCTCCAACCAATCCGGGGCCTGCGGTATAGGCGATCGCGTCGATCTCGGTCGGCACGCAGCCGGCCTCGTCCAATACCTGGCGAATCAAGGGCAGCATGCGCTTGACGTGATCTCGGCTGGCCAGCTCCGGCACCACCCCGCCATAGGCGCGGTGCAGGTCGATCTGACTGAACAGTGCATCGGCCAAAAGCCCGCGTTCACTGTCGTAAAGTGCGACACCGGTTTCGTCGCAGGAGGTTTCAAGTCCCAGTACTAGCATGGGTTTGCGCCTTGTAGAGGCTGAATTCGAAGGCGCGCATAATAGTCGCCACTCCCCCTCCCGACTAGCGGTTTTCGATCAGAGGCTTTGCATTCCGGTCAATGAGGGGTTAACATCCGCAACCCTTAAAAACCGACGACCTCAGCCGCGAATTTTTTGCGACGAGAACGTTGATTCCCGGTAATGAAAGAAGGTAGCTCTGGATGCCAGCCGTCAAAGTAAAAGAGAACGAACCCTTCGACGTAGCTCTGCGTCGTTTCAAGCGCTCCTGCGAAAAAGCCGGTGTTCTGGCTGAAGTTCGTAGCCGCGAATTTTATGAGAAGCCAACTTCTGAGCGTAAGCGTAAAGCAGCAGCCGCTGTTAAGCGTCACGCCAAGAAAGTTCAGCGCGAACAGCGCCGCGCCGTTCGTCTGTACTAATACACAGACTTACGTAGCAAGCTTCTGCCAAGCCCGGCCCTCAGCCGGGCTGTTGGCATTTGCGGATATCGCTTGATGCTTCACCGTCGACGCCGCACACGCGACCGAGACACTGCTTCACACGTCAGGACTGGCTCTTCTGCCAGCGGTGCGCGTCTCTTCTGACGAGCCTAACAAGGCTACTGACGAGCACACCCCTTTTTCTTGCAACACAGATTCTACAAACAGACGATCAACTGTGTCGGCTGTGCCCATCAAGGCTTTTCCGAGGCTGCTATTGGCCAACACCGGACGCCAGGGCAACATTTCCAAGCCGAAGACTGATACAAACTAACGTCAGTGAATGCTCGGCAGATACACTCCCCATGCAAACGATAGATGTTCGAGCACTCGATACGTGCGCTTGATCACTTCACGGGCCCTCATTTACACGCAGTGATGACGAGAACGCCATGGCCGGGCTGATTCCCCAGAGTTTTATTGACGACCTTCTTAACCGCACCGACATCGTCGATGTTGTCAGCTCGCGCGTGCAAATGAAGAAGGCCGGCAAGAACTACACCGCCTGCTGCCCGTTCCACAAAGAAAAAACCCCGTCATTCAGCGTCAGCCCCGACAAGCAGTTCTACTACTGCTTCGGTTGCGGCGCGGGCGGCAATGCCCTCGGCTTTATCATGGACCACGACAACCTGGACTTCCCCCAGGCTGTCGAGGAACTGGCCAAAGCCGCCGGCATGGAAATCCCCCGCGAAGAAAGTGGCCGCTCGCACAAACCGCGTCAACCCACTGATTCGCCGCTGTACCCGCTGCTGACGGCCGCTGCCGACTTCTACCGTCAGGCGCTTAAAAGCCATCCGCAGCGCAAGGCCGCCGTCGAGTACCTCAAGGGTCGCGGCCTCACCGGTGAGATCGCCCGGGATTTTGGCCTGGGCTTCGCCCCGCCGGGCTGGGACAACCTGTACAAGCATCTGAGCAGCGATACGCTGCAGCAGAAGGCCATGATCGATGCCGGTCTACTCGTGGAAAACGCCGAGACCGGCAAGCGCTATGACCGCTTCCGCGACCGCGTGATGTTTCCGATCCGCGACAGCCGTGGCCGCATCATCGCTTTTGGTGGCCGCGTGCTCGGGGACGACAAGCCTAAATACCTGAACTCCCCGGAAACGCCGGTATTTCACAAGGGCCAGGAACTCTACGGCCTGTTTGAAGCGCGCAAAAACAATCGCAACCTCGATGAAATCATCGTGGTGGAAGGCTACATGGACGTCATTGCCCTGGCGCAGCAAGGCCTGCGCAATGCCGTCGCTACCCTGGGCACCGCCACCAGCGAAGAACACATGAAGCGTCTCTTTCGCGTGGTGCCCAGCGTGCTGTTCTGTTTTGACGGCGACCAGGCCGGCCGTAACGCCGCCTGGCGTGCGCTCGAAGCCACGCTGTCGAGCCTGCAGGACGGGCGCCGCGCGCGCTTTCTGTTCCTGCCCGAAGGCGAAGACCCGGACACCCTGGTGCGCTCCGAAGGCACCGACGCCTTCCGCGCCCGCATCAATCAACACGCACAGCCGCTGGCGGACTATTTCTTCCAGCAGTTAACCGAAGAAGCCGACCCGCGCTCCCTCGAAGGCAAGGCCCACATGGCCACCCTCGCAGCGCCGCTGATCGACAAAGTGCCAGGCGCCAACCTGAAGTCACTGATGCGCATGCGCCTGCTGGAAATCACCGGCCTGAGTGGCGAGGCCGTCAGCCAGCTGGTGCATAGCGCACCGCAGGAAGCGCCACCGGCCTACGACCCAGGCATGGATTACGACGCCATGCCGGACTATTCCGACTTCCACCAACCGCAGGAGGCCTATGCGCCCCAGCAGGAGTGGACACCGAAGAAACCCGGCGCCGGCGGTAAAAAATGGGACAAGAAACCCTGGAACAAGAACGGCAAACGCGGTGACCGCGACGAGGCATACGCGCCGCGAACTCCTGTCGCCGTCGAAGCTCCAACGCTCATTGCGCTGCGAACACTTATTCACCACCCGCAATTGGCAAAAAAAGTTGAGAGCGCCGATCACTTTGCCAACGAGAGCAACACGTATGCTCAGGTACTGATCGCCTTGATTGAGGCGGTACAGAAAAATCCTAAGCTAAACTCAATTCAATTGATGGCTCGTTGGCACGGCACCGAACAAGGACGCTTGCTTAAAGCACTGGCGGAAAAGGAGTGGCTAATTGACGGCGACAACCTTGAACAACAGTTTTTAGACACCATTACTAGGTTATCCGCAGGTCAGCACACGCAGACCCTGGATGAGCTGATCAAGCGTGCAAGGCAGCCGGGATTGTCGGCTGAAGAGCAAATTCAGATAGCAAAACAGATGCGCGACCTCTTAAAACAGAATGTTTGTACATCTAACCCGACCTCAGCTGGCGTGTGAGGTCATAGCTCGGGTATAATCCTCGGCTTGTTTTTTGCCCGCCAAGACCTTCAGTGGATAGGGTGTTATGTCCGGAAAAGCGCAACAACAGTCTCGTATTAAAGAGTTGATCACCCTTGGTCGTGAGCAGAAATATCTGACTTACGCAGAGGTCAACGATCACCTGCCTGAGGATATTTCAGATCCTGAGCAGGTGGAAGACATCATCCGCATGATTAATGACATGGGGATCCCCGTACACGAGAGTGCTCCGGATGCGGACGCCCTTATGTTGGCCGACTCCGATACCGACGAGGCAGCTGCTGAAGAAGCGGCTGCTGCGCTGGCAGCGGTGGAGACCGACATCGGTCGTACGACTGACCCTGTGCGCATGTATATGCGTGAAATGGGTACCGTCGAGCTGCTGACACGTGAAGGCGAAATCGAAATCGCCAAACGTATTGAAGAGGGTATCCGTGAAGTGATGGGCGCAATCGCGCACTTCCCTGGCACGGTTGACCACATTCTCTCCGAGTACACTCGCGTCACCACCGAAGGTGGCCGCCTGTCTGACGTTCTGAGCGGCTACATCGACCCGGACGACGGCATTGCGCCGCCTGCCGCCGAAGTACCGCCGCCCGTCGATGCGAAAGCCGCGAAGGCTGACGACGACACCGAAGACGACGATGCTGAAGCCAGCAGCGACGACGAAGATGAAGTTGAAAGCGGCCCGGACCCGATCATCGCAGCCCAGCGTTTCGGTGCGGTTTCCGATCAAATGGAAATCACCCGCAAGGCCCTGAAAAAGCACGGTCGCTCCAACAAGCTGGCGATTGCCGAGCTGGTGGCCCTGGCTGAGCTGTTCATGCCGATCAAGCTGGTACCGAAGCAATTCGAAGGCTTGGTTGAGCGTGTTCGCAGTGCCCTTGAACGTCTGCGTGCGCAAGAACGCGCAATCATGCAGCTGTGTGTACGTGATGCACGTATGCCGCGGGCTGACTTCCTGCGCCAGTTCCCGGGCAACGAAGTAGACGAAAGCTGGACCGACGCACTGGCCAAAGGTAAGGCGAAATACGCCGAAGCCATTGGTCGCCTGCAGCCGGACATCATCCGTTGCCAGCAGAAGCTGACCGCGCTTGAGACCGAAACCGGTCTGACGATTGCTGAAATCAAAGACATCAACCGTCGCATGTCGATCGGTGAGGCCAAGGCCCGCCGCGCGAAGAAAGAGATGGTTGAAGCGAACTTGCGTCTGGTGATCTCGATCGCCAAGAAGTACACCAACCGTGGTCTGCAATTCCTCGATCTGATCCAGGAAGGCAACATCGGCTTGATGAAGGCGGTGGACAAGTTCGAATACCGTCGCGGCTACAAGTTCTCGACTTATGCCACCTGGTGGATCCGTCAGGCGATCACTCGCTCGATCGCCGACCAGGCTCGCACCATCCGTATTCCGGTGCACATGATCGAGACGATCAACAAGCTCAACCGTATTTCCCGGCAGATGTTGCAGGAAATGGGTCGCGAACCGACCCCGGAAGAGCTGGGCGAACGCATGGAAATGCCTGAGGATAAAATCCGCAAGGTATTGAAGATCGCTAAAGAGCCGATCTCCATGGAAACGCCGATTGGTGATGACGAAGACTCCCACCTGGGTGACTTCATCGAAGACTCGACCATGCAGTCGCCAATCGATGTCGCCACTGTTGAGAGCCTTAAAGAAGCGACTCGCGACGTACTGTCCGGCCTCACTGCCCGTGAAGCCAAGGTACTGCGCATGCGTTTCGGCATCGACATGAATACCGACCACACCCTTGAGGAAGTCGGTAAGCAGTTTGACGTGACCCGCGAGCGGATCCGTCAGATCGAAGCCAAGGCGCTGCGCAAGTTGCGCCACCCGACGCGAAGCGAGCATCTGCGCTCCTTCCTCGACGAGTGATACCAGAACCCCCGGCCCAGGCCGGGGGTTTTGTTTTCCATAGATTACTTTCTATGGATTAACTTCCCCCGCAACACCCCCTCCCCCGCAATGCCCGTCTACACTCGAAACATTCCCCGTGCCATAACGAGACCGTTATGCCCAGACTGCCGACCGTGATACTGCTGTCGCTGCTCGCCTGGACCGCAACGGCTGGCGCGTTGACTCTTACTGATGATGAGCGTGGCTGGCTGGCGGACCATCAGGAGCTGCGCCTGGGGGTGGACGCTTCTTGGCCGCCCTTCGAATACCGTGATGAAAATGGCCGTTATCAAGGCCTCGCAGCCGACTATGTACGCCTGATCCAGGACCGCCTGGGCGTGCGGATCAAGCTCATCGAGCCGGAAAACTGGACCGCCGTGCTCGAACAGGCGAAAAACAACCAGCTCGACCTGTTGCCCGGCATCATGTCGACGCCCGAACGCCAGAATTACCTGGCCTTTACACGTCCGTACCTGGATTTCCCGATCGTCATCCTCGCCCATGAGGGCGGCGCGAAACCGCGCAACCTTAAAGACCTGTACGGCCTGAAGATCGCCGTGGTGGAAAACTACGCGCCGCACGAATTACTGCGCACCCACCATCCCGACCTCAACCTGGTGGCCATGCCGAACGTCAGCTCGACGCTGCAAGCCCTGGCCACCGATGAAGTGGATGCGGTTGTCGGCGACCTCGCCTCCAGCGTCTGGAGCCTGCGCCAGCTCAAGCTGGATGGTTTATACGTCAGCGGCGAAACGCCCTATCGGTACCAGTTGGCGATGGGCGTGCCGCGCGACCAGAAAATACTGGTGGGCATCCTGGACAAAGTCCTCGCTGACCTCAGCTCCGACGAAACCGACGCGATCCAGCAACACTGGGTCGGCAGCTTCACCGATCACCGCACCTTCTGGGCCGACTTGCTGATGTACGGCCTGCCGGCGGTGCTGCTGCTGAGCACCGTGTTGGCCATCGTGATTCGCATCAACCGTCGGCTCAGCTCGGAAATTGCCAGGCGAGTCGCCCTTGAGCAAGAGTTGCGCAGCAGCGAATACCACTATCGCGGCCTGGTCGAGAGCCTGTCCGCGATTGCCTGGGAAGCCAGCATCACCGACTTCACCTACAGCTACGTTTCGCCCCACGCCGAAGACCTGCTGGGCTATCCCCGCGCCCATTGGCTGATTCCAGGCTTCTGGCGCAACATCATCCACCCTGCCGACCTGACCCGAGCGGAGGCATTCTGCTTCCAGGAAACCCGCGCCAACCGCGATCACAGCCTCGATTATCGAGTGATTACCGCCGACGGCCGTTGCTTGTGGGTGCGCGATATCGTCAGCCTGATCGAGCACGGCCATGAGCCGGTGTTGCGCGGTTTGATGATCGATATCAGCGAAGCCAAGCGCACAGAGGAGGCTTTGCAGCTTTCCGAAGAGAAGTTTGCCTCGGTGTTTCAGCAATGCCCGGACATCCTGGTCATCGCCCGCCTCTCTGATGGCTGCCTGCTGGAGGTGAACAAGGCATTCGAGGACCAGATTGGGCTGAGCGCCGAACAAGTCGTGGGCAAAACCGCCACCGAACTGAACATCTGGGGCATTCAAGGCGTCGGCCCCGACCTGCTGCAACGTGTGCAGACCACCAGCATCCGCAACCTGGAAATGCCATTTCTGCGCAGCAATGGCCAGGCGTTTACCGGATTGATTTCCGCCGAGCCTTTCCAACTCGACACCACAGAAGCCCTGGTGGTGGTGGTGCGTGACATCACCCAACTCAAGGAAACCCAGCAACTGCTGCAAACCTCCGAAGAGAAATTCGCCAAGGCCTTCCACGCCTCACCCGACGGTTTGCTGCTCAGCCGCCAACGCGATGGGCTTTTGATTGAAGTGAACGAAGGCTTCACCCGCCTGACGGGCTTTAGCAGTGCGAACTCGCTCGACCAGTCGACCCTGGACCTGGGCATCTGGGTCGACCTCAACGAACGCAAGCACATGCTGGAACTGATGCAACGCGACGGTTTTGTGCGTGACTTCGTCTGCCATATCCGCCGCGCCGACGGCTTGATTCGCCTGTGCGAAGTGTCCAGCCGGCCGCTGCCCATCGGCGAGGATGACTGCATGCTGACCATCGCCCGTGACATCACCGAGCGCCAAGTGATGCAGGAAAAACTGCAACAGGCCGCCACGGTGTTCGAGAGCACGGCCGAAGGAGTATTGATCACCGACACCCGGCAGAACATCAGCGCCGTCAACCGTGCTTTCAGCGAAATCACCGGCTACAGCGAAGCCGAAGCCCTTGGCAGCACGCCGCGCCTGCTCGCTTCCGGCCTGCATGACAGCGCGTTCTATGCGGCGATGTGGCATCAATTGACCGCCCACGGCCACTGGCAGGGCGAGATTTCCAACCGCCGCAAAAACGGCGAGCTATACCCCAGCTGGCTGACCATCAGCGCCGTGCGTAACCGCGACCAGTTGATCACACACTTTGTTGCCGTGTTTGCCGACATCTCCAGTCTCAAGCACGCCCAGGCTCGCCTCGATTATCAGGCACACCACGACCCACTGACCGGCCTGCCCAACCGCACCCTGTTTGAAAGCAGACTGCAAGCCGCCCTCACCAGCCAGGAAGAAACCGGTCACCAAGGCGCCGTGCTGTTCCTCGACCTGGACCGGTTCAAGCATATCAACGACAGCCTCGGCCACCCCGTCGGCGACCTGCTGCTCAAGGACATCGCCGTGCGCCTCAAGGAGCAACTGCGCGACATCGACACCGTGGCACGCCTGGGCGGCGACGAATTCATCATCCTGCTGCCCGGTCTGCAACAAGCCAGCGATGCCGAACACCTGGCCAATAAACTGCTCGCCTGCTTCACCCCGCCGTTCCAGGCCGGCGAGCATGAGTTCTTTATCAGCGCCAGCATCGGTACCAGCCTCTATCCACAGGACGGTACCGACGTCGCTACCCTGGTCAAAAACGCCGATGCCGCGATGTACCGCTCCAAGGCCAAAGGCCGCAACCGTGTCGAGAGCTACACTCGCGACCTCACCGCCCAGGCCAACGAACGCGTGGCCCTCGAGCACGAACTGCGCCGTGCCATCGAGCGTGAAGAGCTGTTTCTGTACTACCAACCGAAGCTCAGCCTGGTCACCCAGGAACTGATCGGCGCCGAAGCATTGATTCGCTGGCACCACCCGACCTTTGGCGACGTGCCGCCGGAACACTTCATCGCCCTGGCCGAGGAGAACGGCACGATCCTGCAGATTGGCGACTGGGTACTGGAACAGGCCTGCCGTCAGATGCACACGTGGAAACGCGCCTTCAACGATTTCGGCTCACTGTCAGTCAACCTCGCCGGCGCACAACTGCGTCACCCCAACCTGCTCGCGCGCATCGAACAACTGTTGCACGACTACCACCTGGAGCCCGGTTGCCTGCAACTGGAGATCACCGAAAACTTCATCATGAGCCAGGCCGAAGAAGCCCTCGAAGTGCTGCACCAACTCAAGCACCTGGGCGTGCAACTGGCCATCGATGACTTCGGCACCGGCTATTCTTCACTCAGTTACCTCAAGCGCCTGCCACTGGACTTCCTCAAGATCGACCAGTCTTTCGTGCGCGGCCTGCCCGACGACCCCCACGACGCCGCCATCGTGCGCGCCATCATCGCCCTGGGCCACAGCATGCAATTCACCATCATTGCCGAAGGCGTGGAAAACCCCGCACAACAAGCCTTCCTGGCCGCCGAAGGCTGCGAACAGATGCAAGGCTACATCGTCAGCCTGCCGCTGCCGCCGGAGCTTTTTGCCGAGACTTTTCTTCATATGCGGGTTTCAGACTTTTCGGATGGCACAGCACGGAAACCGTCGCTATAATCCGCGTCCTACTGAGGGCCTATAGCTCAGTTGGTTAGAGCAGGGGACTCATAATCCCTTGGTCGTAGGTTCGAGTCCTACTGGGCCCACCAAACAAGAAAGCCGCGCATTGCGCGGCTTTTTCGTGTCTGGCATTCGACTCAAACGGCCAGTTCACGCAGCGCTGCTGTCGCCAAAAACCCTGACCGCGATGCATAGCGATGATCCTTCTGCACTCGCTCATCAATGCGGTGCAACAACTGCTCCGGCAAAGAAGCGTTGAACCGCACCGACTTACCCAAGTACGGAGTCAGGTCAAAGTCGACAATCGCCCATACGCCACCGGCGTAATCCGGATTGTCCAGATGAACATCCACCTCTTGGGCCTGAGGAAGCTTTTCTTCGTCGGCGACCAACCCTTCGAGATGCAGCGCCAGCGCTTCCCGAACATTATCCAACGCCTCGGAAAACGAAGCGCCTGCCGAGAAGCAGCCTGGTACGTCCGGAACGGTCACGCTGTAGTCCGAGTCGGCGTCTTTGTGTACTACCACTGGGAATTTCATTGGTCATCCTCTGAACGAACTCCACCGAGCCCATCCAATTCCTCAGTCAAGCTCTACAGTTGAGGCCTGCTGATTTGAAAATACTGTGCAAGGTGCCCTTGGCAATCTCTGACTTGGGATGAGGCACGGTTACACGTCCTCGCTTCTCAGGGTGTTTGTATACACACAAGACACACCTATAAAAAAGTCTTCTCACCCTTAAAGCAGACCTGTGTGATGAGATGATGGCGACGTATTAGCCCTTTTAACCAGCGAACTTCTGTCAGTTTTTGTGCCCACTCCCAATCACACTCATCGCAGCACCGTTCACCTCCTTGCCAACACAAGCCTGTAATATATCCGCGCACTGCCCCTACACACCGGAGCCCCACCCTTGCCCGCCCTCGACGAAATCGATCGCCAACTGATCGCCGCCTTGCAGATTAACGCCCGCGAAAGCGTGGCCATGCTTGCCCGGCAGTTGGGCATTGCGCGCACCACGGTGACCTCGCGCCTGGCGCGCCTGGAGAAAACCCAGGTGATCACCGGTTATGGCGTGCGCCTCGGGCAGCGTGTGGTCGACGGGGGTTTGCAGGCGTATGTCGGCATCACCGTTCAAGCGCGCTCGGGCAAGGAAGTGCTGCGCCGGTTGAGCGCCATGGCGCAGGTGCAGCAATTGTGTGCGGTGAGTGGCGAGTTTGATTACGTGGCCTGGCTGCGCACTGATTCGCCGGAACAGCTGGACCAGTTGCTGGACCAGATCGGCAGCGTCGAGGGCGTGGAAAAAACCACCACGTCGATCATCCTCAGTAACAAATTGGACCGTGGTCAGCCAGTTTGACCAGCCACTTCGTCATTCTGACTAAAAACAATTCAATCCGACGACACATTGCGTCTTAATAACGAACGCTACGCTCCCTAAACTGGCTGCCATCTTTTCCTATACTCAACGGGCCGAATCCCGCCGAGTCGTCAGTAAGGTCAGCCATGAGCATTCCGTCCAGCACCATCAGCAAGACCAATCGCCATCCCGCCGACGGTAAAAAACCTATCACCATCTTTGGCCCGGATTTTCCGTTTGCCTTTGATGACTGGATCGAACACCCGGCTGGCCTGGGCAGTATTCCCGCGGCCAACCATGGCGCGGAAGTGGCGATTGTGGGAGCCGGGATCGCAGGGCTGGTGGCGGCTTACGAGCTGATGAAGCTGGGCCTCAAGCCGGTGGTATACGAGGCCTCGAAGATGGGCGGGCGTTTGCGCTCCCAGGCCTTTGAAGGCGCCGAAGGCATCATCGCCGAGCTGGGCGGCATGCGTTTTCCGGTGTCGTCCACCGCGTTCTACCACTATGTGGACAAGCTGGGCCTGGAGACCAAACCTTTTCCTAACCCACTGACACCGGCTTCCGGCAGCACCGTGGTCGACCTCGAAGGCCAGACCCACTACGCACAAAAACTCTCGGACCTGCCGGTGCTATTCCAGGAAGTTGCCGATGCCTGGGCGGATGCGCTGGAGGCCGGCTCGCAGTTCGGTGATATCCAGCAAGCCATTCGCGACCGTGACGTGCCGCGCCTCAAGGCGCTGTGGAACAAGCTGGTACCGCTGTGGGACGACCGCACCTTCTATGACTTCGTCGCCACTTCCAAGGCGTTCGCCAAACTGTCGTTCGCGCACCGTGAAGTGTTTGGCCAGGTGGGTTTCGGCACTGGCGGCTGGGACTCGGATTTCCCCAACTCCATGCTGGAAATTTTCCGCGTGGTGATGACCAACTGCGACGATCACCAACACCTGGTGGTTGGCGGCGTAGCGCAAGTGCCCATGGGCATCTGGCGCCATGTGCCGGAGCGTTGCGCCCATTGGCCCGCCGGCACCAGCCTCAGCTCGCTGCATCGCGGCGCGCCACGGGCGGGGGTAAAACGCATTGCCCACGCTGCCGATGGCCGCTTTGCGGTCACCGACAACTACGGTGACACCCGCGAATACGCCGCCGTGTTGACCACCTGTCAAAGCTGGCTGCTGACCACCCAGATCGAATGCGACGAAACCCTGTTCTCGCAAAAAATGTGGATGGCTCTGGACCGCACGCGCTACATGCAATCGTCGAAAACCTTCGTGATGGTCGACCGCCCGTTCTGGAAAGACAAGGACCCGGAGACCGGCCGCGACCTGATGAGCATGACCCTCACCGACCGCCTCACCCGTGGCACCTATCTGTTCGACAACGGTGACGACAAGCCAGGCGTGATTTGCCTGTCGTACTCGTGGATGAGCGACGCGCTGAAAATGCTCCCGCAACCCATCGACAAGCGCGTGAAACTGGCACTCGACGCGCTGAAAAAGATCTACCCGAAAGTCGATATCAAGGCGCGCATCATCGGCGACCCGATCACCGTGTCCTGGGAAGCCGACCCGCATTTCCTCGGCGCCTTCAAAGGTGCATTGCCCGGCCACTATCGCTACAACCAGCGCATGTATGCGCACTTTATGCAGAAGGACATGCCCGCCGAACAGCGTGGGATTTTTATCGCCGGTGACGACGTATCCTGGACGCCTGCTTGGGTCGAGGGCGCGGTGCAAACCTCGCTGAATGCGGTATGGGGCATCATGACCCACTTCGGCGGCAGCACTCACCCCGAAAACCCGGGCCCAGGTGATGTCTTTGACGAAATCGGCCCGATCGCCCTGGCCGATTAAGGAGTTAAGCATGCGTGTCGCCCTGTACCAATGCCCACCGCTGCCGCTGGATGTGGCCGGCAACCTCAAGCGCCTGCATCAATTGGCGCATGAGGCGACCGGTGCCGACGTGCTGGTGCTGCCGGAGATGTTCCTCAGCGGCTACAACATCGGTGCCGAAGCGGTGGGCGCGCTGGCCGAAGCCCAGGATGGGCCGTCGGCTCAGGCGATTGCCGAGTTGGCCAAAAGCGCCGGACTGGCCATTCTCTACGGTTACCCGGAGCGGGCTGAGGACGGGCAGATCTACAACGCCGTGCAGTTGATCGATGCCCACGGCCAGCGCCTGTGCAACTACCGCAAGACTCATCTGTTTGGCGACCTGGACCACTCGATGTTCAGCGCCGGGGAAGATGATTTCCCGCTGGTGGAGCTTAACGGCTGGAAGCTCGGGTTTTTGATCTGCTACGACCTGGAGTTCCCGGAAAACACCCGACGCCTGGCCCTGGCCGGCGCCGAGGTAATCCTGGTGCCGACGGCCAATATGGTGCCGTTCGACTTTGTTGCCGACGTGACCGTGCGGGCGCGGGCCTTTGAAAACCAGTGCTATGTGGCCTACGCCAACTACTGCGGGCACGAAGGCGAGATTCAGTACTGCGGGCAAAGCAGTATTGCTGCGCCCAATGGCCAGCGAATCGCCCAGGCGGGGCTGGATGAATCGTTGATCGTCGGTACGCTGGATCGCCAGTCGATCCTGGATGCCCGCGCTGCCAATCACTACCTGCAAGACCGTCGCCCAGAGCTGTACGGCGCGCTGCACAAGCCCTGAGCCAGACGGTTTGTTAGCATAGGCACATCCTACGTTTCGGAAGTGCCCATGCCTGCGCCGGCCCACCCTCATCACCTTGACTTGACCCTGGCCAACGGCCTGCGGGTTTCCTTGCGCCATGCGCCACGCTTGAAGCGTTGCGCCGCGATGTTGCGCGTGGCCGCCGGCAGCCATGACGTGCCACTCGCGTGGCCGGGCTTGGCGCATTTTCTTGAGCATTTGCTGTTTCTCGGCACTGCGCGTTTTCCCACAAGCGAAGGCTTGATGGCCTACGTGCAGCACCAGGGTGGGCAGGTCAACGCCAGCACCCGCGAGCGCACCACGGACTTTTTCTTTGAATTGCCGGTGCCAACCTTTGCCGATGGGCTGGAGCGGCTGGCGGATATGCTCACCCATCCGCGCCTGACGATTGAAGACCAACTGCGTGAGCGCGAAGTGCTGCAAGCGGAGTTTGTGGCCTGGTCCCAGGATGCCAAGGCGCAGCAGCAGGTTGCGCTGCTGGAAGGCTTGGCGGCGGACCATCCGCTGCGCGGTTTTCATGCCGGTAATCGGGATAGCCTGCCGGTTGAGCGTGAGGCGTTTCAGCAGGCATTGAAGGAATTCCATACCAGGTTCTATCAGAGCGGGCAGATGACGTTACACCTTGCCGGCCCGCAACCATTGGAAGAACTGCAAGCGTTGGCCCAGCGTTTCAGCGACGAATTGGCCACTGGCCCTCAGCACCCACAGGCTGCGCCGCCTGCGCTGATGCTCGGCCACGCCCAAGGCTTTCAACACATCGCCGATAACCACCTGCATCACGTCATCACCTGTGACGCGCCTCGCCAAGCGCTGGCATTTCTCTGCACCTGGCTCAATGCTACGGCGCCGGGTGGTTTACTGGCTGAGCTGAAAGCGCGAAAACTGGCCAACGCCATGCAGGCGACCGTGCTTTATGCGTTTGCCGGGCAAGCCGTATTGGATATCGACTTTACCCTCGATACTCAAGACGATTCGGCTACGCAAATCGAAGCGTTGCTGCACGACTGGCTGAGCTTTTTCGCACACAGCGATTGGACACCTTTACGCGAAGAGTTCGCCTTGCTGAACGCTCGCCAGCAACAGACCCAAAGTGCCTTGGCATGGGTGCGAAACGAAAGTGAAGACCTGTCGGAACAGGGCGTCGTCGCACTCAAAAAACTGCTGGATTCACTGCACCTCAAACCGGCCAGACAGGCTTGGCAGTTGCCGCCGAACAACCCATTCCTGCGCCCGCCCACCAAAGAACAACGCGCCGGGCTGATCCGGGGCCAGACCAGCGCCCATCGTGGTTTGCGCACCTTCGCCCAAGACCGCTCCCGGGGCCGTCGGGAGGTGTCGGCGCTGACATTCAGCCAGGCATTGGCGGATGACACCGATGAAGGCGCGCTGTATCTGCAATGGCAGTTTGATAACGCCGCGCCCGTGGGGTTGGAAAATACATTACAGCCATTGCGCGAAAATGCCCGGCAGGCCGGAGTGGAGTTATCTTTCGAAACGATCGGCAATGATTTCCTGGTGAAAATGGTCGGTCTTCATCAGCCCATGCCGGCTGTTCTGGACGTATTGGCGCAAAGCTTAAGCCTGCCACAAGACGCCGCACCCGCCGCGACACCGATGATCGCCATCCGAGCGTTGCTCAAGGCGCTGCCCGTTTGCTGCACCGACACTCACTCCGGGCCAGCTTCATGGGCGACGGCTCGATGGCATGGGCTCGGCTTTGGATTGCCGGCCGCTTGTGAAGCCGCGATCAAAATCGCCGCAGCGCGGCTGCCTGGGCAGGCGGCAAGCATTGAACACACACTGCCAACCCTCGACGGCCGGAAGCTCTGGCACGCGATAAATACAGACTCCAATGAAGCCGCTTTACTGCTGTTTTGCCCAGCACCGTCGCCAGCCTTGGCCGACGAAGCCGCCTGGCGACTGCTTGGGCATCTGCTGCACGGGCCGTTTTACCAGCGCCTGCGGGTTGATCTGCAAATCGGCTACGCGGTTTTCAGCGGCATCCGACAGGTCAACGGGCAAACCGGGCTGCTGTTTGGTGTGCAGTCTCCCAGCGTTTCACTGAGCGGGATCGTCGATCACCTGCAGACCTTTCTGAAGCAATTACCGTCGTTAATCGACAGCAGCCCAGACCTGGGCAACCAGACCCTGGCGCAGCAATTAAATGCCCAGCAACTGCCGCTCAACCAAGCCGCCGAACTGCTGTGGCAGGCTTACTTGGCGGGCCATCCGTCGGGTTACCTGGACCTGCTACAACAGTTGATACAAAACCGCACACGCACGGATCTGCAGCGCGCCGCCCAGCAACTCAACGATGCCTCAGGCGGCTGGCGTTGCGTGGCCAACGGCCCGCGAATCAACGACGCCTGGCAACCGGCAGGCTGATCATTGCCAACCCTGCAACAGGCTTTTTCCGTCAAGACAGCGCTAACTTGAAAAGAATTGCGTAATATTCATACGCAATATCTGAACATCTCCAATAGGAGGTGGACTATATGTATTACTTGGTAGTGAACGTCCCATCCCTTGGTAGGAGTATGAATATGACCTGGTCCAAACCCGCTTACACTGATCTGCGTATCGGTTTCGAAGTCACCATGTACTTCGCCAGCCGTTGATTGGCTGAGTAATACAACGCCTCGGTTCGCCCGGGGCGTTTTTGTTTTGAGCTTTGCGTGATGGAGCAATCATGTTTGTCCAGATTCTAGGTTCCGCCGCCGGCGGTGGCTTCCCGCAGTGGAACTGCAACTGCGTGAACTGCGCAGGCTTTCGCGACGGCAGCCTGCGCGCCCAAGCGCGTACCCAGTCGTCCATCGCGATTTCCGACGATGGCGTGAACTGGGTGCTGTGCAATGCTTCGCCGGATATCCGTGCGCAACTGCAAGGCTTTGCGCCGATGCAACCCGGCCGCGCGCTGCGCGACACCGGCATCAGCGCGATCATCCTGATGGACAGCCAGATCGATCACACCACCGGCCTGTTGAGCTTGCGCGAAGGTTGCCCGCATCAGGTGTGGTGCACCGACATGGTCCATGAAGACCTCAGCACCGGTTTCCCGCTGTTCACCATGTTGACCCACTGGAACGGCGGCCTGGCCTGGAACCGTATCGAGCTGGACGCCAGCTTCACCATCCCGGCCTGCCCGAATCTGCGCTTCACCCCGCTGCCCTTGCGCAGCGCCGCGCCGCCCTACTCGCCACACCGCTTTGACCCGCACCCAGGCGATAACATCGGCCTGATCGTCGAGGACCTGCGCACTGGCGGTAAATTGTTCTACGCCCCAGGCCTGGGCAAAGTCGACGCGCCGCTGCTGGAAATCATGGCGGGCAGCGACTGCCTGCTGGTAGACGGCACGATGTGGGACGACGATGAAATGCAGCGCCGCGGCGTCGGCACCCGCACCGGCCGCGAGATGGGCCACCTGGCGCAGAACGGCCCTGGCGGCATGCTCGAAGTACTGGAGCAGCTACCCAAGCAGCGCAAGGTGCTTATCCACATCAACAACACCAACCCGATCCTCGACGAAGACTCCCCCGAGCGCGCCGAGCTGGTGCGGCGCAATGTCGAAGTGGCTTACGACGGCATGAGCATTGAATTGTAGGAGCAGACGAAGTGACTGACACACCGTTGACCACCGCCGAGTTCGAAGCCGCCCTGCGGGCCAAGGGCGCGTTCTACCATATCCATCACCCGTACCACGTGGCGATGTATGAAGGCCGCGCCACCCGCGAGCAGATTCAGGGCTGGGTCGCCAACCGTTTCTACTATCAGGTGAACATCCCGCTCAAAGACGCTGCGATCCTGGCCAACTGCCCCGACCGTGAGATCCGCCGTGAGTGGATCCAGCGTCTGCTCGACCACGACGGCGCGCCCGGTGAAGACGGCGGTATTGAAGCCTGGCTGCGCCTGGGCCAGGCCGTCGGCCTCGACCCCGACCAGTTGCGCTCCCAGGAGCTGGTACTGCCCGGCGTACGGTTTGCGGTGGATGCCTACGTCAACTTTGCCCGCCGCGCCAGCTGGCAGGAAGCTGCCAGCAGCTCGCTGACCGAACTGTTTGCGCCGCAGATCCACCAGTCGCGCCTCGACAGCTGGCCGCAGCACTACCCGTGGATCGATCCGGCCGGTTATGAGTATTTCCGCACCCGCCTCGGCCAGGCCCGTCGCGACGTAGAGCATGGTTTGGCGATCACGCTGCAGCACTACACCACTCGCGAAGGCCAGGAACGCATGCTGGAAATCCTGCAGTTCAAACTCGACATTCTGTGGAGCATGCTGGATGCCATGAGCATGGCCTACGAACTCAAACGCCCGCCGTATCACAGCGTGACCGAGCAGCGGGTCTGGCATAAAGGGATCACCCTATGAGCTTTGATCGCAGCAAAACACCAACCTGGCGCCAGGGCTATCGTTTCCAGTACGAGCCCGCGCAAAAAGGCCACGTGTTGCTCTACCCCGAAGGCATGATCAAGCTCAACGACAGCGCCGCCTTGATCGGCGGGCTGATCGACGGCGAGCGCGACGTGGCCGCCATCATCGCCGAGCTGGATAAACAATTCCCCGGCGTGCCTGAACTCGGTAAAGACATTGAGGATTTCATGGAGGTCGCCCGTGCTGAGCACTGGATCGAACTTGCCTGAAAAGCCACCGATCGGCCTGCCACTGTGGCTGCTCGCCGAGCTGACTTATCGCTGCCCGTTGCAGTGCCCGTATTGCTCCAACCCGCTGGATTTTGCCGAGCAGGGTAAAGAGCTGAGCACTGAGCAGTGGATCAAGGTGTTTCGCGAAGCGCGGGAAATGGGCGCCGCGCAACTGGGGTTTTCCGGCGGTGAACCGCTGGTGCGCCAGGACCTTGCCGAACTGATCGCCGAGGCGCGCAAGCTGGGTTTCTACACTAACCTGATCACCTCGGGCATCGGTCTCACCGAGCAGAAGATCAGCGACTTCAAGAAGGCGGGCCTGGACCACATCCAGATCAGCTTCCAGGCCAGCGATGAACAGGTGAACAACCTGCTCGCCGGCTCGAAAAAAGCCTTCGCGCAAAAGCTGGAAATGGCCCGCGCGGTGAAGGCCCACGGCTATCCGATGGTGCTGAATTTCGTTACCCATCGGCACAATATCGACAAGATCGACCGCATTATCGAACTATGCATCGCACTGGAGGCAGACTTCGTCGAACTCGCCACTTGCCAGTTCTACGGCTGGGCGCAACTCAACCGTGTGGGCTTGCTGCCGACCCAGGAACAACTGGTACGCGCCGAACGCATCACCAACGAATACCGCGCCAAGCTCGAAGCCGAAGGCCACCCGTGCAAGCTGATATTCGTGACACCGGATTACTACGAGGAACGCCCGAAAGCCTGCATGAACGGCTGGGGCAGCATCTTTCTGACAGTGACTCCGGACGGCACCGCCCTGCCTTGCCACGGCGCCCGACAGATGCCGGTGCAATTTCCCAATGTGCGCGACCACAGCATGCAGCACATCTGGTACGACTCGTTTGGCTTCAACCGCTTTCGCGGCTACGACTGGATGCCCGAGCCGTGCCGTTCATGCGATGAAAAGGAAAAGGACTTCGGCGGCTGCCGTTGCCAGGCGTTCATGCTCACGGGCGACGCGAGCAATGCCGACCCGGTGTGCAGCAAGTCCGAGCAGCACGGCATCATCCTCAAGGCGCGGGAAGAAGCCGAGCATGCCACCCAGACCATCGAGCAGTTGGCCTTTCGCAACGAGCGCAACTCACGGCTCATTGCAAAAGGCTGACGGCCTCAGCGCTTGGCGATGATGTACACCGCGTGGATGATGCCGGGGAAGTAACCGCACAGGGTCAGCAGGATATTCAGCCAGAACGCCCCGCCGAAACCCACTTGCAGGAACACACCCAGTGGCGGCAGCAGGATAGCGATGATGATACGAATGATGTCCATGGGTAAGCTCCAAAAAATCGGCTCGTGTGAGCCGTGTAGCTAATCGACCTTGGGCGTTCGTGAGGGTTCAGTGGGATCTGGCATTGGGCCATCTTCAGGCCAGAATCTCCAGGCCGTGTTTCTGTACGATGCTCAGTAACTTGAGCGCCATGCCGCTGGGTTGTTTTTCGCCGGACTCCCACTTTTTCACGGTGGAGGCGCTGGTGTTGAGGTAGCGAGCGAAAACGGGCTGACTGACATGACTGCTTTCACGCAGCTGCTTGATCTGCTCGGCCGGAATTTGTTCAGGGACGGTCGATAAGCACGCTTCGTCATATTCTCGGAGGGTGGTTTTGCTGATTGCTCCAATTGAATGAAGTGCTACGGCAGATTTATGAATCGACTCCAGCGCTTCACTTTCATATTTTTTGATCATGATGAATCTCCACAAACTCCCTTAAATCCAGTAATTGCTGGACTTGTGTGTCGTTTAAGCTTTCATAAGTTTTTGCCATCGCCCGAAACCGAATCAAATCTTTTTGACTGATAAAGCCATTGTTTTCACGGATGCTCAATCAACGTTTTCAATCCAAAAATTTCACGAACAAAAAAACGCCCCCAGCCAAAAGAATCAGGCTGGAGGCGCCGCGTATGCCGCGAGACGGTTCAGGAATAAGAGGTTAAACGGCGATGCCCTTGCGACATTGCAGTTGGGCGGTACGCACGCGGGAGAACGCGCGCGCCAGGCGCAGGAGCATTTCGTCGATGTGGCTTTTGCTGATGTTCAAGGCTGGAGTAAAACGCAAACAGTCGGGTTTCGGCGCGGTCAGGAGCAAGTGTTCGTGCAATGCAGCCTTTACCACCGCATCCGCAGAATCATCTGACAGCGTCAGGCCCCACAGGAGTCCGTTGCCGCGTAGTTGCCCATGGCCGTATCGATAGGCCAGCCGGGCAAGGCCTTCTCCCAGGTACAGGCCGGATTCGCGTACCTGTTCAAGAAAACCGCTTTCCAACACGACGTCGAGTACGGCTGTACCGGCAGACGCCATCAAAGCATTGCCGTGATGCGTACCCTCCAGTTCCCCCGCTTCGAAACAACAAGCCTTGCCGCGCGCCAGCAACGCCGCCAACGGCACACCGCCGCCCAAGCCTTTGCCGAGGGTGATGATGTCGGCACGCACGCCGTACTGTTGTTCAGCCAGCAGGCTGCCGCAACGGCCAATGCCGGTTTGCACTTCATCGAGGATCAGCAGGATCCCCAGTTCGCGGCACAGGCGCTCGACGCCCTTCAAATAGTGCTCGGTAGCGGGAATGACGCCAGCTTCACCCTGGATCGGCTCCAACATGATGGCAACTGTTTGGGCATCGACGGCTGCATGCAGCGCCGGCAAATCGTTGAAGGGCACATGGCTGAAGCCCGATAGTTGCGGCTCAAAACGGTTGCCGCCAGCATTAGCCGAGGCTGCCAATGCCGCAAAGCTTCGACCATGACAACCGCTGCTGGCGCTGATGATGTGATAGGCACCACCGCGATGCAGCTGACCCCATTTACGCGCCAGTTTGATCGCGGCTTCACA
Organism: Pseudomonas sp. 2995-3; assembly: GCF_002742565.1. Taxonomy (NCBI): domain Bacteria; kingdom Pseudomonadati; phylum Pseudomonadota; class Gammaproteobacteria; order Pseudomonadales; family Pseudomonadaceae; genus Pseudomonas; species Pseudomonas sp. 2995-3. The sequence continues at coordinate 453,149 of NZ_LJSB01000315.1, read as the reverse complement.
GGCTTCCGAGCCGCTGTTGAGCAGGTAACCCTGGTCGCTGCCGGTGTGATCGCACAGCCGATCGACGAGGTTCAGTTGGGCGCGGTTGTGCAGGCCGTTGCCAGGGTTGATCAGCATATGAGTCTGATCGGCCAGGGCTTTGATCAATACCTGCGGGCTATGACCGAGGCTGTTGGCGGCGCTGCCCTGGCTGAAATCCAGATAGGCGCGCTCGTCGCTGTCCCAGAGCCAGGAGCCCTGGCCACGCACAAACACCTGCGCGGGCCTTGCCACAGTCGGCATCAGGGATTTACTGAAGCCGTCATGGCGCGCGTTCACGATCAAATCGTCCAGGCTCGGCGCAGGGCGACGAAACAGATTCACAGCTCACCCCCAATAGCAACCGGGCCTTGGTCGACGCCCCGTACAAACACACCCTTGAGGTTTTTTGCCTTGCCTATGTAAATGCTATCAACATAAACGCTGTTCATTGCCCGATCCGGCCCTGTAAGCCCTGCGAATAGGCGCTAGACTAGGCGTCCGAGGGGCCATCGGCCATTTCGATTTTCCAGCTTTTTCGATAAGTAAGTCTTATGGATTTCAAGCAACTGCGTTATTTCGTCGCGGTGTATGAGGAAGGCCACGTGGGCCGTGCCGCCGAGCGTTTGTCGATCTCGCAACCGGCCTTGTCGCAACAGATTCGCCAGCTGGAGCAGAACCTGGATGTCAGCCTGTTCGAGCGCAGCAGCAAGCGCCTGTTGCCGACACTGGCGGCACACACCTTGTACAACCACGCCTTGCCGCTGATCGACGGCATGCAGCAAGCCGTCGAGGCCTTGCGCAACTTCAAGGGCCAAGCGATGCGCACCTTGGCCATTGGCGTGCTGCAAACCGTGCACACCAGCCTGGTCCCGCAGATGCTCGAGCGCGTGCGCAAAGCCCAACCGCATCTGGTGGTGCAGATCTATGAGTTGACCGGGATTGAAATTGAGCGGCGTTTGCTCAACGGTTCGCTGGATATCGGCATCAGCTACTTGCCTCCCCGTCAGCCGGGGTTAACCGGCGTGTTGCTGTACGAAGATGAACTGAAGGTCGTCATCCCCGAAGACCATCCATTGCGGGAATTCAAGAAAGTCTCGCTGAAACAGGCGGCGGAGTTGCCGATGCTGCTGTTGGGGGAAGAGTTTCAGGTGCGCCAGATCTGGCAAGGCCAGTTATCCAATTTAGGACGACGGCCACAAGTGCAGGCGGAGTTGAATACGATGGCAGGGATTCTCGACAGCCTGCCTCATACCCAGCTCGCCACCGTATTGCCGGGGCGCTCCCAGGATGAACACAACAGCAAGGCACTGCTGTGGAAGCCCTTGAGTGAACCCAGGGTGCCGCTGAAAGTGGGGTTGGTGTGCCGCGATGTGCAGCGCCAACAAGCGACGGTGGCGTTGTTGCGCACCCTGCTCGAAGACGTAATGAATACCCCACAGGCAGGCGCCTGACTTTTTCGCGGGCAAAAGAAAACCCCGCCGAAGCGGGGCTTTGCAGACTGTTTCCCTGACATCCATTTCACTCCGCCATCCTGGCAGAATCCTACGTGTCCGTGTTGTTGCTTTGCGCTTCCTGCGCGACGTCCATGTGAAGTAGATTATCCGTGGATCCAATTTGGCGATAGAGGACGAATAGCAGCACGTCATGTAAGAGAATGCTTACACGCCCTCCAAGCCCTTAAAACAGTGCTTCATCCAGCAAAAACAATGATTCACTACCGGCTTTTACCGACGCACTCAGTGAATGAATGCGCGGCAGCAGGCGGGCAAAGTAGAAGCGCGCGGTACCCAGCTTGCTGGCGTAGAAGTCTTCTTCAGCCTCTTTGCCCTGCGCGGCCTTGGCCATGCGCGCCCACATATAGGCATAGGCCATGTAGCCAAAGGCGTGCAGGTACTCAACCGAAGCCGCGCCGATTTCATTCGGGTTGGTCTTGGCGCGGTCCAGCACCCAGGCGGTCAACTCATCCAGGTTATCCACGGCAGCGCTGAGCGGTTGGGTGAACTCGCTCAACTCGGCGCCTGAAGCCGCGATGAACTGGCGGATCTCGTCAGCGAACAAGGTGTAGAACGCCCCGCCACTGCCAACGATCTTGCGCCCCATCAAGTCCAGCGCTTGAATGCCGTTGGTGCCTTCGTAGATCTGCGTGATGCGCACATCCCGCACCAACTGCTCCTGGCCCCACTCGCGGATGTAGCCGTGGCCGCCAAAGATCTGCTGGCCGAGCACGGTGGTTTCCAGGCCAAGGTCGCTGAGGAAGGCCTTGGCAACAGGTGTCAGCAGCGCCACCAGGTTGTCTGCACGTTCGCGAGCGGCGGCATCTTCACTGAACTTGGCGATGTCCAATTGCGTGGCCACATAGGTGGAGAACGCACGACCGCCTTCGTTCGAGGCTTTCATGGTCAGCAACATGCGGCGCACATCCGGGTGCACGATGATCGGGTCGGCCACTTTGTCCTTGGCCTGGGCGCCGGTCGGCGAGCGGCTTTGCAGACGGTCGCGCGCGTATTCAATCGCGTTTTGATAAGAGCGCTCACCCGACGCCAGGCCCTGGATACCCACACCCAAACGCTCGTAGTTCATCATGGTGAACATCGCCGCCAACCCACGGTTCGGCTCGCCCACCAGGTAACCCACGGCTTCATCGAAGTTCATCACGCAGGTCGCGGATGCCTGGATGCCCATCTTGTGTTCGATGGAGCCGCAGCTCACCGGGTTGCGCGCGCCCAGGCTGCCGTTGGCATTGACCATGAACTTCGGCACCAGAAACAGCGAAATGCCCTTTGGCCCGGCCGGTGCATCCGGCAGTTTGGCCAGCACCAGGTGGATGATGTTGTCGGTGAGGTCATGCTCGCCGCCGGTGATAAAGATCTTGGTGCCACTGATGGTGTAGGACCCGTCCGCCTGAGGCTCAGCCTTGGTGCGGATAATGCCCAGGTCAGTCCCGGCGTGCGCTTCCGTCAGGCACATGGAACCTGCCCACTCACCCGAATACATTTTCGGCAGGTAGGTAGCCTTGAGCGCTTCGCTGGCGTGGGTGTTGATGGAGACGCAGGCGCCGGAGGTCAGCATCGGGTAAAGGCCAAACGCCAGGCTCGATGAGTTGATCATCTCTTCAACCTGCGCCGAGACGGCCTTGGGCATGCCCATGCCGCCGAAGATCGGGTCGCCGCCGACGCCCACCCAGCCACCTTCGGCGTAGGTCTTATAAGCCTGTGGGAAACCATCCGGCGTGCTGACGGCAGTGTCCGCCCAACGGCAACCTTGCTCGTCGCCATTACGGCTGAGCGGCGCGATGGATTTGGCCGTGACCTTGCCGGCTTCTTCAAGGATTGCCTCAACGGTTTCGGCATCTACGGTGTCTGCCAATGCCGGCAATTGGGCCCAGGTGTTGGCGACCTCAAAAACTTCGTTGAGGACGAAGCGCATATCACGCAGCGGCGCTTTGTAATCAGCCATGGCAAACCTCGTGAGAACAGGAAAAGTGATTCGATAGGATCGGTTTTACAGGCTTCGAGTGTAACCGAACAACATTTGAGACACATAGGGTCCGTTAGTGACCATTAGGTATTTAATGGTCACATCACGAATCCAATATGGACTTCTGTGGGAGCTGGCTTGCCTGCGATGCGGGCACCTCGGTTTATCAGTTACACCGAGTTGATGCCATCGCAGGCAAGCCAGCTCCCACAGTTTGACCGCAGTGAATCAATCGCGCCTAAAGCGCAAACAACTGCGCAGGCAAGCTCATCAGGCACTCACTGCCCGCCTCCACAGCGGCGCGGTGCGTTGCAGTGCGCGGCAACAAGCGCTTGAAGTAGAAATCGCAGGTGGCCAATTTAGCTTGGGCGAACGCTGCGTCGTCATGCGATTGGGCCGCAATGGCCATGCGCAACCACAGGTACGCCAGAATGATGTAACCGCTGTACATCAAGTAATCCACCGCCGCCGCGCCCACTTCATCCGGGTTTTTCATGGCAGCCATGCCGACCTTCATCGTCAGCTCGCCCCATTGCTGGTTCAGTTGGTTGAGCTGCTCAACCTGGGCCTTGAGCTGCGGGTGCTCGGCATTCGCCGCGCAGAACTTATGCACAAGTTTGGTAAACCCGCGCAGCAACTTGCCCTGGCTGCCCAGTACCTTACGGCCCAGCAAGTCGAGCGCCTGGATGCCATTAGTGCCTTCATAGATCGGCGCAATCCGCGCATCACGCGCCAGTTGCTCCATGCCCCATTCGCGAATGTAGCCATGGCCACCGAACACCTGCATACCGTGGTTGGTCACCTCCAGCCCGGTTTCGGTCATAAAGGCTTTGCAGATAGGTGTGAGGAACGCCAACAGATCTTCGGCCTCCTGGCGTTGGGCGGCGTCACTGCTCAAGTGCGCGGTGTCGAGCAGTTGGGCAGTGAAGTAGGTCAGCGCCCGATTGCCTTCGTTGAAGGCCTTCATGGTCAGCAACATGCGCCGCACGTCGGCGTGCACGATGATCGGGTCGGCGGCTTTATCCGGGGCCTTGGCGCCGGTCAGCGAGCGCATTTGCAGGCGGTCGTTGGCGTATTTGATCGCGCCCTGGAAACTCGCCTCACCATTGCACAAACCCTGCATGCCAGTGCCCAGGCGCGCGTGGTTCATCATGGTGAACATGCAATTGAGGCCCTTGTTCGCCTCGCCAATCAAAAAGCCCTTGGCGCCGTCAAAGTTCAGCACGCAGGTGGCCGAGGCCTTGATGCCCATCTTGTGCTCGATGGAACCACAGTGCACCGCGTTGCGCTCGCCTGAATCGGCATGGAACTTGGGCACGATAAACAACGAGATACCTTTGGTGCCCGCCGGGGCGTCCGGCAGTTTGGCCAGCACCAAGTGAATGATATTGGCGCTCATGTCGTGCTCGCCGGCCGAGATAAAGATCTTGCTGCCGGTGACCGCGTAACTGCCGTCCGCCTGGGGCACGGCGCGGGTCTTGATCAAACCCAGGTCAGTGCCACAGTGGGCTTCGGTGAGGCACATGGTGCCGGTCCATTCGCCGGCGGTGAGTTTGGTCAGGTAGGTGGCTTTCTGTTCTTCAGTGCCGTGGGCGTGAATCGCCGACATTGCACCGTGGGTGAGACCCGGGTACATGCCCCAGGAGGTGTTGCTGGAGCCGATCATTTCGCTGAGCACCAGGCCCAGGGACAGCGGCAAGCCCTGGCCCCCGTAAGCCGGGTCAGCCGCCACGCCATGCCAGCCGCCTTCCACGTAGTGGGCGAAAGCTTCCTTGAAGCCCTTGGGCGTGGTGACCACGCCATTGTCGAAGTGGCAGCCTTCTTCATCGCCACTGCGATTGAGCGGCGACAGCACGTTTTTGCAGAATTTGGCGCCTTCTTCGAGAATCGCGCTGACCATATCCGGGCTCGCGTCGGTGGCGCCCAAGGCGGCGTAGTGGCCGTGAAAATCAAACACGTTGTCGATCAGAAAGCGCATGTCGCGCAGGGGAGCTTTGTACTCAGGCATGGCAATGTCTCCGGCAGCAGATACTTTCAACCTACTGCCGGTCATCGCCTCGAACAATCACTGTAGAACCGCTGAATACACCGCCATCACTCAACCGGCAGCGCTCTCCATGCGCACCGCGCCGCGCCGGGTTTGCCCGGCAGCGACCACGCAGTTACGCCCCGCGCCCTTGGCCGCGTAGAGCGCCTGATCGGCGGACTTGAGCACTTCTTCAGGCGTGCGCTGCTCGACCTGGCGCTCGGCCACGCCGATGCTGACCGTCACCGACACACTCGAGGCGCCACTGCCCACCCGGCGTTGGCGGCCCTGCTGGTCGTCGTGGGGACGGTCCGGGTTGCGCAGCTTGATGGCGTAGTTGGCGATGATCTCGCGAATCTCTTCCAGGTGCGGCATGCACTCGTCCAACGTCTTGCCGGCGAACACCACGGCAAACTCTTCCCCGCCATAACGATAGGCACGCCCACCGCCATTGACCTTCGACAATTTGCTGGCCACCAGCCGCAGCACTTGGTCACCGACATCGTGGCCGTGGGTGTCGTTAAAGCGCTTGAAGTGATCGACGTCGCTCATTGCCAACACATAATTGCGCCCTAACCGTTGCATGCGCTCATTGAGCGCGCGCCGCCCCGGCAAGCCGGTGAGTTCATCGCGAAAGGCCATCTGATAAGCCTCGTGCGCCACGCCGGCGGCAATCATCAGCATTACCTGGCTGCACATGATGTTCAGCGTGAACGGCAGGATAAAGGTTTGCGGCAACATCCAGAACAGCCCCAGCAAACCCACCAGTTGCGCCGCGTGCAAGGGCCGCGGCTGATACCAGTACTGCGCCGCCAGGGTGACAAAACCAATCAGGAACATCGGGTACGACAGCTGGATCAGGCTCATCCAACTGCCATGCAGCGCCGGCCAGCGAATCTCCGCCAGCCAGTTCAGCAAGGCTTGGGGGAAACTCTGCTCAAGCGCCAGGGCTACGCTGCCAAACGCAAAAAGCACGGCGCAGCGCGCCACAAAGTCGCGGAACAGGTGGGTTTTCTCCTGCCACAGCGCGTAAATGCTGAACAGCAACGGCAACAGCAAGCAACACAGATGGAACACCACCGCGGCGTCTTCACGGACGCGGCCGTTATCGCGGTAATAATCGGTCTGGGTGTCAAGCAGGAAGTAAACGACGTACACCGTGATCATCAGAAACAGCTCACGCTGGCGCCGATACACCGCGCAGTACGCGCCGCCGAGCAACAGCACCAAGGTCGGCAGCACATTGAACAGCGAGGTAAAGAACACGCTGAGGTCTTTGACATACGCAGCCGAGAGCCCGGCCAGCAACAGCAGCAACGAAGGGAGAAAATGACTGAACCGTACAGCGGACACGCGTGACAAGGGTAAAGCTCCGACCCGCCCAGAAAGATGGCACAGTGCCTTCACTGAGCACAGTTAAGCACATTCAATGTGACCTGTATCACATTGCCATCACTGTAACGGCAGCCAGGCGCAATCCCTGAGTGCTGTGCTGTGTTTTTTATCGCCGCACATAAAAAAACCGCCGCTTCCAAAAGAAGCGGCGGTTTTCAGGAGACCGGCAGGGCTTAGTAAGCCAGGCCGAAGTCTTCTTCTTTCATGTCCATCAGGTTGTTGGCGCCCGACAGCATGGTGACCTTATGGGTCTGGGTACGCGGCAGGATGCGCTGGAAGTAGAAGCGCGCCGTCTGCAGCTTGGCGGTGTAGAACGCCTCTTCGGTGGTGCCGGCAGCCAGTTTTTCAGCAGCCAGGCGTGCCATGTCGGCCCAGAAGTAAGCCAGGCACGCATAGCCGGAGTACATCAGGTAGTCCACCGAGGCGGCACCGACTTCTTCACGGTCTTTCATCGCGGCCATACCGACCTTCATGGTCAACTCGCCCCACTCTTTGTTCAGTGCCGCCAGCGGTGCAACGAATTCCTTAACGGCTTCGTTGCCTTCGTTGGCCTGGCAGAACTTGTGCACGATCTTGGTGAAGCCCTTGAGCGCTTCGCCTTGAGTCATCAGCACTTTACGGCCCAGCAAGTCGAGTGCCTGGATGCCGGTGGTGCCTTCGTACAGCATCGAAATGCGGCTGTCACGAACGTTCTGCTCCATGCCCCACTCGGCTATAAAGCCGTGGCCGCCGTAGATCTGCACGCCGTGGTTGGCCGATTCAAAACCGACTTCGGTCATGAACGCCTTGGCGATTGGGGTCATGAACGCCAGCAGGCCGTCGGCTTGCTTCTTGGCTTCGTCGTCGGTGCCGTACTTGACGATGTCCACTTGCTTGGCGGTGAAGTACACCATCGCACGGTTGCCTTCAGCGAAGGCTTTCATGGTCAGCAGCATGCGGCGCACGTCAGGGTGCACGATGATTGGGTCAGCGGCTTTGTCCGGCGCTTTCGGGCCAGTCAGCGAGCGCATTTGCAGGCGGTCGCGAGCGTATTTCAGGCCGCCCTGGAAGCCGATCTCGGCGTGGGACAAGCCTTGCAGCGCGGTGCCCAGGCGAGCGGTGTTCATAAAGGTGAACATGCAGTTCAGGCCTTTGTTCGCCGGGCCGATCAGGAAACCGGTGGCCGCGTCGAAGTTCATCACGCAGGTGGCGTTACCGTGGATGCCCATCTTGTGTTCCAGGGAACCACAGGTCACCGCATTGCGCTCGCCGATCGAGCCGTCTGCGTTCGGCAGGAATTTAGGCACGATGAACAGCGAAATACCCTTGGTGCCGGCCGGTGCGTCCGGCAGGCGGGCCAGTACGATATGGACGATGTTGTCGGCCATGTCGTGTTCACCGGCCGAGATGAAGATCTTGGTGCCGGAGACTTTGTAGGAACCATCAGCCTGAGGTTCGGCCTTGGTGCGCAGCATGCCCAGGTCGGTGCCGCAGTGCGGCTCGGTCAGGCACATGGTGCCGGTCCACTCACCCGAAACCAGCTTGGTCAGGTAAGCGTCTTGCTGTTGCGGGGTGCCGTGCTCGGAGATGGTGTTCATCGCACCGTGGGACAGGCCAGGGTACATGCCCCACGACCAGTTGGCGGCGCCGACCATCTCGCTCACGGCCAGGCCCAGGGATTCCGGCAGGCCTTGGCCACCGTGCTCCACGTCGTGGGCCAGGCTTGGCCAGCCGCCTTCGACGAACTGCTTGTAGGCTTCTTTGAAACCAGTAGGGGTTTTTACGCCTGACTCGCTCCAGGTACACCCTTCGATGTCACCCACGCGGTTCAACGGTGCCAGCACTTGCTCACAGAACTTGGCGCCTTCCTCAAGAATGGCGTCAACCATGTCCGGGGTAGCGTCCTGGCAAGCCGGCAGGCTCTGATAGTGCGCTTCATAACCGAGCAGTTCGTCACGAACGAAGCGAATATCACGCAAGGGGGCCTTGTAGTCAGGCATAGCGATAAACCTCTGCTGATGTATCTGGGATGAACAACCGCGTGGATTTGTTATGGCGGTCAAACAGGTGTTTGAAACATACGTTTACGACCTGAGGTTGTCAAGCATCGCGCCGAAGCCGTTTGTCATGACGCGCATCAATGCCACGCACGGCAAGGCCTGCGGCGGGATGCCACGCTTAAAAGGAGTTTAGAAGTTCAACGAGATGACACAGGACAATGTGGGAGCTGGCTTGTGTGGGAGCTGGCTTGCCTGCGATACAGGCGCCGCGGTATATCAGGAAGATTGAGTCGATGCTATCGCAGGCAAGCCAGCTCCCACAGAAGAGCCGGCGTGTGCCGATAGAAAGTTAAGCGTAGGTATCGATCAACGTGCCAAGCATTTCATCCGAAGCCTTGGCAACTTTCGCGCCCAGCTCCACTTGAAACTTGCCTTGGGCCATTTCGACCATGTTGCTCGCCGAGTTGGACGGCTGGGCGCGATCGTTGGCTTGTAGACGATCACTTTGTGCGTCCGAGGGCTGGGTCGTCGCGGCGCCGGCAATTTTGCCGGCGGCCTGGTCGACGCGGTTCTGCCCGGCCTGAATAGTGCTCAGCCCCGAATAAAACGCGCTGCTTCCAGAGATTTCCATGGCGTAAGCCTGCCTTTAGAGAATCGTGAACTTGAATTGAAGCAGACATCTTGGCAAAACGCCCGTCAAAAACACTAATGGCATAATGCCTTATCGATAGCCAAAATCAGTCAAGCAGGTCCAACTCCAGGTACTCGGCCACCACTTTCGCGCTGGCCTGCTTGAGCTTTGGCACCCGCCCCACGCACGGCGCAGGCAACCGCTCAGCCAGGGTGGCGAGGTTCTCTTCCAGACGAGAGGTCTTGGGGTCGATGATATTTGCCACCCAACCCGCCAACGGCAAACCGTCCCGCGCGATGGCTTCGGCGGTGAGCAGCGCATGGCTGATACAGCCCAGACGCACGCCCACCACCAGGATCACCGGCAGCTTGAGCGCCATGGCCAGGTCCGACAGGTTGTCCTGATCGGCCAACGGCACCCGCCAGCCGCCTGCGCCTTCGATCAAGGTGAAATCGGCGTGTTGCGCGAGTATGTGCTGCATCGGTTTCAACAGTGATTGCACCGTGAGCGCCACACCCGCCTCCCGCGCGGCCAGGTGCGGCGCAATCGCGGGTTCAAAGGCCACCGGGTTGACCTCGGCATAGGTCAACGGCAGCGAACATTCGGCCAGCAGTGCCAAGGCGTCGGCGTTGCGCAAACCTCTTGGGGTGAGCTGGCAGCCTGAGGCCACCGGTTTTCCGGCGGCGGTGCTTTTACCCGCCAGCCGCGCGGCATGCAGCAGCCCGGCGGCGATGGTGGTTTTGCCCACATCGGTGTCGGTGCCGGTGATGAAATAAGCGGCGCTCATAACGGTTTCTCCAGTACGGCATACACCACTTGGTACGTGGCGGGCAGGCCCTGGGCCTGGCGGAACTGCTCGTAAGCGTGCACCAGTGCAACAATCCGCGCGCGCCCCGTCAACCCTCCCGGGCGACCGGGGTTGAGGTTATGCGCGCCCAACGCCTTGAGTTCGTGGGTCAGGCTGCGCACATCCGGGTAATGCAACACGTGAGGCTGGCGCTCCAGGCTCAGCACCCGCAAACCGCTGGCAGCACACAGCTGTTGGTAAGCCTCGAAGGTGCGGAAGCGGTTGACGTGAACCAGGCCATCCGCCGCACGCCAGCTTTGGCGCAACTCGTCCAGGGTGCCCACGCACAGGCTCGCAAATGCGAAGACGCCCCCGGGTTGCAGCACACGACAGGCCTCACTGAGCACCGCGTCGAAATTCGCGCACCACTGCACCGCCAGGCTGGAGAACAGCAGCTGGAAGCTCTCAGTTGCAAGCGGCAAGCGTTCTGCATCCCCCGCAATAAAGTGCTGCGCGCCCCCTAAAGGCCGCGCATGGTTGAGCATGCCCTCGGCAATATCCAGCGCTACGCCTTGGCTTGCTGGCAACAGTTCGCCCAGTGCACGGCTGAAATAACCCGTGCCGCAGCCCACATCCAGCCAGCGTCTGGCCGCGATGGCAGCTGGCAGGCGAGACAACAGCTCATGCCCGACTGCGCGCTGCAACTCGGCGACGCTGTCGTAGCTGGCTGCTGCGCGGGAAAACGAGGCCGCCACCTGGCGCTTGTCCGGCAAACCGCCCGGCAGTGGGGGCTGGGATAAATCAGTCATCAACACACTCATGCAAAAAAGCCTGGATGGCCCCCGCTACACCGTGAGGGTCTTCCAGAAGAAAAGCGTGACCGGACTGTTCAATCAGGCCGATTTCTACATCGGGCAGCAGGGCCAATAGATCACCCGCGGCTTCAGCGGGCACTAAACCGTCCAACCCCGCAAACAGGTGCAGTTGCGGGCCACGAAACGCCTGCAAAGCGGCGCGGGTATCCAGTTGAGCAAGCAGTTCCAGGCCAGGCATCAACACACTCGACAACGTATTCGGCGCCCCACTGACCAACAGGCGCGACAGCCCGCGCGGGTCTGCAGCGCCCTTGGCACACAGCAGGCCAAAGCGTTTGAGCGTGACCTGAGAATCGGCATGGCAACCCGCGAGGAACGCATCGAACGTCTCGGCAGGCATCGCACTGGGCCAGCCTTGATGGGCGACAAAACACGGGTTGCTCGCCAATGTCAGCAGCCCGCAGCAGCGCTCGCCGCGCCGCGCCGCCAACTCGGAAGCGAGCATGCCGCCCAGGGACCAGCCGCCCAACCAGGCGTTGTCCGGCAGTGTGGCGTCGAGTTCGTCGAGCCATTCATCCAGATCGCTGGAAGCCAGCACCGGCAACGGTTCGATATGCACTTGCAGGTGTTCGTCCAAACCCTGCAAGGCGCCAGCCAAAGGCTCCAGCGGTGAAACGCCGAGCCCCCAACCGGGCAGTAATACCAGTCGATCACGCATGGTCGGGCTCCGTAATACTTAACAACCGGAAACACGCTTCCAATGCGCTTAACAATAGCTGCACCTGGGCCGCGCTGTGGGCCGCTGTCAGTGTCACGCGCAAACGCGCACTGCCGGCCGGCACAGTCGGTGGGCGGATGGCTGTCACCATCAGGCCGCGCTCGCGCAGCATCTGCGACAGGCGCATGGCGGTGGCGCTGTCGCCAATCAGGATCGGCTGGATCGACGTGAAGCTGTCCATCAACCGCAGGCCAAGCTGCTCGGCGCCCTGGCGGAACTGGCGGATCAGGCCATTGAGGTGCTCACGCCGCCAGTGCTCGGTGCGCAGCAGCTCCAGGCTTTTCAAAGTGGCGCAGGCCAATGCCGGTGGCTGGCTGGTGGTGTAGATGTAGGGCCGGGCGAACTGGATCAGGCTTTCGATCAGCTCTTCACTGCCCGCCACAAACGCTCCGGCGGTGCCGAACGCTTTACCGAGGGTGCCGACCAATACCGGCACGTCTTTCTGGCTCAAGCCGAAATGCTCGACAATTCCACCGCCCGTAGCACCTAACGGCCCGAAGCCATGGGCGTCATCGACCATCAACCAGGCGCCTTTGCCGCGTGCCTCACGGGCCAGCGCAGGCAGGTCGGCCAGATTGCCGTCCATGCTGAACACACCATCGGTGACCACCAGCGTATTGCCGGTCGCCTTCTCCAGGCGTTTGGCCAGGCTGCTGGCGTCGTTATGCAGATAGCGGTTGAAACGCGCCCCGGACAACAGGCCGGCGTCCAGCAGCGAGGCGTGGTTGAGCCGGTCCTCCAGCACCGTATCGCCCTGCCCCACCAACGCGGTGACCGCGCCTAGGTTGGCCATATAGCCGGTGGTGAACAGCAGTGCACGCGGGCGTCCGGTGAGGTCGGCCAGTGCTTCCTCGAGTTCATGGTGCGGCGTGGCATGGCCGATCACCAGGTGCGAAGCGCCACCGCCCACGCCCCAGCGGGACGCCCCGGCGCGCCAGGCTTCGATCACTTGCGGGTGATTGGCCAGGCCCAGGTAGTCGTTATTGCAGAATGCCAGCAGCGGTTGGCCATCCACCACCACTTGCGGGCCTTGCGGGCTCTCAAGCAAAGGGCGTTGGCGATAAAGGTGTTCGGCCCGGCGGGCAGCGAGGCGCGCGGCGAGATCAAAAGACATGCAGGCCTCGGCAGTTCAGGTTGAACCCGATCCAATGTGGGAGCTGGCTTGCCTGCGATGACGGCAGCACATTCAGTATCAATATGTCTGGAAGACCGCTATCGCAGGCAAGCCAGCTCCCACAGTTGGATTGCGTTTCAAATGTGGAGAGAGGCGTTAAACCACCGCGTTATAGAACTGCTCGCTGCTCTTCTGCTCCACCAACGCCTGCTCAATCGCTGCCTGATGCACTTCATCGGCGTGCTCTTCACGCGCCTCCGGCAAGATCCCCAGGCGCGAGAACAGTTGCATGTCCTTGTCGGCCTGCGGGTTGGCGGTGGTCAGCAACTTGTCGCCGTAGAAGATCGAGTTGGCACCGGCGAAAAACGCCAGGGCCTGCATCTGCTCGTTCATCGCTTCACGGCCGGCCGACAAGCGCACATGGGATTGCGGCATCAGGATGCGCGCCACGGCGAGCATGCGGATAAAGTCAAACGGGTCGATGTCTTCGGCGTTTTCCAGCGGCGTACCGGCGACTTTCACCAGCATGTTGATCGGCACCGACTCCGGATGCTCCGGCAGGTTGGCCAGTTGGATCAGCAGGTTGGCGCGGTCGTCGAGGGACTCGCCCATGCCGAGTATGCCGCCCGAGCAGATCTTCATCCCCGAATCACGCACGTACGCCAGGGTTTGCAGGCGCTCGCCGTAAGTGCGGGTGGTGATGATGCTGCCGTAGAACTCAGGCGAGGTGTCGAGGTTGTGGTTGTAGTAGTCCAGGCCGGCCTGGGCCAGGGCTTCGGTCTGGTCCTGGTCGAGACGGCCGAGGGTCATGCAGGTTTCCAGGCCCATGGCCTTCACGCCTTTGACCATCTGCAGCACGTAGGGCATGTCTTTGGCCGACGGGTGCTTCCAGGCGGCGCCCATGCAGAAGCGCGTCGAACCGATGGCTTTGGCGCGAGCGGCCTCTTCGAGGACCTTCTGCACCTCCATCAGCTTTTCTTTTTCCAGACCGGTGTTGTAGTGGCCCGACTGCGGACAATATTTGCAATCTTCCGGGCAGGCGCCGGTTTTGATCGACAGCAAGGTCGAGACCTGCACGCGGTTGGCGTCGAAATGCGCGCGGTGTACGGTCTGCGCCTGGAACAACAGGTCGTTGAAGGGTTGCACAAACAGCGCTTTGACTTCGGCTAAAGACCAATCGTGACGCAGGGTGGCAGAGGTGCTGGCGCTCATGGGCGATTCCTTGATTATGCTTGGGCTTACGCTGTGGGAAGGGCAATACCGGCAATACCCGCAATACCCACAGTCAGTCACGACACGGATGCTCGGCATATTTAAGGAAGATTCATGCACTGTCAACTCAGATACAAACATCAGGTTTACATTTGGTTAGAAAACAACCAGACCTGTTTAATTTGCGATGAAGCAACAAACTCCAACCACACTGTGTGCAACGCCTGCGAAACCGAGCTGCCCTGGCTGCTGGAGCATTGCGAGGTGTGTGCCCTGCCCCTGCCGATGGAGGGTTTGATTTGCGGCCCCTGTCAAAAAAAGCCGCCTGCCTATAAACAGGTGGTCGCACCCTGGACCTACGGTTTCCCCGTCGACACCCTTATCAGCCGCTTCAAACACCAGTCGCGCTGGCCACTGGGTCATCTGCTCGCACACTTGCTGGGCCAGTATCTGCAACACCGTTTCGACAACACCGCACTCACCCGCCCCGACTGCCTGCTGCCGGTGCCCATGGCGCGCAAGCGTCTGCGTGAGCGCGGCTTCAACCAATCGTTGATGTTGGCCCGCTGGCTCAGCGAAGACCTCGACCTCTCGCACGATGAGCACCTGTTGTTACGCCCCCATGAAACCGTCGCGCAACAAGCCCTCGACGCCAAGACCCGCCAACGCAACCTGCTCACCGCGTTTGCGCTGGCACCCGGCGCCCAGGTGCAGGGCCGCCACTTTGCGCTGGTGGACGACGTACTCACCACCGGCGCCACCGCCCACAGCCTGGCCCGCCTATTGATGGACGCCGGCGCTCGTCAGGTCGATGTGTACTGTCTGGCCCGCACGCCAAAACCAGGCTCATGACTTGACTCGCGTGCGCCGCGCCTGCAACGTCCGCTGACCTTATCGAAGCGTATCCACATGTCTCTGCCGACCTCCCTCAGCCAACACATCATCCGCCGCCCCCAGCGCATCGCCCTGTTGGCGCATATTGCCGAGCAGGGTTCGATCACCCGCGCGGCCAAGAGCGCTGGCCTGAGTTACAAGGCCGCGTGGGATGCGATCGACGAGTTGAACAACCTTGCGCAAAAGCCGCTGGTGGAGCGCAGCGTCGGCGGCAAAGGCGGCGGCGGCGCCAAGCTGACGGCCGAAGGTGAGCGCGTGCTGCGCCTGTACCAACGCCTGCAAGTGTTGCAGGCAGAGGTGCTGGGTTCGGATGAGGACGCGAGCGACTTCAACCTGCTCGGTCGCCTGATGTTGCGCACCAGCGCGCGCAACCAACTGCACGGCCAGGTCAGCGCCATCGAACACCAGGGCCGCAATGACTTGATTCGCCTGCAACTCTCGGGCGGCTTGAGCCTGAGTGCGCAGATCACTCACGACAGCACGCAGCGGCTGGAGCTGGAAACCGGCGTTGAAGTGGTCGCCTTGATCAAGGCCGGATGGCTGGAATTGCTCGCCATCGGGCAGGCTGCAACACCTGGACACAATTGCGTGAGCGGTGTGATCGAGACGATTCTCGACGCCGATGACGGCCCCAGCGAAGTGCGCATCACCCTGCCCAACGGCCAGGTTTTATGCGCCCTGGCGCAGCCCGCCGCGCTCCAGGTACTGGGTGTCGTCGAAGGCGGCCAAGTCCAGGTGCAATTCTCACCCAACAATGTGCTGCTCGGCACACCGGTTTAGGCGCCCGCCATCTTTAAGCTGCAACAAATTCGTCACGAGCGCTCCTTAAGGTGTCTGCAAAAACCGCAGGGAGCCTGAAATGAGCCTATTAGAAGAAAACCAAGCCACCGACCTTGAACAGATGGTCGGCCTCACCCGCCGCCGTTTTATCGGCGCCGGCGCCCTGTGCGGTGCCGCGATGTTCCTGGGTGGCAACCTGCTCACCCGCAGCGCAATGGCCGTGAACGCTGCCACCGCCAGCCCCTTGCTGGGCTTTGCCAGCATCGCTGCGGCCACCAGCGACGCCATCACCTTGCCGCCGGGTTACTCCGCCTCGGTACTGATCAGTTGGGGCCAGCCGCTGCACAAGAACGCGCCAGCCTTCGACCCGTCCGGCAATGGTACTGCCAAGGCCCAGGAACAGCAGTTCGGTGACAACAACGACGGCATGAGCCTGTTCGCCTTCCCCGGTGACAACAACCGTGCGCTGATGGCCATCAACAACGAATACACCAACTACCGCTACCTCTACGCCCATGGCGGCGCGCCGCAATCGGCTGAAGACGTGCGCAAGGCCCAGGCCAGCGAAGGTGTGTCGGTGATAGAGGTACGGCGCAAGGGCGACACCTGGCAGTTCGTGCAGGACTCGCGCTACAACCGCCGCATCCACGGTAACTCGCCGATCCGCCTGGGTGGCCCCGCTGCCGGCCATGCCTGGCTGAAAACCAGCGCCGACAAAACCGGCAAAAAAGCCCTCGGCACCTTCCAGAACTGCGCCAACGGCAAGACGCCATGGGGCACTTACCTGACCTGCGAAGAGAACTTCACCGACTGCTTTGGCAGCAGCAACCCGCAACAAAGCTTCGACGCCGGGCAAAAACGCTACGGCGTGGTGGCCGCCAGCCGCGAGATCAATTGGCACCTGCACGACCCGCGCTTCGACATGGCCAAGAACCCCAACGAACTCAATCGCCACGGCTGGGTGGTGGAAATCGACCCGTTCGACCCGCAATCCACACCGGTCAAGCGCACTGCCCTGGGCCGCTTCAAACACGAAAACGCCGCACTGGCAGAAACCCGTGATGGCCGCGCCGTGGTGTACATGGGCGACGACGAGCGTGGCGAGTTCATCTACAAGTTCGTCAGCCGCGATCCGATCAACCACCACAACCCCAAAGCCAACAAGAACCTGCTCGACCACGGCACCCTGTACGTGGCGATTTTCGATGCCGGCGACGGCAATGCCGACCACCCCAAGGGCAAAGGCGAATGGGTCGAGTTGACCCACGGCAAAAACGGCATCGACGCCAGCTCGGGGTTTGCCAGCCAGGCCGAAGTGCTGATCCACGCGCGCCTGGCCGCCAGTGTGGTGAAAGCCACACGCATGGACCGCCCGGAATGGATCGTGGTCAGCCCCACCGACGGCCAGGTGTATTGCACGCTCACCAACAACGCCAAGCGCGGTGAAGACGGCCAGCCGGTGGGCGGGCCGAATCCGCGTGAGAAAAACGTGTATGGCCAGATCCTGCGCTGGAAAGCCGACGCGGATAACCACGGCGCCAACACCTTCACCTGGGATTTGTTTGTGGTGGCCGGCAACCCAGGTGTGCATGCCGGCACGCCAAAAGGCGGCTCGTCCAACATCAACCCGCAAAACATGTTCAACAGCCCCGACGGCCTGGGGTTCGACAAGGCAGGGCGCCTGTGGATCCTCACCGACGGCGACTACAGCAACAAGGGCGACTTCGCCGGCATGGGCAATAACCAGATGCTGTGCGCCGACCCCAACACCGGGGAAATCCGCCGCTTCATGGTCGGGCCGGTGGCGTGCGAGGTCACGGGTATCAGCTTTTCGCCGGACCAGAAGACCCTGTTTGTGGGGATTCAGCATCCGGGGGAAACCGGGGGTTCGACCTGGCCGGAGCATCTGCCAAACGGCAAGCCGCGCTCGTCGGTGATGGCGATTCGGCGGGATGATGGTGGGATAGTCGGCGCCTGACAGGGCCTCATCGCAGGCAAGCCAGCTCCCACCTTTGAGCGCATTCCACGCTCAAGTGTGGGAGCTGGCTTGCCTGCGATGGCAATGGCACAGTCGCCACCTATCTCAGCGTTGGTGCGTTACCATACCCGGCCGGACGCGGCGCCCTGCTGCGCGCAGGAGTTCGCATGGCCCATCCGTTTGAAACACTCACCCCCGATTTAGTACTCGACGCCGTCGAAAGCATCGGCTTTCTCAGCGACGCGCGCGTGTTGGCGCTTAACAGCTACGAAAACCGCGTGTATCAGGTGGGCATCGAAGACTCCGAGCCGCTGATCGCCAAGTTCTACCGCCCGCAGCGCTGGACCAACGAAGCGATCCTTGAAGAACACCGCTTCACCTTCGAACTGGCCGAGTGCGAAGTACCGGTGGTTGCGCCGATGATCCACAACGGCGAAAGCCTGTTCGAACACGCGGGCTTTCGCTTCACCCTGTTCCCACGCCGTGGCGGCCGGGCGCCGGAGCCGGGCAACCTGGATCAGCTGTATCGCCTCGGGCAATTGCTTGGCCGTTTGCACGCGGTGGGTTCCACCCGCCCGTTCGAGCACCGCGAAGCCCTGGGTGTGAAGAACTTCGGTCACGATTCCCTCAACACCTTGCTTGAAGGCAATTTCATTCCCAAAAGCCTGCTGCCCGCTTACGAGTCTGTCGCGCGCGACCTGCTCAAGCGCGTGGAAGAGGTGTACAAGGCCACACCACACAAGAACATCCGCATGCACGGCGACTGCCACCCCGGCAACATGATGTGCCGCGACGAGATGTTCCACATCGTCGACCTGGACGACTGCCGCATGGGCCCGGCCGTGCAGGACCTGTGGATGATGCTCGCGGGCGACCGTCAGGAATGCCTGGGCCAGCTGTCGGAATTGATGGACGGCTACCAGGAGTTCCACGACTTCGACCCACGCGAACTGGCCTTGATCGAACCCCTGCGCGCCTTGCGCCTGATGCACTACAGCGCCTGGCTGGCCCGGCGCTGGGATGACCCGGCATTCCCCCACAGCTTTCCGTGGTTTGGCAGCGAGCGGTATTGGGGCGACCAGGTGTTGGCGTTGCGTGAGCAACTGTCGGCGCTCAATGAAGAGCCCCTCAAACTCTTCTAAAGAGCAGTACACCACCGGTGTGGGAGCTGGCTTGCCTGCGATTCAGACAACTCGGTGTATCAGTGGTACTAAGGTGATTTCATCGCAGGCAAGCCAGCTCCCACAGAAAAGCCCCTGCCTTGCCTGACAAAAATCCTTACAATCTCGCTTTGTAAGCTGCCTGAGCAAGGATTCTGCAATGCACGCCGCCAACCCCCGCAAGGGGTACATCCTGGGCCTGAGTGCCTATGTCATCTGGGGTCTTTTCCCACTTTATTTCAAAGCCATCGCCAGTGTTCCCGCCGCCGAAATCATCGTGCACCGCGTCTTGTGGTCGGCGCTGTTCGGCGGTTTGCTGTTGATGGTGTGGAAGCACCCCGGCTGGTTCCGTGAACTGCGCGACAACCCCAAGCGCCTGGCGATTCTGGCACTCAGCGGTTCGTTGATTGCGGCCAACTGGCTGACCTATGTGTGGTCGGTGAACAGCGGGCGCATGCTGGAAGCGAGCCTGGGTTACTACATCAACCCGTTGGTGAATGTACTGCTGGGCATGCTGATCCTGGGCGAGCGCCTGCGCCGCCTGCAATGGATCGCCGTCGGGCTGGCGGCGGTGGGTGTGGCGCAGCAAGTGTGGCAAGTCGGCAGTCTGCCGTGGGTGTCGCTGGTGCTGGCACTGACCTTCGGCTTTTACGGTTTGATCCGCAAACAGGCGCCGGTCAAGGCGCTGCCAGGGCTGGTGGTGGAAACCTGGATGCTGGTGCCGATCGCCGTCGCCTGGTTGTTGTTCAACCCGTCGGCCCATAGTGCGCAGCTTGAATTTTGGAGCACCTCCGAAGCCTGGTGGCTGGTGGCCGCAGGCCCGGTTACGCTGATTCCGCTGGTGTGTTTTAACGCGGCCGCACGGCATTTGCCCTACACCGCACTGGGCTTTTTGCAATACGTGGCGCCGACGCTGGTGCTGTTGGAAGCGGTGCTACTGTTCGGTGAGCACCTGGCGACCAGCACGCTGATTGCTTTCGCATTTATCTGGGCGGGCCTGGTGGTCTACAGCCTGGATGCCTGGCTGACGGTGCGCAAACGCTGATCAAATAACGTACAAAATCCTGCAAGCCACAGTGCACGTGGCTTGCAGGCATTCACCCCAAGGTTATCCACACCCTGATCCCCGCCATTTGTGCACAAGCCATTGAAACTGCTCGTTTTTTGCTCAATCGACGAAGAAGCCCGGCCGGCATGGCCTGGCGCCGGGTCTCTACAGGTTATCCACAGGCCCATGCAAGATTTCCATGCATAACCTTGTGGACCGATTATTCCTCGTGGTGCAGTTCCACCATCAAATCATCGGCCAAGGTTTCCAGGGACAGCTGCAAGGTATCCAGGGACAACGCGGCCGGCACCTGCAACAACGCTTCGGCGCTAAACAAGGGATCACCGCTCATGGGCGCCGGACGCACATCCGTGCTCAGGCTCGCCAGGTTCACGCCTTGTTTGCTCAATAGCGCCGTGATTTCGCGCACGATGCCTGCGCGGTCATTGCCCACCAACGTCATCATGATCGATTTGGACGCCGAGGCCTGCCCGCTGCTGCCCTCGCCCACCAGCACACGAATGCCGTGGGTGGATAAGTCCTCCAGCGCGCCGACCAGGGCTTGACGCTGTTCCGTCGGCACGCTGACCCGCAAAATCCCGGCAAACTGCCCGGCCATGTGCGCCATGCGGCTTTCCAGCCAGTTACCGCCGTGGGCGGCAATGTTCTGCGCAATGCGTTCAACCAGGCCGGGTTTGTCGGCGGCGATAATAGTGAGTACAAGATGGTCCATGGCGAAGCCCTCGGTGGGTTGATCATCGATTATAGGCACACACCCTGTGGGAGCGGGCTTGCCCGCGATGGGGGGCGTGTCAGTTACACATCCGTGGGCGATGTATTGCTATCGCGGGCAAGCCCGCTCCCACACAAAGCCAATTCCTACAGAAGTGGTCAAAAACAAATCGTGTACCATTTTTATATTTATCTGGAACAATCCAATAGTTTTTTGAGAACATCCGATTCTCCGCTGTGACCGTACGACCAAAATGAGTCGCTAAACGACGTATTTAGTCTAATTTTCACAACCGCAAGTCATCATGTAGTATGCCCAACCGTGCACTACATAATGAAAATCTGAAACAGCGCATAAGCTCCGCAGAGTGAGGCAAGCAATGACTGAACACGTTCAAGTCGGTGGCCTGCAGGTCGCCAAAGTCCTGTTCGACTTCGTGAACAACGAAGCCATTCCCGGCACCGGCATCACTGCCGACCAGTTCTGGGCCGGCGCCGACAAGGTCATCCACGACCTGGCACCGAAGAACAAAGCCCTACTCGCCAAACGCGATGATTTCCAGGCGCGGATCGACACCTGGCACCAGACCCACGCAGGCAAAGCCCACGACCCAGTGGCCTACAAAGCCTTCCTGCAAGATATCGGCTACCTGCTGCCAGAAGCTGCAGATTTCCAGGCCTCGACCCAAAATGTCGATGACGAAATTGCCCGCATGGCCGGCCCGCAGCTGGTGGTGCCGGTCATGAATGCCCGCTTCGCCCTCAACGCCTCCAATGCACGCTGGGGCTCGCTGTACGACGCGCTGTATGGCACCGATGCCATCAGCGAAGCCGACGGCGCCGAGAAGGGCAAGGGTTACAACAAAGTGCGTGGCGACAAGGTAATTGCTTTCGCCCGTGCTTTCCTCGACGAAGCCGCGCCGCTCACCGCCGGCAGCCACGTCGACTCCACCGGTTACAAGATGGTGGATGGCAAGCTCATCGTCAGCCTCAAGGGCGGCAGCAACAGTGGCCTGCGCGACGACGCACAACTGATCGGTTTCCAGGGCCCTGCGGCCGAGCCGATTGCGATCCTGCTCAAACACAACGGCCTGCACTTCGAAATCCAGATCGACGCCAGCACCCCGGTCGGCCAGACCGATGCCGCCGGCGTCAAAGACGTGCTGATGGAAGCCGCGCTGACCACCATCATGGACTGCGAAGACTCCGTCGCCGCCGTCGATGCCGATGACAAAGTGGTGATCTACCGCAACTGGCTCGGCCTGATGAAAGGCGACCTGGCCGAAGAAGTGGCCAAGGGCGGCAAGACCTTCACCCGTACCATGAACGCCGACCGCGTCTACACCGGCGTCGATGGCCAGGACGTGACCCTGCACGGCCGTTCGCTGCTGTTTGTGCGTAACGTTGGCCACTTGATGACCATCGACGCGATCCTGGATAAAGACGGCAACGAAGTACCGGAAGGTATTCTCGACGGTCTGCTCACCAGCCTGGCGGCGATCCACAGCCTCAACGGCAACAGCAGCCGCAAGAACAGCCGCACCGGTTCTGTGTACATCGTTAAACCGAAGATGCACGGCCCCGAAGAAGCAGCGTTTACCAATGAGCTGTTCGGCCGCATCGAAGACGTGTTGAACCTGCCGCGTAATACGCTGAAAGTCGGGATCATGGACGAGGAGCGCCGCACTACGGTCAACCTCAAGGCCTGCATCAAGGCGGCCAGCGAGCGCGTGGTGTTTATCAACACCGGCTTCCTCGACCGCACCGGCGATGAAATCCACACCTCCATGGAAGCTGGCGCGATGGTGCGCAAGGCCGCCATGAAGGCGGAAAAATGGATCGGTGCCTACGAAAACTGGAACGTCGATATCGGCTTGAGCACCGGCCTGCAAGGTCGTGCGCAAATCGGTAAAGGCATGTGGGCCATGCCTGATCTGATGGCGGCGATGCTTGAGCAGAAAATCGCCCACCCATTGGCCGGTGCCAACACCGCCTGGGTGCCATCGCCGACGGCGGCTGCGCTGCATGCGCTGCATTACCACAAGGTTGATGTGTTCGCCCGCCAGGCCGAACTGGCCAAGCGCGAGCGCGCCTCGGTGGACGATATCCTGACCATTCCTCTGGCCAGCAACACCGATTGGTCCGAAGAAGAAATCCGCAACGAACTGGACAACAATGCCCAGGGCATCCTCGGCTATGTGGTCCGTTGGATCGACCAAGGCGTCGGCTGCTCGAAAGTGCCGGACATCAACGATGTAGGCCTGATGGAAGACCGCGCCACCCTGCGCATTTCCAGCCAGCACATCGCCAACTGGCTGCGCCACGGCATCGTCAACGAAGCCCAAGTGATGGAAAGCCTCAAGCGCATGGCGCCGGTGGTGGACCGTCAGAATGCCGGTGACGCGTTGTATCGCCCGCTGGCACCGGATTTCGACAGCAACATCGCGTTCCAGGCGGCGGTGGAGTTGGTGATTGAAGGGACTAAGCAGCCGAATGGGTATACGGAGCCGGTGTTGCATCGTCGGCGTCGGGAATATAAGGCGAAAAACGGTATTTAATTAGAAAACGACTCCCTGATCTGCGGATCAGGGAGTTCAAGCCCACACATAACACTCATCTATCCGATTTCATCATGGGGTGTACTGGATATCAGCCTTCCCATCAAACACGTATTTCTTACCTACTTCTTTTTCATAAACAGCAGTAATGGTAAGTGCTTGGTGATCGCCGCCATCCGTAACAATCACTGTGACTGTCCCGGCCAAACCGCGGGCGTCTCCGTCGCCGTAGAACTGTAACCCCCATGAATTATCTGCTGCGTAGTCAAACTTATAGGTTTCACCGTCTTTAACGTCATGAGGATAAACAATTTGCAAGACTGGTTTGCCTTTATTGTCAAAAGCAACGAAATTGTTTGCAGCCCCTTCAACCTTATCAAAATTAAACTCAAGGTGCGGTTTGTCTTTATAGGTAACTTTTAGAATTGCCGAACCTTTGAACGAACTTTCAGTCGCCATTTCCATCACCCCGTCTAATGAGTATTTAAAGTAACGATCTCTACGCGTCACTTCATCCAGTAGACAAGAGCCTATTCAACTTTCCAACTGTCAACATTGACAGGTAAAGAGTAAAGCTGACCAGCGGTAGCTACTGCGCCATCCCCAATTCCCGCTTGACCATCTTCGCCAACTTCACGCTATCGATCGGTTTGAGCAAAAAATCCACCACGCTCAAATGCATCGCATCAATCACATCCGGCGCTTCCGCGTCCCCCGACATGATGATGATCGGCAACGCCGCACGGGTTGACTCGCGCACTTTGCGAATCAATTGCAGGCCGTTGCTCGGCGCCATGCGCAAATCGGTGATCAGCAAACCGATGGAACTGCTGGAGCTCAACAAATCCCACGCTGTCTCGCCACTGTCGGCGGTCATGCAGCGAATGCCGTCCAGACCCAGGATCTCCGCAAGCAATTCACGAGCGTCCTTGTCGTCGTCGACAATCAACACCCGCTGTGGCGGCAAATCGGGTTCCAGCATTACGGCGCTCAGCGCCTCGCGCTCGGCATCACTCAAAATATCGTGGTCGGACATACGTTTCTCAGCAGTTCTATTCAATCTCCCAGCACACTCGTCAGACATCTGCGGAAGGGC
The DNA here is from genome assembly GCF_002742565.1 of Pseudomonas sp. 2995-3. Taxonomy (NCBI): domain Bacteria; kingdom Pseudomonadati; phylum Pseudomonadota; class Gammaproteobacteria; order Pseudomonadales; family Pseudomonadaceae; genus Pseudomonas; species Pseudomonas sp. 2995-3. Next base: position 428,668 of record NZ_LJSB01000315.1, on the reverse strand, counting down.
GAACAATGTGCACTTCGTCGGAAAGTTTGCCTAGTGGGCGTTCTACGGGGTTTGGACGATAGTCATGTAAGGTTTTTCCCTAGTCGTGAATGGTTTTGCCCAGACCTAGACTTACGTCCAATGGGCACCCGCCGCGCGGGAGTCGACCATGCAGGACGATAACGACAAAAAACTGCGGTCACTGTTATGAGTAAAGCTGATGCTTTCACGCACGCGGGAAAAACCGCCGTGTTGCAGAACATCCACGGCACCCTGCAATTCCTGCAACGCTTCCCACCGTTCAACCAGATGGAAAACGCCCACCTGGCGTTCTTGGTCGAACAGTGCCAGCTGCGTTTCTACGGCCCCGGCGACAGCATTCTCAAACCGTCCGGCGGGCCGGTGGAGCACTTCTATATCGTCAAGCAGGGCCGCGTAGTCGGCGAGCGGCCGGACTCGACGCAAGCCACCTTCGAGATCACCACCGGCGAGTGCTTCCCTCTTGCCGCGTTGCTGGGTGAGCGTGCGACACGCACCGAGCACAAAGCCGCCGAAGACACCTTCTGCCTGCAACTGAACAAGCCGGCGTTTATCAAGCTGTTCGCCCTTTCCAGCCCGTTTCGCGATTTTGCCCTGCGCGGAGTCAGCAGCCTGTTGGATCAGGTCAACCAGCAGGTGCAGCAAAAGGCCGTGGAAACCCTCGGCACCCAGTATTCGCTGAACACCCGCCTGGGTGAATTGGCCATGCGCCACCCGGTCACCTGCAGCCCGACCACGCCGCTGCGCGAAGCGGTGACGCTGATGCATGAGCAGCAAGTGGGCAGCATCGTGATCGTCGACGAGCACAAGGCGCCGCTGGGGATTTTCACCTTGCGCGACCTGCGCCAGGTGGTCGCCGACGGCACCGGCGATTTCAATCAAGCCATCGCCGGCCATATGACCCAGGCGCCGTTCTTTTTAAGCCCGGACCACAGCGCTTTCGATGCCGCCATCGCCATGACCGAGCGACACATCGCCCATGTGTGCCTGGTAAAAGACCAGCGCCTGTGTGGCGTGGTGTCCGAGCGCGACCTGTTTTCCCTGCAACGGGTCGACCTGGTGCACTTGGCCCGCACCATTCGAAACGCACCCCGGGTGGAAAACCTGGTGGCGATTCGCGGTGAAATCGGCCAACTGGTCGAACGCATGCTGGCCCATGGTGCCTCCTCGACTCAGATCACCCACATTATTACCCTGCTCAACGACCACACCGTGTGCCGGGTGATCGAACTGACCCTGGCCGACAAAGGCGACCCTGGCGTGCGCTTCAGCTGGCTGTGTTTCGGCAGCGAAGGGCGCCGCGAACAAACCCTGTTTACCGACCAGGACAACGGCATCCTGTTTGAAGCCAAGGACGCCGCCGAAGCCGCCGAGATCCGCGGCCGCCTGCTGCCCCTGGCGCAGCAGATCAACCAAAGCCTGGCGTTGTGCGGCTTCAGCCTGTGCAAGGGCAATATCATGGCCGGCAACCCCGAGCTGTGCCTGTCACGGGCCGAATGGGCGCGACGCTTCGGTGCATTTATTCGCGAGGCCACGCCGGAGAACCTGCTCGGGTCGAGCATCTATTTCGATATGCGCGTGGTGTGGGGTGACGAGCGCGGTTGCGAGCAACTGCGCCAGGGCATTCTGGATCAGGTGGCCGATAACCGCTTATTCCAACGCATGCTGGCCGAGAACGCCTTGCGCCAGCGCCCGCCGGTCGGGCGTTTCCGCGACTTTGTGCTGACGCGCAAAGGCGCCGAAAAGGCCACGCTCGACCTCAAGGTGCAGGGCCTTACGCCCTTTGTAGATGGCGCGCGCCTGTTGGCCCTGGCCAACGGTATCCACGCCAACAATACCTTGGAGCGCCTGCGCCAACTGGTGGTCAAGGAGGTCATTGAGCCGCTGAATGGCGCTGCCTATGAGGAGGCCTATCACTTTATCCAGCAAACCCGCATGCAGCAGCATCAGCTGCAAACCCGCGAGAACCTGCCGTATTCCAACCGCGTCGACCCCGACAGCCTCAACCACCTGGACCGGCGCATCCTGCGTGAATCCCTGCGCCAGGCCCAACGCCTGCAAAGCAGCCTGACGCTGCGGTATCAGCTGTGAGCCTGTTCAGTTGGCTGCGCAAGAACAAGCCCGGGCTCGACGCGGCTCAGCAGCAGCGACTGGCACAATTGCCCAAGCCCGCATTGCTGGGCGACGGGTCGTTACGCAGCCAACGTTGGGTGGTGGTCGACCTGGAAACCAGCGGCCTGAACCTCAACCGCGACCAAGTGCTGTCCATCGGCGCGGTGGTGATCGAGGATGGCGCGGTGGATTTTTCACAGATGTTCGAACGCACCCTGCAACAGCCCAACACCAAGCTCAGCCCCAGCGTGCTGATCCATGGCCTCGGCCCCAGTGCAATTGCCGCCGGCAGCGACCCGGCGCAAGCCTTGCTGGATTTTATGGCCTTTGTCGGCGACAGCCCGTTGCTGGCGTTCCATGCGCCGTTCGACCAACACATGCTGTGCCGGGCGCTTAAGAGCAGCCTGGGCTATCGGCTGGCCCATCCGTTCCTTGATGTAGCCGACATCGCCCCGCTGTTGTGCCCCGACGCGAATATTCGCGAGGCCGGGCTCGACGACTGGATCAACCACTTCAAGCTGCACGTGGGCGAACGCCACCACGCCAGCGCCGATGCGCTGGCCACGGCAGAGCTGATGCTCATCCTGTTCAGCCGTGCGCGCCAACAGGGAATCGACAGCCCACAGGTGCTGCAAGAGCGCTTGAGCCAATGGACACGTCGCAAACAAGCGCCCTCTTTCTAGGGGACGCTGAGCGTCCCAGGAGGCATTACCACGCAGAGCGTGGGAACGATCGCCCGACAGACGCCAATTGCGCCCACTCCCTGCCTCTGACACAATCGCGAATAATTCTCGTTAGTTTAAACCCCTTGTTTATTCGGTGATGCCTTGTCGTCGGTCCAAACCCCACACAGTGAGCTTGTTGGCGCGTTGTATCGCGACCATCGTGGCTGGCTGTTGGCGTGGCTGCGACGCAATGTGGCCTGCCCGAGCCGCGCCGAAGACTTGAGCCAGGACACCTTCATACGCCTGCTGGGCCGGGACGAGCTGCGCGAACCGCGCGAGCCACGTGCGTTCCTGGTGGCCATCGCCAAAGGCTTGCTGTTCGACTACTTCCGCCGCGCGGCGCTGGAACAGGCCTACCTCAGCGAGCTGATGCTGATCCCGGAAAGCGAACACCCCTCGCCCGAAGCACAGCAACTGATCCTCGAAGACCTCAAGGCCATCGACCGCCTGCTCGGCAAGCTGTCGAGCAAGGCCCGCGCTGCCTTCCTCTATAACCGCCTCGACGGCCTGGGCCACGCCGAAATCGCCCAGCGCCTGGGTGTGTCGGTGCCACGTGTGCGCCAGTACCTGGCCCAAGGCATTCGCCAGTGCTACATCGCACTGTATGGCGAGCCGCTGTGACAGGCTCCAAACCGGTCACCGCCCGTGTGCTGGATGCGGCGATTGCCTGGCAACTGTCGCTGGGCTCAGGCGACGGCAGCCTGGTTGCACAGGAAGAGTTCGCCAAATGGCTGGCCAGTGATGAAGAACACGCACGCGCCTGGCGTCAGCTGGGCATGCTCGACCAGCGCTTCAGCGTAGCTTCTGGCCCGGCGCGGGCGGCGCTGTTGCAGTCACGCCAAGGCATTCGCCAGCGCGTGCGCAAGTTGGGCGGCGGTTTGGCCAGCATCGCGCTGGTGATCGGCCTGGCGCTGTTTACCGGTGAGCGTTACGTGCCGATCCACTATTGGCTGGCCGACCAGCGCACAGCGACCGGCGAACAACGCACGCTGAAGCTGGCCGACGGCACACTGATCAACCTCAACACCCACAGCGCCATCGACGTGCGCTTTGATGAAAAACGCCGATTGATCGTGTTGCAGGAAGGCGAAATCCAAGTCGAAACCGGCCACAACGATGCGCGGCCGTTCTACGTGCAAACCCGCGACGGCAGCCTGCGCGCCCTGGGCACGCGGTTTATCGTCAGGCGCGAAGACGACGCCACGCGCCTGAGCGTGCTGCAGTCTGCCGTGGCCGCCCAGCCTGAGGCGCTGCATCAGGAGCAGATTTTCAAGCAAGGCCAGCAAGTGCTGATGCGCAGCGACGGCCTCGGCCCTGCGCGGGTGGTCGAACCCGCCGCAGACGCCTGGACACGCGGCATGCTGGTGGTCGACAACGCGCGCCTGGGCGATGTGGTTGCCGAGCTGAGTCGTTACCGCACCGGCTACCTGGGCGTGGATAAAACCGTGGCCGACCTGCGCATCACCGGCAGCTTCCCGCTGCACGACACCACCCTGGCGCTGAATGCCCTGCTGCCGACCTTGCCGGTGCAGATCGAGCAGCACACGCCGTGGTGGGTGACCGTGAAGGCTAAGCCTTAGGTTTTTCAGTGCCTGGCCGATCGCCTTCGCAGGCAAGCCAGCTCCCACCTTTGGAATTGTGAACACCGTTAAAGGTGGGAGCTGGCTTGCCTGCGATGAGGCCCTCAAAGCCACCTCAGAAAAATATTTTCACCCAGCCCTATCACTTTCTGATTCTCATCCGGCACCTAGGCAATTGAGAAATATTTTCATTCAGGAGCCGCCCCATGTACCGCACGCTAGACACCTTGTTGCGCCCCAGCCTGTTAGCCATGGCCATTGCCCTCAGCGCCCCGCTGACGAGCACCGCGCTGATCGCCGCCGAACAGGCTAGCAACGTGCGCGCCTACAACCTGCCGGCTGCGCCATTGGCGAGCACCCTGAACCAGATCGCCAGCCAGTCGGGCCTGGCGCTGACGCTGAACCCTTCGCTGGCAGCGGGCAAGACCTCAGCACCGGTCAAAGGCCAATTCGATGCCCAGGGCGCGTTGCGCGAGGCGTTGCGTGGCACCGGGTTGCAATTGGAGCAAAGCAGTGCCAGGACGTTTACGCTGGTGCCTGTCCCGGAAGGTGTCGTGGCGTTGCCAGAGACCAGCATCATTGCCCAGGGCAGCGATGAAAGCGCCTGGGGGCCAGTCGACGGCTACCTGGCCAAGCGCACCGCCGCTGGCACCAAGACCGACACCGCGCTGGTCGAAGCGCCGCGCTCGATCTCCGTCGCCACCCGCGAGCAGATGCAGGACCGCAACGTCCAGAACCTGGATGACGCGGTTAAATACATGCCCGGCATCGTGTCCGCCAGCTACGGCAGTGACACCCGCTATGACTGGATGCGCGTGCGCGGCTTCGAACCCACGCAATTCCTCGACGGCCTGCCACTGCCACGCGGCGTGTACGCCAACCCCAAAGCCGAAACCTGGAACCTCGACCGCCTCGCCCTGCTGCGTGGCCCGGCCTCGTCGGTCTACGGCCAAACGCCGCCGGGCGGCCTGCTGGACATGGTCAGCCGCCGTCCCAGCGCAGAACAAAGCAGCGCCATCCAGGTGCAATACGGCAGTGACAACTACCGCCAGATCAACTTCGCCAGCACCGGCAAGATCGATGATGAAGGGCAGTTTCTGTATGGCCTCAGTGGCGTGGTGCGCGATGCCGGCACTCAAGTCGATCATATCGACAACAAGCGCTACAACATTGCGCCCAGCCTGACCTGGAATATCGACCCGGATACCAAGCTGACTTTCCTGTCGCAGTTCACCCGTGACGATACCGGTGCCACCAGCCAGTTTTTGCCGATTGTTGGCACCAAAATCGACTCTCCACTGGGCAAAGTCTCCCACCACAAAAACCTGGGCGACCCGGATTACGAGTACTACGACCGCACCTACTACGCGTTGGGCTATGCCTTCGAGCATCGTTTCAACGATACCTGGCAGTTCAAGCAGAATCTGCGCTACACCAAGTCGGAGTTGTCATTCCAGCAATTGACAGTCGGCGCCTATGCCTACTATCCGGTTGACGCTGCCGGCAATATCGACCGCACCTCCACCAACGTTGACGAGAACATTGGCCAATTCGCGGTCGACAACAACTTCCAGGCCGACTTCGCTACCGGTGACGTCACCCACACCTTGCTGCTGGGCCTGGACCACCAGCGCACCGATACCTCATACCTGTCGATCTACGATAGCGCGGGGCGCGTGAACATCTTCAACCCTGCCAACACCACGCCGGTCGTGCGTCCGGCCCGCTCCACCGCGTACTACGACTACAACCAGAAAACCGTGCAGACCGGCCTCTATGCACAAGACCAGATGGCTTTGGACAAATGGCGCCTGACCGTGGGCGGGCGTGAGGACTGGGTGCATCAAGGCACAACCTACTTCAATAAGAACGATGCGACCAATACCGACCGTAGCAAGAACTTCAGTGGCAATGCAGCACTGAGCTATGTGTTCGACTCAGGCTTTGTGCCCTACCTGTCCTACGCCGAGTCATTCCAACCAGCCAGCAACGCCAGCGTCGACCCACTCCAGTCGTACAAGCCCACCGAAGGCAAGCAATGGGAACTGGGTATCAAATACCAACCGCCCGGCTCCAACACCTTGCTGAGTGCGGCAGTGTATGACCTGACCCAGAAAAACGTGCTCGTCACCAGCACCGGCGCAGGCGGCCAGTCGGTCACCGACCAGACCGGCGAAGTCAAAGTCAAAGGCCTGGAGCTGGAAGCGGTGTCTGACGTGACCGAAAACCTTAAGGTGATCGCCGCGTACACCCTGGCCAAATCCGAAGTGCAAAAAGGCAACTTCGAAGGCAACCGCCTGCAGTTGATGCCCAACCAGCAAGCCTCGCTGTGGACTGACTACACCTGGCACAACGGCGTGCTCGATGGTTTTGGCATTGGCTTTGGCGCCCGCTACACCGGCAACACCTACGGTGACCAAGGCAACACGTGGCTGGGCAAGGCCAACGCCTACACCGTGTTCGACGGCGCCGTGCATTACGACCTTGGCCGGCTTGATAACAGCCTCAAAGGCGCCTCGGTGAAACTCAACGCCACCAACCTGTTCAACAAGGACTACATCTCCACGTGTGACGGGTCCTACTGCTACTACGGCGACCAACGCAGCGTCGTCGCCAGCGCCACCTATCAGTGGTAATCGGCTGAGTTAACAACCGGGCCGCCCTGTGGGCGGCTTCGGTTTGTCTGAAGGCTAGAAAATGAAAAGCAAAACCATCCGCCGCTGGTCCTTCATCCACACCTGGACCAGCCTGATCTGCACGGTATTCCTGCTGCTGCTCGCCCTCACCGGCTTGCCGTTGGTGTTTCACCACGAGATCGACCACCTGCTGGGCAACGAGCCGGAACTGGCACAGATGCCCGCCGACACGCCGCAGCTGAACCTTGAGCAGTTGGTGACCAAAGCCCAGGCTCATCGCCCCGGCGAGGCCATGCAGTACCTGGCGTGGGACGAAGACGACAAAAACGGTGTGATCGCGATCATGGCTGCCACGGCCGGCACCGAGCCCAACTCGTCCCACACCTTCATGCTGGATGCGCGCACCGGTGAGGCCGTGGAAACCCCGGCGGCCAATGGCGGGTTGACCCTGTTCCTGCTGCGCTTGCACGTGGATATGTTCGCCGGGCTGCCAGGCAAGTTGCTGCTGGCGTTCATGGGCATTCTGTTTGTGGTGGCAATTGTCTCGGGTACGGTGCTGTACCTGCCGTTTATGCGCCGGTTGAAGTTCGCCACCGTGCGTAAAGACAAATCCACCCGTCTGCGCTGGCTCGACCTGCACAACCTGATCGGCGTGGTCACGCTGACCTGGGCGCTGGTGGTGGGTGTCACCGGCGTGATCAGCGCCTGCGCCGATTTGATCATCGCCGCCTGGCGCCAGGACAGCCTCAGCGCCATGATCGAGCCGTACAAAAACGCGCCGCCGCTGACCCAACGCGCACCGGCCACCGAACTGCTGAGCATCGCCGCCAAGGCCGCGCCCGGCATGGAGCCGGACTTTATCGCCTTCCCCGGTACGCGCTTTTCCAGCGAACACCACTACGCGGTGTTCATGAAGGGCAGCACGCATCTGACCTCACACCTGCTCACGCCGGTGCTGATCGACGCCAGCACCCTGGCCGTCACCGCCATCGCCGAACGGCCGTGGTACATGGACGCCATGGGCATGTCCCAGCCGCTGCACTTTGGCGACTATGGCGGCATGCCGATGAAGATCCTCTGGGCGGTGCTGGATGTACTGACCATCATCGTGTTGGGCAGCGGTGTTTACCTGTGGATTGTGCGGCGTAAGGCGGCCAAGTCATGAAGCCGCGCCAATCGAGTTTCTGGAAGGTATTCGGCATTCCGCTGGGGATTGGCCTGCTCAGCGCTGCCGGGTTGTTTGCGGCGCTGTTGGGGGATGGGCTGTGGGATTCGTTGAGTTGGGTGGGGTTGGGTATTCCGGCGGCAATTGGTACTTGGGCCTTGCTCAAGCGGCGTGGCTGAAGGCCTCATCGCAGGCAAGCCAGCTCCCACAGGTTGATGTGTGTACGCAGTCAAGTGTGGGAGCTGGCTTGTCGAGTCGTCGCACCGCTGCGATAGGGCCTTCAAAAACAACCACAATCCTACTAGGCTAGCCCTGCCATTTCCGAGGAATGCCCATGTCCGCGCCCAGCATGACCTTGTTTCACAACCCCGCTTCACCCTTTGTTCGCAAAGTCCGCGTGCTGCTGATCGAGACCGGCCAGCAGCACCGCGTGGCCTTGCATGGCTGCATGCCGACGCCGGTCAACCCCGACGCACAGGTGGTGCAGGACAACCCCGTGGGCAAGATCCCGGCCCTGCGCCTGGCCGATGGTTCGGTGCTGCACGACAGCCGGGTGATCCTCGATTACTTCGACCACCAGCACGTCGGCAACCCGCTGATCCCGCGTGACGGCTCGGCCCGCTGGCGCCGCCTCACCCTCGCCTCGATGGCCGACGGCATCATGGATGCCGCCGTGCTGGTGCGTTACGAGACCGCCATGCGCCCGGCAGAAAAACACTGGGACCAATGGCTGGAGGAGCAGCGCAACAAGATCCACCGCACCCTCGCCGAGCTGGAAAGCGATGCGATTGCCGAACTGGCCAGCCACTTCGACATCGCCGCCATCAGCGTGGCCTGCGCCCTGGGTTACCTGGACTTTCGCCACCCCGACCTGCAATGGCGCGCCAGCAACCCCAAGCTTGCCGACTGGTATGCCGGGGTCAGCCAACGGCCTTCGATGCTTGAGACCCAGCCACCGGTGTGACATTCACACCCATCCAGTGTGGGAGCGGGCTTGCCCGCGATGGCGGCATGTCATTCAGCACATTGGTTTCTGACCCACCGCATTCGCGGGCAAGCCCGCTCCCACATTGAAGAGTGGTGTTGCTGAGGAAGGTGGCAATCCCGGCCACCAATTGCGCGCGCACCTGCTGATCTTCACGCAACCCAATCATTGCGCCACCTCCCGACCTTTGCGCTTGCCCACGCCATACCAATCCAGCTTGCGCGTCAGCACCATCACCGTACCCAGCAGCCCGAACAGCAGCAGCGAGCCCATCAGCAGCGCGTAATCTTCAGCGCTCAGCAGCCCGTACAACAAGCCATACAACGCCGCCAACCCCGCCGAAAAGCCCAGGCCATGCACAACACTGCGCAGCACATGGCACACATAAAAGCCGATCAACAATACACAGGCACTCGCCGAGATCAGGTAGGCCAACGCAAAGCCCAGGTGCTCGGACAACGACAACAGCAGCAGGTAAAAGAACGCCAACGCGAAGCCCACCAACGCGTACTGAATCGGGTGTACCGCGAGGTTCTTCAGTACTTCGAAGAGGAAGAAGCCGGCAAACGTCAGGGCGATAAACAGCAGCGCGTATTTGATCGCGCGGTCGCTCTTGAGGTACTGGTCCACCGGGTCGATGAAGTTCACGCCAAAGCTGCGGTTGGTGAAGTCTTCACAGCCCTGGCGGTCCAGGCAGGTTTGCAGGGCTTGTTCGAGGTTGGTGGAGAAAAACGAAGTCTGCCAATTGGCGCTGAAGCCCTTGTCAGTGACCTCTCGCTGCGCCGGCAGGAAGTTGCCGATAAAACTGGGGTGCGGCCAGTTGGACGCGAGTGACACCTGGCTGGTCTTGCCCACCGGCACCACTTGCAACTGTTCGGTGCCCTGCAGGCGCAGGTCAAAAGCGAAATCCACCACGCTCGGTTGTTTGCTGTCCTGCGCGGGCAGCGTCACATGCACGCCCTCGCCCAACCAGTCCACTTGCGAGCCTGGCGAGAACGCCAGCCGTTGGCTGCCCAGCTCAAGCTTCAGGGCGTTTTCGATGCCACGAATATCGCTGATACCCACCGCCAGAAACGCAGGCTCAAAACGGTAATCGGCAAAGTTTTCTGTAATGCCCAACTGCGCTGGCAACTCGAAACGCCCACTGATGCGGTTGTCTGCATGGAACAGTCGCGCCTGGTAGATGCCACGCGAGCGCAGTTCGGTTTGCACCTTGCCGTCGAGTTCAAAGCGGTCCGGCAAAAAATACAGACGGCCGCGCTCTTCACGGGTTTCCTCGTAGCGTTTGTTGAGCTTTTCATTGAGTTTCCACTCGCGCACGGTCTTGCGATAGGGCACTACCATTACTGGGCCGGTAATGCGCTGGCTGTAGCTGGAGCTGCGGGCGATGTCCATCAATACGCCGTCGCGCAGTTGCTGGCGGTCGCTGATGATGCCGTTGATCATCAGCAGTGGAATCAGCAACAGCAGCATCAGCAGCGCAATGGCGCCAAGTTTGAACAGCAGGCTTCGGTTCATGGGGCTCTCCCTGTTTTGATGGGCAGAGCGTGAACCGCGCCTGTGGGAGATTTATGTGGGCACTGTGGAGACTGTGTGGAGATGCAGCACCACCTGCACGCCGCCTTGCACATTGCCGATCTGCAATGCGCCGCCGTGCAGCTTCATCACTTCTTCGACAAAATTGAGGCCCAGGCCGGTGCTTTTGCGCCCACTGACCGGGCGCGGCAACGAGTAGAAGCGCTCGCTCAGACGTGGCAAGGCGTAGTCGGGAATCGGCGCAGCCTGATTGAACAGGCTGACCTGCACCTCGTTATGCTGCGCCTGTGCGCTGAATCGCAAGGTGCCGCCGGGCGGTGTGAAGTCCAAGGCGTTATCGAGCAGATTGCCCAGTGCCTGGCGCAACAGGAAAGGCTCACCGAACACCTTCACATCCGCCGCTATCGTCTGTTCGACCTGCAGGCCGGCGCCTTCGATTCGTGCACATTGAGCCTTGAGTACCTCGTTGACCAAGGCAGCCAACGGCATGCGGGTCTGTTCTTCCAAACCCTGGCGCTGCTCCACCTGGGCAAGGTTAAGCAATCGCTCGATCAACTGCTGCAAGCGCGCACTTTCGCTGTCGATATTGCCGATAAAACGCTGCTGCTGCTCGCGGCTCATATCGCCCTGCAACAATTCCGCCGCGCCGCGAATGGCGGCCAGCGGGCTTTTCAATTCGTGGGTCAAGGTGTGCACGTAATGCTCGACGTAGGCCTTGCCTTCCAGCTGCGTGCGCATGTGCTCCACAGCGGTGGACAGCTGTTTGAGTTCGCCGCCACGGTAATGCGGCAACTCGGCCCGGCGCCCTTCGCTCACCGCCTGCGCATAGGCCGTGAGCCGATGCAGCGCCACACTCAGCCACCACGACAGCAATGCGCCCAACAGCAGGCCCAAAACCACCAACCCGGCGCCGTACCAGAGCAAGCGGTTCTCGGTGCGATCCACATAAGGCTGCAACGAGCTGTTGGGCTTGGCCACCGTTACCACGCCGATGATTTGCCCGTTGTCGCGGATCGGCGCGCCCACGTGCATCACCGACGAAGTGGGATCGTCCAGCTCGCTGCGGGTGGAACGGGCGCCGTACTCACCCCGCAAGGTGAGGTACACGTCGTTCCACCGTGAATAGTCCTGCCCCACCGCTTCGCCCGTGGAATCGAGCAGCACGATGCCGTTGGCGTCGGTCACGTAGATGCGGTGGTTAACCTGGTTTTTCGGCAGGCCCCAGATGGTCGCGCCGGGCTGGCGATTGCCGTAGGCCTTGAGCAACTCAGGCCAGTGGCTTTGGCCGAGGGTATGATTTTTTACGTCATCGCGCAGGATCTCAGCCAGCAGGTTCGCCGTGTCCACCAAAGTTTCTTCGGTGGACTGGCGCACGCCGGGGCGGATTTCCTTCATCACCGTGTTGAGCACAAAGTAACCGGTGAGGCCGATAAACAGCGCATACACCAGGAAGATCCGCAGCCCCAAGCGCATCAGCTGTGGCTCGGGCTGTAGCTGTAGCCGAGGCCACGATGGGTCTGGATCGGCTCGGCATCCGCCGCAATGCCCCGCAGTTTGCTGCGCAGGCTTTTAATATGGCTGTCGATATTACGCTCGTAGCCGGCATCGGCCGGCACGCCCACCGCGTCGAGCAATTGCTCGCGGCTGAACACCCGCTCGGGCTGCTCCAGCAAGCTTTGCAGCAGGCGAAATTCATGCCGCGTAAGGCTCAAAGCCTGGCCGCGATAACTGATCTGCATGCGCTCCAGGTCGACCTGGAACACGGCCGGCGCGGCACCTGGGCTGACGCGTTTGAGAATCGCCCGAACCCGCGCCGCCACTTCCCGTGGGCTGAAGGGCTTGACCACATAATCGTCGGCGCCGATCTCCAGGCCCACCACCCGGTCAATCTCGCCGTCGCGCGCACTGAGGAACATCACCGGCACTTCACTGAAGCGGCGCAGTTGCTTGCACGTCTCAAAGCCGGTGATGTCCGGCAGGCCGATGTCGAGGATGATCAGGTCGGCAGGCGTCTGGCGTTGATGCGCCAGCGCCTCCTGGCCAAGGCTCAGCCAGGTAGTGGTGAACCCCTCGCCTTGCAGGGCAAAGATCAGCGTGTCGGCTATCGCCGCTTCGTCTTCGACAATCAGGATGTGCGGCATAGGCTCGATCAGCAGTCCGGTTTGTCGGCAGTGTAACGACGGGCCGGGTTAACCGCCGCACCGAACTCACGCAGGGCCTTGGCGCCGATCAGCAACGGGTAGTTGAAACTGCTGCGGTCAGTGAGGTTGACCTCGACGGTGCGCTTGACGTTGCCCAGGCACATTTCCAGGTCGATCACCGGGCGCTTGGCCACGGTGGCTTCGTCCTTGTCCTCGTCTTCATCGGCGCGGCTTTTGATTTTGCTGATGCGCGAGACTTTGTGTTCAAAAACCTTGTCGCTGGCGTCCTTGCCGCCGAGGCGGAAGCGCACCCAGTCGTCGCCGTCGCGCTGGAAGGTTTCGATATCGCGGGCCGACAGCGAAGCGGTGAGCGCGCCGGTGTCCATCTTGGCCTTGAAGGTTTGGCCGATCTCCGGCAGTTGGATGTATTCGTAGCGACCGTAGAGGGTCGGTTCGGCGGCCATGACGGGCACGGCAGCCAGGGCGAGTAAGGCAAGGAGCAGTTTCACGAAGTGATTTCCTTGGAAAGAAGTAGGCGGATTCTAGACCGCAAAAGCGTTGTTTAGTTAGATCGTTCCCACGCTCTGCGTGGGAATGCAGCTCTGGACGCTCCGCGTCAGCTCACATTCGTGCAGCAATTTGCGATTTGGCCTCTAGACTCAGCTTGCTTATCATGACCCGCCCACCCGATTCCAAGAGTTACTTATGCGCCGCCTGCTCACCGGCTGTTTTGTCACACTGCTGTTATTGCTCAACACCCTGGTGCTGTTCGGCCCGTTGATGGTGTTTGCCCTGCTCAAGCTGGTAGCGCCCGGCCGCTTTCGCGACTACGCCTCTTGGGCCGTGATGTGGATCGCCGAGACCTGGGCCGAGATCGACAAACTGATTTTCGCGCTGTGCATCCCCACCCAATGGGACATTCGTGGCGGCGACGAACTGCGCGGCGATACGTCTTACCTGGTGATCAGCAATCACCAATCCTGGGTCGATATTCCCGCACTGATCCAGGCACTCAACCGGCGTACGCCGTTCTTCAAATTCTTCCTGAAAAAAGAGCTGATCTGGGTGCCCTTCCTGGGCCTGGCCTGGTGGGCGCTGGATTACCCGTTCATGAAGCGCTACACCAAGGCCTTTCTGGCCAAACACCAGGAACTGGCGGGCCAGGATTTGAAGATCACCAAGCAGGCGTGCGAGCTGTTCAAGCGCCAACCGGTGACGGTGGTCAATTATCTGGAGGGCACACGGTTCAGCGAGGCCAAGCGCAAGCAGCAGGATTCGCCATTTGCCCGCTTACTCAAGCCCAAAGCGGGTGGCGTGGCGTTTGTGCTGGCGGCCATGGGTGAGCAATTGGACGCGGTCCTCGACGTGACGGTAGTCTACCCGCAGCAGAAGATCCCGGGGTTCTGGGACTTGATCTGCGGCACAGTGCCGAAGGTGATCATTGATATCCGCACCCGTGAGCTGGACCCGGCGTTGTGGCAAGGGGATTACGAGAATGATCCGGCGTTTCGCCAGACCGTCCAGAACTGGGTGAACCAGCTCTGGATGGAGAAGGATGCGCGCATCGCACAACTGCGCGCAGAGTCGCTTTAGCTGCCAGTACCCCAGGCCGAAGCCAGTTTGCCCAGCACCGATTCGCTGGCGCCCTGGCCGCCCAGGTACTTGAGGATCACCGGGGCAAATTGGCTGACCATGCCGCTGTCCATGCCCAACGCGCTGAAGGCGGTGTTCAGGTCGTTGGTGCTCTTCACGTTACCCAACAAACCGTCCAGGCCGCTGGTCTTGCTGCCGCCGCTCTGGCCGAGCATCCCGCTCAACGCGCCGAGGCTGCCCAGGGAGTTGCTGCCCGAGAGTTGATCCAGGCCCGGCACACTCTTGCCCAGTTGCGAGTAGTCGGTACCGCTCAGTTTGTTCTTGGCCAGGCCCAGCATGGCGCCGGTACCGCCCACGGCTTGTTCGGGGGTGATGTTCAGTTGCGAGGTCAAGGCGCTCAGCAGGCCGGCGGTCTCAGAGCTAGGCGCCGCAGCCGCCGCCTTGTTGTTGCTGCCCTGGGCACCGGAGACGGCATTGGCCACGTCACCGAGGCTGAAACCTGCGGCAAACACCGGGCTGGCGGCCACGGTCAACAGGCAGGACAGGGCGAAACCGCGTGAAATCTTCATCAAGACAACCTCTGAATGTAGGAGCTAAAAGCAGGCGTTTGACTGACAGTCCCGAAGGAATGTTCCCACCTGCAGATTAGTTCAGAAAAATCTGCATCCAAATGTTCCCCGCGCGCGTATATCCCACAAGCGCCGCCCGGAGTCGGATGGAATGAATGCTCAAGCTGGACTACCCTCTGCCTACCGTGCGCAGTCCCGTCGCCCTCGAACGAGAGCCTGGAGAAGCCCTATTTCCATTCATGATGCTGACCCGTTGCAGCCCTTGCTGGCCCAATGTGCCCTGGGCAACCGACAGGCGTTCGAGACCCTTTACCGCAGTGTTTCGCCACGGCTGCACGGTGTCGCGTTTCGTTTCATGGGGCGCGCAGACCTGGCCGAAGAAGTGCTGCAGGAGGCCTTTGTGCGTATCTGGTACAACGCTTCGCGCTACGAGGCCCATTTGGCCGCGCCGATGACCTGGATGGTCAACATCACCCGCAACTTGGCCATCGACCAATTGCGCAAACACCGCGAACAGCCATTAGCTGAGGGCCAGCAAGACGCCATGCTCGACGACAGCCCCAGCGCCTACGAACAGCTCGACAGTGAGCGCGAAGCCCGCGCCCTCAACCGCTGCCTCGACACCCTCGACGGCATGCAACGCCAATCGATTACCGTGGCTTACTTCCAGGGCCTGTCGTGCTCGGAACTGGCCGACCACTTGGCGGCGCCCCTGGGCTCGGTCAAATCCTGGATTCGCCGCGGCATGGAGCGCCTGCGCAGGTGCCTTGAATCATGAACTACCAAACCACCACCCTGCGCCGCGCCCTCGCTGCCGATTACGCCATCGGGCTGATGCCCGCCACTGCCCGTCGGCGCTTTGAAAACCTGCTGCTGGACGATGCCGCGCTGCGCGTCGAACTCGGCCATTGGCAGGATGCCCTCGCCAGCCTGACTGGCGCCGTGCCCGAGCGGCCGGTGCCGGATCATGTGTGGGCAGGCATCAAGGCACGCATTGAGCCGCAAGTGCTGCACGTGCCAGCGAAGAAACCGTTCTGGATGAGTTTTCGCCTGCTGGCCGCTGCCTGTGCGGTAGTTGTCGCAGTGCTGGTGGGCGTGCTGTATCAGCGTGATATCGGCGCCGAATACAACGCCACGCTGGTCGCGGCCAACCAGCAACCGGCGTTGCAGGTCCAGGCGTTTGGCGATCACCTGCAAGTGGAGCCGCTGACGTTGGCGGCTGTAGAGCCGAAGCGTGCCCTGGAACTGTGGGTCATTGCGGCCGGTGGCAAACCCGTCTCCCTGGGCCTGGTGCCGAGCTCGGGTAAAGGCCGAATCCAGCTGAGCAAGGAACAGCAGGCGCTGTTGACTGCACCCGCGACCCTCGCCGTCAGCCTGGAGCCACAAGGCGGCTCACCCACCGGACAACCCACCGGCCCCGTGCTGTACCAAGGTGCCCTGGCCACTCGCTGACACAACTCAATCAATGTGGGAGCTGGCTTGCCTGCGATGGCGGTGGCTCAGCCAAGGATAAGTTGACTGGCCCGCCGCTATCGCAGGCAAGCCAGCTCCCACATTTGAGCTTCATTGGCCGAGCGACTTGCTCCCGGCGGAGGATGGCGCTTATAGTTCGGCGGTCGTCCATATGGCGACACGGGTTTGGCGACTCGATTGAAATAATGCATGCAAAAGCACCTGCTCCTTTGCTGGTGCTTTTGCACGCGTAACGCTGCCTTATGGCGGCTGTGCGCGGGAGACCTTCGGGTCTGCCGGCCTTTGCTTTATTTCACCGGTTCGCCAACCTGCGTACAGCTGCCACCCATTCGTTTGGCGACGTGTGAGTGGTAGCCTCACTCTCTGAAATAAAGGTTAAAACATGAACCGATACATGCCGCTCACCGGCCACGACGCCACCACTCCCTCCCTGCTCATCGACACCCAAGTGCCGCTCGACGTGCTCCACGACGCCGCCGTCTACCGCATCCGCGCGGTCACCCAAGTCATGGAAAACCTGGCGTTTCGCGAAGGCCTGAACACCGATAACCTCGTCCTCCAGGACTTCGCCCTGCTCTGCGCCATTCCATTGCGCGATGGCTGTGATCTGCTGGATGTGATCAGCCGGCGCTTGCAGGCTTAAACACCCGATTCAAAGAAGGGCAGCGCCCTGTTGCCCTTTCCTACATGTGAAGCAACGGTAAAACTCACTGCGACTACGGCGGCAAGCGGGTGATAAAAAACGGCGAAGTGGCCGACCCGTACCTGCGACTTACAAAGCTCAAATGAATCAAACATGTCAGCGTCTGCCGGGACTTGCGTAGTCCCTTTCTGAAACGTCAAAAACGCCCCTGCACGCGTCTTACCTCGCCTGTAGCGCCTTCTTATAGTCGTGCGCCTCAGTCACTTGGAGGTGCACGCTATGCAGGGACCCTACGCATTTATTAATGTACGACCGCAGCCTTATCCGCTGCTTAAACTCGACCTTTCACTCAACCCTCACATTCAAACCAAGTTCGACAGCCTCAACCAACACATTCGCAACGTCGTGGTACTGCCAGGGCAGTTGGTGATCATTCCAGATGCTCGTACAGCGTCTTGCACGACGGAAGAGGCCCAACTGATGCGCTCGGCGCAGAACATCAAACAGGCTTTGTTCGCACACTCCGCGACGGATCATTTCCTGATCAAAAACTACGATCAGTTACAGGCCATCATGGCCCATGCGTCCCTGGGCATTGGCAGTGCCAGTAGCGCCTGGAGCAAACATCTGGCGCAAGTCGAGGCCACCCTCAAGGAAGTCGATGAGCTGCATAGGCAGTACCTGAGGAAGGGCACCGCGAGTGCGAGGAATGACTTTCTGGTTAAACGCAGGGCGTTGTTTGCGAGGCTCGATACCCAACTCTCGGGGATGGCGCGCTTTGGTACGGGGTTGAAGAGTGAAGGTTCAATCAAGAAAATGCTGGGAATTTCCACTAAGAGCTATTGGCATCATGGAGAGATTCGCAAGTACGAGGAGACCGTCAAGCGTGTAGCCAAGGCCTCCCAGCTATTGAAGAAAGGTACTTACATTGGCATCGCGCTGGATGTAGGGGCGGCAGCGCTGGAAATAACGGAGGCATGCTCCACTGGGCGTGAACAGGAGTGCACGAAAGCGAAATATGTTGACGGCGCCAAGCTGGTGGGTGCCGTGGGTGGCTCATATTGGGGGGGTAAAGCAGGGGCAGCTATCGGGATTGGCTCCTGCATGATTGTTTTTGGTATACCGACGGCAGGCGCCGGAGCCTTGGCATGTGCCATCATCGGTGGTGCCGCAGGCGGGCTTGCCGGGGGCGCGCTGGGGGGCGGGCTAGCCGAAGACGCAGGCAACTTTATCTATAAGACTGTGAGTAATTAAATGTTCTGGGGCTACCTTGGTATGGGCTCACTCCTCTTGATGTTTCTCAGTTTTCCACTCACCTTTTGCGCCATGTACACAAGGCTCGACGCAGCAGAAAGTTACCTGCAGTACAGCAGCTTTATCGTCGGATGCAGGCACACGTTTCGGAATACTCATTTTGAAGGAAGGCCTCAACGCGTATTTTCCATGGGCCTTGTCATCCTTATCCCAAAAGTGGTTCAGTGGCGAGGGATGGTGCTTGTTGAGGACGTTGAAAAAATCCCCCTGCACCTCAAGTGCTGGATGGTCGTACCGACACTCGTTACCTACCTATCCTTTGCCGGTATGTTTATCAGCTGGTTATTTATCACAGACTGATTCGCGATAAAAAAAGGGCGACCCCAGGGCCGCCCTTATCTATCGCCTTACGCCGCGCTAAACATCTTATGCGGATCAATCACAAACTTCTTCGGCACGCCCGCATCAAATTCGCCGTACCCACGCGGCGCGTCATCCAGGCTGATCACCTGTACACCGACGATCTCAGCAATGTTGATGCGATCCCACATGATCGCCTGCATCAGTGCGCGGTTGTACTTCATCACCGGCGTTTGCCCGGTGTGGAAGCTGTGGGATTTGGCCCAGCCCAGCCCAAAGCGAATGCTCAGGCTGCCCATTTTCGCGGCAGCATCAACAGCACCTGGGTCTTCGGTAACGTACAGCCCAGGGATACCGATTTTGCCCGCCACACGCACCACGCCCATCAGCGAGTTGAGCACGGTGGCCGGCGCTTCGGCCTTGGCGCCTTCATGGCCGTGGCCACGGGCTTCGAAGCCTACGGCGTCTACCGCGCAGTCCACTTCCGGCTCGCCCAGCAAGGCGGCGATTTGTTCGTGCAGTGGGGTGTCTTTGGACAGGTCGGCAATTTCAAAACCCTGGGCCTTGGCGTGGGCCAGGCGGATCGGGTTGACGTCGCCGATGATCACTACCGCTGCGCCGAGCAGACGGGCGGAGGCGGCAGCGGCCAGGCCAACAGGGCCGGCGCCTGCGATGTAGACGGTGCTGCCTGGGCCAACGCCGGCAGTGACGGCGCCGTGGTAGCCGGTCGGCAGGATGTCGGAGAGGCAGGTCAGGTCACGGATTTTCTCCATGGCCTTGTCGCGGTCCGGCAGTTTCAGCAGGTTGAAGTCGGCATACGGCACCAGCACGTATTCGGCCTGGCCGCCGGTCCAGTCGCCCATGTCGACGTAGCCGTAGGCGCCACCGGCACGGGCCGGGTTGACGGTGAGGCACACGCCGGTGTGTTGTTCTTTGCACGAGCGGCAGCGGCCGCACGCCACGTTGAATGGCACCGACACCAGGTCACCGATCTTCAGGTTCTCGACGTCGCTGCCCTTCTCGATCACTTCGCCGGTGATTTCATGCCCCAGTACCAGGCCGGTCTGGGCAGTGGTGCGGCCGCGCACCATGTGTTGGTCGGAGCCGCAGATGTTGGTGGAGACCACGCGCAGGATGACGCCGTGCTCAATCTTCCTGCCACGGGGGTCCTGCATTTTGGGATAGTCGATTTTCTGTACTTCGACCTTGCCGTTGCCGAGATACACGACACCACGATTACCAGACATGCTTTCACCTCGCTGTTGTTTTTATGGAACCGCGTCGCCCAGGCAGGCGGCGCGTTTAAGTGCTCGGGTACAGATGCTGTTTCCTTGTGTTGGTGCTGATGGCCTCATCGCAGGCAAGCCAGCTCCCACATTCAAAAGTATTCACACATCAAATGTGGGAGCGGGCTTGCCCGCGATAGCAATCTAAAGAACGACAGTTCGATTGGCGTTCAAAAACACCCGCCGCTCAATGTGATACCCCACTGCACGCGCCAACGTCAGCCCTTCAATATCACGCCCCTTGGCAATCAAGTCCTCGGGATAGTGGCTGTGATCCACCACCTCCACGCCCTGGGCGATGATCGGGCCTTCATCCAAATCGTTGTTGATGTAATGCGCCGTGGCGCCCACCAGTTTCACGCCCTTGTTGTAGGCCTGGTGATACGGCTTGGCGCCTTTGAAACCGGGCAGCAACGAGTGGTGAATGTTGATGGCCTTGCCATCGAGCTTGCGGCACAGCTCCGGCGACAGCACTTGCATATAGCGCGCAAGAATCACCAGTTCGGCGCCGGTCTCTTCAATCACTTGCCACACCTGACGTTCCTGGGACGGTTTGTCGTTGGGGTCGAGGGGGAAATGGTAGTAGGGAATCTGGTGCCAGTCGGCCAAAGGTTTTAAATCAGGGTGGTTGGACACCACCGCGACCACGTCCATCGACAGTTGGCCGATGCGTTGGCGGTAGAGCAAATCGTTCAGGCAGTGATCGGCCTTGGACACCATGATCACTACTTTTGGCCGATAGTTCGGCGCCGTCAGCTCGAAGATCATGCCAAAGGCTTTACCGCGCGTGGCCAAGCCATCGCGGAAGGCTTGCTCGTCAAAACCCTCAGGTTGACGAAATTCCACGCGGATAAAAAACCGGCCCGAGAGACGGTCATCGAACGAATGGTGCTCGGTGACGTAGCAGCCCTGCTCAAACAGGTAGCGGGTGACCGCGTCCACCGTGCCGAGCACGCTTGGGCAGTCGGCGGTCAAAATCCATGTGTCGGGTGCGCGGCTCATTGTGCGTGACTCCTTGATCGTTCCCACGCTCTGCGTGGGAATGCCGCCATGGACGCTCTGCGTCCGCTCTTGGGACGCGGAGCGTCCCGGGATGCATTCCCACGCAGAGCGTGGGAACGATCGTTATGCAACGACATTCAGGCCAAATTCGGCGGACGCATCCTGCAGCCACAGCCACCAGTAATCCGAGAAGCTGCGACGAATCAGCAGCTCCCAGGTGTCTTCAGCCGTGTGGCGGATCACCAGCTGCGACTTGGCGAACACCGTGCCCACCGCCTTGCCCACCGGGAAGTTATTAGGGTGCACGTCGTAGCTGGTGGACTTCATCAGCACGTCGCGCACGTTCGGGCCGCTGAGTTCGAGGATCTGCTGGCCGCCGCTGACGTTGACGATCTGGATATGCAGCTCACCCAGGGCAGCGCGCAGGTTTTGTTCGGCGGCAAACTCTTCACCGCTTGGCACGATCAACAGCCACTCATCCGGGCCGAGCCATTGCAGGCTGGTTTCGCCTTTGACGATCACTTGCAAGGCGCCAGGCAGTTCGATGCCGAGGGCTTTGTGCACACCGGCGGCGAACGCGGCGTCATGGCCATCGCCACGGATGGTCAGGTGGCCGAGGAGTTTCTTTTCACGCACGGTCACGCCGGCGTTCTTGCGGCCCTTGCCGACCAGGCTGGCGAGGTCGGCATGGTGCAGCGACGACTCGGCCTTGGCGCCGGTGGTGGGGCGTTGTTGGTAAACATTGGCTGCTGTCATAAAGCACCTGTTCTGAATTCTGTGGTGACTGCTCTGGCCTCATCGCGGGCAAGCCCGGCTCCCACAGGGGAACGCATTCCAAATGTGGGAGCTGGCTTGCCTGCGATGCAGGCGACTCGGTCTATCAGATGTTCTGCCGCTCGCCTTTCGGGTCGAAGAACACCGAGGACACAATCTCTGCCTCGATCACGCTGCCATCCGCCTGCGGTGAGAACACTCGCTCACCCATACGCTTCAAGCCGCCCTTGACCACCGCCATCGCAAATGAATAACCCAGCGAGTTGTGCGCATAGCTTGAGGTCACATGGCCGACCATCTTCATCGGGATCGACTGTTTAGGGTCGAACACCAACTGCGCGCCTTCCGGCAGCCATACATTCGGGTCAATCGGCTTCAAGCCCACCAACTGCTTACGTTCTTCACGCACGCAGTCTTCACGGTTCATCCCGCGCCAGCCGATCCACGAGAACGGTTTGGTACGGCCTACGCACCAGCCCATGTTCAGGTCGTCCGGGGTCATCGAGCCGTCGGTGTCTTGCCCGACGATGATGAAACCCTTCTCGGCGCGCAGTACGTGCATGGTCTCGGTGCCGTAAGGCGTCAGGTTGTACTTCTTGCCGGCCGCAACGATCTGTTCGAGCACGCCCATGGCGTAGTCGGCCTGCACGTTGACTTCGTACGACAGCTCGCCGGTAAACGAGATACGGAACACCCGCGCCGGTACGCCGCCAACCAGGCCTTCCTTCCAGGTCATGAACGGGAAACCGTCCTTATCCAGGTCGATGTCGGTGACTTCGGCCAGCAGTTTGCGGCTGTTGGGGCCGGACAAGGTCATGGTCGCCCAGTGGTCGGTGACCGAGGTGAAGTACACCTTGAGGTCTGGCCACTCGGTCTGCTGGTAGATTTCCAGCCACTGCAGCACGCGGGCGGCGCCGCCGGTGGTGGTGGTCATCAGGAAGTGGTTGTCGGCGAGACAGGCGGTGACGCCGTCGTCGAAGACCATGCCGTCTTCCTTGCACATCAGGCCGTAGCGGGCCTTGCCCACGTCGAGCTTGGTCCAGGCGTTGCTGTAGATGCGGTTGAGGAACTCGCGGGCATCCGGGCCTTGAATATCGATCTTGCCGAGGGTGGACGCATCCAGCAGGCCGACGCTGTCGCGTACCGCCAGGCATTCGCGCTTCACGGCGGCGTGCAGGTCTTCACCGTTACGCGGGAAGTACCAAGGGCGTTTCCATTGGCCGACATCTTCAAACTCGGCGCCGTTTTTAACGTGCCAGGCTTGCAGCGCGGTGTAGCGCACCGGCTCAAAAATGTGCCCACAGTGACGGCCCGCCACGGCGCCGAAGGTCACCGGCGTGTAGTTGGGGCGGAACATCGTGGTGCCCATCTGCGGGATGGTCACGTTCAGCGAGCGGGCCGCAATGGCCAGGCCGTTGACGTTGCCGAGCTTGCCCTGATCGGTGCCGAAGCCCAGCGCGGTGTAGCGCTTGACGTGCTCGACCGACTCGAACCCTTCGCGGGTCGCCAGCTCAATGGCGGCAGCGGTGACGTCGTTTTGCAGGTCGACAAATTGCTTCGGCGCCCGTGCGGTCGGCTTGTCATGGGGCACCTGGTAAATGCCCAGGGTTGGCTCTTCCAGACGGCTCAAGGCTTTTGGCAGCGTGCCTTCCACCGGTGCAAACCCGGCTTCGCTGGCTGCGCGCACGCCGCCTTCAAAACCATCGGCCAGGGAATCGCCGAGGCCGTAGACGCCATTGATACCGCCGACGCACACACGTTTTTGCGGGGCTTCGCCTGGCACAAAACCGAGGATGTCTTCACGCCAGGTCGGCTTGCCGCCCAGGTGCGAAGCCAGGTGAACCACTGGGCTGTAGCCGCCGGAGCTGGCCACCAGGTCGCAGTCCAGCCACTCGCCGGGGCTGGTGACTTTGTGTGCTTTGACGTCAATCGCCGCCACGCGTGCAGCGGTCACGTGCTTGCTGCCACGGGCTTCGATCACGGCGCTGCCGGTGAGGATGCGAATACCTTTGGCGCGGGCTTCTTCCACCAGGGCGCCGCGTGGGTTGTGACGCACATCAGCCACGGCGACCACTTGCAGGCCCGCATCAAGCCAGTCCAGCGCGACGCGGTAGGCGTGGTCGTTGTTGGTCGACAGCACCAGTTTTTTGCCGGGTGCCACGCCGTAGCGGCGCACGTAGGTAGAGACTGCACCGGCGAGCATATTGCCCGGCACGTCGTTGTTGCCGTACACCAACGGACGCTCGCACGCACCGGTCGCCAGCACCACGCGCTTGGCACGCACACGGTGGATGCGCTGGCGCACCTGGCCAATCGGCGCACGGTCACCGAGGTGGTCGGTGAGGCGTTCGTGAATGGTCAGGAAGTTGTGGTCGTGGTAGCCATTGACGGTGGCACGCGGCAGCAACACCACGTCCGGCAGGGCTTTGAGTTCCGCGATCACGCTGGCAACCCATTCGGTCGCCGGCTTGCCGTCGAGGCTTTCGCGTGAGTCCAGCAAGGAGCCGCCGAATTCTTCCTGTTCGTCAGCAATAATCACGCGGGCACCGCTGCGCGCAGCGGCCAATGCCGCGGCCAGGCCAGCAGGGCCGGCACCCACAATCAGCACGTCGCAATGACGGTTGAAGTTGTCGTAGGTGTCCGGGTCATTCTCGGTCGGCGAGCGGCCAAGGCCCGCAGCCTTACGAATGTACTTCTCGTAAGTCATCCAGAACGATTGCGGGTACATGAAGGTTTTGTAGTAGAAACCCGGCGGCATCAGCTTGCCGCCGACTTTGCCAAGAATGCCCATCACGTCATTGTTAACGTTCGGCCAGCCGTTGGTGCTGGTGGCGACCAAACCCTGGTACAGCGCCTGTTGCGTGGCGCGCACGTTGGGAATCTGGGTGGCTTCGGTGGCGCCGATCTGCAGCACCGCGTTCGGCTCTTCGGCGCCCGCTGCAAAGATGCCGCGCGGGCGCGAGTACTTGAAGCTGCGGCCGATGATGTCGACGCCGTTGGCCAGCAGGGCTGCGGCCAGGGTGTCGCCCTCAAAGCCCTTGTAGCTCTGGCCGTTGAAGGTAAACGTCAGGGCTTTGTTGCGGTCGATGCGGCCACCGTTGGACAGGCGATTGATCTGGCTCATACCTTCTCTCCAGCAGCCTTGGCGGTGAATTGCGGCTTGGTGCCGATCTTGTAGGTTTCAAGAATTTCGTAGGTCAGGGTGTCGCGGGTGGCGTTGAAGTACTGACGGCAACCGGCGGCATGGATCCACAGCTCGTGATGCAGCCCGCGTGGGTTGTCACGGAAGAACATGTAGTCGCCCCACTCTTCATCGGTGCAGGCGTTCGGGTCCAGCGGGCGCGGGATGTGCGCTTGGCCGGACGCGTGGAATTCCTCTTCGGAGCGCAGTTCGCCACAGTGAGGACAGAAGATATGCAACATAGGGAATTTCTCCTGTTAGTGGGCGACGGCCGCAGCGCCGTGTTCGTCGATCAACGCACCGTTGTGGAAACGGTCGATGGAGAATGGCGCTGCCAATGGGTGCATTTCACCCTTGGCGAGGCTGGCGGCAAACACGTTGCCTGAGCCTGGAGTGGCTTTAAAACCGCCGGTGCCCCAGCCGCAGTTGAAGAACATGTTCGGCACCGGGGTTTTGGAGATGATCGGGCAGGCGTCCGGCGTGGTGTCGACGATGCCGCCCCACTGGCGGTTCATGCGCACCCGCGACAGCACCGGGAACATCTCGACGATGGCCTGGATGGTGTGTTCGATTACCGGGTAAGAACCACGCTGGCCGTAGCCGTTGTAGCCGTCGATACCGGCGCCGATCACCAGGTCGCCCTTGTCGGACTGGCTGATGTAACCGTGCACGGCGTTGGACATGATCACGCTGTCGATAATCGGCTTGATCGGCTCGGACACCAGCGCTTGCAGCGGGTGGGATTCGATCGGCAGGCGGAAGCCGGCGAGCGAGGCCATGTGCCCGGAGTTACCGGCAGTGACCACACCGACGCGCTTGGCGCCGATGAAACCCTTGTTGGTTTCGACGCCAATGCACACGCCGTTTTCCTTGCGAAAGCCGATCACTTCGGTCTGCTGGATCAGGTCCACGCCGAGTGCGTCAGCGGCGCGCGCGAAGCCCCAGGCCACGGCATCGTGGCGGGCTACGCCGCCGCGCCGTTGCACGGTGGCGCCGAGTACCGGGTAGCGGGTGTTTTTTGAGCAGTCGAGGTACGGGATCTCGTCGGCCACTTGTTTGGCGTTGAGCAGCTCGCCGTCCACGCCGTTGAGGCGGTTGGCGCTCACGCGACGTTCGGAGTCACGGATGTCTTGCAGGGTGTGGCACAGGTTGTAGACGCCGCGCTGGGAGAACATCACGTTGTAGTTCAGGTCCTGGGACAGGCCTTCCCACAGTTTCATCGCGTGTTCGTACAGGTGCGCCGACTCGTCCCACAGGTAGTTGGAACGCACGATGGTGGTGTTGCGCGCGGTGTTACCGCCGCCCAGCCAGCCTTTCTCGACCACGGCCACGTTGGTGATGCCGTGCTCTTTGGCCAAATAGTAAGCCGTCGCCAGACCATGCCCGCCGCCGCCGACGATAACCACGTCGTAGACCTTTTTCGGTGTGGGCGTGCGCCACATCTTCTGCCAGTTTTCGTGGTGGCTGAGTGAGTGCTTGAAGAGGCCGAAGCCCGAGTAGCGTTGCATAGTCATTACTCCAAAACCGCGCTCAGCGATAAACCGGGAAATCAGCGCACAGGGCAGACACGTGCTTGGCCACGTTGGCCTCGACATCGGCGTCGCCGAGGTTGTCGAGGATGTCGCAGATCCAGCCGGCCAGCTCGATGCATTGCGGCACCTTGAAACCCCGCGTGGTCACCGCCGGGGTGCCGATGCGCAGGCCCGAGGTCACGAACGGCGACTGCGGGTCATTCGGCACGGCGTTCTTGTTGACGGTGATGTGGGCGCGGCCGAGGGCAGCGTCCGCGTCTTTGCCGGTAAGGCCCTGGCGGATCAGGCTGACCAGGAACAGGTGGTTATCGGTACCGCCGGACACCACGTCGTAGCCGCGCTTGATAAACACGTCTGCCATGGCCTGGGCGTTGTCGATCACCTGTTGTTGGTAAGCCTTGAAACCGGGCTCCAGCGCTTCCTTGAAGCACACGGCCTTGCCGGCGATAACGTGCATCAGCGGGCCGCCCTGGGCGCCGGGGAACACGGCAGCGTTGAGTTTCTTCTCGATGGCTTCGTTGGCCTTGGCCAGGATCAAACCGCCACGTGGGCCGCGCAGGGTTTTGTGGGTGGTGGTGGTGACCACATCGGCGTAAGGCAGCGGGTTCGGGTACAGGCCCGCGGCAACCAAGCCGGCGACGTGGGCCATGTCGACGAACAGCAGTGCGCCAACCTTGTCGGCGATCTGACGGAAGCGCGGGAAATCGAGGGTCTTGGAGTAAGCGGAGAAACCGGCCACGATCATTTTCGGCTGGCATTCGACGGCCAGGCGCTCAACTTCGTCGTAGTCGATCAAACCGGTATCGGTGTTGATGCCGTACTGCACGGCGTTGTACAGCTTGCCCGAGGACGACACTTTGGCGCCGTGGGTCAAGTGGCCGCCGTGGGCCAGGCTCATGCCCAGGATGGTGTCACCGGCATTGATCAGCGCCAGGTACACCGCGCTGTTGGCGGACGAACCGGAGTGTGGCTGCACGTTGGCGTAATCAGCGCCGAACAGTTGTTTGGCGCGCTCGATGGCCAGGGCTTCAACCTTGTCCACATGCTCGCAGCCGCCGTAGTAGCGCTTGCCTGGGTAGCCTTCGGCGTATTTGTTGGTCAGGCCGCTGCCCTGGGCTTCCATGACGCGTTTGCTGGTGTAGTTCTCTGACGCGATCAGCTCGATATGGTCTTCCTGACGCTGCTCCTCGGCATTCATCGCCGCCAGCAATGCGTCGTCATACCCTTGGATCTGGTCTTTTTTGCTGAACATCGCGTCTCTCCCAGCCTTTCGTATTGTTGAGGCCCTCGCAGGGCCCTTTGATGCGATGGTAGGGCTGGCGCAGCGAGGTCAAATGCCTACGCACGCCACGCAAAGGTGCGTTTACGACATGGCTTCGCGGGTGGGCGATAAAACACGCAGATGGCTCGGGCCGCCTGAAGATTTAGAAACAGAAACCTGACACTTTAAGCCTCACACGCCTGAAAACTTGGCTACGCTTGCCACTCAAACAGCGCCAGCTCATGTATTCGACGCTTTCACTGTTCAGTCGAACAGATTGAACGCCCTACACCGTTGAGGAACGCGGGCATGGCGCTCGACTCTTCGCCCAACCTGGCCACGCCGCTGACGCAAAGCGTTACACCTGCACGGTGCGCGTGGTGCCTTCCCCGATGCGAGCGCAGGGATATTCGCGCCAGGCTGGGATGTTGGCCTTGTGACGACTGACCCCGAATTGGGCAGCGTGGCGCACCTGGCAGCGTACAGGCTGGGCAGCCCATTCCCCGAGGATGCCAAGCTCTGCGCAGCGTTGAGTTCATTCTGGCCTGCAGTTGCATCAGACTCAGCACAAGCCTATCCACCAAACGTCGGGGCGGGTCCGACCGTAAAACCAATGCTGGATCAGGAGATCGGCAAAAGTGCCGGTTTCCCGTGGGATGGCGTACCCGCTCCGAAAAAATACGTCGCCAATTACGCGCCCCATAGAGCGTACGAAACTTACTTCTATACCGACTACACAGAGAACGCGCTGAACGGGAAGTTCTCATTGGCACTCACAGGCAAAGTCGACTCGCAGGAATATCAACGGCGAATCGATGCTTTCCGGCGCGTCAAACTGTCATTGAGCACCACACCTGGAAATTGGTTTATCGACACATTCAGCATGGCAACGCCCGACAGCGCAGGCCGCTATGACGTGATCATAATAGGTGCCGGCCCGGCGGGTTGCTCGGCGGCCATTTGCTGCGCTCAACAGGGCTTGAAAGTGGCACTGATTGAGCGCCTGTCTTTTCCGCGCCACCGCCCGGGTGAAACCCTGCACCCCGGCTTAGAGCCTCTGCTTCAGCAACTGGGTGTGGCTGAAAAAATCCGCGGCGACGCCTTCGTCCGGCCTGCGGGTACTTGGGTGAGGTGGGACACTGAACGACACTTTGTGCCTTTCGGGCAAGACCAAAACGGACCTTGGCGGGGGTTTCAGATTCCCCGAGCAATGCTGGACGGGTTGCTGCTGGATCGAGCAGCCGCGTCAGGTGTCCACGTCCTGCAACCCTGCCAGGCAAAGACCGTGTTGCAGATAAAAGATCGAGTGGTGGGCCTCCAGACCCAGGCCGGGAAACTGTTTTGCAGGCACCTTATTGATGCCAGTGGCGCTCACGGCTGGCTTGCACGCCAATTAAGGCTGACATCGCGTCGCTGCTCGCCCCCGCTGACCGCCGTGTATGGCTATAAGCGAGGAACAGTCCAGGAAAATACGCTCGGCATCTTCGCAGACCCATCGGGCTGGTATTGGACCGCTCATATCGGCCAGCAGCTTTATCACTGGACGAGACTGCGCTTTATGCAAGATAAATCACCGAAGATGGCGGCTGTTCCGGCCTGTTTTGAACACTTACCGTGTGAAGGAACGATCCAGGGGGCAGATGTCACTTGGTCAATCTGTGATCAGGCAGCGGGTAACGGCTATTTCATCATCGGAGACGCAGCCAGCAGGTTGGACCCGGGCGCCTCTCATGGCGTACTCAAGGCGCTGATGTCAGGAATGATGGCTGCGCAATGTATTGCCGACGAAAGCCTCAACCCAACGCACAGGCAGGCTATTTCACTTCAATATTGCCAGTGGCTGCGAGATTGGTTCGAGCGCGACGTACAAAAAATGCGCGATTTCTATGCGGCTCATCCGTTCCCACCTTGTTGGCTCGAGTCGATGTCAGCCAATGGCCTTTCGAACCCCCAACAAAAGTAAAAAATGTAACGGATACAGCGCGTAAGCCCAGCGGCGCATCGCCGGTGGCGAGACGTTTTTGCCGTGTCGCAACAAGACCAAACCCGCCAAGGGCGCAATCAGGCAAGCGGCCAACCCCATCAGCGCCACAGGCGTGCCGCTATTGAGCAGAACCTGCCATTGATTGGCGGCCACGCAGACCAAACCCGGCAACACGCTGAAATACCATGGCCGGTTAAACACCAGCAGCATCGCCAGCGGCAGTAACACACCGAAAAACCCGAACATCAGCTGGGCAGAAAACAGCGCCGCGATGACTAGGGCAATCAGCGCCAATCCTCGATCAAAAAGCACCTTCTGCTGCCATCCTCGGGCAACCAGCAACCCCAGCGCCAACGTCGGCAAGACGTTCAATGTATCGGCATCCTCGATAAACATCCGGTAGGGCACTTCACTGATCACACTGAACAGCAACAGCCAGCCCAGGTAGCGCCACTGGCCGGTGACGGGAGCATTGGCGACCCGGTGCAAATTGGCTGCAATCGCCAGGCAAAACCACGGAAACGCCAGGCGCCCCGGCACGTACAGGCCGTCCAGGCTCAAACCGACATAACGCAAGTGGTCGAGCACCATGCTCAGCAGCGCCAGCCACTTGAGCAGATCCAGTGCGCCATCGCGGACGCGTCCGACAGCCAACGTGTGTGTACCGTGCATAATTCCCCAGTGACTTTGCATTTACAGTGCGTGCGCACCCGCGACAATCTTGGTTACAGTGCGCACCAACATCGACCACAGGAATGGGCCATGACCGACAATAGCCAACAATTCGCCAGCGACAACTATTCCGGCATCTGCCCGGAAGCCTGGGCCGCCATGGAACAAGCCAACCAGGGCCATCAACGCGCCTACGGCGACGATGAGTGGACCCACCGTGCCGCCGACGGTTTCCGCAATTTGTTCGAAACCGACTGTGAAGTGTTCTTCGCCTTCAACGGCACCGCGGCCAACTCCCTGGCGCTGTCTTCGCTGTGCCAGAGCTACCATAGCGTGATTTGCTCGGAAACCGCCCACGTCGAAACCGACGAATGTGGTGCGCCGGAGTTCTTCTCCAACGGCTCCAAGCTGCTCACCGCCCGCACCGAAAACGGCAAGCTGACGCCCGAATCGATCCGCGAGATCGCCCTCAAGCGCCAGGACATCCACTACCCCAAACCGCGCGTGGTCACCCTCACCCAAGCCACGGAAGTGGGCAGCGTGTATACCCCGGAAGAAATCCGCGCCATCAGCGTCACCTGCAAAGAGCTGGGCCTGAACCTGCACATGGACGGCGCGCGCTTCTCCAACGCCTGCGCGTTCCTGGGCTGCTCGCCGGCCGACCTGACCTGGAAAGCCGGCGTGGATGTACTGTGTTTCGGCGGCACCAAAAACGGCATGGCAGTAGGCGAAGCCATCCTGTTCTTCAACCACAAACTGGCTGAAGACTTCGATTACCGCTGCAAACAGGCCGGCCAGTTGGCCTCGAAAATGCGCTTCCTCTCCGCCCCATGGGTGGGCCTGCTGGAAAACGATGCCTGGCTCAAACACGCCCGCCACGCCAACCAATGCGCCCAATTGCTCAGCAGCCTGGTGGCGGACATTCCCGGCGTGGAACTGATGTTCCCGGTACAGGCCAACGGCGTGTTCCTGCAACTCTCGGAACCGGCCATCGCAGCGCTGACGGCCAAGGGCTGGCGCTTCTACACATTCATTGGCAAAGGTGGCGCACGGTTCATGTGTGCGTGGGATACCGAAGAAGAACGCGTAAGAGAATTAGCCGCAGACATTAGGGAAGTGATGAACGCTTAAGCCTCACGAATACTGGCGCATTGCCGAGACTGTTATTTGGTATTTCCGACAGCATCACAGTCCACTTTCATCGTCTAGCCTCTTGGAACCCGAAAGGAAAACGCCGCTGCAGCGGCCACCTTTCGGGCACAACTGCCTGCCGAATAATCGGTCGGAAACGGAAATCCAGCAGAGGGTTAGACCATGGAAGTTCAATGCTACAACACTAAAGCGTTGCAGGAAGGCAGTCTCAGCACCACGTTTGTGAGCTGGGATGAGTTCAGGAAACTGGCGAAAGTCGGTGACACCATCAGGGAGCCTTCAAGAACCCTGGTCATCACCGAAAAAACCTTTGAACTGACAGCATCAGGTGAGCAGTTCGCCATACAGATATACGCACGCTAACCAAGCTGACCCGATCGCTCCCACGCTCGCGCGGGCGCGATTAACTGAATGTACATGATCGTTCCCACGCTCTGCGTGGGAATGCATCCCCGGACGCTCTGCGTCCAAGCCGCACCCAGATTCAAGGACGAATCCATGGGCAGAAGCCGCTACGTCATCACCGAACCCGAAAAGCCGCACTTCCTCACCTGCACCGTCATGGAGTGGCTACCGCTGTTCACCCGTGACTACATCGTTGGTCATCTTTTGGACTGCTGGCGATATCAACAAAACCACCACGCCCTGAATCTCTTCGGCTACGTCGTTCTCGAAAACCACTTGCACTTCGTCGCTCAGGCTCCCGACCTTGGCAAATGCGTGAGCCAATTCAAATCCTTTACCGCCCGTACCATCATTGATGATTTGCAGCGCCGAGGCGCAGAGCGTTTATTACAACGCCTGCGGTTCAGCAAACGGGCGCACAAGGTAGACCGGGCTTATCAACTTTGGCAGGAAGGCGCACACGCTGAGTTGGTGTACAGCGAGGGGGTGATGCACCAGAAACTTGATTACATTCACCACAACCCGGTGAAACGAGGATATGTGGACCTAGCCGAACACTGGCGGTATTCCAGTGCGCGCAATTACGCAGGGCAGGAAGGGCTCATCGAAATTCAACAGTGGCACTAGTGCCCGTCCCCCCTCTCTGCGTGAGAACGCCTCCTGGGGCGCTCCGCGTCCCGCCCTATGTGCATGGCTTGAATACTGGGCACTTTGTGACGCGGAGCGTCACGGGCTGCATTCCCACGCGGAGCATGGGAATGATCGGGGGGTGGACACTCAACCAGCTCGTTCCCACGCTCTGCGTGGGAATGTCTCCTGGGACGCTCCGCGTCCCGCTCTATGCGCATGGCTTGAATACTGGGCACTTTGTGACGCGGAGCTTCACGGGCTGCATTCCCACGCGGAGCGTGGGAACGATCCGGGACACTCAACCAGCTCGTTCCCACGCTCTGCGTGGGAATGTCTCCAGGGACGCTCCGCGTCCCGCCCTATGTGCATGGCTTGAATACTGGGCACTTTGTGACGCGGATCTTCACGGGCTGCATTCCCACGCGGAGCGTGGGAACGACCAGGGACACTCAACCAGCTCGTTCCCACGCTCTGCGTGGGAATGCCTCCTGGGGCGCTCCGCGTCCCGCTCTATGCGCATGACTTGAATACTGGGCACTGTGTGACGCGGAGCGTCACGGGCTGCATTCCCACGCGGAGCGTGGGAATGATCGGGGACACTCAACCAGCTCGTTCCCACGCTCTGCGTGGGAATGCCTCCAGGGGCGCTCCGCGTCCCGCCCTATTAGAACTCGATGCGCACGTCGCCCTTCGGCACGCTGCAGCACGACAGGATGTAGCCTTCGGCTTCGTCTTCCTCGGTGATCCCGCCGTTGTGGTCCATCTCGACCTCCCCGCCCAGCTTCATCACCTTGCATGTTCCACAAATGCCCATGCCGCACGCTTTAGGGATCAGCAGGCCAAGCTTGGCCGCGGCTGCGTGCACGGTTTCGCCCGGTGCCACGCGGATGCTTTTGCCGGAGGCAATAAATTCCACTTGATGCAGGTCTGCCAGGTCGATCTCTGGCGCGTCCGCTGCTTGCTCGGCTTGTTCCACCGCATCGGCGCGGGCTTCCGGCGGCGTGGCGCCGAAGGACTCCTCGTGATAGCGCGTCATGTCGAAGCCGGCGGCCTCCAGCAGGCGTTTCACTGCGCTCATGTACGGCGTAGGGCCGCAGCAGAACACTTCGCGCTCAAGGAAGTCCGGCACCATCAATTCCAGCATCTTGTGGTTCAAGTAACCGCGATAACCCGCCCAAGGCTCGCCCAGCCCGTGTTTTTCGCAGATCAGGTGCAGGCTGAAGTTGTCGATCCGCGACGCCATGTGCTCCAGCTCGCGGTGGTAAATGATGTCTTTGGGCGAACGGGCGCTGTGGACAAACGTCATGTCGACATTCGCGTTGGTGTCGTAGAACCAGCGCGCCATGGACATCACCGGCGTGATGCCGACACCGCCACTGAGGTACAGCACTTTGGGGCTTGGGAAGTCGATGGCATTGAACAGCCCGACCGGCCCGTGCACCGCCAGCTCTTGCCCTTCATGCAGGGTGTCGTGCAGCCAGTTGGAAACCCGCCCCCCCGGCACGCGCTTGATGGTCACCGAGAAGCTGTACGGCACCGACGGCGAACTGGAAATGGTGTACGAGCGCATGATCGGCTGGCCTTCGATCTCAAGCTCCAGGGTCACAAACTGCCCCGGCTTGAAAAAGAACAGGATCGGCTGGTCAGCCATGAAGCAAAAGGTGCGCACGTCCCAGGTTTCCTGGATGACTTTGACGCAACGGACGATGTGCCGACCATTGGCCCAGGTCTGGGTGGTTACCGGGTTCAGGAAATTGTTGGACATGCTTGCTCTCCACTGCCGATGCTCGGCTTTATGGTGGCGATTCTGCGTAACGCCGCAACCGCCCATTTACCTATCTGCGACATTCACATACTTATCGCGACCAGCCCCCATACCACGGGGCTTGCGCGTCGGGATCAGAGTGGGCCATGTCGTTAATGGACAAGGTTCGGCGCATCGGCGGCCCCACACTCGCTGCCAACAACTACGCTTTCTTTACGCCTTGCTGCAAAACCTGATCAGCCACTTTCGCCGGCCACACAGAATGGCCATGAGGACACACACGATGGACGTCACCGCAACCTTAAGCTTGGGCGATCCGCTGGAACCCGCACGCAAGGCCACCGCGCAAATGCTGCAAGAGCGCGAGCGCACTTTTTCGCTGCCACAGCCGTTCTACTCTGATGAGCGGTTGTTTGATATCGACATGCAGGAGATCTTCCAGAAAGAGTGGTTGATCGCCGGCATGACCTGCGAGATCCCCACCAAGGGCAACTACATCACCCTGCAAATCGGCAAGAACCCGATCATCGTGATCCGTGGTGCCGACGGCGTGGTGCATGCCTTCCATAACGTGTGCCGCCACCGGGGCTCGCGCCTGTGCACCAGCGACAAGGGCAAGGTCGCCAAGCTCGTTTGCCACTACCACCAGTGGACCTACGAACTGGACGGCCGCCTGTTGTTCGCCGGCACCGAGATGGGCGCCGACTTCGACATGAAGCAGTACGGCCTCAAGCCTGTGAACGTGAAAACGGCTGGCGGCTACATCTTCATCAGCCTGGCCGAAAACCCGCCGGCCATCGATGACTTCCTGTCGACGCTGAACCACTACATGGAACCCTACGACATGGAGAACACCAAGGTGGCGATTCAAACCACCTTGTTCGAAAAGGCCAACTGGAAGCTGGTGCTGGAAAACAACCGCGAGTGCTACCACTGCAACGCGTCGCACCCGGAACTGCTGAAAACCCTGCTGGAATGGGACGACGTCACCGACCCGCGTGCCGACCAGGCCTTCAAGGACCACGTTGCCGCCTCCGCCGCTGCGTGGGACGCCGAAAAGATCCCTTACGCCCACGCCAGCTTCGGCCTGCGCAACCGCATCGTACGCATGCCATTGCTCAAAGGCACCGTGTCGATGACCCTGGACGGCAAGCAAGGCTGCGCCAAGCTCATGGGCCGCATCAAGAACCCGGACCTGGGCTCGATGCGCATCCTGCACCTGCCGCATTCGTGGAACCACTGCATGGGCGACCACATCATTGTGTTCACCGTGTGGCCGATCAGCGCCCAGGAAACCATGGTCACCACCAAGTGGATCGTGCACAAGGACGCCGTCGAAGGTGTGGACTACGACGTGGAGCGTATGCGCCAGGTCTGGGACGCCACCAATGACCAGGACCGCCGCCTCGCCGAAGAAAACCAGCGCGGGATTAACTCCACCGCGTACCAACCAGGGCCGTACTCCAAGACCTATGAGTTTGGTGTGGTGAACTTTGTCGATTGGTACAGCGAGCGTTTGTTGAACAACCTGGGCGCGGCGCCAGCGCCTTACCTTAAGGGTGTAGCGGCGCACGAATAGCTGACACACCAAAGATCAAACTGTGGGAGCTGGCTTGCCTGCTCCCACATGTATATTGGTCACTGTTCAAATAATGATCACCCCCCTTACAGCCCTTTGCCGATCTACCCTCCAGCCTTCGCCCAACAACTTATCCACAAAGCCACCCACAGCAATTGTGGGCAAGTGTGCCCGGCCCTCTAAATTAACTGAAGAAAATCCGTGACTTATTCAAGTCGTGCGGTTTTAGCCACACCTGATCACTTATTGATCAACCCCTTGAAAGCCTCTTAATACGTGGCCTGCAGCAGTACGCGAACACCTTATCCACAGAAGCACCAACAGACTTTGGGGGCAACTTCGCCGGCGTTGTGGAAAACCGCGTCAAACCTTCACAAATCGGGGCATCCAGGGGTTTCAGCGAGCCAATAAGCCAAATTGATCATATTTTGACCACGCCACTGAAAGCCTTTATTTATAAGGCTCACAGCCAGTAGCAAACATCTTATCCACAGAAGCGCCAACAGACTTTGGGGGCAAGTTTGTGC
Organism: Pseudomonas sp. 2995-3; assembly: GCF_002742565.1. NCBI lineage: Bacteria > Pseudomonadati > Pseudomonadota > Gammaproteobacteria > Pseudomonadales > Pseudomonadaceae > Pseudomonas > Pseudomonas sp. 2995-3. Next base: position 392,128 of record NZ_LJSB01000315.1, on the reverse strand, counting down.
AGGGTTTCAAACTTATCCAGGAAAAAACCCAAGCAAAACCGTCAGTTAGCCTGGTTGTTTTTCGTACAGAGGGCTGCAGGGCTTGATTAGCCGGGGGTGTGGACAACCGCGAACAGGTTATCCACAGGCGGATCAACAGGGATTGTGGGTAATCCAACGATGCATCGTAAAGACAGTGTGGCGGGCGAGCTTTCTGTGGGAGCTGGCTTGCCTGCGATACAGGCACCTCGGTCCATCAGTCAGACCGAGGTGCCTGTATCGCAGGCAAGCCAGCTCCCACACAAGCCAGCTCCCACAGGTAATCAGCGCACCACGCCTTCTTCAATGAGTAGCTTCAGAATCGCTTCCGCGCCCGCCTCGGGGCTAAGACCTTTGAGCACTTGCCCACCGCCGCCGCTGGCCTTGGCGGTCGCCGCCTTCATCCGGTCCGCGCCGCTCTTGGCCTTAATCACCTTGAGGCGCTTGGGCCGGGGCTTGGCCGGTTGCAACACTGCGTCTGCGAGTAACTCGTCCGTCTCGATTTCGACCTCATGGGCCGCCAGTTCACCGCGTTGCGCCGGGCCATAGGCGCTTTGCCGTGGTTTGGGCGCGGCGTTATCCACAGTCGCCAGAAACGGCAGGCGCACCTTCAGGCGCCGCCGCTGCCCGCGCGGCAAGGCTTGCAGCACATGGGCAATGCCGCCATCGATAGATTCCACTTGCGCCAGCCCGACTATCAATGGCCAACCCAATTGCTCGGCCAAAAGAAACGGCAACATGCCTGAGCCTTCGCCGGTTTCCGCCTGGCTGCCGGTGAGCACTACGTGGGCGCCAGTCTCGCGCAGATAATCACTGAGCACCGGCAAGGCGTCGCTGCCCGCCGGTTGTTCCAGCACATGCAATTGCGGCAGGCCCATGCCCAGGTAGCTGCGCAACGTCGGCTCGTTAACGTCACCGGCATGCAACACTTGCAACTTATCCCCAGCCAGCTGCAGGCCCAGCTCGACGGCGCGTGCATCCTGCTCCGCACGGCGTGGGCGGCCGGAGGTCGGGTGGGCGCCGATTGACACCAGGCTGATTACATTCGTGGTCATGGTCATGTCCCTAGGCTGCGTCGCGCTTGGCGCCGTTGCGGTACACCTGCACCGCCTCGATCAAGGCTTGCAGAATCGCGGCGCTTTCGCCGATCACCGACAAGTCGGCACGCTTGATCATGTCGCAGCCAGGGTCGAGGTTGATTGCCACCACCTTGTCGCAGGCACCGATGCCTTGCAGGTGCTGGATCGCCCCGGAAATACCCACAGCCACATACACCCGTGCCGTCACCCAAGTACCGCTGGCACCGACCTGACGATCACGCGCCATAAAGCCATCATCCACTGCCACCCGTGACGCACCTTCGGTGGCGCCCAAGGCGGCGGCGGTCTGGTGGAACAGTGCCCAATCTTTTACGCCATTGCCGCCAGAGAAAATAAACTCCGCCTCGGCCATCGGAATCGCCCCTGGGTCCACCGCCACTGCGCCGAGATCCTCGATGCGCGGCAGGCTGCGCGCCAAGGCTGTGGATAACTCCACGGGCAAGACTTCGTGACGGGTTTCGCTGACCGGCTCGGCGCATTCCACCGCTGCCAGAATCAGGCGCGGCAGTGGCCGGGCCAAATCCTCCTGGCCCGCACCGGCGCGACCGATGCACTCCTCGCCCTTGATCTGCCAGACGCGTGTGGCCGGGCGCTCCTTGAGGCTCGCGGCAAAACGCCGGCCCAATTCACCGCCGCCACTGCGGCTGTCGGGCAGCAACCAATGGCGCGGGTTGAACTGGTTATCCACAGCCCGCAGGCCCTGGACGCGTTGCTCCGGTGAATAACCCTCGAATTCGTGGCCTTCCAGCACCAGCAGGCGATCGACGCCCGCCGTGGCAAAAGCACTTTCTTTGTGCTCGCCAAACACCACCGCCAGCACTGCACCGTCGCTGCCGGCCAGTTGCCGGGCCAGGCCGAGCAAATCGCGGTCGTGGCTGCTCAGGCGGCCACCAACCATGTCTGGCACCACGTTGATGTAGAACGCCGGCGCTGGCACCTGGTGCAACGGCAACTGCACTTGCACCGCCGCCGTGCGCTTGGCCGCGCCGCCCTGCTGGGCGCCGCTGCGGTCGATACGCTTGATGCCGTTGGGGCCGATAAAACCCACGCCATGTACATTTTTGCGGATGACGCCGTTCGGCCCCATCCAACTGTGTTGCAGCGGCTGCATGGCGGCGTGCAACGGGTGCAGGCGGTTGCGGGCGATCCATTCGGCCCGTGGGTCGCGGCGGATAATGTCGCTCATCAGTGCACCTCCGCAGGTTGACGCTTGATAGGTGCCTTGCCAGGTACGGCGTCTTCAAGCAACGCGTCGGCGACCAGTTCAGCGATGTCCTTGATCAGGGGTCGTGGCTCGACCACGCCCTCAAGCATCGCCGTGCATTGTGGACAACCCACGGCCACCAGCTCGGCGCCGGTTTCACGGATGTCTTCCATGCGCATATCCGGGATCCGCTGCTTGCCGGGAATATCGGTGATCGGCGCGCCGCCACCGCCGCCGCAGCAGCGCGAACGGAAGCCCGAGCGTTGCATCTCCTTGACCTCAATGCCCAACGCCCGCAGCACTTGGCGCGGCGCCTCGTATTCGCCGTTGTAACGGCCCAGGTAACAAGGGTCGTGGTAGGTCACGCTGTTGCCCTTGTGCTGGCCCAGGTTCAGCGCGCCTTCACCGATCAGCTCGGCCATGAAGGTGCTGTGGTGCTGCACGACATAATTACCGTTGAAGGCGCCGTATTCGTTTTTCAGCACGTGAAAGCTGTGCGGGTCGCAGGTGACGATACGCTTGAAGCTGTACTTGGCCAGGGTCTGGATGTTGCGTGTGGCGAGCAATTGGAACGTGGCCTCATCACCCAGGCGGCGAGCGACGTCACCGCTGTCGCGCTCCTCCAGGCCCAGTACTGCAAAATCGACCTTGGCCGCTTTCAGCACTTTGACGAAGGCGCGCAAGGTGCGTTGGTTGCGCATGTCGAAAGCGCCGTCGCCGACCCAGAACAGCACGTCGCTGCTGCCTTTTTCGCTGAGCAACGGCAAGTTCAGGTCCGCTGCCCAGTTGAGGCGACCGCCCGGTGCGAAGCCGCCGGGGTTGTCGGTGGCGATCAGGTTTTCCAGGACTTCGGCGCCCTTGTTCGGCGTGGCGCCTTTTTCCAGGGTGAGGTGGCGGCGCATGTCGACGATGGCGTCGACGTGCTCGATCATCATCGGGCACTCTTCCACGCAGGCGCGGCAGGTGGTGCACGACCACAGGGTTTCGGCATCAACCAGGCCGTTGACGATCGGCTGGTGCGGGTTGCCGCCGTGCTCGCCAATCGGTTTACCTGGATAAGGGCTGCCGGCGAACTTGGCATCGGTGCCACCGGCCAGGCCGACCACCATGTCCTGAATGAGTTTTTTCGGGTTCAGCGGCTGGCCGGCGGCGAACGCCGGGCACGCCGCTTCGCACTTGCCGCACTGCACGCAGGCGTCGAAGCCGAGCAGTTGGTTCCAGGTGAAATCCTTGGGTTTTTCCACGCCCAATGGCGCGGTTTTATCGCTGAGGTCGAGCGGCTTCAAACCTGTGGAGCGGCCGCCACCAAAACGCTCGGCGCGGCGGTGCCAGGCCAAGTGCAGGGCACCGGCGAAGGCGTGCTTCATCGGCCCGCCCCAGGTCATGCCGAAGAACATTTCGCTTACGCCCCACAGCACGCCCAGGCTCAAGAGCGCGGCGAGCAGCCAGCCGCCGAAGTCGGCGGGCAGAATCCCGGCCACCGGCAAGGTCACCAGGAAGAAGCTGACCGAGAACGCCATCAGGCTTTTCGGCAGGCGCATCCACGAGCCTTTCGACAGGCGTGATGGCGGGTTGCGCCGACGTAAATAGACGAAGGTGGCGCCGACAAACATCAGCACCGAGGCCAGCAGCAAGGCATAGCCGAGGATACGGTTATGCAGGCCAAAACCGTGCACCAAAATGGCCAGCAACGCCGACAGCACAAAGCCCAGGGCTGTGGCGACGTGGGTGTTGGCGATGTATTTGTCGCGGGCCACCACGTGGTGCAGGTCGACCATGTAGCGCTTGGGCATGGCCAGCAGGCCGCCCAGCAAGTCAACCTTGGAAGCACGCCCACGGCGCCACATGTTCACCCGGCGCAGGGCGCCTAGGGCGGCGAGGCCGATGGCTGCAAACAAGAGAATAGGAAGCAAGGTGTTCAACATGGTGAAGCTCCCAAAGACCACACAGGTCTTGCATGGGAACCGGATAAAGGTGGGAGCTGGCTTGCCTGCGATGGCATCGCCTCGGTGTCACTCAAGACCGAGTCGCCTGCATCGCGGGCAAGCCCGGCTCCCACATTGACCGGTTCCCACAGTGGTTCGGTGGTTGCCTAGAAATCCTTGCACAAGCGCAGGGCGTCATAGATAGCGGCGTGGGTATTACGCTGCGCCACACAGTCACCAATGCGGAACAGCAAGTAGCCGTCACCCGCTTCGCTCAAGCACGGCTGCGGCTTGATCGCGAACAAGGCTTCGACGTCAATCTGGCCCTTGTTGCGCGAACCTTCCTTGAGCCCGTAGTAGATAGCTTCGTCCGGGCGCACGCCGTTCTCGACCACCACCTGGTCAACCACGCGTTCTTCCTTGGCGCCGGTGTATTCGTTCTCCAGCACCGCCACCAGCTTGTCGCCCTCGCGGTAAACCTTTTCCAGCATCATGTCGCCGGTCATGATCACTTCTTTGGGGTACATGCTGCGGTAGTAAGTCGGGAACGACGTACCGCCAATCGCCACGCCTGGCTTGATGTCGTCGGTGACGATTTCCACCTGGCTGCCTTTGTCGGCCAGGAAGTCGGCCACCGACATGCCGGTGAACTCGCAGATGGTGTCGTACACCAGCACGTTCTTGCCCGGCGCGACTTTGCCGTCGAGCACGTCCCAGCTGCTGACTACCAGGCCTTCAGCGGCGCCCCAATGTTCGTTCTGCTCGATAAACGGATGCCCGCCGACGGCCAGCACCACGATGTCAGGGCGCAGGTCGAGGATGGTCTCGGCATCCGCCGCCACGCCCAGGCGCAGGTCGACTTTCAAGCGCGCCAACTCCAGCTGGAACCAGCGGGTGATACCAGCAATCTGGTCACGCTGCGGGGCTTTGGAGGCGGTGGTGATTTGCCCGCCGATAAACTCTTTCTTCTCCAACAGGGTTACGTCGTGGCCACGTTCGGCCGCGACCCGCGCCGCTTCCATCCCGGCCGGACCGGCACCGACCACCACGACTTTGCGTTTGGCCCCGGTGGATTTCTCGATGATGTGCGGCACACCCATGTATTCACGGGAGGTCGCGGCGTTCTGGATGCACAGCACATCCAGGCCCTGGTATTGGCGGTCGATGCAGTAGTTGGCGCCGACGCATTGTTTGATCTGGTCGATCTGGCCCATCTTGATCTTGGCGATCAGGTGCGGGTCGGCGATGTGCGCACGGGTCATGCCGACCATGTCCACATAGCCGCCTTCCAGAATGCGCGTGGCCTGGTTCGGGTCCTTGATGTTCTGCGCGTGCAGCACCGGAACCTTGACCACTTCCTTGATACCGGCCGCCAGGTGCAGGAACGGCTCCGGCGGGTAGCTCATGTTGGGGATCACGTTGGCCAGGGTGTTGTGGGTGTCACAACCCGAGCCCACCACGCCGATAAAATCGAGCATGCCGGTGTCGTCGTAATACTTGGCGATTTGCTTCATGTCCTCGTGGGACAAGCCGTCCGGGTGGAACTCGTCACCACACAGGCGCATGCCTACGCAGAAGTCGTCACCGACCTCGGCGCGCACGGCCTTGAGCACTTCCAGGCCGAACTTCATGCGGCCCTCGAAGGTGCCGCCCCATTCGTCGGTACGCTTGTTGACCCGCGGGCTCCAGAACTGGTCGATCATGTGCTGGTGCACCGCGGACAGTTCGACACCGTCCAGGCCACCGGCCTTGGCGCGCTTGGCGGCGCTGGCGTAGTTGCCGATCACGCGCCAGATTTCTTCCGGCTCGATGGTCTTGCAGGTGGCGCGGTGTACCGGCTCGCGCACGCCGGACGGCGACATCAGGGTTGGCCAGTTAAAGCCGTCCCAGCGCGAGCGACGCCCCATGTGGGTAATCTGGATCATGATCTTGGCGCCATGCTTGTGCATGGCGTCGGCCAGGTTCTGGAAGTGCGGGATGATGCGGTCGGTGGACAGGTTCACCGAACTCCACCATTCCTGCGGGCTGTCGATGGCCACCACCGAGGAGCCGCCACAGATCGCCAGGCCGATACCGCCCTTGGCTTTCTCTTCGTAGTACTTCACATAGCGGTCGGTGGTCATGCCGCCGTCGGTGGCATACACCTCGGCGTGGGCGGTACTGAGCACGCGGTTGCGGATGGTCAGCTTGCCGATCTGGATCGGCGCAAACATTGCTTCGAAAGCCATGGCACGGTTCCTCGACTTACAACGGCTTGACGGTGAACAGGCCGTCGTCATGGCCCTCTTCGGAGCCTCCGTAAACTTGCTCGGCTACGGTGCGAATCTTGCTGCCACGCGCCTGCAGAATCTGGTCCATGGCACCGGCAAACCAACCGGTGAACATGTAGTCCACTTTGCGCCCGACCTTGCCGTACACGTAGACAAACGCCGAGTGCTCCAACTTGACGCTGGCGGTGCCTTTGTCGAGGTCGATGTCCTGGATCTTGAACAGGCCCCAGCCGCGTTGCGACAGGCGCTTCATGTAGTGCTCGAACACCGCAACGCCTTCCAGGCCGTGGCACTCAGCTTCTTTTTCACACCAGTGCCAGGCGGATTTGTAGCCGGCCTTGTAGAGGATCTCGGCGTAGGCATCGCTGCCCAGGACTTCTTCGATGCCCATGTGGTTGTTGACGAAGAAATGCCGTGGCACATATAGCATCGGCAGGGCGTCGGAGGTCCAGACACCGGTTTCGCTGTCGACTTCGATAGGCAATTGCGGGGCGATTTTGGCCATGGAAACTTAACTCCAGAAAATTCTTAGGTGTGCCCCCGATGCGAACGGCCGGGGGAGAAATGCGGTGGCTTATTCGCCCCAGACGTCTTTCAAGACATTGACCCAGTTCTCGCCCATGATCTTGCGCACCACGCGCTCGCTGTGGCCGCGTTTGAGCAAGGTCTCGGTGAGGTTGGGGAACTCGCCCACGGTGCGGATGCCCAGCGGGTTGATGATCTTGCCGAAGCTGGTCAGACGGCGGGCGTAGCCTTTGTCATGAGTCAGCATTTCAAAGAAATCCTGGCCATGGCCCTGGGTGAAGTCGGTGCCAATGCCAATGGCGTCTTCGCCGACGATGTTCATGGTGTATTCGATGGCTTCGGCGTAGTCGTCGATGGTCGAATCGATGCCCTTGGCCAGGAACGGCGCGAACATGGTCACGCCGACAAAACCGCCATGGTCGGCGATGAACTTGAGTTCTTCATCGGACTTGTTGCGCGGGTGTTCTTTAAGGCCCGACGGCAGGCAGTGGGAGTAGCACACCGGCTTTTTCGATTCGAGGATGACTTCTTCGCTGGTCTTGGAACCGACGTGGGACAGGTCGCACATGATGCCGACACGGTTCATCTCACCGACGATCTCACGACCAAAGCCCGACAGCCCGCCGTCACGCTCGTAGCAACCGGTGCCGACCAGGTTCTGGGTGTTGTAGCACATCTGCACCACACCCACGCCGAGCTGCTTGAAGATCTCGACGTAGCCGAGTTGGTCCTCAAACGCATGGGCGTTCTGGAAGCCGAAGATGATGCCGGTCTTGCCCTGCTCTTTTGCACGGCGAATGTCGGCGGTAGTTTTCACCGGGATCACCAGGTCGCTGTTTTCACGGATCAGGGTCTGGCTGGCAACGATGTTGTTGATCGTGGCCTGGAAGCCTTCCCACACCGACACCGTGCAATTAGCGGCGGTGAGGCCACCTTTGCGCATGTCTTCGAACAGGTCGCGGTTCCACTTGGCAATAATCAGACCGTCGATAACGATGCTGTCGGCGTGCAACTCGGCTGGGCTCATCAGGCGTCCCCTTATTGGCGATTCATGCGCCGAATCGTCTGCCGGCGCTTTGGGGCCAGCATATGCTCAGGGGCCGACGGAGCCGGGTGCAAAAACGACAGGGGAATTGCCGAAAGCGTCAATCAGCGACAAAGGCCTACATGACATAGCTGACAGGTGGCTGTTCTTTGTCCCACGCTTGAGCCAGAATTTGCTCATCACCTGATATGAGACGGCGCAATGAAATCGATTTTCCTGGCTTTGGCACTCATCGCAACCGGCGTACACGCCGCTGAAGACACCGACAGCACGCCCTGCGATGGCATCGAAAACGACAAACAAACCCTGGAATGCGCCACCTATAACAAAACCACCGCCGAGCAATTGCTCAAGGATAACTACCAGGGCTTGCTCGAACGCATGGGTTCGACCTATGGCAGCAACAAGTCGCAACTGGCCGACATTACCGCTCGTCTGAAGGATGCCCAGCAAAAATGGGAAAAACTGCGCGATGCCGATTGCGCGGTGGACACCTTCCCGGCGGTGAATGGCAGCAAGGACTACGCGATTCAACAGAATGACTGCCTGGCGCGAATGAGTGATGAGCGGTCGGAGTTTTTGGAGTCGATCGGGCAGGAATAAGCCGGATCAATCGCAAAGCACCCTTGAAAAGGAATTCACATGTACTACCCACGCGAAGCACAGCGGGACTTTCTGTTCACGCGCGCCGTCATGCTGTTTGTCGCCACGTTGGTGTTGGCCCTGATGCTGTTTCTTTCCAAAGATCGGGGAGCACCCTACGCCCTGATCAAGGCGTCCCCCGTGGAGACGACCGGGCAGGTGACTCAACTGGAAAGCTTTGGTAACTGGGGCACCATCACCAACGTGTATTACAGCTTCAAGCACGACGAACACGATCAAGACGGTATGGCCACCACCAGCGGCTACGCCGGCGGCCCTGTGTACGAAGTCGGTAGCCCGGTGCAAGTGGTGTACTCGAAATGGTTTCCAAGCGTTCACAACCTCAAGGCCAATTTCAACAGTGGTAGGTGGAACTTCTACATAATGAGCGCCAGTGCCGCGCTGATAGTGTTATGTCAGGCCCTGATGTTCTGGACGTTGTTCAGAATCTATCGGCACAAAGAAGAGGATCGACAGTACTGATCTGATTTCGCAGGTGCAACCCAAGGCATGCCTGCGCCACTTTACGCTTACCAAGGCCATTTCATGACTATCTGCGGCATCGAAATCAAAGGCAGCGAAGCCATCATCGCCGTCGCCTCCCTGGACAACCAGGCGCTGACCCACGTGGCGCTGGCCATCAAGAAAATCGCCCTCGATGACGACGATGAGGCAGCCAACGTCAAAGCCTTCGCCGCCCAGGTGAAGGCCTTTGTGCAAGAAAACGCCATCACCCGCATCGCGATCAAGAAGCGCAGCAAGAAAGGCGAATTCGCCGGTGGCCCGACCACGTTCAAGATTGAAGGGGTGTTTCAGTTGCTCGACGGTGTTGAGGTGGCATTGCTGTCGCCGCAGACCATCAATGCGCAGAACAAAAAGCACGATTTTGCCCTGCCGGCCTCGCTGAACAAGTATCAGCATGAGGCCTTCAAGGCGGCGTGTTCGGCGCTGGTAAAAAAGTAAGCCACACCACCAATCCCCTGTGGGAGCTGGCTTGCCTGCGATGGCGGTTTGTCAGATAACGCTGTACTGCCTGATCTACCGCTATCGCAGGCAAGCCAGCTCCCACATTTGATTTATGGTGTCTTTGAATTCGCTGTACGGCTTCTGTGCAGCAGCCAATCGCCAAAGGATTTGTCTTCCAGGGCATACCCGCCGCGACTCGACTTCCACACTAGCTCTTTGTCACGCAAGGCATCGATACAGGCCTGAATGGTCTGGGTGCCCGGCACCACGTCGCTGCCCATGTCCTCCAGTGCCTTGCTGACCGCCGTGAGTGTACTGTCGGTAAACGGCGCAAAAGGCTCGTTGTTCTGCGAACGCACCACCATCACCTCCAACACAGCACGCTGGGGAATGGTGAGGTTGTTCCACGCGCTTTCAAATTCGGTCCACACGCCGGCACGCAACAGTTCGGCGCGGCTGTGCAGCAGTTGGCCCAGGTTGCTCGCCTCGCCCAACTCCAGCGCCACTTCGCCGATGATGGTACGCAGCATCTCCGGGCGCCGGCCGACCAGTTCAAAGGCTTCGTCGATGTCCGCCGCGTTGAACTGATTGGTTTTGGCCAAATGCGCGTTGAGGTGCAGGGTGTAGGCCTGGGTAAACTCTTTGCCGAGCAAAGGGAACGGGGTAATGCTGGAGCCGAAGAATGGCTGGCTTTTACCGAGGACCAAATGCGCAAGCTTGTCGCGATTGGAGCCGGTGAACACCAGGCGCAAGCCACTGCCCTCCTCGTCACGGCCCTGGTTGAGCTGATCTCGGGCAGCTTTCAACGCGAACATCGCGTTGATACCAGGCTCGGTGGTCAGTGCGTGCTGCGCTTCATCAATCACCAGCACGACGGGCTTTTCGGCTGCGCTGTGGAGCAACTCCAAGGCTTGGGTCAGCGTCGCGCCAACCGGCAATTGTGGCTTGCTGAAGTCCCAGGAAAGGGTACGCAGGAAGCTTAGTTTCTCGATTCCAATGTTCTTGGCCAGCTTGCGAATGCCCTTTTCATAGGGCACCAGAGCCGCAGCAATCGCGCTGGCAATCAACTCCGCGGGGTCTTTTTCTTTGTCAGCCCAGAGATCGACATACACCGTCAGCCAACCCCGCAACTGGCACTCCGGGATCAAGTCTTCGCGCAAAAAGGTGCTTTTGCCGGTGCGTCGAGGTGCTGCGAGGAACAGGCCTGAAGTGAAATCCTGAATCCCGGCGCCCACCAAGCCATCAGCAATGCTGCGAGCCAGCGTCGGGCGGCGAAACACAAAGCCGCTGTGCTTGGACATGGTTTTATACTCAATTATTGGAAGCACTATAAATTATAGTCGCGAGTATAATTGACTATAATTGCCGGTCAAACCACCTCCCGTCGCCGATCCTCTCTCGGGCACTTGGCAAACCGCGCCCTGTAGCTGCGGGTGAAGTACGACGGCGACTCAAACCCGCACGCAATGCTCACTTCCAGCACGCTCATGTCGCTCTGGCGCAACAACTGCCGGGCTTTTTCCAGGCGCAGGCCGAGGTAGAAGTTACTTGGCGTGTCGTTCAGGTGCAGGCGGAATAGCCGTTCCAGCTGACGCCGGGTGACTTTAATTGCATCGGCCAACGCCAAGGTGCTCAGCGGCGGCTCGGTGTGTTGCTCCATTTCACCGATCACCTGCACCAACTTCTTGTTGTTGATGCCATAGCGCGTGGCGATCTGCATGCGCTGGTGGTCCTTGCGCGGGCGGATGCGCCCGAGTACGAATTGCTCGGACACCTGGATGGCCAGGTCCGGGCCGTGGGCCTGGGCGATCAGGTCGAGCATCAGGTCGATGGAGGCGGTGCCACCGGCGCAGGTGATGCGCCGGCGGTCAATCTCGAACAGTTCCTGGGTCACGGTGAGCTGTGGATAAGATTCCTTGAACGCGTCGATGGCTTCCCAGTGCAAGGTCAAGCGGTGGCCGTCGAGCAAGCCTGCTTCGGCGAGCACGCAGGCGCCGGTGTCGATGGCGCCGAGGGTGACGCCGTCGAGGTCGAGGCGGCGCAGCCAGTGTTCAAGTGCGGGCGTGGTGAACTTCAAGGGTTCGAAGCCTGCGACCACCATCAGCGTCGCGCCTTTTTTCAGCGGCTCCAATGCGGCGTCGGCGTTCACCGACATGCCATTGCTCGCCAACACCGCGCCGCCATCGGCACTCAACACGTGCCAACGGTACAACTCGCCGCGAAAGCGGTTGGCCACGCGCAGCGGTTCCAGCGCGGAGATAAAGCCGATGGCCGAGAAACCCGGCATCAGCAGAAAGTAGAAATCCTGGGACATGGTGGCGCTCTCGTAGGACGGGCAGCGTGCTCACTGTGATACGCCAGTTCAACGGGCCATTCAAGAGCACAGGTCGCTGCAGTGCAAGAGCTGGTCGCCGCCGTGCGCTTTGCCTCCCCTCAAGCTGCGTAACTTGATCCCACGGCGCACAAAGACGCCGGCACCCACAATAACGACCTGCCGAGGGATCCACCATGAACCGACTGATCAGCCGCTGCGTGCTTGCACTCAGCGCCAGCGCCATCTTAAGCACCAGCGTATTCGCGGCCGACGCAGAGTCTTGCCGGAACGTGCGCATGGGCGTGGTGAACTGGACCGACGTAATCGCCACCAGCGCCATGACCCAAGTGTTGCTCGACGGCCTCGGCTACAAGACCAAACAAACCAGCGCTTCCCAGCAAATCATCTTCGCCGGTATCCGCGACCAGCGCCTGGATATGTTCCTGGGCTACTGGAACCCGCTGATGACCCAGACCATCACGCCGTTTGTGGACGCCAAGCAAGTCAAAGTCCTCGACAAACCCAGCCTGGAAGATGCGCGCGCCACCCTCGCGGTGCCGACTTACCTGGCGGATAAAGGCCTGAAAACCTTCGCCGATATCGCCAAGTTTGAAAAAGAACTGGGCGGCAAGATCTACGGCATCGAGCCAGGCTCGGGCGCCAATACCCAGATCAAGGCGATGATCGCCAAGAACCAGTTCGGCCTCGGCAAGTTCCAGTTGGTGGAGTCCAGCGAAGCGGGGATGCTCGCCGCCGTCGACCGCGCCGTGCGCCGCAAGGAGGCCGTGGTGTTCTTCGGCTGGGCGCCGCACCCGATGAACGTCAACGTCGCCATGACTTACCTCACCGGCAGCGACGACGCCCTTGGCCCGAACGAAGGCATGGCCACAGTGTGGAGCGTGACTTCGCCGACTTACGCCGAGCAGTGCCCCAACGTGCACAAACTGCTGACCAACCTGACGTTCACCGCCGCCGACGAGAGCCGAATGATGCAGCCGTTGCTGGATCACAAAGACGCCCTCGAGTCGGCCAAGCAGTGGCTCAAGGACCACCCGCAAGACCAGCAGCGCTGGCTCGAAGGCGTGACCACCTTCGACGGCAAACCGGCTGCGGCCAACCTGCAACTGACCAGCAAATAACCTGATTCGCATCACCGTATCGCAGCCGCTGTTGGCTGCGAACGGCATCACTACGCCCGCCTGTAAGGAACCTCCTCATGAACCACGACGTCATCATCACCTGCGCACTCACCGGTGCTGGCGACACGACCAGCCGCAGCCCGCACGTGCCGGTCACTCCCAAACAAATCGCCGCAGCCGCGGTGGAAGCCGCCAAGGCCGGCGCCACCGTGGTGCACTGCCATGTGCGCGACCCGCAAACCGGCAAGTTCAGCCGCGACGTGGCGCTGTATCGCGAAGTGATGGAGCGCATCCGCGAGGCCGACATCGACATCATCGTCAACCTCACCGCCGGTATGGGCGGCGACCTGGAAATCGGCGGCGGCGAGAACCCGATGGAGTTCGGCCCCAACACCGACCTGGTCGGCCCGCTGACGCGCCTGGCCCATGTTGAGGAGTTGCTGCCGGAGATCTGCACCCTGGACTGCGGCACGCTCAACTTTGGCGATGGCGACACCATTTACGTGTCCACCCCGGCGCAACTGCGGGCGGGCGCCAAGCGTATTCAAGAGCTGGGCGTTAAGGCCGAGTTGGAAATTTTCGACACCGGCCACCTGTGGTTTGCCAAGCAGATGATCAAGGAAGGTTTGCTCGACAACCCGCTGTTCCAGCTGTGCCTGGGCATCCCATGGGGCGCACCGGCCGACACCACCACCATGAAAGCCATGGTCGACAACCTGCCTGCCGACGCCGTGTGGGCCGGCTTCGGTATCGGCCGCATGCAAATGCCCATGGCGGCGCAAGCGGTGCTGCTGGGCGGCAACGTGCGGGTCGGCCTGGAAGACAACCTGTGGCTGGACAAAGGCGTACTCGCCACCAATGGCCAGCTTGTGGAACGCGCGAGTGAAATCCTCAGCCGCCTGGGCGCGCGGGTCATGACCCCGGCGGAGGGCCGAATCAAGATGGGCCTGACCAAGCGCGGCTAACTCAGACACCACAAAACCCTGTGGGAGCCGGGCTTGCCCGCGATAGCGGTACACCTGCACCGAATGCACCAACTGATACACCGATATCGCAGCGGTGCGACGATTCGACAAGCCAGCTCCCACCTTGATCACCGAATTACTCAGGGATTGTCGACATGAGCTTTATCACTGAAATCAAAACCTTCGCCGCCCTCGGCAGCGGTGTTATCGGCAGCGGCTGGGTGTCCCGCGCCCTGGCCCACGGCCTGGATGTGGTGGCCTGGGACCCGGCGCCTGGCGCTGAAGCAGCGCTGCGCAAACGTGTTGCCAACGCCTGGGGCGCCTTGGAGAAACAAGGCCTGGCGCCGGGCGCCTCTCAGGATCGCCTGCGCTTTGTAACCACCATTGAGGAATGCGTAAAAGACGCCGACTTCATCCAGGAAAGCGCCCCGGAACGCCTGGAGCTGAAACTCGAACTGCACAGCAAGATCAGCGCAGCGGCCAAGCCGAATGCGCTGATTGGCTCGAGCACTTCAGGTCTGTTGCCGAGCGAGTTCTACGAAGGTTCCACCCACCCGGAACGCTGCGTGGTCGGTCACCCCTTCAACCCGGTTTACCTGTTGCCGCTGGTAGAAGTGGTGGGTGGCAAAAACACCGCGCCGCAGGCAATTCAGGCAGCGATCAAGGTGTATGAATCCCTCGGCATGCGCCCGCTGCATGTGCGTAAGGAAGTGCCGGGTTTTATCGCTGACCGCTTGCTCGAAGCGCTGTGGCGTGAGGCGTTGCACCTGGTCAATGATGGCGTGGCAACCACGGGCGAGATCGATGACGCGATTCGTTTTGGCGCCGGTTTGCGCTGGTCGTTCATGGGCACATTCCTGACTTACACCCTCGCGGGCGGTGATGCCGGAATGCGCCACTTCATGGCCCAGTTCGGCCCGGCGTTGCAGTTGCCGTGGACGTATTTGCCGGCGCCGGAGCTGACCGACAAGTTGATTGACGATGTGGTCGACGGCACCAGCGATCAGCTGGGTAAACACAGCATTTCGGCGCTGGAGCGCTATCGTGATGATTGCTTGCTGGCGGTATTGGAAGCGGTGAAAACCACCAAAGCCAAACACGGCATGAGCTTCGCTGAATAACCGCTGTTGATCTGTGTGGGAGCTGGCTTGCCTGCGATAGCGATGCAAAATTCACCATCGCCATCGCAGGCAAGCCAGCTCCCACATTTTGACTGCATACATTCTGGAATATATGTGATGCCTGCACTGACCACCTACACCACCAAAATCCAGCCCGACTGGGTGGATTACAACGGCCACCTGCGTGATGCGTTTTACCTGCTGATCTTCAGCTACGCCACCGACGCGCTGATGGACACCCTCGGGCTGGACAGCGAAAACCGCGAAGCCAGCGGCCACTCGCTGTTCACCCTGGAACTGCACCTGAACTACCTGCACGAAGTAAAACTCGGCGCCGAGGTGGAGGTGCACACCCAACTGATCGCCCACGACGCCAAGCGCCTGCACCTCTATCACAGCCTGCACCTTGTGGGCGACACGAAGGAGTTGGCCGGCAACGAACAGATGCTGCTGCACGTCGATCTGGCGGGGCCGCATTCAGCGCCGTTTACCGAGGCCACGCTGGAGAAACTGGCGACCATCAGTGCCGAACAGGCCGACCTGCCGCGCCCTGCCTTGCTGGGCCGAGTGATCGGATTACCACCCAAAAAACAATAAGGAATCACCATGCAAACCGCCGCCGCTGTTGCCGATTTCCGTACTTACCCGAAGATCTGCGACCTTGCCGAGGCGCAGGTACTGGACAACCAGATTCGCGTGCAGTGGGCCGATGGGCGGGTCAGCCCGTTCCATCATCAGTGGCTGCGGGACAACTGCCCCTGTGCCCAATGCGTGTACAGCGTGACCCGCGAGCAGGTGCTGGAAATTGTCGATGTGGACGAGCATCTGCGCGCAGTCAGCGCGCGCATCGATCAAGGTTTTCTGTGCGTGGAATGGTACGGCGGCCATCGCAGCCAGTACGATCCAGGCTGGTTGCGCGCCCATGCCTATGACGATCAATCACGCGCCGAACGCCGCGCTGCCAAACCCCAGTCGCAACTGTGGGGCAGCACCTTCGAACTGCCCATATTTGAATACTCAGCGGTGATGGAAGACCCCAAAGCCCTGTTGCAATGGCTGCTGGCCTTGCGTGACGGCGGCCTTACGCAAATCCGTGGCGTGCCCACCGAACCAGGCTCGCTGGCACTGATCGCCAAGCGTATTTCGTTTATCCGCGAGAGCAACTTCGGCGTGCTGTTCAACGTGCAGTCCAAGGCCGATGCCGACAGCAATGCTTACACCGCTTTCAACCTGCCGCTGCACAGCGATTTGCCGACGCGGGAGTTGCAGCCGGGGCTGCAGTTTCTGCATTGCCTGGTGAACGAAGCTACCGGCGGCGAGAGCATTTTTGTCGATGGGTTTGCGATCGCCCATGCGCTGCGCAGCGAAGACCCCGAGGCGTTTCGTGCCCTGTGTGAAATCCCGGTGGAGTTTCGCAATAAAGACCGGCACAGCGACTACCGCCGCCTGGCCCCGATCATTGCGCTGGATGCCTTGGGCGATGTGGCGGAGATCCGCATGGCCAACTTTTTGCGCGGGCCGTTTGAGGCACCGGTGGAGCAGATGCCGTTGTTGTATCGGGCGTATCGGCGTTTTATTGCGATGACGCGGGAAGACCGTTTTCGACTGGTCAAACGCCTGAATCCGGGTGAGCTGTGGTGCTTTGATAACCGCCGCACCTTGCATGCGCGCAATGCGTTTGACCCGGCTTCGGGAGCGCGGCATTTTCAGGGTTGTTACATTGATCGGGATGAGTTGTTGTCCCGGATATTGGTGTTGCAGAGGTAGACCGGGGTGCGGCCATCGCAGGCAAGCCAGCTCCCACAAACCCCAGCCAAAAAAAGCCCCGGGCCAGCCGTGACTGGATCGGGGCAGAGTGCTTGGTGTGAGCGTGACATCCCGAGGGTGACCAAACCTTCAAGGTGCGTGCCTGGCCTCCAGTGTGCCTATTGTTGGTGTCGGTAAATGACCCGAAAACGACCTGTTCATAGCCATCTGAGCCATTCGTGGATTCTGCCCTTGCCGACCGGCCGAGGGCCTACCAGAATCCCATTCAATCCCGTTCCCTACACCAGGATAAACGTCATGATGCACGCGGACTTGATTGACCAGGATGACCTGCTGAGCCAGCTTCGCTCGCTGGGTTTTGAAGTGTCCAGCGGTGCCAGCGCCGAACAGGCTTGCGAGTGTGCGGTGCGCGGTTTGAGTGCCGCACGGGCCAAGGCACTCAAGGGCATGGTGGAGCAGATGTACACCGGCAGCGCGACGATTTTGCCGGCGGTGCGCCAGGCGATCGACAAGCAGTTGTTGCCGGCTTTGGTGCAGTTCAAGCAGAGCTCGGGCGCCTGATAGACCGCTATCGCAGGCAAGTCAGCTCCCACATTTGACTGGGTTCACAATTCAAATGTGGGAGCTGGCTTGTCGGGTCGCCGCATCGCTGCGATAAAGCCACCTCGGTCTAAAGCCTTACACTGGCAAACGTCGACTCATTACGCGCCTGGCTCAACGCCGACATCGGCCCCGACAACGGTGACAGCACCAACGCCTGCGGAATCGGCATCATCGCCACTTGCTGGGTGGTGTTGGAACCTACGCGCTCATCGCGTGGCGGAATGCCAAAGTATTCGCGGTAGCACTTGGAGAAGTGCGGCGTGGACACAAACCCGCACACCGACGCTACTTCGATGATCGACATCGGCGTTTGCTTGAGCAATTGCCGCGCACGAATCAGGCGCAGCTTGAGGTAGTAGCGCGATGGCGAGCAGTGCAGGTATTTCTGGAACAGCCGCTCGAGTTGGCGGCGCGACACGGCGACGTACACCGCCAGTTCGTCCAGGTCGATCGGCTCTTCAAGGTTGGCTTCCATCAGCGCGACGATTTCCTGCAGTTTCGGCTGGTTGGTGCCGAGCATGTGCTTGAGCGGCACGCGCTGGTGATCCTGTTCATTGCGGATGCGCTCGTACACAAACATCTCGGAGATGGCGGCCGACAATTCACGGCCGTGGTCGCGGCTGATCAGGTGCAGCATCATGTCCAGCGGCGCGGTGCCGCCCGAGCTGGTAAAGCGGTTACGGTCGAGGGTGAACAGGCGCGTGCTCATGGCCACGCGCGGGAAGGCTTCCTGCATCGACGCCAGGCATTCCCAGTGCACGCTGCAATCGAAACCGTCGAGCAAACCGGCGCAGGCCAGGGCCCAACTGCCAGTGCACACGGCGCCGAGGCGACGCGACTGGCGCGCCTGGCTTTGCAGCCACGACACGTGCTCACGGGTAACGGTACGCTGGATTCCCACGCCACCGCACACAATCACAGTGTCCAGGGCCGGGGCTTTGTGCATGGAGGCATCGGGGGTGATTTGCAGACCGTCGCTGGCCCACACTTGGTTGCCGTCGACACTCAGGGTTGTCCAGCGATACAGCTCGCGGCCGGACAGCTGGTTGGCCATGCGCAGCGGTTCCACTGCCGAAGCCAGGGAAATCAGCGTGAAATTGTCCAGCAGCAAAAAGCCGATGGATTGAGGCGCACGGTTCTGGGGTTGGGCCCCGGAGTTGAACGACGTCATCGCGGTATCTCCTCACACAAAGCGGGTGATGGCCTCAGGCGAGGCTCTTGTTATTGCGTTCGTCTCCAGCAAGGAGCGAGGCTTTGAATGGGTAGAGCAAATGCCATGCCTAAAATTGAATGGCCATCCAATAACTCCTAAAAACGACCTGATGACGCGTCTATATAAGCCCGCGCGGGGAGCGCGGAATATGGCCAGAAATGGACGTCAGACCGGCCCTGCTCTGGGGTGTGAGCAGATCGGTAGCACTTGTGGGAAGGCGCTTTGCGGGCGTGGGAAAAGTCTGTCACCGCACGCACGGGTGACGAGTGGTGAGGCACGGAATCGTTCGCAAGCTACTTATCTATTTGCGACGCGCTAAAAGGTGGCGCTTTTGGGTTCCGGTGTTCACTTTATGAGCAGTGGTGCTGCAACTACCGCCATCGCAGGCAAGCCAGCTCCCACAGGGGAATGCATTCCAAATGTGGGAGCTGGCTTGCCTGCGATGGCGGCATTAGTGAATCAACACTCTACTGCGCTGACGGCCAAACCACCCCGCGAAGTCTCTTTGTACTTGTCATGCATATCCGCGCCGGTATCGCGCATGGTGCGGATCACCCGGTCAAGGGAAATAAAGTGCTGACCATCACCGCGCAGCGCCATCTGCGCGGCGTTGATCGCCTTCACCGCCGCAATCGCATTGCGCTCGATGCACGGCACTTGCACCAGCCCGCCGACCGGGTCGCAGGTCAGGCCGAGGTTATGTTCCAGGCCAATTTCGGCGGCGTTGCACAGTTGCTCCGGCGTGGCGCCGAGGATCTCGGCAAGTCCCGCAGCGGCCATGGCACAGGCTGAACCGACTTCACCCTGGCAGCCGACTTCGGCGCCGGAAATCGAGGCGTTTTTCTTGCACAGAATCCCGACGGCCGCAGCGCTCAGCAAATAGTCGACCACGTTGGCTTCGGTGACTTCTTCGCTGAACTTCATAAAGTAGTGCAGCACCGCAGGAATAATCCCCGCCGCGCCATTGGTGGGGGCGGTGACCATGCGCCCACCGGCGGCGTTTTCTTCATTGACCGCCAGGGCGAAGAGGTTGACCCACTCCATGGCGCTCAAGGTCGAGCCAATCACGTTCGGTTTGCCCAGCTCCTGCAAACTGCGGTGCAACTTGGCGGCGCGGCGACGCACATTCAGGCCACCGGGCAGGATGCCTTCGTGCTTGAGGCCCTGCTCCACGCAGTCTTGCATGGCGCGCCAGAGCTTCATCAGGCCACTGCGGATTTCGTCTTCGCTGCGCCAGGTTTTTTCGTTGGCCAACATTAGTTCGGCGACGCGCAGGTTGTGGGTCTTGCACAACTGCAACAGCTCCACAGCACTGGAAAAATCATACGGCAGTTCGGTACGGTCCATATCGGCCACGCCGCTCTGCGCCTGGGCCTCGTCCACCACAAAACCACCACCGACTGAATAGTAGGTGCCGCGGTGCAGCTCGCCGTCATCATCGAACACCACCAGGGTCATGGCGTTGGGGTGGAACGGCAGGTTTTCGTCGAGCAGGCGCATGTCGCGTGCCCAGACGAAGGGCACCGGCAGGCGGCCGTCGAGCAAGAGCGTGTCGGTCTCGCGCAGGGTGTGAATACGCAGGCCGATTTGCGCCGGGTCGATTGCGTCCGGCCACTCGCCCATCAGGCCCATGATGGTCGCCGTGTCGCTGCCATGGCCGATGCCGGTGGCCGACAACGAGCCATATAGCTGAACTTCAACGCGACGTACTTGTTCCAACACTCCACGTTCACGCAAGTGCTGAACGAACAACGCTGCGGCGCGCATGGGGCCGACGGTGTGAGAACTAGAAGGCCCGATGCCGATCTTGAACAGGTCGAAAACACTGATAGCCATTGCGGTAGAACTCCTCGATAAGCACGGCCAGGCTTGAACGAGGTGCTACGCTCAGATCGCCCAGATGGCGGCATCATCAAGCTTTTGCTTGCCTTCACGGCGTCTCACACCGACGTAACCATGCTCAACAACGCCGCTCTCGTGCGATCGGGCATTTTGGCCGTTTTTAGCGGTTCAGATCGGTAAAAACTGCGGTTTTGCCATTGGAAAAATCTGTAAGCGACGTCACCGACACTGGATACGACCATCCCTGTACTGGATACGACGCCCCCTGTAGGCGTCAGATTTTCACTGGTACATGATCAGTCTCGACTCGTTTGCAAGGCACCGTGCCGTCGCCTCGATGCACGCCCCAACCGCAACACTTATAAAGCGCGGCGAATGCCGCCAGAAAAGACACAGGAGTCTACCCCGATGAAAGGTTCACCCTCGTTGTTGTTGGCCGCCATGCTGAGTCTGCCAGTCCTGGCACACGCTGCAGAACCGGAACAGTGCAAGACCGTTAACTTCTCCGATGTCGGCTGGACCGACATCACTGTCACCACCGCGACCACCAGCGAAGTCCTCAAGGGCCTTGGCTATAAACCGCGCACCACGATGATTTCGGTACCGGTGACCTACAAGTCCCTGGCCGACGGCAAGAACATGGACATCTTCCTCGGCAACTGGATGCCGACCATGGAAAACGACATCAAGCAATACCGTGATGCCGGCACCGTGGAAACCGTGCGTGCCAACCTGGAAAACGCCAAGTACACCCTGGCGGTCCCGGAGGCGCTGTACAACAAGGGCCTCAAAGACTTCGCCGACATCGCCAAATTCAAGGATGAGCTGGGCGGCAAGATCTACGGCATCGAGCCGGGTAACGACGGCAACCGCACTATCCAGACCCTCATCGACAAAGACGCCTTCGGCCTGAAAACCGCGGGTTTCAAAGTGGTTGAGTCCAGCGAAGCCGGGATGCTCTCGCAGGTGGAACGCGCCTCCAAGCGTGACCAGGCCATCGTGTTCCTGGGCTGGGAACCGCACCCGATGAACACCCGCTTCAAGATGAAGTACCTGACCGGCGGAGACGACTCGTTCGGCCCCAACTACGGCCAGGCCACCATCTACACCAACGTTCGCAAGGGCTACACCCAGGAATGCAGCAACGTCGGCCAGTTGCTGAAAAACCTGTCGTTCACCTTGAACATGGAAAGCACCCTGATGGGTAACGTCCTCGACGACAAGATGAAGCCCGACGCCGCAGCCAAAGCCTGGCTGAAGAAGAACCCGCAAGTGCTCGACACCTGGCTCGCCGGTGTGACCACGGTTGATGGCAAACCCGGTCTGGAGGCCGTCAAGGAATACCTCGCCAAGTAAGTGCTGACCCCGGGGCGGTGCGCTGCCCCGGGATGTTTTCCCCTTCGCATGTGGACATTCACTACCATGCTGACTGAACAGAAAATCCCACTAGGCCAGTACATCGCTGCCTTCGTCGAATGGTTGACCAAACATGGTGCCAACTACTTCGACGCCATCGCATCGACCCTGGAAACGATGATCCACGGCGTGACGTTCGCGCTGACCTGGTTCAATCCGCTGGCATTGATCGGTCTGATTGCGCTGCTGGCTCACTTTATTCAACGTAAATGGGGCCTGACCGTTTTTGTCATCGCCTCCTTCCTGCTGATCCTCAACCTGGGGTACTGGCAGGAAACCATGGAAACCCTCGCGCAGGTGTTGTTCGCCACCCTGGTCTGCGTGGTCATCGGTGTGCCGCTGGGCATTGTTGCCGCACACAAACCGCTGTTCTACACCATGATGCGGCCGGTGCTCGATCTGATGCAGACCGTACCGACCTTCGTCTACCTCATCCCTACCCTGACCCTCTTCGGGCTGGGTGTGGTGCCTGGCTTGATCTCCACGGTGGTGTTCGCGATTGCCGCGCCTATCCGCCTGACCTACCTGGGTATCCGCGATGTACCGCAAGAGTTGATGGACGCCGGCAAGGCCTTTGGCTGCTCGCGCCGTCAGTTGCTCTCACGCATTGAACTGCCCCACGCCATGCCGAGCATTGCCGCCGGCATTACCCAATGCATCATGCTGTCGTTGTCGATGGTGGTGATCGCGGCCCTGGTGGGCGCCGACGGCCTCGGCAAGCCGGTGGTCAACGCACTCAACACCGCCGACATTGCCCTGGGCTTTGAAGCCGGCCTGGCAATCGTATTGCTGGCCATCATGCTCGACCGCATCTGCAAACAACCCGACGCTAAAGTAGGGGGTGATGCATGAGCATTATCCGATTCGACAATGTCGACGTGATCTTCTCCAAAGACCCACGCGAAGCGCTCAAGCTGCTGGACCAGGGCATGAGCCGTAACGAGATCCTGAAAAAGACCGGGCAGATCGTCGGCGTTGAAAAAGCCAGCCTGGACATTGAGAAGGGCGAGATCTGCGTGCTGATGGGCCTGTCCGGCTCCGGCAAGTCGAGCCTGCTGCGCTGCATCAACGGCCTCAACACCGTAAGCCGCGGCCAGCTGTTTGTGGAGCACGAAGGCCGCCAGATCGACATTGCGTCCTGCACGCCCGCCGAGCTGAAAATGATGCGCACCAAGCGCATCGCCATGGTGTTCCAGAAGTTCGCGTTGATGCCGTGGCTGACGGTGCGCGAGAACATCAGCTTTGGCCTTGAGATGCAGGGCCGCCCGGAGAAAGAACGGCGCGCGCTGGTGGATGAAAAACTCGAACTGGTGGGCCTGGCCCAGTGGCGTAACAAGAAGCCCGACGAGCTGTCCGGCGGCATGCAGCAGCGCGTCGGCCTGGCCCGCGCCTTGGCGATGGATGCCGATATCCTGCTGATGGACGAACCCTTCTCGGCCCTCGACCCGCTGATCCGCCAAGGCCTGCAAGATGAACTGCTGGAACTGCAACGCAAGCTGAGCAAGACCATCGTGTTCGTGAGCCACGACCTGGATGAGGCGCTGAAACTCGGCAGCCGCATCGCGATCATGAAAGACGGCAAGATCATCCAGTACAGCGTGCCGGAAGAGATTGTGCTGAACCCGGCGGACGACTATGTGCGCACCTTCGTCGCCCATACCAACCCGCTGAACGTGCTGTGCGGGCGCAGCCTGATGCGTACCGTAGAGAACTGCACCCACGTCAACGGCTCCATCAGCCTGGACCCGGGCGGCGATTCGTGGCTGGACCTGGCCGAAGGCAATGTGATCAAGGGCGCACGCCAGAACGGCACGCCGTTGAACCTGCAGAACTGGGCGCCGGGGCAACCGGTGGAAGGTTTGGGCCGGGTACCGACGCTGGTGGATTCCAATATCGGCATGCGCGATGCGTTGCAGATCCGGTATCACACGGGGAACAAGCTGGTGTTGCATAACAACAACCAGGTGGTGGGGATTCTGGGGGATAGCGAGCTGTACCATGCCCTGCTGGGCAAGAACCTGGGCTAGTCGGTACCGCAAAACCAACTGAAGAAACTGGGTCAATGTGGGAGCTGGCTTGCCTGCGATAGCTTTAGTGAATTCACCACCGCTATCGCAGGCAAGCCAGCTCCCACATTTGACCTCATTCCAAGCCTGGAACAGCGGCGCCAGTGACGGCGCCGCTCGGCTCAACTATCAGCTATAGACACGGCCAAGGAGCTGCCGATGGCTTTCAAACTGATCGAGCACGTCCCGGGTGATCTGTTCCTGGGCGAAGCCCATCAGGTCATATTCCTGAGGTCCGTTGTGCAGGTAGACCTCGGCCCGGTAGTAACGGGTGCGCTCTTCTTCGGGCAGGTCGCTCGGTGCCGAGGAGTAAGCATCCAGGCTCACTTCATAGACAAACGGGTTGCCCTCTTCCATCTCGATGCGCACACCGATGCAGCGCTTGGATTTACCCAACAAGGTCTGCACTTCCAGCCCTTGGTCACGCAGCGCACTCGCCGCTTCTTCCAACGCCGGCGTAACGTGTTTGTCCATAAAGCGCTGCACGGTGCCCTGGCTCGGTTGCAGGTCCAGCGCAGTCAAACGTTCGCTGAAACCACGACGGCCGCGCTCGGCCAATTGCGCTTGCTCCTGTTCGATGGCCACATCCTGGCGCATCGCCTTGTGCAAACCGAACATAAAGAAAATCAGCACCACCGAGAACGGCAGCCCCGCCAGCACCACCATGGTTTGCATGGCTTCGAAGTTACCCGCAAACAGCAGGCCGATGGTCACCAGGGTGATCACCGCCGACCAGAAGATCCGCAGCCAGTGCGGCGCATCTTCATCCACATTGCCGCCCTTGCACGAAAGGTTGGCCATCATCACCGCGCCGGAATCCGCCGGGGTCAGGAACAGCACAAAGCCCACGAAGATCGACACGCCGATCACGATTTTCGACGCTGGGTAATGCTCAAGCAGTTGGTAGATGGCCATCGACGGTTGCTCCAGCGCCGTCTTGCCCAACTCCACTGCGCCGTGGTTCAGCACCAGGTCCAGCGCCGAGTTACCGAAGATCGACAACCACGCCAGGGTGAAGCCCAGCGGGATCAGCAGCACGCCGGCCACCAGTTCACGCACCGTGCGACCACGGGAGATACGCGCGATGAACATGCCTACAAATGGCGCCCAGGAAATCCACCAGGCCCAGTAGAACAGGGTCCACAGGCCCATCCAGCGTTCAGTCTTGTCGGCGTCGCCTTCGTACACATACAGGTCGAAGGTTTTCAGCACGATACCGTTGAGGTAGTCACCGGTGTTCTGCACCAGGCCATTGAGCAGGTGCAAGGTCGGGCCAAACAACAGCACAAAGATCAGCAAGCCACTGAACAGCACAATGTTGAGGTTGGACAGGCGGCGAATGCCGTTTTCCACACCCGACACGGCAGCGATGGTCGCCACGGTGCTCATCACAATGATCACGATCAGCAGGTTAGTGTTGCTGTGCTGCATGCCGAACAGGTTTTCAAGCCCCGACGACACTTGCATCGAACCAATCCCCAGGTTCGTCACCAGGCCCAGCAGGGTCACGAACATGCCGAAGCCGTCCACCGCGTGGCCGGCCGCGCCTTTGACCCAACGCTCGCCCACCAGCGGGTACAGCGCCGAACGCAAGGCCAACGGCTGGTTATGACGGTACGCGAAGTACGCCACGGCCAGGCCGACCAGCGCATAAATCGCCCAGCCGTGCAGGCCCCAGTGCAGGAACGTCAACTGCAACGCCTGGCGGGCTGCGCCATTGCTGGCGGCGGCGCCTTCGGGCGGGTTGAAGTAGTGATCCAACGGCTCGGAAGCCCCGAAATACAGCAGCGAGATGCCGATGCCCGACGAGAACAACATGCCGGCCCAGGCGCCGTAGCTGAAGTCCGGGGTGTCGTCCTTGCTGCCCAGTTTCAATTTACCGTAGGACGAAAACGCCAGGCCGACCACAAACACCAGGTAGGCCGCGATGACCACCATGTAGTACCAACCGAAGCTTTTCGACAGCCACGCCTGGGCTACGCCGAGCATACGCCCGGCCTCCTGCGGGGCGATGATCAGAATGGCGGTCAACAACAGAATGAGCGCGGTGGAGGTGTAAAACACCCAACCGTTGACCCTGACCTTTTCCGGCGGGGTCTTTATAAGAGAGGCAGAACTCATGGCGCAGATGCTCCGGGCAGTGCGAGAGAGAAACACAAGGCAACGGTTATCCCGGGACATCGATTTTTCGGCAGTCGACGGACGGGTGTTATAAAGACACCCCGAAAATTCTTGAGCCGCGCCTAGGCAGTGGCCAGGCCCTGATACGGCCTGTTTCAAGGGTTTTTGCAGGTGTCAGAGGACGTTGCTCACAGGTAGGAAAAATCTGTAGGCAGCGACCATTTGTCGCAGATCTTATTCTTTGTTGATTGAACGTTCAATCAAAACAAAATAGACTGGCCATCAAGCCGACGGACGTTTAACGCCCAACGGCAGGCCTAAGGAGAGGTGCTACATGCCCAAGGTCGGTATGCAACCCATACGCCGCCAGCAGTTGATCGAAGCCACCTTGACGGCCATCGATCAGGTTGGAATGGGAGATGCCAGCATTGCGCTGATCGCCCGTTTGGCCGGCGTCTCGAACGGCATCATCAGTCACTACTTTCAGGACAAGAACGGCCTGATCGCCGCAACGATGCGGTACTTGATGAATGTGCTGATCGAGAACGTCCACGAACGCAGGCTTGCGCTGAAGGACGACAGCCCACGGGCGCACCTTCGGGTGATCATCGAGGGCAACTTCGACGCCAGCCAGGTCAACGGACCGGCAATGAAAACCTGGCTGGCCTTCTGGGCCACCAGCATGCACCACCCGTCATTGCACAGGTTGCAGCGGATCAACGATCAACGTCTGTATTCCAACCTGTGCTGCCAGTTCCGCCGAGTGCTACCGCTGCCGCACGCACGCAAAGCAGCCAGAGGCCTGGCGGCCCTGATCGACGGTTTGTGGTTGCGCGGCGCCCTGTCGGGAGACGCTTTCGACACGGAGCAGGCGCAACGGATCGCTTACGAATACATGGATTTCCAATTGGCCAAGCAGGTGAGTTAGAGCACACATAAACGCTCAACCCCTGAACGTCTGCCGCTCAGTGTTGCCACAACCCCATGGCCCACTTTCGGCGGGTAACGCCAACCACTTATGCACTTGCGAGGACTTTATGGCCCGTTTCGAACTGCAAAAACTCTACATTGACGGCGGCTACAGCGACGCTGACAGCGATGCCACCTTCGAAGCCATCAACCCGGCTAACGGTGAAGTTCTCGCCCAAGTGCAACGCGCCACCAAGGAAGACGTGGAACGTGCCGTGGTCAGCGCTGAAAAAGGCCAGAAAATCTGGGCCGCCATGACCGCCATGGAGCGTTCGCGCATCCTGCGCCGTGCCGTCGACATCCTGCGCGAGCGCAACGATGAGCTGGCCGCCCTGGAAACCCTGGACACCGGTAAAGCCTTCTCCGAAACCCAATACGTCGACATCGTCACCGGTGCAGACGTGCTGGAATACTACGCAGGCCTGGTGCCAGCCATCGAAGGCGAGCAGATCCCGTTGCGCGACACTTCGTTCGTCTACACCCGCCGCGAGCCGCTGGGCGTAGTAGCCGGTATCGGCGCGTGGAACTACCCGATCCAGATCGCCCTGTGGAAATCCGCACCGGCCCTGGCGGCGGGTAACGCGATGATCTTCAAGCCAAGCGAAGTCACTTCGCTGACCACCCTGAAACTGGCCGAGATCTACACCGAAGCTGGCGTTCCAGCCGGTGTGTTCAACGTGCTGACCGGCAGCGGCCGTGAAGTCGGCACTTGGCTGACCGAGCACCCGCGCATCGAGAAAGTCTCGTTCACCGGCGGCACCGACACCGGCAAAAAAGTCATGGCCAGCGCTTCGAGCTCCTCGCTCAAAGAAGTGACCATGGAACTGGGCGGCAAGTCGCCGCTGATCGTGTTCGAAGATGCCGACCTGGATCGCGCCGCCGACATCGCCATGATGGCCAACTTCTACAGCTCCGGTCAGGTCTGCACCAACGGCACTCGCGTGTTCGTGCCGAAACACCTGCAAGCGGCGTTCGAAGCCAAGATCGTTGAGCGTGTTGCGCGCATTCGTGTTGGCAACCCACAAGACGAAAACACCAACTTCGGCCCGCTGGTCAGCTTCGCCCACATGGAAAGCGTGCTCGGCTACATCGCCAAAGGCAAGGAAGAAGGCGCCCGCGTCCTGTGCGGCGGCGACCGACTGACCGACGGCGAATTCGCCAAAGGCGCCTATGTGGCCCCGACTGTGTTCACCGACTGCACCGACGAAATGACCATCGTCCGTGAAGAAATCTTCGGCCCAGTAATGAGCATCCTCACTTACGAGACCGAAGAAGAAGTGATCCGCCGCGCCAACGACACCGATTTCGGCCTGGCCGCAGGTTTGGTGACCAAGGACCTGAACCGCGCCCACCGCGTGATTCATCAGCTGGAAGCGGGTATCTGCTGGATCAACGCCTGGGGCGAGTCCGACGCCAAGATGCCGGTTGGCGGCTACAAGCAGTCGGGCGTTGGCCGTGAGAACGGTATCAGCTCGCTGAACAACTTCACCCGCATCAAATCGGTACAGGTTGAGCTGGGCGACTACGCCTCGGTGTTCTAAACCACAGGCGCCTGGGAGTCGCCTTTGTGGCGAGGGAGCTTGCTCCCGTTGGGCTGCGCAGCAGCCCCATCCCAGGCCCCGCAGTTCTCCAGACCGAACTCGTTCGCTGGTTTTGCGACTGCTGCGCAGTCGAGCGGGAGCAAGCTCCCTCGCCACAAAAGCAGCTTGAACCACTTATATGAGGGTGCATTTATGTCCCAAGAATACGATTACATCATTGTGGGTGCCGGCTCCGCCGGTAACACCCTGGCGACCCGTCTGACCGAAGACGAAGGCGTCACCGTCCTGCTGCTGGAAGCCGGCGGCCCGGACTACCGTTTTGACTTCCGTACCCAAATGCCTGCCGCGCTGGCGTTCCCGCTTCAAGGCCGTCGCTACAACTGGGCCTACGAAACCGACCCTGAGCCACACATGGACGGCCGCCGGATGGAATGCGGTCGCGGCAAGGGCCTGGGCGGTTCTTCGCTGATCAACGGCATGTGCTACATCCGTGGCAACGCCATGGACTACGACAACTGGGCAAAACTGCCAGGTCTGGAAAACTGGACCTACCTCGACTGCCTGCCGTACTTCCGTAAAGCCGAAACCCGCGACATCGGCCCCAACGACTACCACGGTGGCGACGGCCCGGTCAGCGTGACCACGCCTAAAGCCGGCAACAACCCGCTGTTCCACGCGATGGTTGAAGCCGGCGTACAGGCCGGTTACCCGCGTACCGACGACCTGAACGGCTACCAGCAAGAAGGCTTCGGCCCGATGGACCGTACCGTCACGCCTAAAGGCCGTCGCGCCAGCACCGCACGCGGTTACCTGGACACGGCCAAGAAGCGCTCGACGCTGACCATCGTCACCCACGCCCTCACCGACAAAGTGTTGTTTGAAGGCAAGCGTGCCGTAGGCGTGCGTTACCTGATCGGCGCGGCTGAAGAACGTGTTGAAGCCCGTGCGCGCAAAGAAGTACTGGTGTGCAGCGGTGCAATCGCTTCGCCACAACTGCTGCAACGCTCCGGTGTGGGCCCGGCCAAACTGCTGGAAAGCCTCGACATCCCGGTGGTCCACGACCTGCCCGGCGTCGGCGAAAACCTGCAGGACCACCTTGAGCTGTACCTGCAATACGCCTGCACTCAGCCAGTGTCGCTGTACCCATCGCTGCTCTGGTACAACCAGCCGGCCATTGGTGCCGAATGGCTGTTCAACGGCACCGGTATCGGCGCCAGCAACCAGTTCGAAGCGGGCGGTTTTATCCGCACCCGTGAAGACTTCGATTGGCCGAACATCCAGTACCACTTCCTGCCGGTCGCGATTAACTACAACGGCAGCAACGGTGTGAAAGAGCACGGTTTCCAGGCGCACATGGGTTCCATGCGTTCGCCGAGCCGTGGCCGCGTGCAATTGAAGTCGAAGAACCCTCGGGACTACCCGAGCATCCTCTTCAACTACATGGCCACCGAGCAGGACTGGCAGGAATTCCGTGACGGCATCCGCCTGACCCGCGAAATCATGCAGCAGCCGGCGCTGGATCAATACCGTGGCCGTGAAATCAGCCCGGGCATTGACGTGCAAACCGATGAGCAGTTGGACAAGTTCATCCGCGAGCACGCCGAAACTGCGTTCCACCCGTCCTGCTCGTGCAAAATGGGCACCGACGAGATGGCTGTAGTGGATGCCGAAGGCCGCGTGCATGGCATGCAGGGGCTGCGTGTTGTGGATGCGTCGATCATGCCGATCATCACCACCGGCAACCTCAACGCGCCGACGATCATGATCGCCGAGAAAATCGCCGACAAGATCCGTGGCCGCAAGCCACTGCCGCGCAGCACTGCCGACTACTACGTGGCAGGCGATGCGCCGGTGCGTGGCAAGCCGATGCGTGAAGTCGGCCCTACTGCGCAGTAACCCGTTGATCGTTCCCACGCTCTGCGTGGGAATGCATCCTGTGACGCTCTGCGTCACGACCTTCAAAAGCGGACGCAGAGCGTCCAAGGCGGCATTCCCACGCAGAGCGTGGGAACGATCACCTATGCTAGCCTCTGGGACTGCGCTGCCCTCAAGGAGGTCCCGATGTTCGACGCCCACCCCACCCTCAAACAACACTTCAGTGCCCTGCGCACCCGCGCCGAATTCTTCTCGTTGCGTTATGTGCGCGAATCCGGCCAGTACCTGTCGGTACGCAAGAACGTCGCCGAGCCGCCACACCTTAGCCACGACGAGGGCGCCATGCTCACCGTGCGCCTCAACGGCGTGGAAGCTTATGCAGCAACCAACGACATTTCCCTCGCCGGCCTGCAAGCAGCCCTTGAGCGCGCCGAACAGCAAGCCCGGCAGATTTCGCCCCATGCCCTGCTCGACTTGCACACACAACAGGTCTCCAGTGACGTGGCCGACTACCTGTCGCCCGACCTCGACCAGCCCTTCCCATCCCTGAGCGACTGCTACCAACTGCTCGGCGATGAATCCGCCAGCGTGCCCAAGGATGAGCGCCTGGTCAGTTGGGAAGTCAGCCTGGGCACCACGCGGGTTGAACAGATCTACCTCAACAGCGCCGGTGCCGAGCTGCGCCAGGCTCAGCGTTTCGTCTTTCCGGGCCTGAGCGTCACCGCCTTCGACGGCAACGACAGCCAGACCCGCACCCTGGGCGGCACCAACTTCGGCCAGCAAGGCAGTGCGAACGTGATTCGCCGCTTCGGCCTGGCCGGCGCCGCCCGCACAGTCGCCGATGAAGCCCTGCAACTGCTGCTCGCGCCGAACACGCCCCACGGCCCGCGTGACCTGCTGCTGATGCCCGACCAGATGATCCTGCAGATCCACGAGTCCATCGGCCACCCGCTGGAACTGGACCGCATCCTGGGCGATGAGCGTAACTACGCCGGCACCAGTTTTGTGAAGGCCAGCGACTTCGGCCACCTGCAATACGGCTCGCCCTTGCTCAACGTGACCTTCGACCCGGACATCCCCGAACAGCTCGCCAGCTATGGGCATGACGACGACGGCACGGCCGCCAGCAAGCAGTTCCTGATACGCGATGGCCTGCTGCTCAAGCCCTTGGGTGGCGCGCTGTCGCAATTTCGCGCGAACCTGCCAGGCGTGGCCAACAGCCGCGCGTGCGGCTGGAATCGGCCGCCCATCGACCGCATGGCCAACCTCAATATCGAGGCCGGCGACAAGACCCAGGCTGAGCTGGTCAGCGGCATCGAGCACGGCATTCTGATGAGCACCAACCGCTCCTGGTCCATCGATGACGCACGCAATAAATTCCAGTTCGGCTGCGAGTGGGGCCAGTTGATCGAAAACGGCGAACTCAAGGGCGTGGTCAAAAACCCCAACTACCGCGCCATCTCCGCGCAGTTCTGGCGCAACCTCAGCGCCGTCGGCGACGCCAGCACCTTCCAGGTGTTAGGCACGCCCAATTGCGGCAAAGGCGAACCCAACCAGGTGATCCGCGTGGGCCACGCTTCACCGGCGTGTGTGTTCAGTGATATCGACGTGTTCGGGGGAGATGCCTGATGAATAACTTCAAGGCACTGGTGGGTTGGCTCAAGCAAGCCGTCACCGACAAGGAACAGTTTCACCTGGGCTACGCTGACGAGTCGTCCGAGTTCGTGCGCTTCAACCACGCCAAGGTGCGTCAAGCGGGCCAGGTGCAACAGGCCAGCCTCAACCTCAAGCTGATCAACGATGGCCGTCACGCCGACCTCGGTATCACCCTTGCCGGTGAGCCGGCGCTGGATCGCCAGCGCCTGGCCGACGGCCTGCAACAACTGCGCGAAACCCTGCCATTGTTGCCGCAGGATCCTTACCTGCTGCTGAACCACAACGCCTGGCAAAACCACAACGAACAACTGCGACCGCTGCCGGAACTGGCCCAGGTGCTGGCAGATATCAGCCAGGCCGCCGAAGGTGTGGACCTGGTGGGCTTCTACGCTGCCGGCCCCATCAGCCGTGGCTTTGCCAGTTCCGAAGGCGCGTTCGGCTGGCATCAGGCCAATAGCTTCAACTTCGATTTCAGCCTGTTCCACGCCAACGGCGAAGCGGTGAAAGCCAGCTACGCCGGGCACACCTGGGACAGCGCCGAGTTCACTGAGCGTTTCCAGCGGGCGCGTGAGCAGCTGGAATTCCTCGGCCGCCCGTTGCACAAGCTGCCTCCCGGCCAGTACCGCGCCTACCTGGCCCCGGCGGCGCTGGAAGAAATCTTCAGCATTGTCACGTGGGGCGGGTTTTCCGCCCAGGCCATCGCCAGCAAAGGCAGTTGCTTGCAAAAGCTCTACACGGGTGAGCAGTCGCTGAGCCCACTGGTGAAGGTCGATGAGCAGATCAGCGGCTCGTTGAGCCAAGCGTTTTCCACCGAAGGTTACCCACGCGGCGACGTCACGCTGATCAACGCCGGTAAAGCCGAGGGCCAGTTGATCAACTCGCGCAGTGCTGCCGAATATGGCCTGAGCACCAACGGCGCCAGCAGCGACGAGTCGCCCAGCGCCTTGCAGATGGCCGCAGGTAACCTGCCCCAGGCCGATATCCTCAAGCAATTGGGCACTGGCTTGTACATCAGCAACCTGTGGTATCTGAACTACTCGGACTTGCCGGCGGCACGCCTGACCGGCATGACGCGCTTTGCGACGTTCTGGGTCGAAGACGGTGAGATCAAGGCGCCGGTGAGCACCATGCGGTTTGATGACAGTGTCTACAGCCTGCTCGGTTCGCAGCTTGAAGCGCTGACCTCGGAACGGGAACTGCTGCTGTCGGCGAGTACGTACAGCCAGCGCAATACCTCCTCCAACCTGCTGCCGGGGGCGCTGGTCAAGCGCCTGACGCTAACGCTGTAAATACAATTGCCCCTGTGGGAGCTGGCTTGTGTGGGAGCTGGCTTGCCTGCGATGCAGTCACCTCGGTGTGTCAGTCACACCGCAGTGATGCCATCGCAGGCAAGCCAGCTCCCACATAGGCCAGCTACCAGACAAGCCAGTTCCCACATAGGCTTGTATTGATTTCAGACACCTCGTTTCATCCCTTCCTACCGCAAAATCCCATCTAACACTTCTCCCCGGGCGGCCTGTTGTCGCCCGCAAAAAACCTCGTTATAACGGTTAGTGGCATCCCGCCACCCACCCCACGAGAGCATGACCTTGCCCGGGAAGGGCAAGCTGGAGCGTTGACATGAACCATGGAAGTTTTGTCATAGAGAAGCTGTTCAAGCACTACAACGTTCATGTTGAGCAGCTAGGAAACGATTCGGAAAAAAAGACGGTCTTGATGGTCAACGGCGCGCTGTCCACCACACGCTCTTTCGCGCGAACCAGCAAATGCCTGGCGGAGCATTTCAATGTGCTGCTGTTCGACCTGCCGTTCTCCGGCTATTCGCGCGAGCACAACACCGACCTCGAGCTTGTGACCAAGGACGACGAGGTGCAAATCCTGCGCGCGCTGGTGGAGCGCTTCGAGGTCAACCATCTGGTGTCGGCCTCCTGGGGCGGTATCTCCACCTTGCTGACCCTGGCCCACAACCCGCCCTCCATCGAAAGCTCGGTGGTGATGGCCCTGGCGCCCAACCTCAACCAGGCGATGCTCGACTACGTGGAGCGCGTGCGCGTGTTGATCGAAGCCGATGACAAATCCGCCGTCGGCCACTTGCTCAATGAGACCGTCGGCAAATACCTGTCGCCGCGCCTCAAGCGCAACAACCATCGGCACCTGTCGAGCATGGCCACCACCGAGTACCGCCAGGCGCGTTTCCATATCCATCAGGTGCTGGCCTTGGGCGATGGTAATTACCTGCCGGCGCTGACCCGGATCGAAACCCCGGTGCACTTCCTCAACGGCGCACTGGATGAATACACGCCGGCGGCCGAGGCCCAGTTGTTCAAGCGCTATGTCGGCCGCAGCAGCTTTGCGGTCGCCGAACACACCGGCCATCTGCTCGACCTGGAGTCGCGCGAAGCGGCCATGTCGGTGCACCGTGCGCTGTTGGATTTCCTGGTGGGAGAGCACGCAACACTGTCGGAATTAGACGAACCGCCAGTGGGAAAAGGGGCGACGGATGGCGCATAATCGCCAACACATAGCCTGCTAATAAAAGGGTTCACATGCCGAATCGCGCCCCTCTCGATGCCAAGACCGCCCGCTGGCTACCCTGGGTGGTAGCGATTGCCTTCTTCATGCAGTCGCTGGACGGGACGATTCTCAACACCGCCCTGCCGGCCATGGCGCGGGACTTGGCGGAAAACCCGCTGCGCATGCAAGGGGTGGTGATCGCCTACATGCTCACCGTCGCCTTGCTGATCCCGGCTTCGGGCTGGGTGGCCGACCGCTTCGGTACCAAAAAAATCTTCTTCGGCGCGATCATGCTGTTCAGCATTGGCTCCTTGCTGTGCGCCTTGTCGAGCACCTTGACCATGCTGGTGGGCGCGCGGGTCATCCAGGGTTTGGGCGGCGCGCTGATGCTGCCGGTCGGGCGACTGGTGGTCTTGCGTGCTTATCCGCGCTCCGAACTCGTACGCATCATGGGCTTCATCACCATTCCCGGCCTGCTCGGCCCCTTGCTCGGCCCGACCATGGGCGGCTGGATGGTGCAATACCTGACCTGGCACTGGATCTTCCTGATCAACCTGCCTGTGGGCATGGTCGGTTGCTACGCCGTGTGGAAACTCATCCCCGACTTGCGCGGCAGCGAACGCACGCGCTTTGACAGTGTAGGGTTTGTACTGTTTGGCGCGGCGATGGTGCTGATTACCATCGCCATGGAAGGCCTGGGCGAACTGCACCTGCCGCACCTGCGGGTGATGTTGCTGCTGTTCGGCGGGCTCGCCTGCCTGGCCGCGTACTGGCTGCGTGCCGGGCATATCGATAACCCACTGTTCTCGCCGGTACTGTTCAAGACCCGCACCTTTGCCGTGGGCATCCTCGGCAACCTGTTCGCCCGGCTGGGCAGCGGCGCACTGCCGTTTCTGGTGCCGTTGCTGCTGCAGGTGGCACTGGGTTACTCGCCCTCCGAAGCCGGGATGAGCATGCTGCCCCTGGCGGCGGCGGCGATGTTTGCCAAGTCCATCGCCCGGCCACTGATCGAGCGGCTGGGCTATCGCATTGTGCTCACCGGCAACACCCTGGCGCTGGGCATCATGCTGGCCAGTATGGGCCTGGTCAGCGAACACACGCCCTACCCGCTGCTGCTGTGCATGCTGGCGGTGCTGGGCGCAATCAACTCGCTGCAATTTACCGCGATGAACACCGTCACCCTGATCGACCTCGACGACGCCCAGGCCAGCAGCGGCAACAGTTTGCTCTCGGTGGTGGCGCAATTGTCCTTGAGCCTGGGCGTAGCCTGTGCCGGTGCCCTGCTCGGCGGCTTTACTGCCGAAGCGGGCAATGACGGCGTGGAAAGCGTGCTGGGCGCGTTCCAACTGACCTTCCTCACCGTGGGCATCATGGCCATGCTGGCGGCGGCGATCTTCCTGCAACTGTCGCCAAAAGACGGCAAACGGGTGGTCAGCCGCGAGCACGACCTTGAGCATTAACAGGCTTCTCGTCTAGAACTTGCAGGGAAAATCCCACAGGGCTGGTACACTGCGCGACATTTTGTTTTGCAGAGCCAGTCCCGTGACTACCATCGCCACCGCTTTTAATACTTTGCCCCTGTCCGCCGCCATGCTGGCTAACCTCGACTCGCTGGGTTACGTCGAGATGACGCAGATCCAGGCGCAAAGCTTGCCGGTGATCCTCAAGGGGCTGGACCTGATCGCCCAAGCCAAGACCGGCAGCGGCAAGACCGCCGCCTTCGGCATCGGCCTGTTGAACCCGATCAACCCGCGTTACTTCGGCTGCCAGGCACTGGTGATGTGCCCGACGCGTGAGCTGGCCGACCAGGTCGCCAAGGAAATCCGTCGCCTGGCGCGTGCCGAAGACAACATCAAGGTACTGACCCTGTGCGGCGGCGTGTCCCTCGGCCCGCAGATCGCCTCGCTGGAACACGGCGCCCACGTCATCGTCGGCACACCGGGCCGTATCCAGCAGCACCTGCGCAAAGGTTCGCTGGTGCTGGACGGCTTGAACACGCTGATCCTCGACGAAGCCGACCGCATGCTCGACATGGGCTTCTACGACGCCATCGAAGACATCATCAGCAAGACCCCGCCACGCCGCCAAACCCTGCTGTTCTCGGCCACCTACCCGGTGAGCATCAAGCAGCTGGCCTCCAAATTCATGCGTGCGCCGCAGCAGGTGAAGGCCGAAGCCTTCCACTCCGACGACCAGATCGAGCAGCGTTTCTACGAGATCTCGCCGGAAGAGCGCATGGACGCGGTGACCAAGGTACTGGCGCACTTCCGCCCGGCGTCGTGCGTGGCGTTCTGCTTTACCAAGCAGCAAGTGCAGGAAACTGTGGATCACCTGACCGCCAAAGGCATCTCCGCCGTCGGCCTGCATGGCGACCTGGAACAGCGCGACCGTGACCAGGTACTGGCGATGTTCGCCAACCGCAGCACTTCAGTGCTGGTGGCGACCGACGTCGCCGCCCGTGGCCTGGACATTGACTCCCTGGACATGGTGATCAACGTCGAACTGGCCCGCGACTCGGAAATCCACATCCACCGCGTAGGCCGTACCGGCCGCGCCGGTGAGACCGGTATTGCGATCAGCCTGGTGGCGCCGTCCGAAGCCCACCGTGCCCAAGCCATTGAGCAACTGCAAAAGTCGCCGCTGAACTGGGACCAACTGGACAACCTCAAGCCGCAAAGCGGTGGCCCGTTGCTGCCGCAGATGAGCACGTTGTGCATCGCCGCCGGCCGTAAAGACAAGGTGCGCCCGGGCGACATCCTTGGCGCACTGACCGGTGACGCCGGGATTCCGGGTGCCCAGGTCGGCAAGATCGCGATCTTTGATTTCCAGGCGTTCGTGGCTGTTGAGCGCGGGATCGCCAAGCAGGCGTTGCAGCGTTTGAATGACGGCAAGATCAAAGGCCGCTCGTTGCGCGTGCGGATCCTCTGACCTGATCGTTCCCACGCTCCGCGTGGGAATGCCGCCATGGACGCTCTGCGTCCGCTTTGTGACGCAGAGCGTCACGGGATGCGTTCCCACGCAGAGCGTGGGAACGATCTGATCTGATGAACATGAGGAAACTGTTTTGCGCTCGACCGAAGTTGTGATCATTGGCGCCGGCGCCGCAGGCTTGATGTGCGCGCTGACCGCCGCCGGGCGTGGGCGCAAGGTGATGCTGATCGACCACGCCAACAAGGCCGGCAAAAAGATCCTGATGTCCGGCGGTGGCCGCTGTAATTTCACCAACATGTACACCGAGCCGGCCAACTTCCTCTCGCACAACGCGCATTTCTGCAAGTCGGCCCTGGCCCGCTACACCCAGTGGGATTTCATCGGGCTGGTGGCCAAGCACGGCGTGCCGTACCACGAGAAAAAGCTCGGCCAGCTGTTCTGCGATAACAAGTCCAGCGACATCCTCGGCATGCTGCTCGATGAGTGCATCCAGACCGGCGTGAGCCTGCACCTGGACACCTCCATCGAGGAAATTGCCAAAGTCGACGGCGGCTATCAACTGCAAACCACCTTGGGCGAACTGCGCTGCGAATCCCTGGTGATCGCCACCGGCGGCCTGTCGATTCCGACCCTGGGCGC
The DNA here is from genome assembly GCF_002742565.1 of Pseudomonas sp. 2995-3. Taxonomy (NCBI): domain Bacteria; kingdom Pseudomonadati; phylum Pseudomonadota; class Gammaproteobacteria; order Pseudomonadales; family Pseudomonadaceae; genus Pseudomonas; species Pseudomonas sp. 2995-3. The sequence continues at coordinate 353,741 of NZ_LJSB01000315.1, read as the reverse complement.
CACCGGTTTTGGTTACCAGGTGGCCAAGCAGTTTGGCCACGAACTGCTGCCGACCCGCGCAGGCTTGGTGCCGTTCACCATCACCGACCAGCTCAAGGAGTTGTGCGGCGAGTTGTCCGGTACGTCCGTGGATTGCCTGGTGAGCTGCAACGACCAGAGCTTTCGCGAGAACATCTTGTTTACCCACCGTGGCCTCAGTGGCCCGGCGATTTTGCAGATCTCTTCCTACTGGGAGACCGGTGACACGGTTGAAATCAACCTGCTGCCCGACCACGACGCGCACACCTGGCTGCAACAGCAACAGGTCGAGCACCCCAACAGCGAGCTGAAAACCCTGCTGGGTGAGATCTTCACCAAGAAGATGGCCAATCTGTTGGCGCAGATCTGGTTTGTGTCCAAGCCGATGAAGCAATACACCCATGCCGAAGTGGCCGACATCGCGCAAAAGCTGTCGAGCTGGCAGTTGGTACCGGCGGGCACCGAAGGCTATCGCACGGCCGAGGTGACGCTGGGTGGCGTGGACACGCGGGAAGTGTCGTCCAAGACCATGGAGTCGCTGAAAAGCCCGGGCTTGTACTTTATCGGTGAAGTGCTGGATGTGACCGGTCACCTGGGTGGGTTCAACTTCCAGTGGGCATGGGCTTCCGGTTACGCAGCCGCCCAATACGCCTGAAGAATGTACACAGTCAACAGGTGGGAGCTGGCTCGTCGAATCGTCGCACCGCTGCGATAGCGGTGTTGGATTCACCGCCGCTATCGCAGGCAAGCCAGCTCCCACAGTAGTTTCGTGGTGTTCTTAGGATGTTGGCTGGAATAAATTTTGCTGTTACATGTGATCGCCACGCTTGCCGTGGCGTCATTACTGGCTCAATTTAGCGGCATCGTCCCGGAAGACTCCAGACTTCATGTCATCGACCTCGTTCAAGCAGTCCATGCGGCGCCTGTGGGCGCTGGATAAATTCAGTTACAGCGTTCGGGTATTCATCGCCCTCACCGGCAGCATGGCGCTGTGCTGGTATCAAAACGAAATGACCCTGCTGATCCCGCTATTCCTGGGGATTATCGCCAGCGCCCTGGCCGAGACCGATGACAGTTGGCAGGGCCGCCTGAATGCGTTGGCGGTAACGCTGGTGTGTTTCAGTGTTGCCGCGCTGTCGGTTGAACTGCTGTTCCCTTATCCGTGGATCTTCGCCATCGCCCTGGCCCTGGCCAGCTTCTGCCTGACCATGCTCGGCGCGTTGGGCGAACGGTATGGCGCGATTGCTTCAGCGACGTTGATTCTGTCGGTGTACACCATGATCGGCGTGGACCAGCGCGGTGGCGCCGTCACCGACTTCTGGCACGAGCCGTTGCTGCTGGTGGCCGGCGCCGCGTGGTATGGCGCGCTGTCGGTGCTGTGGCAGGCGCTGTTTTCCAACCAGCCGGTGCAGCAAAGCCTGGCGCGGTTGTTTCGGGAGCTGGGGCGTTACCTCAAGCTTAAATCGTCGCTGTTCGAGCCGATCCGCCAACTGGATGTGGAAGCGCGCCGCCTGGAACTGGCCCAGCAAAACGGCCGGGTGGTGGCGGCGCTGAATGCCGCGAAAGAAATCATCCTGCACCGCGTAGGCAATGGCCGCCCCGGCTCAAAAGTCAGCCGTTACCTGAAGCTGTACTTTCTGGCCCAGGATATCCACGAACGCGCCAGCTCGTCCCACTACCCTTACAACGCCCTGGCTGAAGCCTTCTTCCACAGCGACGTGCTGTTCCGCTGCCAGCGCCTGTTGCGCCAGCAAGGCAAGGCCTGCCAGGCCCTGGCCGAATCGATCCAGCTGCGCCAGCCGTTCATTTATGACGACAGCTTCGCTGAAGCCCTGGGCGACCTGAACGCCTCCCTGGAACACCTGCGCATCCAGAGCAACCCGGCCTGGCGTGGCCTGTTGCGCTCGTTGCGTGCGTTGGCCGCCAACCTGTCCACCCTCGACCGCCTGCTCGGCGATGCCAGCAACCCCGACTCCCTGGCCGACGCCACCGACAGCAGCCTGCTGGACCGTGCCCCGCGCAACCTCAAGGAAATGTGGACGCGCTTGCGCACGCAACTGACGCCGACGTCACTGCTGTTCCGTCACGCCCTGCGCCTGCCGCTGGCACTGAGTATCGGCTATTGGATGGTGCACTTGATCCACCCGTCCCAAGGCTACTGGATCATCCTCACCACCCTGTTCGTGTGCCAACCCAACTACGGCGCCACGCGGCGCAAGCTGGGCCAGCGGATCATCGGCACCGCCATCGGCCTGACCGTGGCCTGGGCGCTGTTTGATCTGTTCCCAAACCCGTTGGTGCAGTCGATGTTCGCCATCGCCGCAGGCCTGGTGTTCTTTATCAACCGCACCACCCGCTACACGTTGGCCACCGCGGCGATCACCCTGATGGTGCTGTTCTGCTTCAACCAGGTGGGCGACGGTTACGGGCTGTTCCTGCCACGCCTGTTCGATACCTTGCTGGGCAGCTTGATTGCAGGCCTGGCGGTGTTCCTGTTCCTGCCGGACTGGCAAGGTCGGCGCCTGAACAAAGTGCTGGCCAACACCCTGACCTGCAACAGCATTTACCTGCGCCAGATCATGCAGCAATACGCCGCCGGCAAGAGCGACGACCTGGCCTACCGGCTGGCGCGGCGCAATGCGCACAACGCCGACGCGGCGCTGTCGACCACGCTGGCGAATATGCTCATGGAACCTGGGCATTTCCGTAAGGAAGCCGATGTGGGCTTCCGCTTTCTGGTGCTGTCGCACACCTTGCTCAGTTACCTTTCCGGGCTGGGTGCGCACCGTGAAACCCAACTGCCCGCCGATGTGCGTGAGCATTTGATCGATGGTGCCGGTAACAGCCTGGCGGCAAGTATCGACGAAATCGCCACGGGGCTGGCCAACAAGCAGCCCATCGCGATTCAGAGTGATGCCGAGGAAGCGTTGGCGGCGGACCTGGAGCAGATGCCCGATGAGATCGATGAAGGGCAGCGGCTGGTGCAGACGCAACTGGCGTTGATTTGCCGGCAGTTGGGGCCGTTGCGCACGTTGGCGGCGCATTTGATCAAAGATACCAGCGCAGCGTAAACCGCCATCGCAGGCAAGCCAGCTCCCACCTTTGAAGGTGTTCGCCATTCAAAATGTGGGAGCTAGCTTGCCTGCGATGGGGCCAGCAGAAACACTACATCCCATGCTCCTTCATCAACCGCGCATAACTGCCATCTGCCTTCATCCGCGCAATCTCCCGATCAAAGCTGGCCACGATCTGTTCATGCTCCGGGTTCTTCAGGCTCACCAGAATATGCAGGCTGTTCTCGCTCAACGGCTTGGGTAAAAACTCCACCGCGTTGCGCACCCGTGGCGACTCCCGCGCCAGGTAATAGCGGGCCACAAACTCATCTTCCAGCGTCAGCTTGACGCGTTTGGCCGCGAGCATACGCACCGCCATGGCGAAGTTATGCACCGGCACTTTCTGCAACTGCGCATCCTGGTCGAACGCCGCCGAGTAGGCGTAGCCGCGCACCACGGCGATGGGATCGTCGTGCAGTTGCTCCAGGTTCTGATAATCGATGGGGTCGTCGCGGCGCTTGATAAACCGCACGCGATTCATCAGGTATTCGCCGGAAAACTGGCCCAGCTTGGTGCGGGCATCGTCGTACCAGGCGTTGATCAACACGTCATAACGGCCATCGCCCACGCCCATCAGCGCCCGCGCCCATGGCACTTGTTCGAAATCACTGGCATAGCCTGCTCGAGCCAGCGCCGTACTGACAATATCAGTGGCCAGGCCGCCGTTGATCAAGGTCGAATCGGTAAACGGTGGCCATACATCCGCTACCAGTCGCAGGCGCTGCGCCACCGCCGGCTGAGCCAGCAGCAACACTCCTATTAAAGCAACGGCACGAGAAAATCGCGGCATGCTCAAAGTCCTTGGCGGGCAGGCATTGGCCTGATAACAGTAGCTCATCAATGAGCCTGTATTGCAGATTACACAAAGAAGCCTGTGGCGATCGGACTGAATGATGGCAAATTGACGCCATTCACAAAAATGCTCAGTTTAGACAGGACGGGCGGCGGCGCTTACTATCGGCCACAGACATTAATAAGGGAAAACGCCATGACGGTTGAATGGGTCTGCAAACATCACGAAGACCTCGGCAAAGAGCAGCTGTACACCATTATGCGTCTGCGCAATGAGGTGTTTGTCGTCGAGCAAAAATGCGTTTATCAAGACCTCGACGGGCAGGATCTTTCGGGCGATACCCACCACTTGATGGCCTGGCAAGATGACGTGCTGGTGGCCTACCTGCGCCTGCTGGACCCGGAATCCCAGGGCGGTGATGTGGTGATTGGCCGGGTGATCGTCGCGCCGGTGGCACGCGGTACCGGCCTGGGGCACCAGATGATGGAAGAAGCCCTCAAGCGCATTGAAGACATCTGGCCGCAGACGCCGATCTATCTGTCAGCCCAGGCGCATTTGCAGGGGTATTACGGCAAGTATGGGTTTGAAGTGGCGGGTGAGGAATACCTGGAGGATGACATTCCCCATATTGGTATGCGGCGCCAGTAAGGACGCCATCGCAGGCAAGCCAACTCCCACACGTTGAATTGCGAATACTTCAAGTGTGGGAGCTGGCTTGCCTGCGATGAGGCCAGAGCTGCAAGCACCCGGTTCAGGGATAACCCAGCACCTGCTTGACCGCCGCAAGGTTCGCCTCGATCCAGCGCCGATCAATCGCGCCCCAGCTACGAATCCGATAACGCCCGGCATGATTGCGCGCGCCATCCTCCTGCTCAAACTCACACACAATATCCAGATCAGCCAACGCCGCAATCGTGTCCTGCGCCGTACGCCGTGGCATCCCGGTGGCGTCGGTGAGTGCCGGCACGCTGCTGGCCTGGCCGCTGTCGATCAGGTAGGCCACATACAGGCGGCGGTAGAAACTGCTTTTGGTCTTGCTCACATCCATGCTCGACGCCTTTTGAAGTTAGGGCTTGCCCTGCAAGTCGCGATACGTGAGGTACACCCGCAGGTCGAACTCCACCTGATGGTAGCCCGGCATCATGTACTCACAGAGTTTATAAAACGCCTTGTTGTGGTCCGATTCCTTGAAGTGCGCCAGCTCGTGCACCACGATCATGCGCAGAAACTCCGGTGCGGCTTCCTTGAACAGCGCCGAAATGCGGATTTCTTTCTTGGCTTTGAGGTTGCCGCCCTGCACCCGTGAAATCGTGGTGTGCAGGCCCAGGGCGCGGTGGGTGAGGTCCAGGCGATTGTCGAACAGCACTTTGTCGATGGCCGGCGCGTTGCGCAGGTGTTCCTGCTTCAACGCCAGGGCATAGCTGTATAACGCCTTGTCGCTCTGCACGCCGTGGCGCTCGGGGTAGCGTTGCTCCAGGTAGGCGCCCAATTGGTCCTTGGCGATCAATTGGCGCACTTGCTCCTGGAGCGCTGCGGGGTAGGCCTGGAGGTATTTCAGCGCGGTCATGGGGTTCTGCAACAGGGTTTGAAGGCCGCCAGTGTAGCGAATTCACAGCAGACGAGGGTGGGACCAGGCAGCCACTTCCTCCGCCACCAACGGTTGGGCAGCCAACGGCCCCTGAATAAATGCGCAGCCATTGGCCTTGAGCCACGTTGACTGCTCGAGGGTTTCCACACCCTCGGCGATCACCAACACCTCAAAATGTGCACATAACTGGATGATACTGCGCGCCATTGCCGCGTCCCGTACCGAGCCTGGCAGGCGCGCCACCAGTTGCGGGTCGAGCTTGAGCGTATCGAACTCCAGGTCCCGAAGGTGGGCCAGGGAGCATTGGCCCAGGCCGAAGTCATCCAAGGCAATGCGCACATCGATCTGGCGCAATAACTTGAGCTGCTTGTGGGTCTCTTCCAGGTTACTCATCAGGCTGTCTTCGCTGATTTCCACCTCCAGCTGGCGCCCCTGTAAGCCATGCCGCTCGAGTACCTGCTGCAGTTGGCTGGCGAGGTTGGGCATATTGAACTGGCTGGCACTCAAGCTCACGCTCAGCACCAACTCTTGATCGAAGGTGGCTTGCCAGGCTTGGCGCTGGGCAGCGACTTGCTGGTAGATCCAGGCGCTCAACTGTCTGATCAGCCGCGCCTCTTCAAGCAGCGGCAAGAATAAGCCCGGCGGCACATCGCCGACGCTGGGGTGCTGCCAGCGCAGCAGCGCCTCGACACCGCGCAAGCGCCCGTCTTCCAACGAGACCTGGGGCTGGTAGACCAGGGTGAAGTCCTTGTTTTGAATCGCGGTGCGCACGCTGTCTTCCAGCATCAACCGCGAACGGGCGCGGCCGTTCATTTCCTGATCGTAATAGCGATATTGCTGACGGCCCGCGCGCTTGGCTTCGTACATGGCGATATCCGCCGCACGCAACAGGCCGCTCAGGTCGGAGCCGCAGTCCGGGAACGTCGCGATGCCGATGCTGACGCCAAGCATCACCTCCAAACCGTCCACTTGCTGGCACACAGACACTCTTTCGATCAGTTTTTCCGAAATCTTGGCGGCCTGCTCCGGGCACTCCAACTCCAGCAATGCGGTGAATTCATCCCCGCCCATACGCCCGAGAATGTCGCAGGAGCGCAAGCAGGCCTGCATCTGCTCCGAGACCCAGCGCAGCACGCGGTCACCCGCGTCGTGGCCCAACGAGTCATTGACCCGCTTGAAACCGTCCAGGTCCAGATACAGCAACACCAGCGACTGCTCGTTACGCTCGCTGCGCAGCAAGATGTTCTCCACCGCCTGGTGAAAGCCACGCCGGTTCAACAGCCCCGTCAACGGATCGGTCACGGCCTGGAACTCCAACTGCTGGTGCAGATGGCGTACCTCGGACATGTCCAGCACGGTCACCACCATGGCCCTCTGCTCGGCGGGCAGCGGCGCGCAGGACAACGCCACCGGCACCTGCTGGCCACGGCCGGTGCGCAAAATCGCGTCGTGCTGGCGCCACGTTTCACCCCGGCGGTACGCCTCGTACATCGGGAAACTCAACCACGCAGGCACATGGGGTTTTTGCAGGAAACTTAAGAAACTCTCGCCCTGCAACTCGGCCATGGTGGCGTTCAGCAAGCGTGAAATCGCCGGGTTGGCGTACTCGATCACACTGCCCTCGCCCACCACCAACAGGCCTTCGGCGGCGTTGTCGAGCACCGAGGCGTTGAAGGCACGCGCCAACTCCAGGTCGTGGCTCAGGCGCTGCAAGGCGCGGCGGTTGCGCTGCTGCTCCAGCAGAGCCTGAACCTTGGGCTTGAGGATATGCGGGTCAAAGGGTTTGAACAGATAGTCGATTGCGCCGCTGGCATAGCCTTCCTGCACAGCGGCGGACGATTGGGCGTGGGCCGTGAGAAAGATAATCGGCGTCATGCGTGTGCGCTGGCTGCCACGCATCAGGCGTGCGACTTCAAAGCCATCCATGCCGGGCATGCGTACATCCAGCAAGACCAGGTCGACCTCGTGGGCAAGCAGCAACTCCAAGGCTTCCAGCCCGGAAGCGGCCGTGATCACGTGCCAGTCTTCACGCTGCAAAAGCGCACGCATGCTGATGAGGTTTTCCGGGTAGTCATCGACGACCAAAAGAACCGAACTGCCATCGCCGGGGTGTGGAGCGCAATCCATGCTACGTCTCTTCCTTGAGGGGCTGCACCGGTCACTTCTGCTACAAAAACCGGACAAACACTGAGGGCTCACTCTAGCCCCGCTTTAAAAAAAGCAGAAGTGACGTGGATGCCATCATTGCGCCAAAGCTCAGGAAGCCGACTAACGGTCAAGCCCTACAGCCCACGGCCTGTGGGAAACATGGCTTTTTGGCATTTAGCTGACGCCAATAATTTGCCACAAACTGTTTAACAACCGGACAACCACCGCCTATAAAGAACCTGTACAGCCCTCGGGCTAAAGCCTTCACCCTCTGTAAAAGGCCAACACCATGATCGACCTTTCCACCTGGAACCTCAGCATCCCGGTCGGCTCCCCGCCCACGACCATCGACACCCCCAAGCTGCTGAGCGGCTTCAAGGACCAGTACTTCCAGGCCGAAGGCAGCAACGTGCAATTCTGGACACCCGTGACCGGCACCCGCACCGAAAACGCCATCTACCCACGCAGCGAGTTACGCGAAACCTACGCCGATGGGCGCCTGCGCAACTGGACTTACAACGAAGCCAACAACTTCCTGCGCGCCACCGTGGCCGTCAACCAGGTGCCCTCCAGCGGCAAAGTGGTTATCGGCCAGATCCACGCGTATGACAGCCAGAAACCGCTGATCAAACTGGAGTACCAATTCAAGGAAAAAACCCAGACCGGCAACATCGTCGCCAAGGTGCGCATGCGCCCGGATGATGGTGAGGGGCGCGTGGTCACCGTCGCCTCCAATGTGCCACTCAACAAGAGCTTTACCTACGTGATCAACCTCAATAAAGCCGGGCTGCTCAATGTGTATGCCGCAGATGGCGAATGGAACGAGCGCATAGGCGCCGCGTGGGGTGCGAAACCGCTGTACTTCAAGGCAGGGGTGTATGTGCAGGACAACAACGGCGACAGCAAGGAAGGCGCACGGGTGACGTTTGCCAAGTTAGATATTGATCACGAGTAGAGCGTGAAAGAAGCCCCGTTAGTAACGGGGCCTCTTAGTGGGTTTAATCAACGCACATCAGCATAAAGCCCATTGAAGAATCGCCGGCGGGTTTGTTATCACCCACCATGAGTGTCAATACATTAATGTAATTGATCGCCGGCAGCCCACCCAACTTGGCGTGACCATAGAAGATACGTTCATTAGAGTACACATCCGTCACCGACACCGTACAGAAGCTCGGCACCTCTTTAAAAACACCGGGCACGAATCTAACTTTATACTCTGAAAAGTAGTCAGGTTGCGCAGTCAATTTTACTTCTTTAATCCACGTGGGCGATTGCGCATAGACCGTTCCCTTATCGTCAACAGACGCTGTATATACCCTGCCTTTCCCATAGACCGACGCAGCAGAGCCCACTGCCATCAACGCAATGAAAATGCCAGCAGCTTTAATAAAGTTCATTATCACTTCTCTCTCATCGAATACATTTCAAAGCCCAACCTTAAATGATTCGAAGGCGATAAAAGCGCACTTTCAATGGTGTACAAATAAAACAGAAAAACCATCAAGACACTGTGCGTTCTACTGACCGGCTTTAGGATGCTTCCGATCGCAAACAACTGTTGAGTCGCCACTATTCGTAGGCAAACTCCGACAAACACAAAGACTATTCCCTGATTACTACGACCTCTTAAACACACCACCGAACCCTGTGGGAGCCGGGCTTGCCCGCGATGGCGGTGTATCAGCCACCATCAGCAGTGCCTGACACACCGCCATCGCGGGCAAGCCCGGCTCCCACATTGGATCTCCATCGGTTCGGGGATCGAGGTTGGTCCTACACGACCGTTGCGGGCGGACAGATCGCCGCTTATAGTTCGCCCCGTCGCTGAGAACAGCGATAGGGTTTCGCAGCCCTACCGAGTTAATACTGCACCCGTCACAAACGGCCCCGGCGCTCCGCCGACGGCCGTCCTTGTTATGGCGGCTGTGCGTGGGAGGCCTTCGGGTCTGCCGGGTCTTAACTCCTCGGTCTGCGAACCCGCGTACAGCTGCCACCTAATTTGTTTCGCAGCAAACGGTGGTCATTCTTCTTTTGAGTTAAGGATTCACCATGACCGACCCATTACCGCCCCGCCGCTTCTACCCCTGCACCGAATCCGCCACCGATTCACCGGTGCTCTTGATCGACAGCGCCGCCCCACTGCCCGACCTCCACGCCTGCCTGCGCGAACGCCTCAACGCCGCCCTCGAACACCTCAACCTGATGGCCTGCTCCAGCCTCCCGGACTTCGCCGAGCGCGACCTGAATAACGTGGCCAATACCGCACGTATTCTGGTGCAGGACGTGAGCGACGTGTTCCGCGTCATTGAGCACCGAGGTTTCGATACCGCTGCCTGATCAAATCCCGGCCACAAAAAAGCCCGCATCGCTGCGGGCTTCTTTTTAAACGCTTAAGGCTCAGTTCACCTTGGCGTTCAACTCACCTTTCAGGTAACGCTGGTACATCGCTTCCAACGAGATCGGCTTGATCTTCGAAGCATTACCGGCAGTACCAAACGCTTCGTAGCGAGCGATACATACATCACGCATGGCCGTTACGGTAGCGCCGAAGAATTTACGTGGGTCAAATTCGCTCGGGTTGGTAGCCATCAGGCGACGCATTGCGCCGGTGGACGCCAGGCGCAGGTCGGTGTCGATGTTGACCTTGCGCACGCCGTACTTGATGCCTTCGACGATTTCTTCAACCGGCACGCCGTAGGTTTCTTTGATGTCGCCGCCGTACTGGTTGATGATCGCCAACCATTCTTGCGGGACCGAGGAAGAGCCGTGCATCACCAGGTGGGTGTTAGGGATGCGTTTGTGGATTTCCTTGATGCGGTCGATAGCCAGCACGTCACCAGTAGGTGGCTTGGTGAACTTGTAGGCGCCGTGGCTGGTGCCGATGGCGATGGCCAGGGCATCAACTTGGGTTTTCTTCACGAAGTCAGCGGCTTCTTCCGGGTCGGTCAGCATCTGGCTGTGATCCAGCACGCCTTCGGCGCCGATGCCGTCTTCTTCGCCGGCCATACCGGTTTCCAGGGAACCCAGGCAGCCCAGCTCGCCTTCAACCGAAACCCCACAGGCGTGAGCCATGGCCACGGTTTGCTGGGTTACGCGCACGTTGTACTCGTAGTCGGTTGGGGTCTTGCCGTCTTCGCCCAGGGAGCCGTCCATCATTACCGAGCTGAAACCCAGTTGGATGGAGCGCTGGCACACGTCAGGGCTGGTGCCGTGGTCCTGGTGCATGCACACCGGGATGTGCGGGAATTCTTCGATAGCGGCGAGGATCAGGTGACGCAGGAACGGGGCGCCGGCGTATTTGCGCGCACCGGCCGAAGCCTGGACGATCACGGGGGAGTCGGTCTTGTCAGCGGCTTCCATGATGGCGCGCATCTGCTCAAGGTTGTTGACGTTAAAGGCTGGGACGCCGTAGCCGAACTCGGCTGCGTGGTCCAGCATTTGACGCATGCTGATAAGTGCCATTGTGTTGTCTCTCCCGGTCGAGGGTCGTTAATCGTGCAAGCCTGCCGTAGCGGCGGCTGCTATTCAAGTTATTGCAGATCAAGGGGTTAAGCTTGAGCTGCTGAATCGTTATTGCAGTGTCCGGTTCGCACATAAGTGACTTTGGAACCGGATCAATGTGGGAGCTGGCTTGCCTGCGATGGGGGCAGATCAGACAACATTTGTTTTGCTGACCCACCGCAATCGCAGGCAAGCCAGCTCCCACATTTTGATCTCATCTATTTTGAGACCGTGTTCTTACTGGGCCTTACAGCCACGCCCAATCAAATCATCGGTGGCGACCCAGTAAACCAGGCCTTCCTCACCTTTTGTGTGAAACGCCAGTTGGCCGTCGCTGTACAGCACGCCCGAGGCGGCAACCTCTTGTTTAAGGCGATAAACCTGGTCCGAACCACCGAGGCGTACATCCACTTCGGAACGGGCCGCATTGGTAAAGCGCCAGTTGACCTCGGCCTTGCTGTCGCAGGTCCAGGTGGTCCATTTGTCTGCCGGTTCTGCGGCCTTGTTGAACATGTTCATGCTGCTGCAACCGGCCAACAAGGCCAGGGCTGCGAGGGCGAAAACGCCTTTCATTGCCACTCCTCGAACGACGACCCCAAGGGCCGCCACTGCTGTCGGTTAGTTGATCAGACCCGTCATGGGCAACCCTGTTCCTGACCGTTGGGCGCGGCGTCGTATTGTTCCAGCCGTTCATTGCCGATGCGCTTGTTGATCACCGGCATGGTTTCGGCCTGCCAGTCGGCCTGGTAGCAGCTTTTTTTCGGCGCAGCCCCAGGCGCTTGCGCCTCGGGCACAGCGCTTGGCGTGCTGCCGCAGCCGGCCAACAGGCCCGCTGCGATCACCAGTGCCAACGACTTGATCATGGGAATGCTCCTTTTCCGGATCACGAGCCTTAACCTTTAGCTCGGGTTTCCAGCACTTCAACGGCCGGCAACACTTTGCCTTCGACGAATTCGAGGAATGCGCCGCCACCGGTAGAAATGTAGGAGATCTGGTCAGCAACGCCATATTTATCGATGGCGGCCAGGGTGTCACCGCCGCCGGCGATGGAGAATGCCGAGCTTTCGGCAATCGCCTTGGCCAGCACTTTGGTGCCGTTGCCGAACTGGTCGAACTCAAACACACCGACCGGGCCGTTCCACAGAATGGTCTGGGAGGCTTTCAGCAGTTGCGCAAAGTTAGCCGCCGTTTGTGGGCCGATATCCAGGATCATGTCGTCCGCCGCCACGTCAGCAATCAGCTTGACGGTGGCTTCGGCGCTTTCAGCGAATTCCTTGGCAACCACCACGTCCACCGGCAGCGGCACGCTGACTTTGGCGGCGATGGCGCGGGCAGTGTCGAGCAGGTCTGGCTCGTACAGCGACTTGCCCACCGGATGCCCGGCTGCGGCCAGGAAGGTGTTGGCGATGCCGCCGCCGACGATCAGCTGGTTGCAGATCTGGCTGAGGCTGTTGAGCACGTCCAGCTTGGTCGACACTTTGGAGCCGGCCACGATGGCAGCCATCGGTTGTGCCGGAGCACCCAGCGCCTTGCCCAATGCATCCAGCTCAGCAGCCAGCAATGGGCCAGCCGCGGCAACTTTAGCGAACTTGGCCACGCCGTGGGTCGAGCCTTCGGCGCGGTGCGCGGTGCCGAAAGCGTCCATCACAAACACGTCGCACAGGGCCGCGTATTGCTGGGCCAGTTCGTCGCTGTTCTTTTTCTCGCCTTTGTTAAAGCGCACGTTTTCGAACAGCACGATATCACCAGGCGCAACAGAGACGCCGCCCAGGTAGTCGGCTACCAGCGGCACGTCGCGGCCCAGGGCCTTGCTCAGGTAGTCGGCTACAGGCTTGAGGCTGTTTTCGGCGCTGAACTCACCTTCGGTCGGGCGACCCAGGTGGGAGCAGACCATCACGGCCGCGCCTTTTTCCAGGGCCAGCTTGATGGTCGGCAGCGAGGCCAGGATTCGCGCATCGCTGGTGACAACACCGTCCTTGACTGGGACGTTGAGGTCTTCGCGAATCAGTACGCGCTTACCTTGCAGATCGAGGTCGGTCATCTTCAACACGGTCATGGGTCGCAGTTCCTGAATTACTGTTGAGGTTGTTTAGAAGCGATGTGCAGATAGTGCTCTGCCACATCCAGCATGCGGTTGGCAAAACCCCATTCGTTGTCGAACCACGCCAGGATGTTCACCAGCCTGGGGCCGGAAACACGGGTCTGGCTGGCATCCACAATCGCCGAATGCGGGTCATGGTTGAAATCACAACTGGCGTGCGGCAACTCGGTGTAGGCCAGCAGGCCTTTGAGCGGGCCGCTGGTGGCGGCGTCGCGCAAGATCCGGTTGACCTCCGTCGCGTCAGTGTCGCTGACGGTTTGCATGGTGATGTCCAGACAGGACACATTCACCGTCGGCACCCGTACGGCTTTGGCCTGGATTCGCCCGGCAAGTTCCGGCAACAGTCGCTCGATGCCACGGGCCAGGCCGGTAGACACCGGAATCACCGACTGGAACGCCGAGCGCGTGCGGCGCAGGTCTTCATGATGATAGGCGTCGATCACCGGCTGGTCGTTCATCGCCGAGTGAATCGTGGTGATCGACACATAATCGATGCCGATCGCCTGATCCAGCAGGCGCAACAGCGGCACGCTGCAGTTGGTGGTGCAGGAGGCGTTGGACACCAGCAGTTCATCGCCGGTCAGGCAATCCTGGTTGATACCGTAGACGATGGTGGCGTCCACATCCGCCTCGCTGGCCATCGGCTGGGAAAACAGCACACGCGGTGCGCCGGCGTCGAGAAAACGCTGACCGTCGGCACGGGTGTGGTAGACACCGGAACATTCCAGCACCAGGTCAACGCCCAGTGCTTTCCAGTCGATGCCTTCGGGGGTGGCACTGCGCAAGACCTTCACGCAGGTGCCATTAATATGCAGACAATCGCCCTCGACCCGCACTTCGCCGGGGAAGCGGCCGTGGGTGGAGTCAAAGCGTGTCAGGTATTCGATGCTGGCCATGTCAGCCAAATCGTTGATCGCCACAATTTCAAACCCGGCCGCCGCCCCTCGCTCGAACAGAGCACGCAAGACGCAACGACCAATGCGGCCGTAGCCGTTGAGTGCAACTTTGTAGGGACGCGGTTGAGGCATGGGGTTCTCGATCAAGGTGAGTTCGGTGCTGAATGTTCTGACGCCATCGCGGGCAAGCCCGCTCCCACATTAGACCGTGATCCAAATGTGGGAGCGGGCTTGCCCGCGATGGCGCCAGTACAGACAACGCAGACTGACTTAGTCTTCCAGCAGCTCTTCAGCCTGACCCAGGATGTTTTCCAAGGTGAAACCGAATTCTTCGAACAACGCTGGCGCCGGCGCCGACTCACCGTAGGTGGTCATGCCGATCACGCGGCCTTCCAGGCCCACGTACTTGTACCAGTAGTCGGCGTGCGCCGCTTCGATGGCGATACGCGCGCTGACCTGCAACGGCAATACCGATTGCTTGTAGTCGGCATCCTGGGCTTCAAACAGGCTGGTGCACGGCATGGACACCACGCGAACGTTGCGGCCCTGCTCGGTCAGCTTGTCGTAGGCTTGAACAGTCAGGCCGACTTCGGAACCGGTGGAGATCAGGATCAACTCCGGCTCGCCGATGCAGTCTTTGAGCACATAACCGCCACGGCTAATGTTGGCGATCTGCGCGTCGGTACGCACTTGGTGTTGCAGGTTCTGACGCGAGAAGATCAGCGCCGAAGGGCCGTCCTTACGCTCGATCGCGTGCTTCCAGGCCACCGCGGATTCCACCGCGTCGGCTGGGCGCCAGCAATCCAGGTTCGGCGTGGTACGCAGGCTGGTCAGTTGCTCGACCGGCTGGTGCGTCGGGCCGTCTTCGCCCAGGCCGATGGAGTCGTGGGTGTACACATGGATCACCCGCTTCTTCATCAGCGCGGCCATACGTACGGCGTTACGCGCGTATTCCATGAACATCAGGAAGGTCGCGCCGTAAGGCACCAGGCCGCCGTGCAGGGACACGCCGTTCATGATGGCGCTCATGCCGAACTCGCGCACGCCGTAGTACATGTAGTTGCCGCTGGCGTCTTCGGCCGAGACACCTTTGCAACCTTTCCACAGGGTCAGGTTGGAACCGGCCAGGTCAGCCGAACCGCCGAGGATCTCAGGCAGCAATGGGCCAAAGGCGTTCAGGGTGTTCTGGCTGGCTTTACGGCTGGCAATGGTCTCGCCCTTGGCCGCGACTTCGGCGATGTAGGCCGAGGCTTTTTCCGAGAAGTCGGCAGGCAGGTCACCGGCCAGGCGGCGCACCAGCTCGTTGGCCAATTCCGGGAATTCGGCGGAGTAGGCAGCAAAACGCTGGTCCCACTCGGCTTCGGCGGCCAGGCCTTTTTCCTTGGCGCTCCACTCGGCGTAGATATCAGCCGGGATTTCGAACGGGCCATGGTTCCACTTCAGCGCTTCACGAGCCAAGGCGATTTCCGCGTCACCCAGTGGGGCGCCGTGGCAGTCTTCTTTACCTTGCTTGTTCGGCGAGCCGAAACCGATGATGGTCTTGCAGCAGATCAGGGTCGGCTGCTCGCTCTTGCGCGCGGTGTCGATGGCGGTCTTGATCTCTTCCGGATCGTGACCGTCAACGTTGCGGATCACCTGCCAGTTGTAGGCTTCGAAACGCTTTGGCGTGTCGTCGGTGAACCAGCCTTCGACTTCGCCGTCGATGGAGATGCCGTTGTCATCGTAGAAGGCAATCAGCTTGCCCAGGCCGAGGGTGCCGGCCAGGGACGCGACTTCGTGGGAAATGCCTTCCATCATGCAGCCATCACCCAGGAACACGTAGGTGTGGTGGTCGACAATGTTGTGGCCAGGGCGGTTGAACTGCGCGCCCAATACTTTTTCCGCCAGCGCAAAACCCACGGCGTTGGCCAGGCCCTGGCCCAGCGGGCCAGTGGTGGTCTCGACGCCTGGGGTGTAGCCGAATTCCGGGTGGCCCGGGGTGCGGCTGTGCAGCTGGCGGAAGCTCTTGAGGTCATCGATGGTGACGTCGTAGCCGGTCAGGTGCAGCAGCGAGTAGATCAGCATCGAGCCGTGGCCGTTGGACAGCACGAACCGATCACGGTCAGCGAACGACGGGTTGCTTGGGTTGTGCTTCAGGTAGTCACGCCAAAGTACCTCGGCGATATCCGCCATGCCCATCGGGGCACCGGGATGGCCGCTGTTGGCTTTTTGCACGGCATCCATGCTGAGGGCACGAATGGCGTTGGCACGCTCACGACGGCTGGGCATCGCTGATCTCCTGGAGTTTGAGTAGAAGAAACGGAAAAAAGGACCGGCATTTTCCCTCAGCCACCGCCTGCGGGCAATGACAGATAGTCACTTGTAGGTGTTTTTCCTGCGGTTTACCCGGCATTGGCTTGCAGAAACAGCCCACCGGTTCGTCTAAAGGTTATAGCGGCTGCTTATAACTACCGATTATCGACCAATATCAAAACTTTTTGATATTGGCCTTGCGGGGATTTCCACCCGTCACTAGACTGCTGGCCTTATGAACCTACCCGTGCCCTCCCTGCGTCCCGACGACGGCGATGAGCTGGCTGCCTTATGCAAGGCCGCTGGTGATCCGTTGCGCCTGAACGTGTTGCGCGCACTGGCCAACGACTCTTTTGGGGTGCTGGAACTGGCGCAGATCTTCGCCATCGGCCAATCCGGCATGAGCCACCACCTCAAGGTGCTGGCCCAGGCCGAGCTGGTGGCTACGCGCCGCGAAGGCAATGCGATTTTCTATCGCCGCGCCCTGCCCCACACCGAGCTGCTCGGCGGCAAGCTGCACGCTGCCCTGCTCGAAGAGGTAGACAGTTTGGGCCTGCCCAGCGATGTGCAGTCGCGCATCAGCCAGGTCCACGGGCAACGCGCCGCCGCCAGCCAGGACTTTTTCTCACGGGTAGCCGAGAAGTTTCGCGCCCAACAGGACTTGATCGCCGGTTTGCCCCAATACCGCGAAAGCGTACTGGCGCTGTTGGACAAGCTGAGCTTCAGTGATGAGGCGACGGCGTTGGAAGTTGGCCCCGGCGACGGTGGCTTCCTGCCGGAACTGGCACGTCGCTTCAAGCAGGTGACCGCGCTGGACAACAGCCCGGCGATGCTTGAACTGGCGCGCCAGCTGTGCGAGCGCGAAGCGCTGGGCAACGTCAGCCTGCAGTTGGCCGACGCGTTGAATGACACCAGCCTGCTGGCCGATTGCGTGGTGCTGAACATGGTCTTGCACCATTTTGCGGCCCCCGCCGAAGCCCTCAAGCAGATGGCGAATTTGCTGCAACCGGGCGGCAGCCTGCTGGTCACAGATTTATGCAGCCACAACCAGAATTGGGCCAAGGAGGCCTGCGGTGATCTCTGGTTGGGTTTTGAACAGGACGATCTGGCCCGTTGGGCCACCGCTGCGGGACTCGTTCCCGGGGAAAGCCTCTATGTAGGTTTACGTAATGGTTTCCAGATCCAGGTCCGCCACTTTCAGCGACCGACTGGCGACACTCACCATCGGTAAATATCAGGAAAACATCGAGATGAGCGAATACTCCCTTTTCACCTCCGAGTCCGTGTCTGAAGGGCATCCGGACAAAATCGCCGACCAGATTTCTGACGCGGTGCTGGACGCCATCATTGCTGAAGACAAGTTCGCCCGTGTGGCGTGCGAGACTCTGGTGAAAACGGGCGTGGCGATCATCGCCGGTGAAGTCACCACCACGGCCTGGGTCGACCTGGAGCAGATCGTTCGTGACGTGATCACCGACATTGGCTACAACAGCTCCGACGTCGGCTTCGACGGCGCGACCTGCGGCGTGATGAACATCATCGGCAAGCAGTCCCCCGACATCAACCAGGGTGTGGACCGCGCCAAGCCTGAAGATCAGGGCGCCGGCGACCAGGGCCTGATGTTCGGCTACGCCAGCAACGAAACCGACGTGCTGATGCCGGCACCAATCACCTTCTCGCACCAGCTGGTACAGCGCCAGGCGCAAGCACGTAAATCCGGTGTGCTGCCATGGCTGCGTCCAGACGCCAAGTCCCAGGTCACCTGCCGTTACGAAGGCGGCAAAGTGGTGGGCATCGACGCCGTTGTACTGTCGACCCAACACAACCCGGACGTGTCCTACGCCGACCTGCGTGAAGGCGTGATGGAGCTGATCGTCAAGCACGTGCTGCCTGCCGAACTGCTGACCAAAGACACTCAGTTCCACATCAACCCGACCGGCCAGTTCATCATCGGCGGCCCAGTGGGCGACTGCGGCCTGACCGGTCGCAAGATCATCGTCGACAGCTACGGCGGCATGGCCCGTCATGGCGGTGGTGCGTTCTCGGGTAAAGACCCCTCCAAGGTTGACCGCTCGGCGGCCTACGCCGGTCGTTACGTGGCCAAGAACATCGTCGCGGCCGGCCTGGCCGAGCGTTGCGAAATCCAGGTTTCCTACGCGATCGGTGTAGCCCAGCCTACGTCGATCTCGCTGAATACCTTCGGCACCGGCAAGATCAGCGATGACAAGATCGTCAAGCTGGTGCGTGAGATCTTCGACCTGCGCCCTTACGCAATCACCACCATGCTCGACCTGCTGCACCCGATGTACCAGGACACTGCAGCCTATGGCCACTTCGGCCGTACCCCTGCGCAGAAGACTGTCGGCGACGACACCTTCACCACCTTCACCTGGGAAAAAACCGACCGCGCCAACGACCTGCGCACTGCCGCCGGCCTGTAAGCACGCGTTGCACCAAAAGCCCCGCCGGGTTCGCCCGACGGGGCTTTTTATTGTCTGCGTGATGACTTTCGTATTTTTTGGATCCAATGCTTGCAGGCCAAATAATGGCCCTCTAGAATCCGCGCCCTCTCGGGCCTCTCACCTTATTTGGATATTGCCTTGCGCCAGCCCGGGATAGACCAGCGCGCAAGCAATCGAACATTGAGGTTTTTCATGCGCATTTCCACGCTCGCTCCTGCCGCCCTGCTGTTCTGCCTGTTCGCCCTGCCGGCCCATGCCGCCGACCTGAGTGCATTGGGTGGCGCCTTGAGCACTCAGCTAGGCGGCAAAACCGGCGACTGTCAGCAGCAAGCCAAAGACCTGCAAGCCAAGATCGATGCGGCGCAAGCCAAGAACGACCTGCTGAGCGTCCAGGCGTTTAAAGCGGCTCAGGAGCAGCTCAACAAAGGTTGTAACAAACTGGCAGAATCCCAGGCCAAGGTCGATGCCAAGCAACAAACACAGGAAGCCAAGATGGAAAAGAACGATGCCGTGAAGGCGTTGGGCGGCCTGTTCAAGTAACTGGTAACACCCGGTAAAAAGCCCCGCACTGCCGGGGCTTTTTTGTGGCCGCCTGGATCACTTAGGCTGAGCGTCCCTTCCGAGCAAGGATGCTCATGATGCATTTACTGATTGCCCTTCTACTCAGCGCCCTGGCGTTTCCAGCCTGGGCCGAAGACTGCCCCGAAGAGGCACGCTCACAGGTCGGCACCCTGGCTGAACAGCTCAAGCTCTGGGATGACAGTTACCACCGGCTCGGTCAGTCCCCGGTCAGCGACGAGCTGTACGACCAGGCCCGACAGCGCCTGGCGCGGTGGCAGGCCTGTTTTGCGCAAACGCAGTCGACGGCTGATAACCCGCTGGCAGGTGCACGCGGTACGCAGCCTCATCCAGTCGCTCATACCGGCCTGGAAAAGCTGGTGGATGAAGGGGCCGTGGGTGAGTGGCTCAAGACACGCCAGGACGTCTGGATCCAGCCCAAGGTCGACGGCGTTGCGGTGACGCTGGTGTATCGCAAAGGCCGCCTGAGCCAGCTCATCAGCCGTGGCGACGGCCTGCTCGGTCAGGACTGGACAGCCGCCGCGCGCAAGATCCAGGGCATTGTCCAGCAACTGCCAGAGCCCATCGACCTGGTGCTGCAAGGCGAACTCTATTGGCGTCTTGACGATCATGTGCAGTCCGAACACGGCGGGCTCAGTGCCCGCAGCAAAGTGGCGGGGCTGATGAATCGCCGACAGTTAAGCGATGCCGAGGCCTCCAGGATCGGGCTATTCGTCTGGGCCTGGCCCGACGGCCCGACAGACTTCAGCACGCGCCTGGCCACCCTGGCGCGCTGGGGGTTCACCGATAGCCGCCGCTACAGCCATCCCGTGCAAAACCTCACTGAAGCCGCGCATTGGCGCAGGTACTGGTACAACCATCCGCTGCCCTTTGCCAGCGATGGCGTGGTGCTGCACCAGGCCCGGCACGCACCTGCCAAGCGCTGGCAGGTCAGCGCGCCGTATTGGGCGGTCGCCTGGAAATACCCGATAACCAGGGCTTTGGCGCTGGTACGCAAGGTGCAGTTCAAGATCGGCCGCACGGGGCGTATCACGCCCATTCTGGAACTGGAGTCGGTGCGACTGGACGACCGGCAAATCCGCCGCGTCAGCGTCGGCTCCTTGAAACACTGGCATGCACTGGATATCCGCCCCGGCGATCAGGTCTCCATCAGCCTTGCCGGCCAAGTGATTCCTCGGTTGGAGCAAGTGATCCTGCGCAACGAGACCAGGGTGGCGGTGCAAGTACCGGATGCGCGCAACTTCCACGCCTTGAGTTGTTGGCAACTGGACCCTGGCTGCGAAGAGCAATTGCTCGCGCGCCTGACCTGGCTGAGCAGCAACCAGGGACTGGCCCTGCCTTATATGGGCCGCGAGACCTGGAACGCATTGATCCAGGCCGGTCTAATCGCAGGCATTCTCGATTGGTTAACCCTGGATGCGGCAGAGCTTGCTAACATTGACGGCTTCGGTGATCGCCGCCGTGCCCGGGTGCTCGACAGCCTGCAAAGCGCGCGGCAACGGCCCTTTGCACAATGGCTAAAAGCCCTGGGCGTACCGCCTTCGGCGCGCAACGATCTGGAGGGTGGCTGGCAGGCCCTGGCAGCCAAAGACACGCAAGCCTGGCTGGCCACCGACGGCATTGGCCCGGGCCGCGCGGCGCAATTGAGCGCTTTTTTTCGCGACCCGCAAGTACAAGCGTTAGCTGAAACATTACGCGTGGCTGGAATTGACGGGTTTTAAGCCCAACCCGGCCACTTTTACTCCCGGCAGAATTCACCCTGCCATCCGATTGCGACCTTGGAGCCTCACATGAAATTTCTAGCCCCACTTGCCTTGTTGGCCACCGTAAGCCTGGCGAACATGCCGCTGCTGGCCGCCGAAGAAGTGCCGGAACTCACCGGCTGCGCCGCCAAGCGCCAGGCCATCAGCGCACAAATCGAACAAGCCAAGACCCATGGCAACAGCGAACAACAAGCCGGCCTGGAAAAAGCCCTGAGCGAAGTCACCGCCCACTGCACCGATGCGTCCTTGCGCAAAGAACGCGAGAACAAAGTGCTCGACGCCAAGCACGAAGTCACCCGCCGTCAGGCCGACCTCGACAAGGCGATGAAAAAAGGCGATGCCGACAAGATCAACAAACGCAAAGACAAGCTGGCTCAGTCGCGCAAAGAACTGCAGGAGGCTGTCGACGAACTCGACAAATAAAACCGGTCAGTGGTCGCGAAACTGTTTATGGCAGGCCGTGCAGGCATCTTCGACTTTCTGCACCGCAGGCCCCAGGTTGCTGGCCTTGTAGGGCTGCACCTGGCTTGCGATTACCAATTCACCGGTAGCCGTTTCAAGGTTTCGGGCCAGCTCCTGGAAGCGTGCCTGCTGTTGCCACACAGTATCCTTGGCGCTGGTGTGATCTTCCTCACGCACACTCGGGAAATGCTTCCACGGTTCGTGGGACAACGCATCGAGCTTGACCGCGCCTTCGGCGAACTTCGCGCCGTCGAACGGGATACGCCCACGCAGCATGCCGCCCAGGTCTTCGCCGGTCTTGAGCATCTGCTTGAAGATGGCCTTGCGTTGGCCCAGCGGCGAATTAGGATCGACACCGCCGCAGGCGGACAAGGTCAGGCAGGCCAGCAATACCACGGTCAGTTTTTTAAAAGTCATGATGGCTTCAGGGTCACGGGAAACGGCGGCCAGTATCCTCGCCCCGCCCGCAAAGACCAATAGCCCTATTAATAATAAGGGTTGCCCGAATGCGCTGCGGCGCAGGCAACCGCTTCAGGAATTACGTGTATGAATGTCACCTTGAAACGCTGGAGCCGCCGAATGGTGTGGGCTCTGCCGATGGTTGCGCTGCTGGCCGGTTGCGATGGCGGCAAAGACACCGGCAAAAAAGATGAAGCGGCCAAGCCCCATGCCGTCGCCACCTATGTCAGTGCACCGTGGGAAGCGCTGCCGGTGGTTTCCGACAGCGACCTGCTGGCCGGGTTTGAATCCTGGCGCAGTGCCTGCCAGCGCCTAAAAGCTGATCCGGTGTGGGGCGCAACCTGTGCCGCCGCCACCACCGTACCGGGCGATGCCGTAGCCGTGCGCGATTTTCTCAAGGAGCGCCTGGATGTGTTCGGCCTGCGCTCGGCCGACAACACACCCAATGGCCTGATCACCGGCTACTACGAGCCGGTCTACCCCGGCAGCCTGACCGAAACCGCCACCGCCCATGTGCCGGTGTACGGCGTGCCGGACGACCTGATCATCGTCAACCTGGAAAGCATCTACCCGGAACTCAAAGGCAAGCGCCTGCGCGGCCGCCTCGAGGGCCGTGTACTCAAGCCGTATGACGACGCCAGCACCATCAACGGCCAAGGCTCCACTGCCAAGCCGATTGCCTGGCTGACCAACCCGATGGACCTGCAATTCCTGCAGATTCAAGGCTCGGGGCGTATTCAACTGGCCGGTGGGCGCCAATTGCGCGTGGGCTATGGCGACCAGAATGGTTACCCGTACCGCCCGATCGGCCGCTGGCTGGTGGAGCAAGGCGAACTGAAAAAAGAAGACGTGACCATGGGCGCCATCAGCGCCTGGGCCAAGGCCAACCCGCAGCGCATTCCGCAATTGTTGGCGAGCAACCCCAGCTACGTGTTTTTCAGCGCCCGCCCGGACAGCAACGAAGGCCCGCGCGGCTCACTGAATGTGCCGCTGACGGCGGGTTACAGCGTGGCGGTGGACCGCAAGGTGATTCCGCTGGGCAGCCTGTTGTGGCTGTCGACCACCAAACCCGATGGCTCGCCCATCGCACGGCCCGTCGCCGCGCAGGACACCGGCGGCGCGATCACCGGCGAAGTGCGCGCAGACTTGTTCTGGGGCACCGGTGACGCGGCGGGTGAGCTGGCGGGGAATATGAAGCAGCAGGGGCAGATCTGGATGCTGTGGCCCAAGGGCGCGGCGTTGCCCCACGTGCAGGATGCGCCTGCCGGCACCTGAATAACGCTGAAGAACCCATGTGTGCGGGCCTGTGTGGGAGCTGGCTTGCCTGCGATAGCATCACCGCGGTGTAACTGACATACCGAGGTGCCCGAATCGCAGGCAAGCCAGCTCCCACACAAGCCAGCTCCCACAGGGAATTACGTCAAACCTCTAGATCGACACAAAAAAGAAACTCGCAATCAACGCCATCCCCACCGCCCACACCAGCGAACGCAGCATCGCCCAGTCGGCCAGGTAGCAAATGATGTACAGCAGCCGACTGGTGATAAACAGCACCGCCAGTACATTGATGGTCACCAGCGACGCCGTACCGGCCAGGTGCGCGATGATTACCGCCGCTGCAAACGCAGGCGTCACTTCAAAGCTGTTGAGCTGGGCATTGTGGGCGCGCTTGGCGACGCCTTCGACGGTATCCAGGAAGGCACGCGGGTCGTGGTTCTGCCGCGGGCCGAACTTGCCACCGCTGAACTTGGCCACCCCCGTGCACAGGTAAGGCAGGAATATTGCGATCAACACACACCAGAAAGCGGCCGTCATGATGGATTCCTTTTTTTGTTTTAAATAGAAATTAGAGTTTTAGCACTATAACTGCAATATCGCACTCACCGGCTATGAACCGAGGCGCGCCGAAAGGTTCTATCAGGCTTTTAGCCGGTGCCTTGAAACATCCCGCAGCTGGTGCGGTCCATCCCAGCAATAACGACCTTCCCTCACTTCCAAGGACCTCGGATGCTTGAACTTGTCGCCGCCTTTATTTGCCTTACCACCCTGCTCACCTATGTGAACTACCGATTTATCGGGCTGCCGCCCACTATCGGTGTGATGGTCACGGCCCTGGTGTTCTCCCTGATTTTGCAAGGCCTGAGCCTTATCGGCTACCCAGGCCTCGAAGAACGTATCCAGCAGTTAATCGGCCAGATCGACTTCGGCGACTTGCTGATGAACTGGATGCTGTCGTTCCTGCTGTTCGCCGGCGCCTTGCACGTCAACCTCAACGACCTGCGCAGCTATCGCTGGCCCATCGGCCTGCTGGCGACCTTCGGCGTATTGATCGCCACCGTGGTCATCGGCAGCCTGGCGTACTACATCTTTGCCCTGTTCGGCTGGCACGTCAGCTTCCTCTACTGCCTGCTTTTCGGTGCACTGATTTCGCCCACCGACCCGATTGCGGTGTTGGGCGTGCTGCGAACCGCCAACGCCTCCAAACCACTGAAAACCACCATCGTCGGCGAATCGCTGTTCAACGACGGCACCGCAGTGGTGGTGTTTACCGTACTGCTGGGCATCGCACAGCTGGGCGAAACACCGACCGTCGGCGCCACGGCCATGCTGTTCGCCCATGAAGCG
Source organism: Pseudomonas sp. 2995-3 (assembly GCF_002742565.1). Lineage (NCBI taxonomy): Bacteria > Pseudomonadati > Pseudomonadota > Gammaproteobacteria > Pseudomonadales > Pseudomonadaceae > Pseudomonas > Pseudomonas sp. 2995-3. Next base: position 328,938 of record NZ_LJSB01000315.1, on the reverse strand, counting down.
ATTGGCGGCGTGGTGTTCGGCGGGCTGATCGGCTACTTGGTGTACCTGATGATCAAGAGCATCGAGCAGCATCAGATCGAAGTGATGCTGACTCTCGCGCTGGTGATCGGCGGTTCGGCAATGGCGACCGAACTGCACGTTTCGGCGCCGATTGCCATGGTGGTGGCCGGGCTGATCATCGGCAACCTGGGGCGCAAGCTGGCCATGAACGACATGACCCGCCGCTACCTCGACGGCTTCTGGGAGTTGCTCGATGACATGCTCAACGCCCTGCTGTTTGCACTGATCGGCATGGAGCTGCTGCTGTTGCCGTTCAACTGGCTGCACGTACTGGCCGCCAGCTTGCTGGCCGTGGCGATCCTGGCCTCACGCCTGCTGACCGTGGCCCCGGCGATCCTGTTGCTGCGCCGCTGGCGCACGGTGCCACGCGGCACTATCCGCATTCTCACCTGGGGTGGTTTGCGCGGTGGCGTCTCGGTAGCACTGGCGCTGGCCCTGCCGCTTGGCCCGGAACGCGACTTGCTGCTGAGCATCACCTACATCGTGGTGCTGTCGTCGATCCTGTTGCAGGGTTTGAGCATCGGCAAGCTGGTCAAGCATGTGACCAAAGATGAGCCTGCACCGCCAACCGAGGCTCACTGATTGAGGCCGGCGGCGGATTCATTTCGCCGCCGGCGCCTGCGATCAATGGGCCTGCACGATGATCTGGCTTTTGAGGTCATTGAACATCGCCTCGATCATCGGCTGCATACTCTTGAACCACTCAGGGCTGCACACCGCTTCGGGGTGGTTAAAGGCAAGCGTGCGGGAAACCAGCACGGTATTGCCGCTGCGCTCATAACTGGCGTCGTAGGTTACATCCGCGCCCTTGAGCGAAACGGTCTTGGGCAGCGCCAGAATAGTCAACGACGCGGGGAACTCGAAGCGGGCCTTTTCAACGCTCTCGCCGGCAAAGCAGGTGAAGTTCTGCACCCGCTTCTTTTCTACCGACAGGACCTGCACATCCTGGGCGATATAGCTTCCCAGGCGACTGAGTGCCGGTACACCGATCGGCCCAGGCACGTTGACGAGGTTTTCCGTGCGCCCGGCCAACGTGGTGTTGAAGCCGGACGCATCACCGTCCAGCGCATCTGTTTGCAGGGTGCCGTTGCCCGCCTGGCCTGAGCTGCGCAGCATTTTCTGGATCATCTGATCACGCTCCGCCGGCTGCTGAGACCTGATCCAAAAACGCGTCGCTTCGGTACGCCAACCCTCGGCGAGGGACGTTTGCGTAAAGTCTGCCGCGCCCTTGTCATCGACCTTGAACACCAGTTCACTCGATAGCTTGCTCGGCTGAGTGGCCGGGGTACGTGCCATCTCGCCAGTACGCGTCAACAACACCGGCTTGTCCAAGTCCTGCAGTGGCAAGTAACCGGCAGCGATGAAACTGGCGGTGGAGTCCAGGTAGAGGTCCAGGCTTGGCACATAGGTGATCGCATGGTTGAGCACGCGTAACGCCGCCACCTTGGGCAAAACATAGGCATTGCCGGCGTTGATCAACACCGGTGAGCTGTCGATGCCAACGGCCTTGAGCATGGCTTCCAGCAGGGCCACATGGTCCTTGCAGTCGCCGTAACGGTTGTCCAGCACCGATTGCGCCAGGTGCGGCACCACGCCGCCGGCGTCGATGTACACCGCCACATAACGGATGTTCTTGCGCACCCAATCGCTGAGCACCAGGGCCTTGGCCCGAGGCGTTGGCTGGTCGGCGGTGAGCCTGTGCGCCAATTCGGTGATTTGCGGTGTGACCTCAACCTTGGCACGTGCCTCATAAGCCCTGGCCAGGTCTTTGTAGGTTGCAAAGGTCGAAACAGCGAGGAGTTGGCCATAGTCGGTGTAGGCCACCGCGCCTTGTTCGGGCCGGGTTTTGTCGGCCGGCACGTAGTCCCATCGGTACACCTTACGCCCAACCGCTGCGGCCGAAGTGGAGGCTTTGAAACCCCGGGCCTCGGCGTACAAAGGCTTGTCGGCCGGCAAGTCGTAGATCAGGGAGTAATCCAGCGTGGGGCTCAAGCTCGCCGTGGAGAAGTCGGTAAACTCGCCAGGAAACAGCGCCGTGTGGCGTATTCGCTTGTAACGCAAGCTCAGACGATCACCCACTGCCACCTCAGGAAAAATCACCACCTTGACCCGCGAATCCTGAAACATCGGAGCATTGGCCGAGGCCTGCTCCTGTTGTTCCCTGATCTGTGGCGCGGTGACCATTACCCTGCGCCCATCGGGCTTGAGCGTGAACGCCTCGATAATCTCCAGGCTATCCAATGAGCGGTTATAACTGACCGCTTGCTGGGCACTGGACCTGATGGCCCGCTCTTCATTGATCAGCACGACCTTATCGGCATCCACCACATAGCTGCCGTCGGCATTGATCACGTAGCGCTGAGTTTGCTTTTCGATGGTCACGGAGCGATCCGCAGCATCATCCTTGGCCTGTGCCACGCCGAAAACGCCCACCGCCAATACCAGCGTGCACCAACTGCGCCCCCGCAAAAAAGGGAAAGTCCGCATAAAGATCCTTCTTTCATGAATGGAAAACCGCGCAGCGACTTTGCCATTCATTTATGACGAATCAGCTTACTCGTCCTTGTTCACCCGCTGGGGATGGCGCGGGTCTGCGGGCTTGCCCGGCAAGCTGCTCTCACTGCGAATCTGCGCATGGCTGATCAGCGCAAAAATGAAACTGCCGCCGATGATATTGCCTGCCAGGGTCGGCCCAGCGAACACCAGCCAGAAGTCCTTCCACGGCAGTTCGCCGGCAAACACCAGGTACGACACTTCCGCCGAACCGACGACGATGTGGGTGAAGTCCCCCAGCGCCATCAGGTAAGTGATCAGGATGATGATGAACATCTTCGCGCTTTCCATGGACGGGATCATCCACACCATGGTGGCGATCATCCAGCCGGAAATAATGCCCTTGGCGAACATCTGGCCGGGGTCGTTTTCCATGACCTTGCGGCCGATTTCGAGAAAGGCCATGTCGGTCTTGGTGTCGAAGATCGGCAGGTGCAGCATCACGTAGGCCACCAGCAAGGTGCCGCACAGGTTGCCCACCAGCACCACCGTCCACAACCGCAACAGGCGGCCGGCATTGGCCAGCGTCGGCTTGCTCATCACCGGCAGCACGGCGGTCAGGGTGTTTTCGGTGAACAATTGCTGGCGCGCGAGGATGACCGCGAGAAAGCCCGCGCAATAGCCAAAGCTGGCGATCACCTTGAAAGCTTCGCCATCCGGCAGGCGCGAGTTGAGCAACCCCATGCCCATCAGCGACAGGCCCATGGTCAGGCCGGCCGCCAACGCCGACCACCACAACGCAGCCACATTGCGTTCCAGTTCCTGATCGCCCTGGGTGCGGATGATTTCGTGCAGCACCGCCGCGCGGGGCGGCTGGTTGTTGTCGACGTCCTGTTGCTCTTCCTGCGACAGGTTGGGGGTTTTGCCGTCTGCTTGAGTCGCCATGGGTGTACCTGAACAGGTGGGTGTTGTTCAGGTACGACCTGTCGCCAGCCGCCAGCGTTCAATGCCCGCCGCCGCTGGGTTCGCAGTTACTCGGTTTCGTCTTTGAACTGGTCTTTGACGTACCTGATTTCTGTACGCCCGTGCGGTGCCGGCAAACCATCTTCGCCCAGGTTGACGAACACCATTTTCTCTACGGTGAGGATACTTTTGCGGGTGATCTTGTTGCGCACTTCACAGGTCAGGGTGATCGAGGTGCGGCCGAACTCGGTGGCGGTGATGCCCAGTTCGATGATGTCACCCTGGCGCGAGGCACTGACGAAGTTGATTTCGGAGATGTACTTGGTCACCACGCGTTGGTTGCCCAGTTGAACAATCGCGTAGATCGCCGCTTCTTCGTCGATCCAGCGCAGCAGGCTGCCGCCGAACAGGGTGCCGTTGGGGTTGAGGTCTTCGGGTTTTACCCATTTGCGGGTGTGGAAGTTCATGGTCACTCCAAAGCGTCTTGCCGAATGATGGGCAACATCATGGCAGAGCCCGCGCCCAAGCTCTATGCACCATTGCCTATCATGCCCATGCACGATCTGCATGTGGCCGACAGAAAGGCTTGGGAAGTGCCGCGCACACGGCTATAATCGCCACCGCTTCAAAACGGTCATCTTCGATTGATACCGTTCTCCCGCCACCTGTCCGAGGGGCGCTGCAGCAGGTTCAACCTGTCAGGCTCGGATGGGGCGTTGTTCGGCCTGGTTAGCCAGCTGGATACTAAACGCACAACGGCGCCCATTCGCACACTACGAATGGAGGCTCTTCATGAGCGCTGTAATCACGCCTGCAGGTTTTACCGACTACAAAGTCGCCGACATGTCCCTCGCTGCCTGGGGCCGTCGCGAAACCTTTATCGCCGAATCCGAAATGCCAGCCCTGATGGGCCTGCGCCGCAAGTACGCCGCTGAGCAGCCGCTCAAAGGCGCGAAGATCCTCGGCTGCATCCACATGACCATTCAGACTGCCGTGCTGATCGAAACCCTGGTTGCCCTGGGCGCCGAAGTACGTTGGTCGTCCTGCAACATTTTCTCGACTCAGGACCAGGCCGCTGCTGCTATCGCTGCTGCCGGTATCGCGGTTTATGCCTGGAAAGGCGAGACCGAAGAAGAGTACGAGTGGTGCCTGGAGCAAACCATCCTCAAAGATGGCGCGCCATGGGATGCCAACATGATCCTCGACGACGGCGGCGACCTGACCGAGCTGCTGCACAAGAAATACCCGCAGATTCTGGACCGCGTTCACGGTGTGACCGAAGAAACCACCACTGGCGTACACCGCCTGCTGGACATGCTGGCCAAGGGCGAGCTGAAAATCCCGGCCATCAATGTCAACGACTCGGTGACCAAGAGCAAGAACGACAACAAGTACGGCTGCCGTCACAGCCTCAACGATGCCATCAAGCGCGGCACCGACCACCTGCTGTCGGGCAAGCAAGCCCTGGTAATCGGCTACGGCGACGTGGGCAAGGGTTCGTCCCAGTCTCTGCGTCAGGAAGGCATGATCGTTAAAGTCTCCGAAGTTGACCCGATCTGCGCCATGCAAGCGTGCATGGACGGTTTCGAAGTGGTTTCGCCGTTCATCAACGGCCAGAACGACGGCACCGAAGCGAGCATCGACAAAGCCCTGCTGGGCAAGATCGACCTGATCGTGACCACCACCGGTAACGTGAATGTTTGCGACGCAAACATGCTCAAAGCCCTGAAGAAGCGCGCTGTAGTCTGCAACATCGGCCACTTCGACAACGAAATCGACACCGCTTTCATGCGCAAGAACTGGGCATGGGAAGAAGTGAAGCCGCAGGTACACAAGGTTCACCGTACCGGCGCTGGCGATTTCGACCCGCAGAACGACGACTACCTGATCCTGCTGGCTGAAGGCCGTCTGGTTAACCTGGGCAACGCCACCGGCCACCCAAGCCGCATCATGGATGGCTCGTTCGCCAACCAGGTCCTGGCGCAGATCTTCCTGTTCGGCCAGAAGTACGCCGACCTGTCGCCGGCCCAGAAAGCCGAGCGTCTGACCGTGGAAGTACTGCCGAAGAAACTCGACGAAGAAGTGGCCCTGGAAATGGTCCGCGGCTTCGGCGGCGTGGTGACTCAACTGACCAAGACCCAGGCCGACTACATCGGCGTGACCGTCGAAGGTCCGTTCAAGCCGCACGCTTACCGTTACTGATCGGCCCAGTGCCAGCTGCCATAGGGGAGCTGGCTTTTGTGAGAGCTGGCTTGTCGGATCGCCGCACCGCTGCGATAGCATCGCCTCGGTATTGCTGAAAAACCGAGGTGCCTGCATCGCGGGCAAGCCCGCTCCCACACCGGTATTCTGAGTTTCCATAGGTACGACCATGTCCCAAGACCGTCGCTACAGCTTCGAGTTTTTCCCGACCAAGACCGATGCTGGGCATGAAAAACTGATGGCGACTGCCAAGCAGTTGGCCAGCTACAACCCCGACTTCTTCTCCTGCACCTACGGCGCCGGCGGCTCGACCCGTGACCGCACGATCAACACCGTGCTGCAGCTCGAAAGCGAAGTCAAAGTTCCCGCCGCTCCGCACTTATCGTGCGTGGGCGACAGCAAGGCCGACCTGCGCAGCCTGCTGACCCAATACAAACAAGCCGGCATCAAGCGCATCGTCGCCCTGCGTGGCGACCTGCCGTCCGGCATGGGCATGGCCAGCGGCGAGCTGCGCTACGCCAATGACCTGGTGAGCTTCATCCGTGAAGAAAGCGGCGATCACTTCCATATCGAAGTGGCGGCTTACCCGGAGATGCACCCACAGGCGCGTAATTTCGAAGACGATTTGCAGAACTTCGTGCGCAAGGCCAATGCCGGTGCCGACAGCGCGATCACCCAGTACTTCTTCAACGCCGACAGCTACTTCTACTTTGTCGAGCGTGTACGGGCCATGGGTGTGAATATCCCTATCGTGCCGGGCATCATGCCGATCACCAACTACAGCAAGCTGGCGCGTTTCTCCGACGCCTGCGGTGCTGAAATCCCACGCTGGGTGCGCAAGCAACTGGAAGCTTATGGCGATGACGTCAAGAGCATCCAGGCGTTCGGCGAGCAGGTGATCACGCAGATGTGTGAACAATTGCTGCAAGGTGGCGCACCAGGGTTGCACTTCTACACCCTGAACCAGACTGAACCCAGCCTGGCCATCTGGAATAACCTCAAGCTGCCACGCTAAGGCTTGTTTGGTAATGCCAAGGCCCTCGTTTATACGAGGGCCTTTTGCTTTTAATGCGCCATATCAACTTGCCCGCGAATGCGTGTGCCAGAGCTTCTCTTTAGCGCAGGAGCATCGTAACCTCAGGGGATGCCCGTCATTCTCAAGCTGTTGACCGCTGTGCTTTTTGCTTGCCTGAGCTTCACCGCTTACGGCGAGAAATTGCGCGTTGTCACCGAGCCTTGGGCACCTTATGTGTACGACGACAACGGCAGCATGCGCGGCCTGGATTACGAAACCACGATGATCGTGTTCCAACGCCTGGGGGTGGAGGTGGAGTGGCAATTCCTGCCCTGGAAACGTTGCCTGGCCATGCTGGACCAGGGCCACGCCGATGGCGCACTGGATATTTTCCACAGCCATGAGCGCGACGCTTTGCTGCTTTACCCCAGCGAACCGTTGTCGGCTGTCGAGTTCGTGCTGTTCTATGCCAACGACCGCCCTCATCCGGCCCAGACCCTGGATGGCCTGCGCGGGCTGACGGTCGGCACGTCGCCAGGCTATCTGTATGGCGAGGCCTTCAGCGAATCCAGCCTGTTCGACCGCGAGCCGGCGCCCAGCCATGAGGCCAACTTCGGCAAACTGTCGCTGGGCCGCATTGACCTGGTGATTACGGACCGTCGAGTCGGCCAGCATGTGATCAAGGCCATGGGCCTGGAAGGCAAGGTCAGCCAGGCGCCGCTGGTGGTCAGCCGCCAGCCGCAATTTTTAGCCGTGCGCCGTGGCGCCGGCATGGACCTGCTGGTGCAACGCTTCGCCGCCGAGCTCAAGCGCTTCAAGCAAGAGCCTGCCTACGCAGCCTTAAGCGCCAAATATGGCGGAATCCAAGCCAATACCGCCCCTGAACACACCGTTGAGCAGCAGGAAAGCGGCGCGCCGTGATTGCTCTGTTATACTCCGGCCTTTCCGCCAGGCTCACGCCCGGCCGCTGAGGTCTTGAAAAAGGCACCTAACCCAGCTACTGCGCAGCTTTCAGCCCGCGCGAGCCGGTGGAGTGCCCGCCAGACGCAGCAGGACCGGACGGGGTTGCGCTCCCCTAAGCGCCATTCACGCCCGGCAAGATTATCCCTTTGGGCCAAGCCCTAACTAAAACAGGATTACTCATGTCCTTTGCTTCCCTCGGTCTCTCCGAGGCTTTAGTCCGCGCCATCGAGGCAGCGGGCTATACCGAGCCTACTCCGGTGCAACAGCGGGCCATTCCCGCCGTGTTGCAAGGTCGCGACCTGATGGTTGCGGCGCAGACAGGTACTGGTAAAACCGGTGGTTTCGCCCTCCCGATTCTGGAGCGGTTGTTCCCCAACGGTCACCCGGACAAATCCCAGCGTCACGGCCCGCGCCAACCCCGCGTACTGGTCCTGACCCCAACCCGCGAACTCGCCGCCCAAGTGCACGACAGCTTCAAGCTGTACGCCCGCGACTTGAAGTTCGTCAGCGCCTGCATCTTCGGCGGCGTCGGCATGAACCCACAGGTTCAGGCCATGTCTCGTGGTGTTGACGTGCTGGTAGCCTGCCCGGGTCGTTTGCTCGACCTGTGCGGCCAAGGCAGCGTCGATTTGTCCCACGTGGAAATCCTCGTGCTGGACGAAGCCGACCGCATGCTCGACATGGGCTTTGTCCATGACGTGAAAAAGGTCCTCGCCCGCCTGCCGGCCAAACGTCAGAACCTGCTGTTCTCGGCAACGTTCTCCCAAGACATCACCGCCCTGGCCGGCAAGCTGCTGCACAACCCGGAACGCATCGAAGTCACGCCGCCGAACACCACGGTCGAGCGTATCGAGCAACGCGTATTCCGCCTGGCCGCCAGCCACAAGCGTTCGCTGCTGGCGCACCTGATCACCCACGGCGCGTGGGAGCAGGTGCTGGTGTTTACCCGCACCAAGCACGGCGCCAACCGCCTGGCCGAGTACCTGGACAAGCACGGCCTCACGGCCGTCGCCATCCACGGTAACAAGAGCCAGAACGCGCGCACCAAAGCCCTGGCCGATTTCAAGGCCGGCACTGTGCGCATCCTGGTCGCCACCGATATCGCCGCGCGCGGCCTGGATATCGACCAATTGCCACACGTGGTCAACTTCGAGCTGCCGAACGTCGATGAAGATTACGTGCACCGTATCGGCCGTACCGGCCGTGCCGGTCGTTCGGGCGAGGCCATTTCCCTGGTCGCTCCGGACGAAGAAAAGCTGCTGAAAAGCATCGAGCGCATGACCAAGCAGAAAATCGCCGACGGCGACCTGATGGGCTTCGACTCCAGCGCCGTGGAGGCCGAAAAGCCTGAAGCGCGCGAGCGTCCGGACGTGCGTAACCCACGCAACCCACGCGGTCCGAAGGGCGATGGCCCGAACGGCGGCGGTGGTGGCGGTGGCCGCCGCGACAAGGGCAAAGACAAAGGCGGCAAGGAAAAAGCGCCTACCAACGGCCGTGGCGAACGCCCAGCCCGTGAGCAGAAGCCCCGTGAAGGCACCCCGGCCCGCGAACAGCGCCAGCCGAGCCAGCCGCCACGTGCCGCTGCCGACCGCGCCCCGGACGAGTTCCTCGACGACGATGTGGATAACTTCGGTAACCGCGTTGACTACGTGCCTCAGGCCAAGCCGGCCCAGGGCCGTGGCCGCCGTCCAGGTGCCCCGGCACAAGGTGCGGGCGCAGGCACGGGTGCTCCACGTGGCGGCCAGCCACAGGGCGGTCGTCAAAATGGCCCGCGCAACAGCAGCGGCGGTACCACCGGTACGCCACCTGCCAAGCGCAACGGCCCGCGTAATGGCGCCCCCCGTGACGGCCAGGCCCGTCGTGAAGACTCGCGCAGCAACAACCGCCGTCCGGCTCGTGACGACCAGCCACGCTTGTCGGAACCCGCCGTGCAGAACCCGCGCGGTGGTCCGGCGCCGAAGATCATCCACAAGGAGTCGAAAGCGGATCGCTTCCCGACACCTGAGCAGCTGGATCAACTGCCAGGCCGCCCTCGTGGTGAAAAACCAGCGCTGCTGACCCGCAACCGCTGAGTTTTCGACGCTAACAAAAACGCCCCGATTAATCGGGGCGTTTTTGCATCCAGGCGTTAGCTTATTGATCAGCCACTTCACCGGCCTTATGAAAAAGCTTGGCAAAGATCATCCAGCGACCGTCAACTTTCATCAGGTTCAAATAATCAACCATCACGTTATTGAACAAGCGCAAGCGCACTTTGACGATGGCCATTTCCGGCGACATCACGTCAATCATCAATACCTCATCAAGCTGCGGAAAACCGCCTTCCTGCGGCGACTTTCGGCCTTGAACCATGGTCCGGTATTCCTCGAACGGCCGCACGACCACGGTCGAGTTCTGTGCGCTGTATAACACGCAGCCACGATGAAAGACTTGATCGAACGTATTCAAATCCTGAGTTTGCAACACACTAAAGTAATCGTTCAGAAACGCTTGAATCTCATCAATCATGGCGCACAACTCCCGACAGTTTCAACACGGTGTTATTTGAATAAATAACTTGCCGCCATTATTGATAGCCCACTCATTTCACGTATAGCGGCTATTATTAGGCTTTTCTGTGAAAGGAATTCACACTTTGAAACTGCCTCCCCTTGCCGCGCTGCGTGCTTTCGAGGCCTTGGCCCGACTGGGCAAAGTGAACCTGGCCGCCCTCGAACTGCACGTGACCCACAGTGCCGTCAGCCATCAGATTCGCGCCCTTGAAGAGTATCTGGGCCTCGCTTTGGTCATGCGCAACAAGCGCACGCTGATGCTGACGGATGAAGGCCGCGTGTATGCCTACCAGATCAGGCAGGGCCTGGGCGAAATCGCCGGGATCACCGAAAAACTGATGGCAAAAACCAGGCACCCACAGCTGACCGCTTCGGTGCTGCCTTCCTACGCCATGCATTGGTTGTTGCCGCGCCTGCATGATTTCAGGGCGGCTCACCCCGAGCTGCACTTGCGGCTGGAGTCGAGCATGGAGTTCGCCAGCTTCGAGCAAGGCCCGCTTGATTGCGCGATTCGCTTCGGTCATGGCCAGTGGCCGGATGTGCATTGCGAAACGCTGATGGGTGACTCATTGCTGGTGGTCGCCGCGCGCGACTTCAACCACGGCGTGCTGCCGGACACGGCGCAAGCCGTCCTTGAGCAGCCTTTGCTGCACGCCAGTGAGAGCTGGCCGATCTGGCTGGGCGCCGCAGGTATCGAGGGGCAACGTCCGCAAGCGCCGCTGGAGTTCACCGATTCCACGTTGATGCTCGAAGCTGTGCGGCTCGGGCACGGCGTCGCGCTGACACGCCGCTCGATTGCCCATGCACTGATTCAACGCGGGGAGCTGGTCCGGCTCACCGACATTGAACCGGCGCACACCTCACGCTATTACATAGTCTGGCCTGCGGGCAGCAAACCGTCGGCGCAGTTGACCTTATTGCACACTTGGCTCAAGGGCCAAGTGACGACGTATCAAGAAAGCCTTTGAACAGCGCACAGCAAAACGCCGACCCTGAGGTCGGCGCTTGGCGTTTGAAACAGCGAAATAATTACTTCGCTTTTACGCCTTCAAAAGTCACGTACAGCTCAACAGTGTTGGACGCTGGGCCCAGGTCCATCTGCTTGCCGAAGTCCTGACGGTTGAAGCTGGTAGTGCCTTCAAAGCCGGCACGGTAGCCGCCCCATGGATCCTTGCCTTCGCCCAGGAACGTGGCCTTGACCACGATCGGCTTGGTCACGCCATGAAAGGTCAGGTCGCCAGTCACGTCGGCAGTAACTTGGCCTGCAGCATTTTTACCGGTGGTTTTGACACTGGTGGAGACGAACTTGGCATCGGCAAACTTGCCAACGTCCAGGAAGTCTTTGCTGGCGATGTGCTTGTCACGTTCGGCGTGGTTAGTGAACACGCTGGCGGTACGGACGTTGAACTCGATTTTGCTGTCTTCAGGCTTGGCGGCGTCAAAGCTGAACTTACCGTCCAGATCCTTGAAAGTACCGGTGATGAAGCTATAGCCCAAGTGGCTGATCTTGAAGTCAACGAAGGCGTGCTGGCCTTCCTTGTCGACAACATAATCAGCGGCCATCGCCGAACCTGCGGACAGCAGTGCGGAACCGATTGCCAGAGCGGCGAGAGTCTTTTTCAACATGCTTTCTATTCCTTGTGAGTCGAGGTTGAACATCAGGCTTTGCGTCCCAGCATTCGTGTCAGGGTCGCATCACGATCGATAAAGTGGTGTTTAAACGCGGCCACGCCATGCAAACCGGCGAAGACCACCAACACCCAGGCCAGGTACAAATGCACCAAGCCGGCGTTGTCTGCCTGGTCCGGTAGCCCGGAAACCACGGCAGGAATCTCAAACAGGCCAAACACCGGGATACCGACACCGTCTGCGGTGGAAATCAGGTAACCGGCGATCATCACGGCAAACAGCCCGAGATACAGGAACGCGTGGCCAAACGCAGCGCCAATACGCGTCAAGCGGCTGTAGCTGGCCAAAGGTGGCGGTGGCGGGCTGACAATGCGCCAGACGATACGCACCAGCATGATGGCGAACAGCGTGATGCCAATGCTCTTGTGCAGGTCGGGCGCGTCTTTGCGCCAGGCGCTGTAGTAGTCGAGGCCGACCATCCACAGGCCCAGCGCGAACAAACCGAACACCACCAGGGCTACGCCCCAGTGCAAAACAATGCTGACCCAGCCATAACGGGCCGATGAATTACGTAGCTGCATGTCCCAAATCCCGTAAGAACTGTGCCCAAGACTAGCGATTTACCTATCGAATTAAAGCGGAAAATTTCGCTTTGAAATATCGAGAAATACGATCAAGAGAGTATGCACAGTACGTTAACAATGGATTAAGGACTATTCCTGATAAACGTGACAGATCGTCCTGCCTTTACTGCCAATTCATCCGTAATGGGTTGTGACGCCGCCTGGCATTGCATAGGCTTGCGCGATTGTTTCGCCTGCGCCGGGCGCAGGGCCGCTTCGAGGAGATAACCGATGGGCTTGAATAACCAGTGGATGCAACGCGACCTCGCGGTGCTGTGGCATCCCTGTACCCAGATGAAAGACCACCAGCAACTGCCGCTGATCCCGATCAAACGTGGCGAAGGCGTATGGCTGGAAGACTTCGAAGGCAAGCGCTACCTCGATGCCGTCAGTTCCTGGTGGGTCAATGTGTTCGGCCACGCCAACCCGCGCATCAACCAGCGCATCAAGGACCAGGTGGATCAGCTGGAACACGTGATCCTCGCCGGTTTCAGCCACCAGCCGGTGATCGAATTGTCCGAACGCCTGGTGGCGATGACGCCTGAAGGTTTGACCCGCTGCTTCTATGCCGACAACGGCTCGTCGTGCATCGAAGTCGCGCTGAAGATGAGCTTTCACTACTGGCTCAACCGTGGCCTGCCGAACAAGAAGCGCTTCGTCACCCTGACCAACAGCTACCACGGCGAAACTATTGCCGCGATGTCCGTGGGCGATGTGCCGTTGTTTACCGAAACCTATAAAGCCTTGCTGCTCGACACCATCAAGGTGCCAAGCCCGGATTGCTACCTGCGCCCCGAGGGCATGAGCTGGGAAGAACACTCACGCAACATGTTCCTGGCCATGGAACAGACCCTGGCCGAAAACCACGACAGCGTCGCCGCCGTGATCGTCGAGCCGCTGATCCAGGGCGCCGGCGGCATGCGCATGTACCACCCGGTGTACCTCAAGCTGCTGCGTGAAGCCTGCGACAAATATGGCGTGCACCTGATTCACGACGAAATCGCCGTCGGCTTCGGCCGCACCGGCAGCATGTTCGCTTGCGAGCAAGCCGGCATCCGCCCGGACTTTTTATGCTTGTCCAAAGCCCTCACCGGCGGTTACCTGCCATTGGCGGCGGTCGTCACCACCGACGATGTGTACGACGCCTTCTACGACGACTACCCGACGTTGCGCGCCTTCCTGCATTCCCACAGCTACACCGGCAACCCGCTGGCGTGCGCGGCAGCCTTGGCGACTTTGGATATTTTCGAAGAAGACAACGTCATCGAAAACAACAAGGCCCTGGCCCAGCGCATGGCCACCGCCACCGCGCACCTGGTGGACCACCCGCACGTGTCGGAAGTGCGCCAGACCGGCATGGTGCTGGCCATCGAGATGGTTCAGGACAAAGCCACCAAAACCGCCTACCCGTGGCAGGAACGCCGTGGCTTGAAGGTGTTCGAGCATGCCCTGGAGCGCGGTGCGCTGCTGCGGCCGCTGGGCAGCGTGGTGTATTTCCTGCCGCCGTATGTGATAACGCCGGAACAGATCGACTTCCTGGCTGAAGTCGCCAGCGAAGGGATCGATATCGCCACCAACAGCACTGTCAGTGTTGCGGTGCCACAAGATTTTCACCCAGGCTTTCGGGATCCGGGTTAATTGAGTTCACTCAACTGATCGGGTGTCGGGTCTACCGCTATCGCGGGCAAGCCCGGCTCCCACAGGTTTTGTATGATCGTTCCCACGCTCCGCGTCCGCTCTGCACACCACTTCCAGAGAACAGAAATGAGACTGTCCCGCTTTTTCACCGACACCCCGCTCAGCATCGGCGACCATGAATTGCCCGAAGCCCAGGCGCATTACATCAGTCGCGTATTGCGCATGGGTGAAGGCGACGCCGTACAACTGTTCGACGGCTCCGGCCAGGAATTCCTCGGCACCTTGCTGGAAGTCGGGAAAAAACGCGTTACCGTGCAACTCACGGAACGCTTTGCGGGCCAGACCGAATCACCGCTGCACATCCACCTCGGCCAAGGCCTGTCCCGGGGCGAGCGCATGGATTGGGCGATCCAGAAAGCCACCGAACTGGGTGTGAATGAAATCACGCCGATTTTCAGCGACCGCTGCGAAGTACGCCTGAAGGACGAACGCGCCGACAAACGTCTGCTGCACTGGCGCCAAGTGGCGATCAGCGCCTGCGAGCAATGCGGGCGTTCGACAGTGCCGGTGATTCACCCGCCGCTGTTACTGGCCGACTGGTTGAAGCAAGCCGAGGCGGATTTGAAGCTGGTGCTGCACCCGGTGGCCGAGCCGATGGTCAGCCACGCCAAGCCATCGAGCCTGGCGTTCCTGATCGGGCCTGAAGGTGGGTTGACCGACGCAGAAGTCGCAACCGCCCAAGCTGCCGGCTTCCACGCCGCCCGCCTCGGCCCGCGGGTGCTGCGCACCGAAACCGCGCCAGTCGTGGCATTGAGCGTGGCCCAGCAACTCTGGGGCGACTTCTAACCTCGCCCGATCGTTCCCACGCTCTGCGTGGGAAAGCCTCCTGTGACGCTCTGCGTCACGACCTCAAATTGGGACGCAGAGCGTCCAAGGCTGCATTCCCACGCGGAGCGTGGGAACGATCATTGCGGCTATCACTCCACCGGGTCACTCACCGGCTTGGCAATTATCGCCTTCAACTCGCTGGTCATCGGAAACTCCAGGTTCAGGCCCTTGGGCGGAATCGGCTGTTCAAACCAACGCTGGTAAATCCCGTTGATCTCCCCGGAGCGGTACAGGTCGGCGAGCGTTTCGTTGACCACCGCTAGAAACTGCGGGTCGTCCTTGCGCAGCATGCAGCTGTAAATCTCCCGCGACTGTTCCTTGCCCACCACCACCCAGTGGTGCGGGTCTCGGGCCTTGGCGCGCTCACCGTAGAGCAACGCATCGTCCATGTAGAACGCCACTGCGCGGCCGGTCTCGAGCATTTTGAACGCTTCGCCATGGTCCTTGGCGCTGATCACAAACATATTGGCTTTGTGGTCGGCGTTGTAGCGCTTGAGAAAGCGTTCATTGGTGGTGCCGGCCGTGGTCACCACATTCTTGCCCTTGAGGTCTTCAAAACCCTGGATGCCACTGTCCTTGGCGGTCAGCAGTTGGCCCTTCACATAGATAAACCCGTAGGAAAACGCCACCTGCCTCTGCCGCTCGGCGGTGACACCGGTGGAACCGCATTCAAGGTCGACGGTGCCGTTTTGCACCAGCGGAATACGGGTCTGAGAGGTCACCAGGTTGTACTTAACATTCAGCTTGGCCACCCCGATTTTCTGCTGGATGCGCTCAACGATCTTGCTCGCCAACTCCACCGAATAGCCCATGGGCTTGCCACTGTTGTCGCTCACGTAGGAAAACGGCACCGAGGCATCGCGATACCCCAAGGTGATCGACTTGGCATTCGCGATTTTGCTCAAGGTGCCGTCCAGCGGGGCTTCATTGGCCTGAACCTGTGCGCCAAACAGCAGCCCCAGGGTGCAGCCGGTCAACAGGATTTTTTTCATTGTTATTCTCCGTTGGTCTTGCGGTTATTTACGTACAGCAATCACGCTGATTTCCACCAGCACCGTCGGGCGCGCCAGTTCGGCCTGCAAGGTGGTGCGTGTCGGCGCCATGCCCGGCGACAACCACGCGGACCACACTTCATTCATGGGTGCAAAACCACTGCCGATGTCTTTGAGGTAAATAGTGGCGTTGAGCACGTGATCCTTGTCGCTGCCGGCTTGCGCCAGCAGTGCGTCGATCCTGGCCAGTACTTCGCGGGTTTGCGTGGCCACATCCTGGCCGTCGCCCGGCACCTGGCCCGAGAGGAACACCAAGTCCTTGAAGGTGACGGCGCCAGAGAGGCGCTCGTTGCTGCTGATTCGAGTGATGGTCATGGCTGCATCCTCAAGCGGCGCGGGGCGTGAGGCCCTGCATATCAATGGAAGGCGCGTGCTCGCTGATCAGTTCGGCCAGCAATTGCCCGCTGCCGCAGGCCAGGGTAAAACCCAGGGCACCGTGGCCCAGGTTCAACCACAGGTTTCGATAGGCGCTGGCGCCGATCAGCGGCACGCCGGTGGGCGTTGCCGGGCGCATGCCGGCCCATTCGACCGCGTGGGTGTAATCGCCGGCCGTTGGGAATGTCTCCATGGCCTGGCGTTTCATCAGCGCCAGACGCTTGGGCTCAAGGCCTGCATCAAAGCCGACGATATCCACCATGGCCGCGACCCGCAGTTGCTCGCCGATGCGCGCATACACGATCTTGCGGTCATAGTCGGTGACACTCACGTTCGGCGCCTGGTGATGCGCGCCAATCGGCACGTTCAGGCTGTAGCCCTTGAGCGGATACAGTGGCAATGACAACCCTGGCAAACCCAATTGCGCGCTGCGATGCCCGGCCGCCAGCACCAGTTGATCCACCGCCATCACCTCGTCACCCAACTCGATGGCCTGCACCGCGCCGTCGGCGTGGCGTATGCGAGTGACCTTGCGGCCCAGCAAAAACCTGCAGCGCCCCGAGGCTTCGAGCCGGGCCGCCAGCCGTTGGCAGAAGGCGTGACAGTCAGCCACCTCCTCGTTCGGCGTGTAGATGCCACCGAGAAAGTCGGCGCCCATTAACGCTGGCTCCAAGTGCGCACAATCGGCCACGGACAACACTTGCTGCTGCACGTTATTGCTGACCTTGCTGCGCGCATGCTCAAAGGAGACGGCGTTACGAAACGTCACCAGTTTGCCGTTGCGGCGCCAATCGAAGCCCTCCAGGCGATCGCCTTCGCGCCATTGCTCCAGCGTGGCCTGGCTCAAGGACGCCAGGCGCAGCAGGTGCGCGGCATTGCGCGTGTTCACCGAGCCACGGCAGGCGCCGATAAAGGCCGCCATCCAACGCCATTGCTGCGGGTCGAGACGCGGGCGCAGCTTCAGCGGCGAATCACCGCGCAGCAACCAGCCGATGGCTTGCAGCGGCACACCTTTGTCGGCCAACGGCGCGACATAGCGGTAGGACAGTTGCCCGCCATTGGCGAAACTGGTCTCGCTGCCGAGGCTGTCCCGCGCGTCGATCACTGTCACCTCATGGCCTGCACGCACCAGGGCATAGGCGCTTGCCAAGCCGATAACGCCACCACCGATGATGCAAACCCGCTTGGCCATTGCTGCCACCCGCTATTGAATTGACTGGCACCAAGCCTAGGGCCAGGTGACAGGTCGCCGACAATGAATAAAGATGGGTCATCTATAAACAAAGGTTATGGACTTGCCATGCGCCTGCGTCATATCGAAATCTTCCAGGCCATCCGCCAGACCGGCTCCGTCAGCGCCGCCGCGCAGCTGTTGCACGTCTCGCAACCGGCGGTGACCAAGGTGCTGCAGCACGCCGAGTTGCAGTTGGGCTTTGCGCTGTTTTTACGGGTGCGCGGCAAACTGCAGCCCACACCGGAAGCGCTGGCGCTGGAAAGCGAAGTCGAGAAAGTCACCGAAAGCCTGCAAGGCGTGCGGCGCCTGGCCAAGAGCCTGCGCCGTGAGCCGGGTCAAAGTGTGCGTATTGGTGCGATTCCGGCACTGGCCCTGTCGCTGCTGCCGCCGGCGATTCTGGAATGGAAGCGCGACTACCCGGACATTGCCTGTGAGCTGTCCAGCGACCACAGCCGCGAGCTGGTGCAGAAGCTGTTGATGCGTGAGATTGACCTGGCGCTGACGCTGAACTTCTCCGGCCATCCTGGGCTGACCACGCAAGTGCTGGCCA
This sequence comes from Pseudomonas sp. 2995-3, assembly GCF_002742565.1. NCBI lineage: Bacteria > Pseudomonadati > Pseudomonadota > Gammaproteobacteria > Pseudomonadales > Pseudomonadaceae > Pseudomonas > Pseudomonas sp. 2995-3. Next base: position 310,701 of record NZ_LJSB01000315.1, on the reverse strand, counting down.
ATGGGGTCTTGGTGGCGTTGGCGTCAAAGGGTTATTGGTCGGATGCCGAGCTGAGCACGCCCCTGCCATTGGCGGACCTGGCGGGTGCGCCGTTGATTGGCCTGTCGAGTGCCGACCCGTTGGCCGCCAAGCTCGACAGCTACCTGGAAAACGTCGACCCACCGCCACGGGTGAGCATTGCCGTACAGACCTATTCCCTGGCCCGGGCGATGGTGGAGTCAGGTGCCGGGTTGACGGTGATCGACCCGTTTACCGCCCTCGGCGCGTCAACGGCGACCACCTGCATTCGCCCGCTCACGCCGCCGTTGCCGATCACCCTGTACGCCCTGACCCGCGCGAATGAGCCGCCGCCGCATATGTTGGCGAACCTGTTGGACATTTTCGGCAACCGAGCGCGAGAGCTGCTGGAACGCTTGTAATGTGGGAGCTGGCTTGCCTGCGATAGCGGTATTGAATGTGCCGACGCTATCGCAGGCAAGCCAGCTCCCACACAAGCCAGCTCCCACAGGTCAGAGCACGTAGTGCATGATCGCCACAAAGTGCAGCAAACTGCCGCCGATCACAAACAAATGCCAGATCCCATGGGAATGCCGCAGGCGATCCTCCAGGGCAAAAAAGATGATGCCGACGGTGTACAACACCCCGCCCAACGCCAGCCAGATAAACCCCGCCGTGCCCAGCGCGGCAATCAGTGGCTTGACCGCCACCAGCACAATCCAGCCCATCACCGCGTAGATCACAATCGACAGAATCCGCGCCTCAGACCTTGGCTTGATCTCCTGCAAAATGCCGATCACCGCCAGCCCCCACACGATTCCAAACAGCGTCCAGCCCCACGGCCCGCGCAGCGTCACCAGGCAAAAGGGGGTGTAGCTGCCGGCAATCAGCAGGTAGATCGAAAAGTGATCAACCTTCTGCATGATCTCTTTTCGCCGCCCCTGCACGCTGTGGTACACGGTGGACGCGCTGTACAGCACCAGCAGGGTAAAACCATAAATCGCCACGCTGACGATCTTCCAGGGGCTGCCGTCCAGGCTCGCCACCACCAACATCCACACTGCGCCGACAAACGCGGCGACCGCCCCGGCCAAATGGCTCCAGGCGTTGAATCGTTCCCCGTGATACATGTGTCACTCACCTCGAATAACCGTTACCACATGGTTGTGCCAGGACCATTCTGACGCTACCGGCACTGTTACAGGTAACACGCATTTCTGCCTTTGCCCAACGACCCCGTGCCGATGGATCACTCACTGAGTCCTGTGGGAGCTGGCTTGCCTGCGATAGCGGTGTGTCAGCCCATCATTCAATAATTGACAGACCTCATCGCAGGCAAGCCAGCTCCCACATACGGCAATCTCCATGGCCCGGCCCCAATATCGCCACCTGCATGGCTTGCCGGGTGCGATTGTGACCGTGCGCGGGCTGTACCTGTTCCCTTCGGTACACCCGCCTGGTGCTGGGCCTGTGCAGCGCATGGCTGGGAGTGAACGGGTTTTAGGGGCACAATCGACGGCATTCGAACCCGAGCCACGGCCATGCTGATCGACGAAGAATTCACCCTCAAGAAACTGGAAATCTTCCTGGCATTCATGCGCACCGGCAACCTGGCCCGCGCCGCTGCCGAGCTGCAAACCAGCAACGTCAGCGTACACCGCGCCATCCACTCCCTGGAAAACGCGCTGCGCTGCCCGCTGTTCAAGCATGAAGGGCGCAACCTCACGCCGCTGGAAAGTGCCTACGTGCTCGAAGAACGCGCGCAGAAACTGGTCGCCGATGTGGTCGACAGCGTGCGCCTGACCCGCGAAGCCGCCGGGTTTTCCGCCGAGCGCTTCAAGCTGGGCTCGCTGTATTCGCTGACGGTCAAAACCGTGCCGCAATTGATCATGGGCCTTAAAATCAGGCGCAGCGAACTCAATATCGACCTGATCCTGGGTTCCAACTTTGACTTGCTCTACAAACTCAAGAACATGGAAGTCGACGCGATCCTCATCTCCCTCGACGACCACGCCAACGACCCCGACTGCGAACAGATCGCGCTGTTTTCCGACGACATCTTCCTCGCCACTCCAGCCGATTCACCCTTCGACCGTGAACAGCAAATCGACCTGGCGGATGTGCGCGACGCTACTTTCATTACCCTCACCCAAGGCTTCGCCACCCATCAGGACGGCAATCGGGTGTTCAAGCAGGCGGGGTTTGAGCCGAAGGTGGCGATGCAGGTGAACGACATTTTTACGCTGCTGAGCATGGTCAGTTCAGGCGTGGGTTATGCGTTGCTGCCAGGGCGGATTGCAGCGGTGTATGAGAACCGCGTGAAGCTCATACCGCTGCAACCCCGGTATCGGTTGCAGCAGCATATTGGCGTGGTGTTTTTGAAGGCCAAGGAGCGTGATCCGAACTTGCTGGCGTTGCTGGCGGAGTGTCGGATGTATGCCAACCGCCAAACCTGACACCGATCGTTCCCACGCTCTGCGTGGTAATGCAGCCCTGGACGCTCCGCGTCTGCTCTTAAAGGCGTGACGCGGAGCGTCACATGAGGCATTCCCACGCGGAGCGTGGGAACGATCATTGATGAGGCCGGCTCAGGTCAGCCCACCAACCCGCGCATCAGCAAAAACAGCAACGACGGTCCCAGCAGACAGCCCAGCGCCGTGTAAAACGCCGCCGTCAGGCAACCATATGGCACCAGCTTCGGATCGGTCGCTGCCAAACCACCGGCCACGCCGCTGGACGTGCCCATCAGTCCGCCGAAAATCACCGCACTGCGTGGGTTATTCAGCCCGATCAACGGCGCTACAAACGGCGTCATCACCATCACCAGAATGGCCTTGATCAACCCGGCGGCAATCGACAGCGCCATGACCTCGGAGCTGGCACCAATCGCCGCGCCCGTCACCGGGCCAACGATGTAGGTCACGGCGCCCGCACCAATAGTGGTGAGGCTTACGGCATCGGTATAACCAAACGCCAGCGCCACTCCAACGCCAGCCACGAACGACGAACCCACGCCGACAAACAGCGCCAGCACGCCCACATAACCGGCGCGCTTGAGTTCATCCACACTCACGCCAAACGCCGTGGCAACAATGGCAAAGTCCCGCAGCATCGCGCCGCCCAGCAAGCCGATGCCCGACAGCAACGGAATATCCACAACACCCTTGGCGCCGCCGGTAAACGCGCCGCCCACATACGACAGCACCAGCCCGAGCAAAATGGCGATGGCCGAACCGTGCAGCCGGCCTTTGGTGAAGGTGTCGGAGATCCAATAGGACACCCACATGGTCAGGCCGATCACGGCAAAACCACTGATCAGGCCGTAGCCGGTGATCACTTTCATCATGGATTCGTACATGGCGATCACCCGGCTTCTTTAGTGGGAACAACCGCAACAGGCTTGCGGTTGCCGATGCGCACTAACACCGGTACCAGGGCAAAACCCAGCACTACAGCGAGCGTGCCGGCCAGAATCGCCATCGGCCCGCCCTTGATTGCGCCGTACACGTTTTGTTGGGCCGCCATCGCTACCACAATAGGGATATACACCGCCGCCCAGAAGCTCACGCCCTGCTCCGACTTGCCGGTAAACAGCCCACGTTTACTGAGGTAACTGCCCAGGCCGATCAACAGCAACATGGCGATACCCACCCCGCCGACGTTGGCCGGAATACCCATCCACTTGCCCAGCAACTCACCGATAAACAGGCCGATCAACGTACACAGCGCCAGAAACGCCACACCGTAAATAATCATTGTTGTTGTCCTCGAAGTGCTTCATCGAAATTGTTGTTTTTGTGCTTCGAAAGCCTTGGGTGGTGCTTTATCGGTGGCGGCGCTCCTCCTCTTGCAGCAGGGCCTGCAAGGTGTCCAGGCGTGCGCCTTCATAGGCGATTACGCTGCCTTGCTCGAAGACACGGCGGGACAGGCCAGTGAGTACCGCGCCAGGCGGCAATTCGATTTGCAGGCGCACACCACGCTCGTAGGCGCTTTGCACGGTGCCGCGCCAGTCGACGATGCGGCACATGTTGAAAGCCAGGTCGTCGCGCAGTTGCTCGGGGTTGTGGATCGGCCGCGCGCGGGTGCTGCTCAGGTAGGTAATGCGCGGCGCCTTGAGCGTTACAAACGCCTGCGCCAATGCCTCGGCGGGTTCGTTCAGCAGCACGCAATGGGATGGCACGCTCACGGCCAGGCGCTTGGCCACGCCGTTGCCTTTGATGCGTTGCGCGACACGCTGCATGGCTTCGTCACTGCCGGCGATGACGGTCTGGTTGTCGGCGTTGATGTTGGCCAGGTACACCGGGGTTTGCGGGCTGTGGATTTCAGCCAGCAGCGTTTCGACTGTGGATAACTGCGGGCCGAGAATCGCGGTCATGCCAAAGCCTTGTGGATAAGCGTTTTGCATCAGTTCGCCGCGCAGGCTCACCAGCTTTACCGCGTCAGCAAACTCCAGCGCACCAGCGATGACGGCTGCCGGGTAGGCGCCGATGGACAGGCCCGCCACGTAATCAGGCGTGCGTTGCAATTGGCGGGCGTGGGCCACACCGGTGATCAACAGGCAGAGTTGCACGGCGCGAGTGTTGGCCAAGGCTTGGACTGAGTCGAGCTGGCTTACGTCTTCGCCCAATGCATCACTGGCTTCTTCCAGGACGTGATCAGGCAACGCTTGAAGCATGCCCGCGCGTTGGGCACCCTGCCCCGGAAATACCAGAAGGCTGCTCATGCCACGGCCTGCCAAGGGTCAAGTACCAGGTGCGCGCCGTGGGTGGTTTTAAGCAGCACCCGGCGTGATTCGCCAGCCCATTCACGCAAGGCGACAGCGCCAAACGGGGTTTGCAGTTGCAGGTCGACAGCGCATTCGGCCGAGTCCAACAACGCCAACAGATTGCGTGCGGCGTTGCGCTCAAGTGGCTCGGGTGTGCACAGCATCAAATCCAGATCGCTTTGGGCATGCAGTGCTTCAATGCCGCTGGCCAGCTCGAAACCTGCACTGCCGGTGACGCCCCAGTCCTGCTGCGCCAGCACTGGGCGCAGATGATCAAGCGCGCGCAATGCCGGTAGATCCCGCGACGAGACCACACTGCGCAAATCTTGCGGCGTCACGCGTCGTTGCACTGCCACAAGGGGCATCAGCGCCGCAAAGCGCTGCTCACGCAAGCGCCCGCGCACACCCACAGCCACGTCACCCGGCTCGACCGTGGCGCGACGCACCACCACCGGGTGACCGGCGCTGATCACCTCCAGCACCCAGGCCGGCGCATCAGCGGGCAGATGCGCCGGGGTCATGCCCCAGAGCAAGTCGTGGGCGTTCACCATTGCTCCCGCAGCAGTTGGCGTACGTGGCTTGAGGCGGCGCGATTGCTCGCACCGAGGCGCCCTTTCAGATCCGGGCTGTGGATATCTTCAATGGCGTGCAGCAGGCAATCGCTGACCCGCGTCACGTCGTCCGCGGTGGGCTGTTCAATCTGGCTGACCGACAGGGTTTCCCAGAGCAAACCCAGGCTGGCATAGCTGTCAATGTCATAGGCCATGGGCGGCACGCTGGCGGCCAGGGCCTCGAGTTCTTCAACACTGCGCAAGGTCACCCGCGCCGCCGAGGCCTTGCCCATTGCGTGCACCATCACGCCAGGGTCACGCAGGGCGATCATGCGGTTAGCCTGATAACCGTGAGCAAGGAATGCACCGGACATGGCTTTGCCCACCAGCAGCGCAATCACCGGGTGCCCGGCCAAGCGAGCACGGGCATAGCTGTCGGCGGCGGCGGCCAGGGCCTGATGGATGCCGAGGGCTTCTTCGCGACGGCCGTAGGCTTGGCTGGGTACATCGACGATAGCGATGATGGGGCGTTTGTCGCCCTTCTCGATGGCTTCGTCGACAGCCTTGGCAAGGCCCCAGCCCTCCAGTAAACCGACTTCGCCGTTGCGCGCACGCGGGAAACGATTTTGCGCATCGGTGACCACGGCAATAAAGCGCACGGCCTGTTCACCCACTACGCCGTCTGCAACCTTCAATGAGTCGGGCAACCCTTCGACAGGCGTTGCGCCGGAGCTCAATGCGTTGAACCACTGCAAGCCTCTCATGGACGTTCTCCTTGATACAGGTCGCACACCGTCGCGGGATCTATTTGCGGCGCAGCGTTCAGCTCAGTGAGGCGCGCCAGGTAGAAATCGATCTGACGGCTACGCTGTTGCTCGGGCAAACCCTGTTGCAGCAAGGCGCTGACGGTCTGTTGGATCTGCGCCACATCGTCGGCCACATAACGGTCGGCCAGGCCGCTGTTAAAACGCTGCTCGCCGCCGGTAAAGCTCCAGATAAACGGCCGGTCGCGGGAGTCGTACTCTTCCAGCCCCGCTTCCTGCTCGATCACTTGTGGGCCATTCAAGCCCAGGCGTGCTTCGCGGGTGACCACCAGATAACTGCACAACCCGGCGGCGATGGACATGCCACCAAAACAACCAACACTACCCGCCACCACGCCGACGACCGGCTGGTACTGGCGCTGGTCGACAATCGCCGCATGGATATCGGCAATCGCAGCCAAACCGAGGTTGGCTTCCTGCAAGCGCACGCCGCCGGTTTCCAGCAGCAGCACGGCACGGGTCGGAACACCGTTGCGGTTGTCTTCAGCCGCCAGTTCGAGGGCACCGGCGATTTTTGCGCCGCCCACTTCACCGAGGCTGCCGCCCTGGAAATTGCCTTCAATGGCAGCAATCACCACCGGCAACCCGGCGATGCTGCCTTTAGCGATCACCACGCCGTCATCCGCTTGCGGCACCACGCCTTGGCGGCTGAGCCAGGGCGACATCACGCGTTGGAACGGGTCGATCAGTTCGCGGTAAGTGCCGCTGTCCAGCAACGCCTTGGCTCGCTGCCGCGCACCGAGTTCGACGAAGCTGTGCTTGTTGAGTAAATCAGTCATGGCCGATCTCCTCGAAACCCTGTTCCAGGCGCAAACGCACCACGCCGGGGGTGGCGCCGAAGTCGTGAATATCAATCTTCAAAGCCGGTGGCGTCTGCTCCTGGAAGATCCGTTCGAACAGATGCTGCCAGCGTTGCTCGGCGCCATTCACGGAGGTCTGCACTTGAATGGTCAGCGTGCCGGGCGTGCCCGGTTCCAGCAACACTTCCAGGTCGCCGGAGCCGACGCAACCCACCAGCGCACGGCCTTTGGGCGGCTGCCCGGCGGGGAATTCAAAGGATAAGGTTTCCATCACAACGCTCCGTCGAGGCGGTCGATAAACAGGCAGGCGGCCAACAGGTCGGCGGCGCCGCCGGGGGAGGCATTCAGGGCCAGGAGTTGCTGGTCAAGGTCGTGCAGTTGGCGACGCCCGGCGAGGCTCGCGCTGCCGCCAGCGTCCAGCACCGCCTGGGCGCCGCGTTGCATGGCGCGCAGGCCTTCGGTGCCGGCTCGGTAGAGCACGCAGGTGTCGGCCAGGTCGGTCATGATCGCGAGCAAGGCGTCCAGGCGCGCATTCTGTTCACCGGCGTTTTGCCGGCGGCTTTTGTGCAACTGCGGCAGGCCGCGTTGCACCACGGCAGGGAAGCCCAATTGCGCTTCTTCACGGGCACCGCGTGCGCCGTAGCGTTGCGCGACTTGCGCGCCATGGCTCAGCGGTTGCGGGGCGTAGCGGTCAGTGAGCAAGGCCAGTTTGGCGGCGGTGAGCGTGACAGCGCGTGGCTCCAGAGCCGCTGCGGCAGTGAGCAAACCGAGGGCCCAGATCGCGCCGCGATGGGTATTCACGCCTTGGGTGGTGGCGAGCATGGCTTGCTCACCTTCGCGCCCGATACGCCCGAGGGCTTCGCGCAAGGGCAAACCCACTTCACCGAACTCAAGCGCCGCTTCGGCCATTTCCTTGAACATCGGCCACAACGACAGCGCCGAGGCGTGCATCAGGCCCAGGTGCAAATCGCTATGGGCGCCATTGCCGCGACGGTCTACCAATGCGGGTTTGGGTGACAGGTCAGCCTCATCAATCAAGGCATCCACGGCCATATCCGCCAGGCGATCGGCGAGGCTCAGTTCATGCAGTTTGAGGGCGCGCATTTACCAGCTCCTGAACTTGGCGGGCGGGTTATACAGGCCACCGGACCAGTCCACCAGGTCGGCCACGCTCTTGGCGGCGAGCAGCTCGCGGGTGGCGTCGGTGCGGCGGATGCCGAGGTCTTCGGGCAAGGCGATCAAGCCTTCGCGGCGCATGCGCGCAGTGTCCTTGGGGTTGTGGCGCATGCCGATGGCGGTGACGCCTGCAACGGCGGCGATCATCGCCTGGCGCTCTTCCAGCGAGCGTGCCTTATACAAATAGGCGATGCCTTCTTCGGTGAGCAGGTGAGTGACGTCGTCGCCGTAGATCATGATCGGCGCCAGCGGCATGCCGCTTTTGCGCGCGACCTCCACAGCGTCGAGGGTTTCGACGAAGGTGGGTTTGCCACCTTCCTGGAAGGTCTCGACCATTTGCACCACAAGCTTTTTGCCGCGTTCCAGCAAGGCCTCCGGCGCGTCGTCGTGGCGCATATCGAGCCAGGCCGGCGTACCGTGACGGCGGCCGCGTGGGTCGTGGCCCATGTTCGGCGCGCCACCAAAACCGGCAAGACGGCCACGGGTCACGGTGCTGGAATGCCCGTCGCCATCCACTTGCAGCGTGGCGCCGATAAACAGGTCCACCGCGTATTGGCCGGCCAGTTGGCAGAACATCCGGTTGGAACGCATCGAGCCGTCGCGGCCGGTGAAGAACACATCCGGGCGGGCGGCGATGTAGTTTTCCATGCCCAGTTCGGTGCCGAAGCAATGCACGCTTTCCACCCAGCCGCTTTCAATCGCGGGGATCAGAGTTGGGTGCGGGTTGAGGGTCCAGTTGCGGCAGATCTTGCCCTTGAGGCCCAGGGACTCGCCGTAGGTCGGCAGGATCAACTCAATGGCGGCGGTGTTGAAACCAATGCCGTGGTTGAGCGACTGCACATTGTGTTTTTCGTAGATGCCACGGATCGCCATCATCGCCATCAGCACATGCACCGGCTTGATATGACGCGGGTCGCGGGTAAACAGCGGTTCGATGTAGAACGGCTTGTCGGCCACCACCACAAAATCCACCCAGCTCGCCGGGATGTCGACACGGGGCAAGTCAGTGACATCGTCGACCAACTGGTTGACCTGCACGATGACGATGCCATCGCTGAACGCAGCGGGTTCGATCAGCGCCGGAGTGTCTTCGGTACTGGCGCCGGTGTAGATATTGCCGGCGCGGTCGGCCATGAAACCGGCCGAAAGCACCACGTTGGGGATCAGGTCAACCACCAGCCGTGCGTAGAGTTCGATGTAGGTGTGGATCGCGCCGATTTCCAGCAGGCCATCTTCGAGCAACTGGCTGATGCGCAGGGACTGGGTGCCGGCGAAGGAGAAATCCAGCTTGCGCGCGATGCCCTTTTCAAACAGGTCCAGGTGCTCGGAACGGCCGACACTGGGCATGATCATGTGCAAATCGTGGAGCTTGGTCGGGTCGGCCTTGGCCAGTGAGCGCGAGAGAAAATCGGCTTGCTTCTGGTTATTGCCCTCCAGCACCACCCGGTCGCCGGGGAGGATCAGCGCTTCCAACGCCTCGACGATTTTGTCACTGGGCAACACTGCCCCGTCTGCGTACTTTTTGACCAGCCCGAGCCGCCGCCGCTTCTCGTCGCGCCGCCGCGTCCAGCGCGAATCGGGGGTGATGGTTGTTGTCATGGTCGCTCCACGGGGTTTGCTGTCGTGGGCTGTACCTTAGGAGTGAATGTGGGGGGCATCAATCAAGCCCGGCGGTGGATCGTTACGGCTGGAGTAACGGAACATCAGTGAATGCTGGATTCAAGCCAAATGAAAATCAAAGGTGGGAGCTGGCTTGCCTGCGATGGCGGTGGGTCAGCAATGAAGTTGTGGGCTGACAGTCTGCTATCGCAGGCAAGCCAGCTCCCACATGTGTTCGGTGATGCTAGTTAGATAGCGGTCCCCTTTTGGGACTACTCAGGCAGGGCTGACGTGTTCCAGTGCTCTGTCGACCAACAGCTGACTCAGCTCTGCCATTTGGATCGTTCCCAAGCTCCGCGTGGGAATGCCGCCTGGGACGCTCCGCGTCCCGCCAGGCAGCACAAGACTCAAGACCAGCGAAAGGGTGACGCGGAGCGTCACGGGATGCATGCCCACGCGGAGCGTGGGAACGATCATCTCAAGTAATCCGCGACCTGCGGCTACTTTCAGGCTGCCGCACAGAGCCCCCTGTGGGAGCTGGCTTGCCTGTGATGGCGGTGGGTCAGCAATGAAGTTGTGGGCTGACAGTCTGCTATCGCAGGCAAGCCAGCTCCCACATGTGTTCGGTGATGCTAGTTAGATAGCGGTCCCCTTTTGGGACTACTCAGGCAGGGCTGACGTGTTCCAGTGCTCTGTCGACCAACAGCTGACTCAGCTCTGCCATTTGGATCGTTCCCACGCTCCGCGTGGGTATGCCGCCTGGGACGCTCCGCGTCCCGCCAGGCAGCACAAGACTCAAGACCAGCGCAAGGGTGACGCGGAGCGTCACGGGATGCATTCCCACGCGGAGCGTGGGAACGATCATCGCCGTCAGGCCAGGCCGGACTCGACCAACAGCGCTTCTAACCCCATCAAATCCGGCACCTTCGCCACGTGCTCGCCCACCTGCACCGCCGCGAGTTCCAGCGGGCAGAGTGGCACGTCCACGTAGCTCAATTCGCTGTCGAGCTTGTACGAGCGGGGAATGCCCTGGATCACCAGCGCAATAAACTTCAACGTCGGCCGCCCGCCCAGCGCATTCAGCACCACGATGCGCGAGCGCTCGGCGGTCAAGATCGCCTCGCCGCACACCGCTTCAAAGCTGATCAGGGGTATTTGCCGGTCACGCCACGTCACTTGCCGCAGGTACCACGGCGGCGCATCGCTGGCCGGTTCGCCGCGCTGGAAGTCGATCAGCTCGGCCACGGCCACATTGGGCAGCAGCAGATGGCGGTCAGCCAAGGGCAACAACAGGCCAGTGAGTTGGCTGGTGCGGTGGTCAAGCATGGGACTTGCTCCAGTAGGCGATGCTTTCCAGCAGCACCGACTCCTGGTACGGCTTGCCGAGGTAGTCGTTGACGCCGATGGCCATGGCGCGGTCGCGGTGTTTCTGGCCGGTGCGCGAGGTGATCATGATGATCGGCAGGCGCATCAGGCGCGGGTCGTTGCGCACCTGAATCGCCACCTCGAAGCCGTCCATGCGCGGCATTTCGATGTCGAGCAGCATCAGGTCCGGGGTGTGCTCTTCGAGTACGGCGATGGCGTCGATGCCGTCTTTGGCGGTGAGCACGTTCATGCCGTTGCGCTCCAACAGGCGGCTGGTAACTTTGCGCACGGTGACCGAATCGTCCACCACCAGCACCAGCAGCGGGCGTTTTTTCAGCGGGTCGTTGAGGATCAGCGGCGCGTCAACCGCCTGGGCCGGCGACACGGGTTGACGTGCCCGGATGTGCGCAAGCAGGTCGATGATCAGCACCACGCGGCCATCACCCAGGATGGTCGCGCCGGACAGCCCCTGCACGCCCGCGAACTGCGGCCCCAGGCCCTTCACTACAATCTCCCGAGTACCGGCCATGGCATCCACATGCACCGCCACGCGCCGCTCGTTGCATTGCACCAGCAGCACCGGCACGGGCTGGTATTGGCCGAGCAATTTCGGGCGGCTGACGGTATGCAGCAGGTCGCCAAGGTAGAACAACTCATAACGCTGGCCGCCATATTCATAACGCGGCGGGTCTTGCTGATAGTGCCCAGCCAACTCGTGGGGCAGCACACGCACCACGCCTTCGATGGTGTTGAGCGGGATAGCATATTGATCGTCCGCGCACTGCACCATCAGCGCCCGGTTAACCGACACGGTAAACGGCAGGCGAATGCGAAAGTGCACGCCCGCACCAGGCGTGGAGTCAATCACCATCGAGCCGCCAAGCTGGCGCACTTCTTCGTGCACCACGTCCATGCCCACGCCGCGTCCGGATATCTGGGTGATCTTTTCCGCTGTCGAAAAGCCCGGCTGCAGGATGAACTGCAACACGTCGCGGTCGCTGATCTCTTGATGGGGGTCGAGCAGGCCGCGCTTGATCGCCTTGCGCCGCACTGCGTCCAGCGGTACGCCGGCGCCGTCGTCGCGCATATCGAACACGATGTCGCCGCCTTCGTGGGTCAGGTCCAAGGTGATACGACCCTTTTCCGGTTTGCCCGCCAGCACACGTGCTTCGCGCGACTCCAGGCCATGGTCGACGGCGTTGCGCAGCATGTGTTCCAGCGGCGCGACCATGCGTTCGAGCACGTTGCGGTCCATCTCGCCTTCGGCATTGCCGACCACGAACTCCACGTCCTTGCCCAATTCCTCTGCAACCTGCCGCACGATGCGCTTGAGGCGCGGCAGCATGCGCTCAAACGGCACCATGCGCGTGCGCATCAGGCCTTCTTGCAACTCGGTGTTGATGCGCGCCTGTTGCTGCAACAGGTTGTGCGCATCCTGGTTGCGGCGGTCGAGGGTTTCCTTGAGGTCCAGCAGGTCGGAAGCGGACTCGGACAGCGCACGGGACAGTTGCTGCAACTGCGAATGGCGGTCCATTTCCAGCGGGTCAAACTCTTCATAACCCAGGCGCTCGGCCTCGGCTTGCTGGCGGCTGAGGATACGACCCTGGGTTTCGCTGTCGAGGCGGCGTAATTGGTCGCGCATGCGCTCGATAGTGGTTTCGACCTCGCTGAGGGCCGTGCGCGCATCGTTGACCTGCTGCTCGATGCGCCCCCGGAAAATCGAGGTTTCACCGGCCAGGTTGACCAGGTCATCGAGCAAGTCGGCGGAGATTTTCACCATGTCCGCAGCCGGGTCCATAGCCGCTTCGGCCTTACCGGCGGGCAGTGCAACCGGCGCCAGCGGCTCATCGCTCGGGTGTACCAGGCTCTTGATCCGCTCGATCAGCTTGTCCACCGAGCCCACCGGTAAACCGTCTGCCACCGCGTCGATCATCTGCGCCAAGCGGTCGTGGCAACCTTGCAGCAGCGAAAACAGTTCCGGCGACGGCGCGAGCAAACCAGCGGACAGCCCTTCGTAGAGAAACTCCAGCTCATGGGCCAGATCGCCAATCGGCCCGATCTCGACCATGCGTGCACCGCCCTTGAGGGTGTGCAGGTCGCGCAGCAGGGTTTCCACTTCCTGGCGATTGTTCGGCTCGGCCTGCCAACGCACCAGCGCGCTGCCGGAGCTGTCGAGAATGTCGGCGGCTTCTTCGAGGAAAATTTCCAGCAACTCGGGGTCGGCGGTCGCCACTTCGGGTGCTGTGGCCGCGGCTACGGGCGTGCTGCTGTGGCGCAACTCGCGCAGTTGCGCGATCAAGTCGCTGGAGTCACTCAGCGGTTGCTGGTCTTGCAGTTGATCCAGTTGCAAGGCCAGCCGCTCGTGACTGGCCATCAACACTTGGGACAACTCGGTGGAGTAGCTGTAACGGCGGTCTACCAGGCCTTCGTAGAGGCCTTCCAGCTCATGGGCCAGGTCGCCAATCGGGCCGATTTCGGCCATGCGCGCGCCACCCTTGAGGGTGTGCAAGTCGCGCTGCAACGAAGACAACGGCGCTGCGCTGCCGGGCTCCAGCAGCCAACGTTTGAGCGACTGGCCGGCGCTGTCGAGGATGTCCACGGCTTCTTCGAGGAAAATCTCGACGATCTCATCGTCCATTGCCGTGTCCTGGTTCAACTGCGCCGTGGCCGCGCCCAATTCAGCGATGCTGAGGGCACGACTGCCGTCGCTTTTGATCAGACCGGTGGCCGACGGGTCGAGGGCTTCATCGAGCAATTCGCGCAGGGCCTGCACCCGCGCCGGCGCCGGGCTGATTTCCTGCCCCGCAGCCAACTGGTCGAGCATGTTGATCAGCGCGTCATGGGCCTGTTCGGCTTCTTGGAAAAACCGCTCGCTGACCGCCAGGCTGCTCTCCTCCACCGCCCCGTACAGGTCAAGCAAAGCTTCACAGAGTTCGTCGATGCTGTGCAGGTCGGCGATATGCGCGCCCTCGCCCAAGGTGGTCAACTCGTCCAGCAGTGCGGTGAGTTCCTGACGCTCACCGGGGTGCTGCTGCCAGCGGCGCAACAGGCTTTCGGCGTCGAGCAGAATGTCCATGCCTTGGGCCAGGAAGTTGGCGATCAACTGCGGGTCGCGTTTGATACGCAGGCCCGTGTTCGGCGCGTCGAGCAAGGCTTGCAGTTGTTGGTCGAGCAGGCTTTGAGTGCGGCTGATCAGGTCCGGCGCGCCCTTGATTGGCACCAGCGGGTCACTGTCCAGTTGGTGCAGGCCGCGCTGGAACAAGCCTTCGGCTTCCAGCAACAGCTCCACTTCGTCCAGGTCCAGCGGCAGGCGGTGGGCCTTGTATTCGCGGGTCAGGTGATCCAGCGGCCGCGCCAGTTCGGCAATCGGCAGCACACCGGCCATGTAGGCACTGCCTTTGAGGGTGTGCAGGGCACGTTGCAGCTCATCGCTGACTTGCAGCGGCACATGCTCGGCGGCCTGTTGCAGGAAGCGGTTGATGCTCTCCAGGTGGCTCTGGGCTTCGTTGCGGAAGATCTCCAGCAGCATTGGGTCGTGCGGCTCGGCGGTGGCTGTTGCAGTGCCACTGGCTAGGGCATGGGCACGGGCGGCCAGGGCGTCGACTTCATCGCGCTGGTGTTGGTCGTCGGTGGCGAAGTCGGCGATCAATTCGGGCAGCAGGGCCACCGCTTCATCCAGTACGTGTTGCACATCGGAGCTGAGGGCCACGCTGCGTTCGAGCACGCGATTGAGCAGGTTTTCCACCGCCCAGGCCAGTTCGGCCAGCACCAGGGCACGGACCATGCGGCCGCTGCCTTTGAGCGTGTGAAAAGCCCGGCGCATTTCGCCTTGAGCAGTTTTGTCGGCGCTGTTGGGCAGATGGCGGTGTAGCACGTCGAGGACTTCGTCGGTTTCTTCGAGGAAGACTTCGCGCAGCTCATCGTCGATGGGTTCTTCATCGGCCGGCGGCGGCAGCAAACTGCCGGGGCGATGCAGCGCCGGCGGATTCAGGCGCGTGATCGGGCTGGCCAAGGCATCGAACTGGGACTGGCTCGGCGTGCTGTCGGCCGACAATGCGCCATCCGGCGCAACCAGCGCCTGACGCCAGGGCTTTTCGGCGGGCAGGTAACCGAGCGCGGCCAAGCCTTGGGTGGCCAGTTCCAGCACGCGTTCGCCAGCGGCGTCAGGGTCCTGGAGCATGCGTTCCAGGTAATACTCAAGGCTGCTGATCACGTCGGCGAAATGCGCCAACTGCGCCTGGGTCGGCGGCGCGTCGTTGACCATCAACTGTTCGTCGACGTAATCGGTGCAACCCCGCATCAGGCTCGCTGCGCGTGGCAGTGGAATCATCGCCAAGGCGCCGCGCACCTGGCTGAGCAGCTCCGGCAGGGATTCCAGGCGTTGGCGGTCCCAGTCGGCTTCAATGCAGTCGATCACCAGCTCTTTGGCTTGGCGCAGGCATTGGCAGGACTCGCGGATCACCAGTTGATGAATCTGCGTCAGGTCGGTGGTGGGCAGGCGGCTTTCTTCGCGGCTTTCCGGTTCGACGGTGCCGACCATGCCGGCCAGCGTGGCCTCGACATAGAGCAAGGCGCCGGCGACGTCCATCAGTACGGCGTCGTTGGGTTCGCGGTGACCTTGCACCAGGCTCAACACCACGGCGAGCTGGTCGATGATCACCTTGCGCGGCTGGCCGAAGCCCAGCACGGCCAAGGTATCGGCGATCTGCCGCAATGGCGCCAGCAGCGCATCCAGGTCGTCGGTGTGTTGGCGGTCGCTGCGCACGAACAAGTCGAGGCGCTCCTTGACCCGCACCAGTTCCTCACACAATGCGCCAAGCACCGACCCCATGGCATTGCGATCCGGCCCGGCCAGCCGCGCCCGTTCGGCATCGACCACGGCACTGTCGGGCAAGGCCTCATCCAGGCCGTAGCGTTCCTTGAGACTTTGCATGCGCGGCGTCGGACGAGTGACCTTGGCCACATAAAACAGCAGGCTCTTGAGCAGTTCGTCGGGCGCCGGCTGGTTGATACCGCCGATGCCCTGGGCCAGCAGGCGCTTGAGTTGCTTGTCGCTGGCCTTGAGCAGGCTGCGCAGCGCCGGGCTGTTGGCGATCACGCCGGTGAGCATGCCTTCGACCAGCGCCGAGGTGACTTGCCACAACGGCAACAGCGGCGCGCCCTGGCACAGCGCTTCGAGGCGCGCAAACACCCGCGCCATGTCTTCCAGGTTGCTCGGGCCATGGTCTTCGCGCAGCAGGCCGGCCAAGGCTTGTTGGAGCAATTTGTGCCACTGGTGCAATTGTTCGTGCAGTTCTGGCACTGCGCGCTGGGCCAGGGCTTCGTCGGGCAACGGTGCAATCGACAGCAGTTGCGGGCTGAACAGACTGGTTTCCGACAACAGGCTTTCGCCGCGGGCGCTGCGCAGGTCGTTGAGCAGCGGCAACACCACCAGCGGCAGGTCGCGGCGGGCGCTGTGTACGCGGTCCAGATACAACGGCAATTGGCTGAGGGCTTGTTGCAGCAGGCGGATGCTTTCATCGCGCTGGCCGACGCGCTCGGCTTGCAGGGCCAGGGTCAATTCTTCGATTTCTTCGGCGAGCAACGCCGCACCGTAGAACTCGACCATTTGCAGCGCGCCATGCACTTGGTGGATGGCGGCCAGGCACTCGGCGATGGCGTCGCTGTCGTGGGTTTCGACAAACGCATCCAGCGCCGAACGGGCCTGCTTCAGGGTTTCGGCAATGTCGCCCTTGACCCATTCAAGGGCCACGTAGTCGTGCCGATCAACCATAACTGCTCCGCTTAAAATTTATGAGTTGCTGGTGTTGCCAAGAACAATCGAGATCACCTGTGGGAGCTGGCTTGCCTGCGATGGCGGACTGTCAGGTGATACCTGTGCAACTGACCCACCGCTATCGCAGGCAAGCCAGCTCCCACATCAGATAGCATTTCAATCATCGGCCTGTTTAGGCGGCGGCAGAGTGAAACCCGACACCGACCGGCGCAACTGACTGGCCATCTTCGCCAGGTTGCCGATGCTTTCCGCCGTGGCCGTGGAACCCGACGACGTCTGCGTGGTGATCTGCTGAATCACATTCATCGTCAGCGAAATCTGCCCCGCCGATGAGGTCTGTTGCTGCGCCGCATTGGAGATGCTCTGAATCAACGCCGCCAGGGTTTTCGACACGCCTTCGATCTCTTCCAGCGCCACCCCGGCGTCCTGGGCCAGCCGTGCGCCACGCACCACTTCGGTGGTGGTTTGTTCCATGGAGATAACCGCTTCATTGGTGTCGGCCTGAATCGCCCGCACCAGGGTTTCGATTTGCCGGGTGGCGGCGGATGAGCGCTCGGCCAGCCGCTGTACTTCGTCGGCCACCACCGCAAAACCGCGCCCGGCGTCACCGGCCATGCTCGCCTGGATGGCGGCGTTGAGGGCGAGGATGTTGGTCTGGTCGGCAATGTCGTCGATCAGGCTGACGATATCGCCAATCTCCTGGGAAGATTCGCCCAGGCGTTTGATGCGCTTGGCGGTGTCCTGGATCTGTTCGCGGATGTTGTCCATGCCATGGATGGTGTTGTGCACCACCTCGTTGCCCTTGTTGGCGATTTCCACCGAGCGCTCCGCCACGGCCGAAGATTCGGCGGCGTTGGCCGACACTTGATCGATGGACTGGGCCATCTGGTTGATCGCCGTGGAGGCTTCGGCGATCTGCTGGGCTTGATGCTCCGAAGCCTGGGCCAGGTGCATGGCGGTGGCCTGGGTGTCCTGCACCGCACCGGCCACTTGCCCGGCGGTGAGGTTGATGGTCGCGACCAGATCGCGCAGTTGGTCGACGGAGTAGTTGATGGAGTCGGCGATGGTGCCGGTGAAGTCCTCGGTGACCGAGGCGGTCACGGTGAGGTCGCCATCGGCCAGGTCTTCGATTTCATCGAGCAGGCGCATGATCGCGTTCTGATTGCGCTCGTTCTTCTCGGCGGTTTCATGCAGTTGGCGGTTGGTTTCGCGCACCATCACCAGGCCGATCAGAATGATCGAGGCCAGTGCCAGCAAACCCAGCACGTAGCCACCAATGGTGTCGAAACTTCGCCCGCTGGCGAGGTTTTCAAAACCGGTGGCCAGGTGCGAGGCCTCATCGAGCAGGGTTTGCGACAGGTTGAAGATATTGCTCGCCGAGGCCCGCACCTGGAACAGCTGCGGCGAGGTTTCGAGGATTTCATCCACGGAGCCGGAGACAAACTCGAACAGCTCCGAAATTTCCGCCAGCCGCGCGCGCGCGTCATGGTCTTCGACCTGGGTAATGCGCAAGCCCGGGTTGCCATTGAGCATGCCGTTGAGCACCACACCGAAGCGGCTGGCATCGCGGCCAAAGGCATCGGCGGCTTGCACGGCGGTTTCGTCGCCCGCCAGCACGGTGTTGACCGCGCCGAGAATACGTTCGGCCAACAGCGATTGGCGTTGAGCCAACGCTACCTGGCTGGCCGGTGCGCCACGTTGCAGCAGGATATCGACGACCTTTTCCGATTCCATCTGCAATTGCGGCACGGTTTCGGCGAGGGTCGCGGCCACTTGATGCAGGGACAACACGGTTTGTTCGCTGGCGAGAATCGCGTCGGTGTTTTTCAGCAGCGCTTCCCAGTCGGTCTGCACCGCGCGCATTTCCGCACGAACCGCACTGGGCGCGGCGGGCAGGCCGGTTTCGGTATCACCTTTTTTCAGGTAGCCCCAGCGCTGGGCAAAGTCGTTGCGCGCATCGCCCAGCAATTTGAACGCGGCGGCCTTGCCGGCAGCGGCCTCGGTGGCGTTTTTGGCGATGCGTTGGGACAGCACACGCAGCTCACCGGCGTGGCCGATGTACTGCTTGTCATAGGTGGACTGAGTGTTGAGGTACGCGAAGTTGGCGAACAACAGCATGATGAACACGATCAGCGCAATAAACAGCACGATGATCTGTGAGCGGCTGCGCGATGCGGCCTGGGGTTTGGGCGTGGTGACGGTGGTCATGCGGCAACATCCATGAAGCCTGGGGCCTGGGCCAGAGCGAAGGGGCTGAAGACCTGCCACAGCGGGTCGCCGTCGAACTGGCCGAGGATAAACGGCGCGCCGGGTGCGGCGCTGGTCAACAAAGCGTCTTGTGCGAAATGCTGCATGCCCACCACCTCGTCTACCAGCAGCCCGACAAACAGGTCGTTGTACTCGACCACCAGCACCCGCCGTTGCTTGCGTGCCTTGGACAATTCAAGGCCAAGAAAGCCGCCCAAGTCCATCACCGGCAGCAAACGCCCACGCAGGTTGGCCACGCCCTTGACCCACGGCTTGACGCCGGGCATCAAGGTGCAACGCGGCTCATGCAGCACTTCGGCGACTTCGCCCATCGGCGCCACGTACCAGTGTGGCCCCAGGCGAAAGCCGATCCCGCTCCAGCGTTGCAGGCGAGCTTCCTGGGACGGCAGGTCGGCGGCCAGCAGGCGGCAGCGGCGGTCGATGTCCAGCAGCAGCTCGAAGGCGGTTTGCGACTCGGTCATGATCGCGAGCCTTTAGCCGGCCAGCACCTTGTTCAAGGTGGCGATCAGGGTGTCTTCGTCCACAGGCTTGGTCAGGTAATCCTTGGCACCCTGGCGCGCGCCCCAGATTTTGTCGGTTTCCTGATCCTTGGTGGTGATGATGATGATCGGAATGCCGTTGGTTTCCGGCTCCTTGGACAGTTGGCGGGTAGCCTGGAAGCCGTTGAGGCCCGGCATCACGATGTCCATCAGCACGGCGTCGGGTTTTTCCTGGCGGGCCAGGGCCACGCCGTCCGCGCCGTTTTCGGCCTTGAGCACCACGTGGCCGTGCTTTTCCAGCATGCCGGTGAGTTTGTACATTTCAGTCGGCGAATCGTCGACGATCAGAACGCGTGCCATGGTTTTCCCCACTACATTGGTCGGCGCCAGCCCTTGTGAGGCGGCGTCAGTGTGCTTGTTCTACTGCGGCAAACCCAGGCACGTAAGCCTTGATTGCGCCCAGCAGTTCTTCCTTGCTGAAAGGCTTGGTCAAAAACTGATCGACACCAACGATGCGCCCCTTGGCCTTGTCGAACAGGCCGTCTTTAGAAGACAGCATGATCACCGGGATCGACTTGAACGCCGGGTTGTTCTTCACCAGGGCGCAGGTCTGATAGCCATCCAGGCGCGGCATCATGATGTCGACAAAGATAATGTGCGGGTGATGATCAACAATCCGGGCCAGGGCATCGAAACCGTCGATAGCCGTGATCACATCGCAGCCCACGTTCTTCAACAGCGTCTCGGCGGTGCGGCGGATCGTTTTTGAATCATCGATCACCATCACTCTCAAGGCGTTGGAATGCTGTTCCATATCTGCTCTACCATCGCCACAGCGAATCGGTTTTCGGTGTGTACTGCCTGATGTTGCACAGGATGAGCGCCGCAAGCCTTGGAATTCAAGGGCTGCTGCGCCGTGGCAGTCTTTTTAGCACAGTCTCCGGGCGCAATCTATCGAGCAACCGGCCAGGTGGTTTTTCCTTGACCCACAACAGCCGCAGCGCCACTCTGACGCCACTTTTATGCGCCCTAATTTGCTAGAGGAAATCCCCCATGAGCGTTCGCGTCGGCATTGTCATGGACCCTATCGCCAGCATTTCCTATAAAAAGGACAGCTCGCTGGCCATGCTCCTGGCCGCCCAGGCCCGCGGCTGGACCCTGTTTTATATGGAGCAGCGCGATCTTTACCAGGGCGACGGCGAGGCCCGCGCGCGCATGCGCCCGCTGCAGGTGTTTGCCAACCCTGAGAAGTGGTTCGAACTGGCGGACGAGATCGACAGCCCGCTAAGCGATCTGGACGTGATCCTGATGCGCAAAGACCCGCCGTTCGACATGGAGTTCGTCTACTCCACCTACCTGCTGGAGCAGGCCGAGCGCGCCGGTGTGCTGATCGTCAACAAGCCGCAAAGCCTGCGCGACTGCAATGAAAAGCTGTTCGCCACGCTGTTCCCGCAGTGCACGCCGCCGACCGTGGTCAGCCGCCGCGCCGACGTGCTGCGTGAATTCGCCGCCAAACACGGTGATGTGATCCTCAAACCGCTGGACGGCATGGGCGGCACGTCGATCTTCCGTCACCGCGCCGGCGACCCCAACCTGTCGGTGATCCTGGAAACCCTGACCGCGCTGGGCACCCAGCAGATCATGGGCCAGGCTTATATTCCGGCGATCAAGGATGGCGACAAACGCATCCTGATGATCGACGGCGAACCGGTGGATTACTGCCTGGCGCGTATTCCGGCAGCCGGCGAGACCCGTGGCAACCTGGCGGCCGGTGGTCGCGGTGAAGCACGCCCGTTGTCGGACAAAGACCGTTGGATCGCCTCTCAGGTTGGCCCAACCCTGCGGGAAAAAGGCCTGCTATTTGTAGGACTAGACGTAATTGGTGAGAACCTCACCGAAATCAACGTCACCAGCCCGACCTGTATTCGCGAGATCGACAATGCATTTGGCACGAACATCGGCGAAATGCTGATGGCGGCCATTGAGCGCAAGCTACAAGCCAAGTGACATAGAACAGCCGGACATAAACCAACATTGCGTTATCATGCGCCACCTGTGAAACGCGCGATGTTGGTTTTTTTGTCATGACACTCCCGTCCGATCTGCCCTACGAACTCTCCCACAGCGGCGTGCGCCCGGCTGATCGGCTCGGAT
Organism: Pseudomonas sp. 2995-3; assembly: GCF_002742565.1. Taxonomy (NCBI): domain Bacteria; kingdom Pseudomonadati; phylum Pseudomonadota; class Gammaproteobacteria; order Pseudomonadales; family Pseudomonadaceae; genus Pseudomonas; species Pseudomonas sp. 2995-3. The sequence continues at coordinate 288,947 of NZ_LJSB01000315.1, read as the reverse complement.
TTACCCTGTTCCTGGCCGCCTTGATCCACCTCGCCCTACTGCTCGGCCTGGGCTTCACCTACGTCGAGCCCAAGCAGATCAGCAAAACCCTGGAAATCACCCTCGCCACGTTCAAGAGCGAAAAGAAGCCCGAAAAGGCCGATTTTCTTGCCCAGGACAACCAGCAAGGCAGCGGCACCCTCGACAAGAAGGCCGTGCCCAAGACCACCGAAGTGGCGCCTTTCCAGGACAACAAGGTCAATAAAGTCACGCCCCCACCCGCCCCCAAGCCCGAGGTCAAGCAGGCCGCGCCCAAGGCCGCCGTGACCACCGTTGCGCCCAAACCGCAAAAAGCTGCGACCCAGCGCGAGAAAGCCAAGACCGAACCTACGCCTGAGCCGGTGAAGCCTGCGCCGACGTTCGACAGTTCGCAGCTCTCCGACCAGATCTCCAGCCTCGAAGCCGAACTGGCCAATGAACAGCAGCTATACGCTAAACGCCCGCGCATCTACCGCCTGAATGCCGCGTCAACCATGCGCGACAAAGGCGCCTGGTATAAGGACGAGTGGCGCAAGAAGGTCGAGCGCATCGGTAACCTCAACTACCCGGATGAGGCGCGGCGTCAGCAGATTTACGGCAATTTGCGTCTTCTGGTGTCGATCAACCGCGACGGCTCGCTTTATGAAGTGCAGGTGCTGGAGTCGTCCGGCCAGCCGCTGCTGGACCAGGCTGCCCAGCGCATCGTGCGCCTGGCTGCGCCTTTCGCGCCGTTTACCGGTGACTTGAACGACATCGACCGCCTGGAAATCATCCGCACCTGGAAGTTCGCCAGGGGCGATCGGCTGTCGAGCAACTGAGGATCGTTCCCCCTCGCCACAGGTACGAAGTACATCCTTTAATGAAGGATAAGGATCGTTCCCACGCTCTGCGTGGGAATGCATCTCAGGACGCTCCGCGTCCACTTTTAAGAGCGCGACGCGGAGTGATCACTAACTCCAGCTTGTCAGTTCGCCCCTCCAACGCCACACTAGTGGGCATGAAAAATGTCAGCCCGACCTACCTCAAGCACCAATTCCTGATCGCCATGCCCCATATGGCCGACCCGAACTTTGCGCAGACCTTGACCTACATCGTCGAGCACACGGCCAATGGTGCAATGGGGTTGGTGGTCAACCGCCCGCAAGAGCTGAACCTGGCCGATATCCTTGAGCAACTGCGCCCCGAGATCGACCCACCGGCGCGTTGCCAGGGCGTGCCGATCTACATCGGCGGGCCGGTGCAGACCGATCGTGGCTTTGTGCTGCACCCCACCGGGCCGAAGTTTCAGGCCACGGTAGACCTTGAAGGCGTGTCACTGTCGACCTCCCAGGACGTGTTGTTTGCCATCGCCGACGGCGTCGGCCCCGAGCAAAGCGTGATCACCCTCGGCTATGCCGGTTGGGAAGCCGGGCAACTGGAAGCCGAACTGGCCAGCAATGCCTGGCTGACCTGCCCGTTTGACGCCGACATCCTGTTCAACACCGCCAGTGAGCTGCGCCTGGAAGCAGCTGCCGCCAAGCTTCGGGTCAACCTCAGCCTGCTGACCAGCCAGGCGGGGCACGCCTGATGGCTTTGCGCTTGATCCTCGGTTTTGACTACGGCACCAAACAGATCGGCGTAGCGGTCGGCCAGGTGATTACCGGCCAGGCCCGCGAGCTGTGTACCTTGAAAGCCCAGAACGGCGTGCCGGACTGGAACCAGGTCGAAGCCCTCATTAAAGAGTGGAAGCCCGATGCTGTGGTGGTCGGCCTGCCGTTGAACATGGACGGCACCCCCAGCGACATGTGCCTGCGCGCGGAAAAATTCGCCCGCCGCCTCAATGGCCGCTACAACCTGCCCTTCTATACCCACGATGAACGCCTGACCACCTTTGAAGCCAAGGGTGAACGCCGCGACCGTGGCGGGCAAAAAGGCAGCTACCGCGACAACCCCGTGGACGCCATTGCCGCCGCCCTGTTGCTGCAGGGCTGGCTGGATGAAAACACCGCTTTATTTGAATCCTGACTGACGCGGCTTGCCGCGTCTTTTTACGTTTGAGCCCGGACCTTGTGCGCACCTCGCTGCGCAAGGCCTAGAAGGAGCCACCATGAGCCTGCCCAATCCCACCGAACTGATCAGCCAGATGGCGATTCGCCTTAAGGCCCACTTGGAACACCGCGCCATCAGCGAGCCGCGTTTTATCGGCATCCGCACTGGTGGTGTGTGGGTGGCCCAGGCGCTACTGGAAGAGCTGGGCAGCGATTCGCCGCTGGGCACCCTGGACGTGTCCTTTTACCGCGACGACTTCAGCCAGAATGGCCTGCACCCGCAAGTGCAGCCCTCGGCACTGCCGTTTGAGGTCGAAGGCCAGCATCTGGTGCTGATCGACGACGTGCTGATGAGCGGCCGCACCATCCGCGCCGCCCTTAACGAGCTGTTCGACTACGGCCGCCCGGCCAGTGTGACCCTCGTATGCCTGCTGGACCTGGACGCCGGCGAATTGCCGATCAGCCCGGACGTGGTTGGCGCAACGCTGTCGCTGCAAGCCCATCAACGGGTAAAATTGTCCGGTCCCACGCCGCTCGAACTCGAACTGCAAGACCTTGCCCTTTAAACCGCCTTGTACAGAGTCCCCGCGATGACGCCTCTAGATGCCAAGCGCCCGCTGCAGCTCAATGCTCAGGGCCAGTTGCAACACTTCTTGTCCCTCGACGGTTTGCCCCGCGAACTGCTCACCGAAATCCTCGACACCGCCGACTCGTTCCTCGAAGTCGGTGGCCGGGCGGTGAAGAAAGTCCCGCTGCTGCGTGGCAAAACCATCTGCAATGTGTTCTTCGAGAACTCCACGCGCACCCGCACCACCTTTGAACTGGCGGCCCAGCGGCTGTCGGCCGACGTGATCACACTGAACGTGTCCACCTCGTCGGCGAGCAAGGGCGAAACCCTGCTCGACACCCTGCGCAACCTGGAAGCCATGGCCGCCGACATGTTCGTGGTACGCCACGGCGACTCCGGCGCCGCGCATTTCATCGCCGAACATGTGTGCCCGCAGGTGGCAATCATCAACGGCGGCGACGGCCGCCACGCCCACCCGACCCAGGGCATGCTGGACATGCTCACTATTCGTCGGCACAAGGGCAGCTTTGAAAACCTCTCGGTGGCCATCGTCGGCGACATCCTGCACTCGCGGGTGGCGCGCTCGAACATGCTGGCCCTGAAAACCCTCGGCTGCCCGGACATTCGCGTGATCGCGCCGAAAACCCTGCTGCCGATCGGCATCGAGCAATACGGCGTGAAGGTCTACACCGACATGACCGAAGGCCTCAAGGATGTGGACGTGGTGATCATGCTGCGCCTGCAACGTGAGCGCATGTCCGGTGGCCTGCTGCCGAGCGAAGGCGAGTTCTACCGCCTGTTCGGGCTGACTACCGCGCGTTTGGCCGGCGCCAAGCCGGATGCCATCGTGATGCACCCAGGCCCGATCAACCGTGGCGTGGAGATTGAATCGGCAGTGGCCGATGGCCCGCAGTCGGTGATCCTCAACCAGGTGACTTATGGCATCGCCATCCGCATGGCCGTGTTGTCCATGGCCATGAGCGGGCAAACCGCGCAACGTCAATTCGAGCAGGAGAACGCCCAGTGAAGCTCAGCATTCTTGGCGCTCGCGTTATCGATCCGGCCAGCGGGCTGGATCAAGTCACCGACCTTCACCTGGAAGCCGGCAAGCTCATCGCCATTGGCGCCGCGCCCGCAGGCTTCAGCGCCAGCCAGAGTATCGATGCCAACGGCCTGGTGGCCGCGCCTGGCCTGGTGGACCTGAACGTCGCCCTGCGCGAGCCGGGTTACAGCCGCAAAGGCAGCATCGCCAGCGAAACCCGTGCGGCCGCAGCCGGTGGCGTCACCAGCCTGTGCTGCCCGCCACACACCAAGCCGATCCTGGACACTTCGGCGGTGACCGAGTTGATCCTCGACCGCGCCCGTGAAGCCGGTAATTGCAAAGTGTTCCCCATCGGCGCGCTGAGCAAAGGCCTGGAAGGCGAACAACTTGCCGAGCTGATCGCCCTGCGTGACGCCGGTTGCGTGGCATTCGGCAACGGCCTGGAGAGTTTTCGCAGCACCCGCACGCTGTGCCGTGCGCTGGAATATGCGGCTACGTTCGATCTGACCGTGATCTTCCACTCCCAGGACCGCGACCTGGCCGAAGGCGGCCTGGCCCATGAAGGCGCCGTGGCCAGCTTCCTCGGCCTGCCGGGCATTCCGGAAACTGCCGAGACCGTGGCCCTGGCCCGTGACCTGTTGTTGGTGGAGCAAAGCGGCGTACGCGCGCACTTCAGCCAGCTCACCAGCGCACGCGGCGTGGCGTTGATCGCCCAGGCGCAAGCGCGCGGCCTGCCGGTGACGGCGGATGTGGCGTTGTATCAGCTGATTTTGACCGATGAGGCGTTGATCGACTTCTCCAGCCTGTATCACGTGCAGCCGCCGCTGCGCACGCTGGCCGACCGTGAAGGTTTGCGGGCGGCGGTGAAGTCGGGTGTGGTTTCGGCGATTTCCAGCCATCACCAGCCCCACGAACGGGATGCCAAGCTGGCACCGTTTGGCGCAACAGAGCCGGGCATCAGCAGCGTAGAGCTGTTGTTGCCACTGGCGATGACGCTGGTGGAAGACGGCTTGCTGGACTTGCCGACACTGCTCGCCCGCCTGAGCGCTGGCCCTGCCGAGGCCCTACGCCTTCCGGCGGGCAAGTTGGCGGTGGGTTCGGCGGCGGATCTGGTGCTGTTTGACCCGGCCAGTTCCACGGTTGCCGGGGAACACTGGCTGTCCAAGGGCGAGAACTGCCCGTTCATCGGCCATAGCCTGCCGGCGACGGTGCGCTACACCTTGGTGGATGGGCGGATTACTTACCAGGCCTGATAGATCACACAGCTAGTGTAGGCACGGTCAATGTGGGAGCTGGCTTGCCTGCGATGCGGACACCTCGGTCTTTCATCCCTACCGAGGTGATGCTATCGCAGGCAAGCCAGCTCCCACATTTGCATCTCTACATGACTTAAGTGCTTTATCGTCCAGCACTGCGCTCGGCATTGCGGATCGAAATCTGCGTATTCAACGTCCAGAAGTCATACAGCACACCGATCAGGAACAAACCGCCGGTCAGCAGGTAGATCAGGCCGGTGATCCATTTGCCCTGGTACATGCGGTGCAAGCCGAATACACCCAGGAACGCCAACAGAATCCAGGCCACGTTGTATTCGATCGGACCGGCGGTAAAACGCAGGTCTGCTTCACGGTCCATGGCCGGGATCAGGAACAAGTCGATCAGCCAACCGATACCGAACAGGCCGAAGGTGAAAAACCAGATCGTTCCGGTCACGGGTTTGCCGTAATAGAAGCGATGCGCCCCGGTAAAACCAAAAATCCAAAGCAGGTAACCGATCACCTTGCTGTGGGTGTCTTGCTGCGCAACATCCTGTCGATAGGTGTTCATGGAGTACCTCTTTTGCCTCGATAGATAAATTTTTTCATTTTCTTTGTGACTTTTTTACGGGCGCCCGACGCACGGCAAATGGTATCTTCCCTCCCGCAAAGCCTTATGCCACCTGACTTCTGTAGGACAATAGCGGCAATTCGTCGCGTTTTTCCTGAGTTTGACCCCAGAGTTCAGTCGACAAACGGCCTGAGAACGACACAAAAAGCTGTTATAAAGTTGCGCGCAAACCTAAAAGAGCCACGCCTAATGCGACCATTTTTCAAGACATGGCTAACCATTTGCCTATTAATGCCACTGGCCGCCCACGCCACCAATCGTGAGCAACGTCTTCCTAACGTTAACGGTTTCACCCCTAAAGTTCACAGCACACCCAGCACTGCCAAGTCGGTAAAGCTGACCGTCAACCGCCCGACTCAAGTGAGCAAGGCCCACGGTAAAGCGATCCACACCCAACTGGCCGTCAACACCAAACAAAGCAGCAATGTCCTCAGCCGTGCCGTTAACGTGCTCGGTACCCCTTATCGTTGGGGCGGCAGCAGCCCAAGTAAAGGGTTCGACTGCAGCGGTTTGGTGAAATATGCGTTTAATGATGTAAAAGCGGTGGATTTGCCCCGCACCTCCAACGCCATGGCTGCCGGCCACGGCTTGAAGGTTGATCGCAAGGATTTAAAACCGGGCGACCTGTTGTTCTTCAAACTCAAGAGCCGCCAGGTCAACCACGTTGCTATCTACCTGGGCAACGACCGCTTTATCCACGCACCGCGCCGTGGCAAGTCGGTGAGCATCGACACACTGAAAAAGCCGTTCTGGGACAAGAACTACGTGATTGCCAAGCGTGTTCTGCCTAAAGAGCAGAATAACCTGCGGGTTGTTCAGCGCTGATCCCAGGCTGAATGCACTACAAAATGTGGGAGCTGGCTTGCCTGCGATATCGAACTGCCAGGCGACATCTCTGTCGACTGGCACACCGTCATCGCAGGCAAGCCAGCTCCCACACTGATTTCATCGGCGTTCAGATATCTGTCGGCACCCGCGCCAGCCCCCGCGCATCCTCCCGGCTGATCAGCCCTGCGCTGACCAACGCCTTCAAGCTCATATCCAGCGTTTTCATCCCCAACGCCCCGCCGGTTTGAATCGCCGAGACCATCTGCGCCACCTTGTCCTCGCGGATCAGGTTACGGATAGCTGGCGTGCCCAGCATGATCTCGTGCGCCGCCACCCGGCCGCCGCCGAGCTTCTTGACCAGCACCTGGGACACCACCGCCTGCAGCGACTCCGACAGCATGGCGCCCACCATGGCTTTTTCCCCCGCAGGGAACACATCCACCAGCCGATCCACGCTCTTTGCCGCTGAAGTGGTGTGCAGCGTGCCCAATACCAAGTGCCCGGTCTCTGCCGCCGTCAGTGCCAGGCGGATGGTTTCCAGGTCACGCAGCTCGCCCACCAGAATCACATCCGGGTCTTCACGCAGGGCCGAGCGCAGCGCCGCCGAAAAACTATGAGTGTCGCGGTGTACCTGGCGCTGGTTGATCAGGGCCATTTTCGGCCTGTGGATAAATTCGATCGGGTCTTCCAGCGTGAGAATGTGCTGGCGCCGGTGCTGGTTGAGGTGGTCAATCATCGCCGCCAGGGTCGTCGACTTGCCGGAGCCGGTTGCCCCAGTCACCAGTACCAGGCCGCGCGGCAACTGCGCGATACGGCGGAAGACCTCGCCTAATCCGAGGTCTTCCAGGCTTTGCACTTCGGTCGGGATAGTGCGAAACACTGCGCCCATGCCGCGATCCTGGCGGAACACATTTGCGCGGAACCGCGCCAGGCCCGGCAGCGCGAACGCAAAATCCGTTTCAAGAGATGTTTCGAAATCCTTTTGTTGGTGCTGGTTGAGCAAAGGGCTTAATAAGTCCGCAACTTGCGTAGGCGAAAGCACCGGCCCCTCCAATGGCCAGATTTCGCCATCGACACGCAGCATTGGCGCCAGGCCAGCCGATAAATGCAGGTCGGAGGCGCCACGGCGCACGCTGGCCGTCAGCAGTTCAGTGATATCCATAGGGCTTTCCATTTCCAGTAGAATGCCGCGGACTCCATATCCACGGGTGCATCTTGAATGTCGACGATAGCAGACAACATTGGCCAGGTTAGCCAGCGCATCCGCGCCGCGGCCCACGCCGTGCAACGTGACGAAAGCAGCATCCACCTGCTGGCCGTGAGCAAGACCAAACCGGCCCAGGCCGTGCGCGAAGCCTATGCCGCCGGGATGAGAGATTTTGGCGAGAACTACCTGCAAGAAGCCTTGGGCAAACAGGCTGAATTAACCGACCTGCCCTTGAGTTGGCACTTCATCGGCCCCATTCAATCGAACAAGACTCGTGCGATCGCCGAGCACTTCGCCTGGGTGCATTCCGTGGACCGCCTGAAAATCGCGCAACGCCTGTCTGAACAACGCCCGACTGACCTGCCGCCGCTGAATATCTGCATTCAGGTCAACGTGAGTGGCGAAGCCAGCAAGTCCGGCTGTACACCCGCCGACCTGCCGGCCCTGGCCGCTGCAATCAGCGCCCTGCCGCGTTTGAAGCTGCGTGGCTTGATGGCGATCCCCGAGCCGACTGAAGATCGCGCTGCACAAGATGCAGCCTTCGCTGCGGTAAAAGACCTGCAAGCCAGCCTGAACCTGCCGCTGGACACACTTTCCATGGGCATGAGCCACGACCTTGAGTCGGCCATCGCCCAAGGGGCCACCTGGGTGCGGATCGGTACCGCCCTGTTTGGCGCCCGCGACTACGGCCAGCCGTAAAATGGCTGACATCCCTCTAAGTAAGGACCTGTCATGAGCAACACGCGTATAGCCTTTATCGGCGCCGGCAACATGGCGGCCAGCCTGATCGGCGGCCTGCGGGCCAAGGGCCTGGAAACCACGCAGATCCGCGCCAGCGACCCCGGCGCCGAGACCCGCACCCGCGTCAGCGCCGAGCACGGTATCGAAACCTTTGCCGATAACGCCGAGGCCATCCAGGGCGTCGACGTGATCGTGCTGGCGGTAAAACCGCAAGCCATGAAGGCCGTGTGCGAAAGCCTGCGCCCGAGCCTGCAACCTCACCAACTGGTGGTGTCGATCGCCGCCGGCATCACCTGCGCCAGCATGAACACCTGGCTCGGTGCCCAGCCGATCGTGCGTTGCATGCCCAACACTCCGGCACTGCTGCGCAAGGGCGTCAGCGGCTTGTACGCCACCTCCGAGGTGACTGCCGAGCAGCGCGACCAGGCTCAGGAACTGCTGTCTGCCGTGGGCCTGGCCGTGTGGCTGGAACAGGAGCAGCAGTTGGACGCGGTCACCGCCGTGTCCGGCAGCGGCCCGGCTTACTTCTTCCTGCTGATCGAAGCCATGACCGCCGCCGGCGTCAAACTCGGCCTGCCCCATGAAGTCGCCGAGCAACTGGCCGAGCAAACTGCTTTGGGCGCCGCGAACATGGCGGTCGACAGTGATGTAGACGCTGCCGAGTTGCGCCGTCGCGTGACCTCGCCAGGCGGTACCACGCAGGCCGCCATCGAATCGTTCCAGGCCGGGGGCTTTGAAGCCCTGGTGGAAAAAGCACTGGGTGCCGCAGCACACCGTTCAGCCGAGATGGCTGAGCAACTGGGCAAATAGTCATCCCTTACCAAGGTAATCAAACATGCTCGGAATCAATGACGCTGCCATTTTCATCATCCAGACCTTGGGCAGCCTGTACCTGCTGATCGTGCTGATGCGTTTTATCCTGCAACTGGTGCGGGCGAACTTCTACAACCCGCTGTGCCAATTCGTGGTCAAGGCCACCCAACCGCTGCTCAAGCCACTGCGCCGGGTAGTGCCGAGCATGTTCGGCCTGGACATGTCCTCGCTGGTGCTGGCACTGCTGCTGCAAATCCTGTTGTTTGTAGTGATCCTGATGCTCAACGGCTACCAGGCGTTCACCGTGCTGCTGTTGCCATGGGGTTTGATCGGAATCTTCTCGCTGTTTTTGAAGATCATTTTCTGGTCGATGATCATCAGCGTGATTCTGTCGTGGGTCGCACCCGGCAGCCGCAGCCCGGGTGCTGAGTTGGTAGCCCAGATCACCGAACCGGTGCTGGCACCGTTCCGTCGCCTGATCCCGAACCTGGGCGGCCTGGATATCTCGCCAATCTTCGCGTTTATCGCGATCCAGCTGCTGCAAAGCTGGGTGATTCCGCGCTTGGCCTACTATGCGTTCATGCCTAAAGAGCTGTTCGGCCTGATCTGATAGGTGGGAGCTGGCTTGCCTGCGATGCAGGCTCCTCGGTGTGTCAGTCTCACCTTGGTGATGCAATCGCAGGCAAGCCAGCTCCCACACAAGCCAGTGCTGATATCTGTATCTGCGTACTGGTGCGGGCCTTTGCTTGCCGCTGGGGTCACCGCTCTTTAGACTTACGCCTCATTTAAACGAGAGCAGGGTCGATGCCAGCTGCCTTCCCCCCCGATTCTGTTGGACTGGTCGTGCCCCAAGTGGCGCACTTCAGCGAACCGCTGGCCCTGGCCTGCGGCCGTTCGCTGCCTGCCTACGACCTGATCTATGAAACCTACGGCCAGTTGAACGCCACGGCGAGCAACGCCGTGCTGATCTGCCACGCCCTGTCCGGCCATCATCACGCCGCTGGCTTTCACAGTGCCGACGAGCGCAAGCCCGGCTGGTGGGACAGCTGCATCGGCCCCGGCAAGCCCATCGACACCAGCAAATTCTTTGTGGTCAGCCTGAACAACCTCGGCGGCTGCAATGGTTCCACCGGCCCGAGCAGCCTCAACCCGGAAACCGGCAAGCCGTTCGGCGCCGACTTCCCGGTGCTGACCGTGGAAGACTGGGTGCACAGCCAGGCGCGCCTTGCCGACTTGCTGGGCATCAACCAATGGGCCGCCGTGATCGGCGGCAGCCTGGGCGGCATGCAGGCGCTGCAATGGACCATTTCCTATCCGGATCGCGTGCGCCATTGCCTGGCCATCGCCTCGGCCCCAAAACTGTCGGCGCAGAACATCGCGTTCAACGAAGTGGCACGCCAGGCCATCCTCACCGACCCCGAGTTCCACGGCGGTTCGTTCCAGGAAGCCGGTGTGATCCCCAAGCGCGGCTTGATGCTGGCGCGGATGGTCGGGCATATCACCTACCTGTCCGATGACTCCATGGGCGAAAAATTCGGCCGTGGGCTCAAGAGCGAAAAGCTCAACTACGATTTCCACAGTGTCGAATTCCAGGTCGAAAGCTACCTGCGTTACCAGGGCGAGGAGTTCTCGGGGCGCTTCGACGCCAACACTTACTTGCTGATGACCAAGGCGCTGGACTACTTCGACCCGGCCGCCAACCACGACGACGACCTGGCGAAAACCTTCGAGCACGCCACGGCCAAGTTCTGCGTGATGTCATTCACCACCGATTGGCGCTTCTCGCCAGCGCGTTCACGTGAACTGGTGGACGCCTTGATGGCCGCACGCAAAGACGTCTGCTACCTCGAGATCGATGCTCCGCAAGGCCATGACGCCTTCCTGATTCCGATCCCACGCTACCTGCAGGCTTTCAGCAACTACATGAACCGCATTACTTTGTGAGAACGCCATGAGAGCCGACCTGGAAATCATCCAAGACTGGATCCCCGCCGGCAGCCGCGTGCTCGACCTGGGCTGCGGTGATGGCGAACTGCTCAGCTGGCTGCGCGACAACAAGCAAGTCACCGGGTATGGCCTGGAAAACGACCCGGACAACATCGCCCAGTGCGTGGCCAAGGGCATCAACGTGATCGAGCAGGACCTGGACAAGGGCCTGGGCAACTTTGCCAGCAACAGTTTCGATATCGTGGTGATGACCCAGGCCCTGCAAGCGGTGCATTACCCGGACCGCATCCTCGACGAGATGCTGCGCGTGGGCCGTCAGTGCATCATTACCTTCCCCAACTTCGGCCACTGGCGCTGCCGCTGGTACCTGGCGACCAAGGGCCGGATGCCGGTCTCGGACTTCCTGCCATACACCTGGTACAACACGCCGAACATCCACTTCTGTACGTTTGAAGACTTCGAAGCCCTGTGCGGCGAGCGTGAAGCCAAGGTGATCAACCGCCTTGCCGTCGATCAACAGCACCGCCATGGGTGGGCGAGTAAGCTATGGCCTAATCTGTTGGGCGAAATTGGTATCTACCGGGTCAGCAGCCCTGGCCTGACCGACCACAAGATTGCCGTCTAATCATTATCAAGAGGCACGATCATGAGTCGTTTGGCTGTTTTTCTATTGACCGCCTTCCTGGGCGCCAGCGCCGTGGCAGCAGACGCCGTCGACGGTAACCGCCAGAAAGAATTTGGCGATATCACTGTGCACTACAACACCTTCACCTCGAGTTTCCTGCAACCGGAAACCGCCCAGGCAGCCGGTATCGTGCGCAGCAACGAGAAGGGCCTGATCAATGTGTCGGTGATCAAGGGCGTGACGCCAGTGGCCGCGCAGGTGACCGGCACGATCAAGGACTTGAGCGGCAAGAGCGAAGTGCTGACGTTCAAGCAGATTACTGAAAAGGGCGGCATCTCGTACCTGGCGCCCTACTCGGTCACACAGCAGGAATACCGGACGTTTACCATCAACGTTGAAACCGGTGGCAAGGCCCACGGCTTCAGCTTCGTCCAAGAACTTTTTCCGGGCACCAAATGAACCTGACACAGCTCGTACTCGCCAGCCATAACGCCGGCAAACTCAAAGAACTCCAGGCCATGCTCGGCGACTCCGTGCAGCTGCGCTCGATCGGCGAGTTCAGCCAGGTCGAACCGGAAGAGACCGGCCTGTCGTTTGTCGAAAACGCCATCCTCAAGGCCCGCAATGCCGCACGCATCTCCGGCCTGCCGGCGCTGGCGGATGACTCGGGCCTGGCCGTGGACTTCCTCGGCGGCGCACCGGGCATCTACTCGGCGCGGTATGCCGATGGCAAAGGCGACGCGGCCAACAACGCCAAACTGCTGGACGCCCTCAAGGACGTGCCGGACGCGATGCGCGGCGCACAGTTTGTCTGCGTGCTGGCGCTGGTTCGCCACGCTGATGACCCCTTACCGATTCTGTGCGAAGGCCTGTGGCACGGGCGCATCCTGCATGCCGCCAGTGGCGAGCATGGCTTTGGCTATGACCCGCTGTTCTGGGTGCCGGAGCGCAATGTCTCCAGCGCCGAACTGAGCCCGGCCGACAAGAACCAGATCAGCCACCGCGCCCGCGCAATGGATTTGCTGCGCCAACGCCTGAGCCTGAAATGACCCAAAACACCTCTGCGCAACCGCTGATCCACGGCGGCGCGCAAACGCCTCGGGCGGCATTGCCGGTGCTGCCGCCCCTGGCGCTGTACATCCACATCCCGTGGTGCGTGCGCAAATGCCCGTATTGCGACTTCAACTCCCACACCGCCAGCAAAGTGCTGCCGGAAGAAGAGTACGTAGACGCATTGCTGGCCGACCTTGATCAAGACCTGCATGCGGTTTACGGCCGTGAACTAAGCTCGATTTTCTTCGGTGGCGGCACGCCCAGCCTGTTCAGCGCCGCCGCGCTGGGGCGCCTGCTCAAAGGCGTGCAAGCCCGTATCCCGTTTGCCAACGACATCGAAATCACCCTGGAAGCCAACCCTGGCACCTTCGAGCAAGAGAAGTTCGTGGCGTACCGCAAGTTGGGGATCAATCGCCTGTCCATCGGCATCCAGAGCTTCCAGCAGCAAAAGCTTGAGGCGCTGGGCCGCATCCATAACGGCGATGAAGCTGTGCGCGCCGCCGGCATGGCACGCCAGGCCGGGTTCGATAACTTCAACCTGGACCTGATGCACGGCTTGCCCGATCAGTCACTGGACGATGCCCTGAGCGACTTGCGCCAGGCCATCGCATTGAAGCCAACGCACTTGTCCTGGTATCAGCTGACGCTGGAACCCAACACCGTATTTTGGAACCAGCCGCCCGCGCTGCCGGAAGACGACACGCTGTGGGATATTCAGGAAGCTGGCCAGGCACTGCTGGCCGAACACGGTTACGCGCAATATGAAGTGTCGGCCTATGCCCAACCGGGCCGCCCGGCACGGCACAACCTGAATTACTGGAGCTTCGGCGACTTTATCGGCATCGGCGCGGGCGCCCACGGCAAGCTCAGCCATCCGGACGGGCGCATCGTGCGCACCTGGAAAACCCGGGCGCCAAAGGACTACCTCAACCCGGCAAAAAGTTTCCAGGCCGGGGCGAAAGAACTGACCAATGAGGAGCTGCCGTTCGAGTTCCTGATGAACGCTTTGCGCCTCACCGAAGGCGTTGAATCCAAGCTGTACGCCGAACGCACCGGCCTCGACCTGGCCAGCCTCGACGAAGGCCGCCAGGAGGCAGAACAAAGTGGCTTAATGCAGGTCGAACCGTCACGCCTGGCGGCCACCGACCGTGGGCAACTCTTTCTCAATGACCTGTTGCAGAAGTTTTTGAGCTGACGCTCTAAGGAAATCACATGGATTTGGTACTCGACCTGCTCGCCACCGTGTCCCGCTGGAGCCGTAGCAACCTGTCGGAAATCTCCCTGGCCCTTGTCGGTTGTTTGCTGGTGTTGTTTGGCGCGGATATCAAAGGCTGGATCGAAGGCCGCTTGGGCAGCATCGCCGGAGCATTGCGCGTACCGTTGATGGCGCTGGTATGCATGATCGGCAGCGGCGCAGCCTTGCTGTATGCCACGCCTTGGATTGTGCGGGGGCTGAGCCAGTTTAATAACTACAGTTTGGCGCCAGTGTTGGTGGTGGTGCTGGTGTTGATTGGCGTAGTCGCCGACCGCCGCTGATTCCAAAGCCCAACACAAAACAACTGTGGGAGCTGGCTTGCCTGCGATGCAGGCACCTCGGTGTATCTGTGATACTGAGGTGATGCTATCGCAGGCAAGCCAGCTCCCACAGTTGATTACACTCCAAGCCGGCTATTGGCTTGTCAGTCAACCTTCTCGAACTTCAAATCCCAAACCCCATGCCCCAGTCGCTCGCCGCGGCGTTCGAACTTGGTGATCGGGCGCTCGGCCGGGCGCGGCACGCATTTGCCGTCTTCGGCCAGGTTGCGGTAGCCAGGCGCTACGTCCATCACTTCCAGCATGTATTCGGCATACGGCTCCCAGTCTGTGGCCATGTGCAGAATGCCACCCACTTTCAGCTTGCTGCGCACCAGCTCCGCGAAGGAAGCCTGGACGATACGGCGTTTGTGGTGACGCGATTTGTGCCATGGGTCCGGGAAGAACAGCATCAGGCGGTCGAGGCTGTTGTCGGCGATGCAGCGGTTGAGTACTTCAATCGCGTCGCAGTCGTAGACTCGCAGGTTGGTCAGGCCTTGGGTCAGTACGCCGTTAAGCAGCGCGCCGACACCTGGGCGGTGCACTTCCACCCCGATAAAGTCCTGGTCCGGCGCGGCCGCGGCCATTTCCAGCAGGGAGTGGCCCATGCCGAAACCGATTTCCAGGGAACGCGGGGCCGAACGGCCGAACACCTGGTCGTAGTCCACCGGCGCGTCGGCCAATGGCAACACGAACAGCGGCGTACCTTGCTCCAGGCCCTTTTGCTGGCCTTCGGTCATGCGGCCGGCGCGCATCACAAAACTCTTGATGCGGCGGTGCTTGGACTCGTCGCCTTCTTCCACGGTGTTCGGCGTTTCGTTTGATTCAGTCATCAATGGCTCTTACTTGATCAGACCATCCAGCGGCGAGGAGGCGCTGGCGTACAGTTTTTTCGGCATGCGACCGGCGAGGTAGGCCAAGCGGCCCGCGACGATTGCGTGTTGCATGGCTTGGGCCATCATGACCGGCTGCTGGGCATGGGCGATGGCCGAGTTCATCAGCACCGCGTCGCAACCCAGCTCCATGGCGATGGTAGCGTCGGAGGCAGTGCCCACGCCCGCGTCCACCAGCACCGGAATCCTGGCTTCTTCGAGGATGATTTGCAGGTTGTACGGGTTGCAGATGCCCAGGCCAGAACCGATCAGGCCGGCCAGCGGCATCACGGCGATGCAGCCGATTTCGGCCAATTGGCGAGCGATGATCGGGTCATCACTGGTGTAGACCATCACGTCGAAGCCTTCCTTGACCAGGGTTTCGGCGGCCTTGAGGGTTTCGATCACGTTGGGGAACAGGGTTTTCTGATCGGCCAGCACTTCCAGTTTCACCAGGTTGTGGCCGTCAAGCAGCTCACGGGCCAGGCGGCAGGTGCGCACGGCTTCGATGGCATCGTAGCAACCGGCAGTGTTCGGCAGGAAGGTGTAGCGATCCGGCGACAACACTTCGAGCAGGTTCGGTTCGCCTTCGATCTGGCCGAGGTTGGTGCGGCGCACGGCAAACGTCACGATCTCGGCACCCGAGGCTTCGATGGCCAGACGGGTTTCTTCCATGTCGCGGTACTTGCCGGTGCCAACCAGCAGGCGGGACTGGTAGGTACGACCGGCCAGGACGAAGGGCTTGTCGCTACGAACGATGCTCATGGGAAATCCTCGAATTGGGGTGAGGTTCTGCAGAATGCGGGTTGACGCCCTTGAGCGCCGGGCGGCTAGCCGCCGCCGATGGCGTGGACCACTTCGACCTGATCACCTTCGGTGAGCGCGGTTTCGGCATGCTGGCTACGCGGGACGATATCCAGGTTGAGCTCCACTGCGACTCGGCGTCCGGTCAGGTCCAGACGGGTCAGCAGGGCCGCAACGGTTTCACCGTCGGGCAGTTCAAAGGATTCGCCGTTCAACTGAATGCGCATGCCACGGGCCGCCATCGTTTTTAGGGGCCAGCATTCTAGCCCGATCAGCGTGGCTGACCCAAGTCCCTTGGTCAGGCTACCTGTAGACGCCACGCAGTCAAACCGAGGAAGAACCAGCCGACCAAGAAGGCCAAACCACCAAACGGCGTGATGATGCCGAGCTTGCTGATGCCGGTCAGGGTCAGCGCATACAGACTGCCCGAGAACAGCAGGATGCCGACGGTAAAGGAGATGCCCGCCCAGTTGACCAATCGGCCAGGAATATGCGCGGCCAGCAACGCCACGCCGAACAGCGCCAGGGCGTGCACCAACTGGTAGGTGACGCCCGTATGGAAGATCGCCAGGTACTCGGCGCTCAGGCGGTTTTTCAGGCCGTGGGCGGCAAAGGCGCCCAGGGCGACGCCGGTAAAGCCGAAAAAGGCAGCCAGCATCAGAAAGCTACGCAGCATGAGGAACTCCAGTCAGACTCGAGGGGCAGGGTCTGTATAATGGCCCGCTCAACGGGTTCGGCCAAGCCATCTCTATGCTGCGTCTCCTCTTCAAGCGCTTTCTTAAAGTCATTAAATGGTTTGCCATCGGCAGTGTGCTGCTGGTGCTGCTGTTTCGTGTGGTGCCGCCGCCGTTCACCGCGTTGATGGTGGAGCGCAAGATCGAATCCTGGATCGACGGCGAGCCGATCGATGTGCAGCGCACCTGGGTGCCGTGGGATGAGATATCCGACGAACTGAAAGTGGCGGTAATGGCGGGTGAAGACCAGCGTTTTCCGCAGCATTGGGGTTTTGACTTCGGCGCGATCCAGGCGGCGCTGCTGCACAACGAGCGCGGCGGTTCGATTCGCGGCGCCAGCACTCTGAGCCAGCAAGTGTCAAAGAACCTGTTTTTGTGGACCGGTCGCAGTTATCTGCGCAAAGGCCTGGAAGCCTGGTTTACCGCACTGATCGAAGTGTTGTGGCCCAAGCAGCGGATTCTTGAGGTGTACCTCAATAGCGTGGAGTGGGATGAAGGCGTGTTTGGCGCAGAGGCCGCCGCGCGGCATCACTTTGGCGTGAGTGCCAAAGCGCTTTCCCGTCAGCAGGCCAGCTATCTGGCGGCGGTTTTGCCCAACCCTCGAGTGTGGAGTGCCAGCCATCCAACAGCCTATGTGGCACGGCGAGCGGCATGGATTCGGCAGCAGATGAGCCAGTTGGGCGGGGATGGTTACTTGGTGGAGTTGAATAACTCCCGCAAAGCCCCCTGGTCCGATTGACACACTGCACTACCCATGTGGGAGCTGGCTTGCCTGCGATAGCGGTGGGTCAAACTACCCATGTGTTAGCAGATACTGCCTCATCGCAGGCAAGCCAGCTCCCACAGTGGACCGAGTTGAGCTTGAGATTTTCGACTGCAAACAAAAATGCCCCGGCCTTTCGATTAGTGCATTGGTGGAGTTGAACAACTCCCGAAAAGCCCCGTGGGCTGACTGACACAATGCAATACCTGTGGGAGCTGGCTTGCCTGCGATTGCGGTGGGTCAATCAACACATGTGCTGGCTGAGACTGCCTCATCGCAGGCAAGCCAGCTCCCACAGTGGACCGAGTTGAGCTTGAGATTTTCGACTGCAAACAAAAATGCCCCGATCTTTCGATCGGGGCATTTTTTTGTCTTATCGCAGCGTTTTAAGCGGCGATCGACAACTTCAGCTTGTTCATCGCGCTTTTCTCAAGCTGACGAATCCGCTCGGCCGACACGTTGTACTTCTGTGCCAGGTCGTGCAGCGTGGCTTTTTCTTCAGCCAGCCAGCGCTGATAGAGGATGTCACGGCTACGGTCGTCCAGCACTTCCAGCGCTTCGTGCAGGTTCTGGTTGGAGTTGTCGCTCCAGTCGGCGTCTTCCAGTTGACGCGCCGGGTCGTACCGGTGGTCTTCCAGGTAGTTGGCCGGCGATTGGAAGGCGCTGTCGTCGTCCGCTTCAGCGGCCGGGTCGAAGGCCATATCATGGCCGGTCAGGCGACTTTCCATCTCGCGCACTTCACGCGGCTCCACGCCGAGGCTTTCGGCCACGCGGTGGACTTCCTCGTTGTTCAGCCACGCCAGGCGTTTTTTCTGGCTGCGCAGGTTGAAGAACAGCTTGCGCTGGGCCTTGGTGGTCGCGACTTTCACGATGCGCCAGTTGCGCAGGATGAACTCGTGGATTTCCGCCTTGATCCAGTGCACGGCAAACGATACCAGGCGCACGCCCATCTCAGGGTTGAAGCGCTTTACAGCCTTCATCAGGCCGACGTTGCCTTCCTGGATCAGGTCAGCCTGGGCCAACCCGTAGCCGCTATAGCTACGGGCGATATGTACGACAAAACGCAGGTGGGCGAGCACCATCTGCCGAGCCGCCCCCAAATCCTGCTCATAGTAGAGACTCTCGGCCAGTTCACGCTCCTGCTCGGGCGTCAGCAATGGAATGCTGTTGACCGTGTGCACATAGGCCTCCAGGTTCGCACCCGGGACCAGAGCATAAGCAGGTTGCAAAGAAGTGGTCATACGAAAAAACCTCCGACTCACATAACTCGTGCAGTTCAGCACTGCGAAAATTGACCGGGAACCGTAGGACAAGTTCCCTAAACCACCAATACGGTCAATACAAACGAAACCACATTAATCTGACATTAACTACTTCGGTGCCAGCTCACGTAAATGACGAGCGACCGCAATCCAGGCACCGATATACCCCAACAAGACGGCACCAAGCAAGAGACTCAGACCGTCGGCGACCGGCACGCCGGCCAGGGCAAAATCGCTGCCGTACAACCCGGCCAGCCCTACTACCGCGTCGTTGAGCCAGTTCAAGCCAAAAGCCAAAACGCCCCAGGACAAAATCCCGGCACCGAAGCCATAAAGCGCGCCCATGTACAGAAAAGGCCTACGCACATAGCTGTCTGTGCCGCCGACCAGTTTAATCACTTCTATCTCGGTGCGGCGGTTTTCAATATGAAGACGAATGGTATTACCTATCACCAAAAGTAATGCAGACACCAACAACACCGTGAGACCGAACACAAAGCGGTCGCCCAGCTTGAGAATGGCCGCCAGACGCTCTACCCAGACTAGATCAAGTTGTGCCTGTTGTACCTTGGGCATCTCTGCGAGTTTTTGTCGCAGGGCCTCAAGCGCTGGCTTGTCGACTTCGTTCGGCGTCACCAGCACCACGCCCGGCAGCGGGTTCTGCGGCAGCTCTTTAAGCGCCTCACCCAGGCCTGATTGCTGCTGGAACTCTTCAAGGGCCTGATCGCGGCTGATGTATTCGGCATCCGCCACGCCCGGCAGGTTCTTGATGTCGTCGCGCAGGTTCTCGCCATCTTTGGCGCTGGTGTCGAGGTCCAGGTACAGCGAAATCTGCGCCGCGCGCTGCCAGGAACCGCCCAGGCGCTCCACATTATTAAGCAGCAGCGACAAACCCATCGGCAGGCTCAGTGCCACAGCCATTACCAGGCAGGTGAAAAAGCTGCCGATCGGCTGCTTGCCCAGGCGGCGCAGGCTGTCGACCAAGCTGGCGCGATGGCTTTCGATCCAGGCGCGCAGCAGCGTGGCGAAATCCGGGCCATCATCTTCGTCGCGTTTTTTCTTCGGCGGTTGCGGGTCGGCGGCTTTTGGCGCCACACGCTCAGAAACCTTGGGGCTGCGAGTCGCACTCATACGCCAGCCTCCCCGTCGCCGATCAGGCGGCCGCGTTGCAAGGTCAGCATGCGGTGGCGCATACGGGCGATCAGTGCCAGGTCGTGACTGGCGATCAATACGCTGGTGCCCAGGCGGTTGATGTCTTCGAACACGCCCATGATCTCAGCCGCCAGACGCGGGTCGAGGTTACCGGTAGGTTCGTCCGCCAGCAACAAGGCCGGGCGGTGGACAATGGCGCGGGCGATGCCGACGCGCTGTTGTTGGCCGGTGGACAGGTCGCCCGGGTACAGGTCGGTCTTGTCCGACAGTGCCACGCGCTCCAGGGCCGAATCCACACGTTTGACGATTTCAGCCTTGGACAAGCCGAGAATCTGCAGCGGCAAAGCAATGTTGTTGAACACCGTACGATCGAACAGCAACTGGTGGTTCTGGAACACCACGCCGATCTGGCGGCGCAGGAACGGGATCTGTGCATTGCTGATGGTGGCCAGATCCTGGCCGGCCAGCAGCAGCTTGCCGGTGGTCGGGCGCTCCATCGCCAGCAACAGCCGCAACAGCGTACTTTTACCGGCGCCCGAATGGCCGGTTACAAATAGAAACTCGCCACGCCGCACTCGAAAGCTCAGCTCATGCAAGCCCACATGCCCGTTGGCGTAGCGTTTACCGACCTGTTCGAATCGAATCATGAACGCTCCCGCTCGGCGAAAAGTGCCTGTACAAAGGGTTCGGCTTCAAAGGTGCGCAGGTCGTCGATACCTTCACCGACACCGATATAACGAATCGGCAACCCGAACTGTTTGGCCAGGGCGAAGATCACACCACCCTTGGCCGTGCCGTCGAGCTTAGTCAATGCCAGGCCGGTCAGTTGCACCGTCTGGTTGAATTGTTTGGCCTGGCTGATGGCGTTCTGGCCAGTGCCGGCGTCGAGCACCAGCAGCACTTCGTGCGGGGCGTCGGCGTCGAGCTTGCCGATTACGCGGCGCACTTTCTTCAGTTCTTCCATCAGGTTGTCTTTGGTGTGCAGGCGACCGGCGGTATCAGCGATCAACACATCGATGTTACGGGCCTTGGCAGCCTGCACGGCATCGAAAATCACCGAGGCGGAATCGGCGCCGGTGTGCTGGGCGATGACCGGGATCTTGTTGCGCTCACCCCAGACCTGCAACTGCTCCACGGCAGCGGCGCGGAAGGTGTCACCGGCGGCGAGCATGACTTTTTTGCCTTCCGACTGCAGCTTCTTGGCCAACTTGCCGATGGTGGTGGTTTTGCCGGCGCCGTTGACGCCGACGACCAGGATCACGAACGGCTTGTTCGGCGTGATCACCAGCGGCGCTTCCACCGGCTTGAGCATCGCAGCCAGTTCGGCCTGAAGGGATTTGTAGAGCGCATCGGCGTCGGTCAACTGCTTGCGCGCAACCTTCTGGGTCAGGCTCTGGATGATCACGGCAGTGGCTTCGACGCCCACGTCGGCGGTCAACAGACGGGTTTCGATGTCTTCCAGCAGCTCGTCATCAATAACCTTCTTGCCCAGGAACAGGCTGGCCATGCCTTCGCCGATACTGGCGCTGGTTTTGCTCAGGCCTTGCTTGAGGCGGGCGAAGAAGCCGGTTTTGCTGGTTTCAGCGGGAGCAACAACGGGCTCCGGGGCGACCGGCGGCTCGATAATGGCGGGGGCGGCAACCACCACAGGTGCCGGCGCTGGCTCCACAACCACCGGCGCAGGCGTTTCGATCACTGGCGGCGCTTCGACCACAACCGCCACCGGCTCAACCACGACCGGAATCGGCGGCGTCACGTGCTCAGCCTGCACGTCTTCAACCAGCGCCACAGGCTCTTCGGCCACCGGCAGTTCCAGCCACGACTTGTGCTCTGGCTCTGGCTCAACCTGTGCCGCTGGCTGCAATACGGGCTCAGCCATCGGCAACACCACCGGCGCCGGGGTTTCAGCGACCGGTTCGGCTTCTAATACAGGCTCTGGAATCGGCTCAGGCTGAACCTGTGGCTGTTCGACGACGGTTTCCTGCGGCTTTTTGCGCAGCCATCCGAACAGGCCTTTTTTCTCGCCAGCCGCAGCTGGACTCTTCTTGTCGTCGTTGGAACCAAACATGGAGGACGGCTATCTCAAAGTAGCGATGCGCCAGGGCGCCTCGGTAAATAAATTCGATGCAGAACAGACTGCTTTAACGCTCGCTTGTTCATGCGCAACATTTTGTAAGGCGTAAATAAAGGCCTCAACAAATCGTTTCAATAAAGGACTGAAGCGACAAAATCGGCGAAAAGTAGAAGATCGTCGGGGAAATCCAGCGCCAATTCCTACATTCCTACGACTGAAACCGGGACAAGATGACTGCCACAGTGGCCCTGTCCAAACCGGATCAGTATCCTAGCACCTCCTCGCCCGCCGACGCTAAGACCAAGCGGGTAGCCCAACAGGTTAAAACACGAATGATTGCTCTAGCCCGCCGCGCCGCAGGCCTGCTGCTCAGCACAGTTTGTCTGCCTCTTTCAGCCTTGGCTGCCGACCCACAACCCACCCATGAATTCACCCTCGATAACGGCCTTAAAGTGGTCGTGCGCGAAGACCATCGCGCGCCGGTGGTGGTTTCCCAGGTCTGGTACAAGGTCGGTTCGAGCTACGAAACCCCGGGCCAGACCGGTTTGTCCCATGCCCTGGAACACATGATGTTCAAGGGCAGCGCCAAAGTCGGTCCCGGCGAAGCCTCGCTGATCCTGCGTGACCTGGGCGCTGAAGAAAACGCCTTCACCAGCGATGACTACACCGCGTATTACCAGGTACTGGCGCGTGACCGCCTGGGCGTCGCTTTCGAGCTGGAAGCCGACCGCATGGCCAGCCTGCGCCTGCCGGCCGATGAGTTCAGCCGCGAAATCGAGGTAATCAAGGAAGAACGCCGCCTGCGCACCGACGACAACCCGATGTCCAAGGCCTACGAGCGCTTCAAGGCGATGGCCTACCCGGCCAGCGGCTATCACACGCCGACCATCGGCTGGATGGCCGACCTTGAGCGCATGAAGGTTGAAGAACTGCGCCACTGGTACCAGTCCTGGTATGTGCCGAACAACGCCACGCTGGTGGTGGTCGGCGACGTGACGCCGGACGAGGTCAAGAAACTCGCCCAGCGCTACTTCGGCCCGATCCCCAAGCGTGACGTGCCACCGGCCAAGATCCCGCTGGAGCTGGCCGAGCCTGGCGAGCGCTTGCTGACCCTGCACGTGCAGACCCAACTGCCAAGCGTGATCCTCGGTTTCAACGTGCCGGGCCTGGCGACTGCCGAAGATAAGCGCTCGGTGCAAGCCCTGCGCCTGCTCTCGGCCCTGCTCGATGGCGGCTACAGCGCGCGTATCTCGGAACAGCTGGAGCGCGGTGAAGAACTCGTCTCCGGCGCGTCCACCAGCTACGACGCCTATACCCGTGGTGACAGCCTGTTCACATTGAGCGCCACGCCGAATCAGCAGAAGAAAAAGACCATTGCCCAGGCCGAAGCCGGCCTGTGGCGCCTGCTGGACGAGTTGAAAGCCAAGCCGCCGACCACCGAAGAACTGGAGCGTATCCGCGCCCAAGTGATTGCCGGCGTGGTTTACCAACGTGATTCCATCACCAGCCAGGCCACGGCCATCGGCTCGCTGGAAACCGTTGGCCTGTCCTGGAAACTCATGGACACCGAGCTTGCCGACCTGCAAAGCGTGACCCCGGAAGACATCCAGAAAGCCGCGCGCACCTACTTCACCCGCGAACGTTTGAGCGTCGCCCATGTTTTGCCCGAGGAGACCGCTCATGAGTAATCGCAAAAGCAGCCGCCTGATCTTCCCCGGCCTGGTCGTCGTCACCCTGATCGCCGCCAGCGCCGTGTACTTCCTGCGCCCGAGTGAATCGGTGGCCAGCCAGGCGCTGGACAAGGCGCAATCGGCCAACAAACTGCAATCTTTGGCAGAACTGGACGGCAAGGCGCCGACCAACCGCAAGCTCGACGTGCAAACCTGGACCACCGCCGAGGGCGCCAAGGTGCTGTTCGTCGAAGCCCACGAACTGCCAATGTTCGACATGCGCATCCTGTTCGCCGCCGGCAGCAGCCAGGACGGCAATACCCCAGGCGTTGCGTTGCTGACCAACGCCATGCTCAACGAAGGCATACCGGGCAAGGATGTCAGCCAGATCGCCAGCGGCTTTGAAGGCCTGGGTGCCGACTTCGGCAACGGCGCTTATCGCGACATGGCGTTGGTGTCCCTGCGCAGCCTGAGCGACAGCGACAAGCGCGACGCGGCCCTGACGCTGTTTGACCAAGTGATCGGCAAGCCGACTTTCCCGGCCGACTCCCTGGCGCGCATCAAAAACCAGATTCTGGCCGGTTTTGAGTACCAGAAACAGAACCCAGGCAAGCTGGCCAGCCTTGAGTTGTTCAAGCGGTTGTACGGCGACCACCCTTACGCGCACTCGAGCGAAGGCACGCCTGAGAGCATTCCGGCGATTACCCTGGCGCAGTTGCAGGCGTTCCACGCCAAAGCATATGCAGCGGGCAATGCGGTGATTGCCGTGGTGGGCGATCTGACTCGCGCCGACGCTGAGGCCATGACGGCCAAGGTCTCCGCATCGCTGCCCAAAGGCCCGGCCCTGGCCAAGATCGCCCAGCCGACCGAGCCGAAAGCTGGCCTGAGCCATATCGAGTTCCCGTCCAAGCAAACCCATTTACTGTTCGCGCAACTGGGCATCGACCGCGCCGACCCGGACTACGCCGCCTTGTCCCTGGGCAACCAGATCCTCGGCGGTGGTGGTTTCGGCACCCGCTTGATGAGCGAAGTGCGTGAGAAGCGCGGCCTGACCTACGGCGTTTACTCCGGTTTCTCGCCGATGCAGGTACGTGGTCCGTTCATGATCAACCTGCAGACCCGCGCCGAAATGAGCGGCGGCACCCTGCGCCTGGTTGAAGACGTGCTGGCCGACTACCTCAAGACCGGCCCGACGCAAAAGGAACTGGACGACGCCAAGCGTGAGCTGGCCGGTAGCTTCCCGCTGTCTACCGCAAGCAACGCCGATATCGTCGGGCAGCTGGGCGCCATGGGTTTCTATAACCTGCCGCTGAGCTATCTTGAGGATTTCATGAAACAATCCCAGGCCCTGACCGTAGAGCAGGTCAAGGCTGCAATGAATAAACACTTGAGCGCCGACAAGATGGTCATCGTGACCGCCGGCCCGACGATTGCGCAAAAGCCACTACCGCCCCCCACTGATAAACCCGCCGAGCAGCCGCTCGGGGTTCCGGAGCATTAATGGCCAGTTCATCTCGCCCGAAAAAACCTGTCCACAACGTGCATAACGGTGTGGGCCAACTGCGCATCATTGGCGGTGAATGGGGCAGCCGCAAGCTGAGTTTCCCTGACGTCGTGGGCCTGCGCCCAACGCCGGATCGCGTGCGTGAAACCCTGTTCAACTGGCTCGCGCCGTATATCGGCGGCGCCAAGGTACTGGACCCGTTCGCCGGCAGCGGCGCGCTGTTCCTCGAAGCGCTGTCCCGTGGCGCCGCCCAGGGCCAGGCGCTGGATGCCAGCAATGTGGCGGTGTCCAGCCTCAAGGAACACCTGGGCACACTGCGCTGCACCACCGGCCAGGTGCAGACAGCCGATGCGCTGCGCTACCTGGAAACCCAGGCGGCCAGCGAATACGACGTGGTGTTCCTCGACCCGCCGTTCAACCAGAACCTGTTGCCGACGGTGTGTGCGCTGCTGGAAGAGCGCCAGTGGCTGGCACCCGATGCGTGGATCTACACTGAAAGCGAGACCGCGCCGTCTACCCTCGGCCTGCCGGGCAGCTGGCGCCTGCACCGGGAGCAGAAGTCCGGTCGCGTGTATTACGCGTTGTGGCATCGGTTGGTTGAAAGCGCCGCTTAACCTTAGGTAAATGTTGTAGTGAGCGGGCTTTTTGTGGCGGCCAGGATGGTTGTGGCGAGCAGGCTTGCCCTGCGTTGGGCTGCGAAGCAGCCCCTTTTAAAGGCACCGCGATCCTACAAATAGAATGCGGCGACTTTACTGGGGCCGCTTCGCAGCCCAACGCAGGGCAAGCCTGCTCGCCACAACAAGCTCGCATGCCACAGTAAGCTCGCTTGCTACCGAGAGTTTCATGATCCCGTCCTCTGAGCTGTTCAAACCCGCCTTCGGCCTCGGCAACCCCCACTTGCAAACCCTGTGGGGGCCGCTGTGGCGCCCTACCACCCATATCGAACGCCAACGCGAACGCCTGTGGCTGGACGACGGCGACTTTCTCGACCTCGACTGGCATGGGCCCCATGACGCGCAAGCGCCATTGGTGCTGGTGCTGCACGGGCTGACCGGCTCGTCCAACTCGCCTTATGTGGCCGGGCTGCAAAAAGCCCTCGCAGCTCAAGGCTGGGCCAGCGCCGCCTTGAATTGGCGTGGGTGCTCGGGCGAGCCAAACCTGTTGGCACGCAGCTATCACTCCGGTGCCAGTGAAGACCTGGCGGCGGCGATTGCACATCTGCATGCCAAACGACCCTTGGCGCCGCTGTATGCGGTGGGTTATTCGTTGGGCGCAAATGTGCTGCTCAAGCACCTGGGCGAAACCGGCGAGACGTCCGGGCTGCAAGGCGCAGCGGCGGTGTCGGTGCCGTTTCGACTGGACCAGTGCGCTGACCGTATCGGGCTGGGCTTTTCGCGGGTGTACCAGAAGCACTTCATGCGCGAGATGTTGGCGTATATCCGCGTCAAGCAAAGCCGCTTTGTGAAAGATGGCCGGGCCGAAGGGCTGAAAACCCTGGAAGCCCTGGGCTCATTGGAGAAAATGCGCACGTTCTGGGACTTCGACGGCCGGGTGACCGCACCGTTGCACGGGTTCCTCAGTGCCGAGGACTATTATCGTCGCGCCTCGAGCCGTTACTACTTGGGCGAAATCCGCACGCCAACCCTGATTATCCAGGCCGCCGATGACCCGTTCGTGTTTGCTCACAGCCTGCCCGAGGCCAGTGAACTGTCGGATTGCACCGAGTTTGAGTTGTTGGCCAAGGGTGGGCATGTGGGGTTTGTGGATGGCACGTTGAAACGCCCCAGTTACTACCTGGAGCGCCGTATTCCGCAGTGGTTACTGACACAACACGGTTAAACAATGTGGGAGCTGGTTTGTGTGGGAGCTGGCTTGCCTGCGATAGCGGTGTGTCAGCCAAT
Source organism: Pseudomonas sp. 2995-3 (assembly GCF_002742565.1). Lineage (NCBI taxonomy): Bacteria > Pseudomonadati > Pseudomonadota > Gammaproteobacteria > Pseudomonadales > Pseudomonadaceae > Pseudomonas > Pseudomonas sp. 2995-3. Next base: position 261,883 of record NZ_LJSB01000315.1, on the reverse strand, counting down.
AATTAGCTGACTGACACTCCCTCATCGCAGGCAAGCCAGCTCCCACACAAACCAGTTCCCACAGTTTTATTGGGTTTACATGGCTATTCAATCAGTCGCCGGTTGCAATCTGCCGTGTGGGGTCGGTAATCCACTCACTCCACGACCCCGCATACAGTTTGCCCAACGGGTAGCCCGCCAGACTCAAGGCAAACAGGTTGTGGCACGCCGTCACGCCCGAACCGCAGTACGCCACCAGTTCATCCGGTGACCGGCCCTGCAACTGTGCGGCGAAGCGCTGCTTGAGCTGATCGGCCGGTAGAAAGCGGCCATCACTGCCCAGGTTTTCGGTGAACGCTGCACATTGCGCACCGGGAATGTGCCCGGCAATCGGATCAATCGGCTCTACCTCGCCGCGAAAACGCGCCGCTGCACGGGCGTCGATCAAGGTGAGGCCCGGCTCACCCAAGCGCTTTTGCAAATGCTCGGCGTCCAGCAGCAGGCGGTTGTCCGGCTTACCGGCGAACGCTCCCGGCTCCACCACCGGTGCATCGAGGCTCAACGGGAAACCGGCGGCGTGCCAGGCCTTGAGACCACCGTCCAGGATAAACACCCCGTCACGCTTGCCCAGCCAGGCCAGCAACCACCACGCGCGGGCGGCATAGGCGCCGGGGCCGTCGTCGTACAGGACGATGTCGGTGTTGGCATGGATGCCCCAGGCCCGCAGTTGCGCAACCAAAGTGTCCGCCGCCGGTAACGGGTGGCGGCCGGTCACGCCTTTGGTCACCGGCCCACTGAGGTGGCGCTCCAGGTCGGCATATTGCGCGCCTTCGATATGCCCTTCGGCATAGCTGCACAGCCCGTAGTCCGGGTCTTCGAGGGCAAAACGACAATCCAGGATCACCAGCCCCGCAGCCTTTTGGCGTTCGGCCAATTGCTGGGGGCTGATCAGTTGGGCAAGCGACATGACGGGCTCCTGTGAACAGATTCGGGAAAGGTCCTACTTCACTTCTTCCAGTGCCTGGTTCAACGGCACGTAAAACTCTTTGAACAAGGCATCCACCGCCTCTTTCGCCTGGGGCGTGACAAACCCCGCCTCCAGCACCAGCACCTGATACACACCGCGCTTGATCGCTTCGGCGCTCAAGTGCGCGGAGTTCTCATTGGTGGTGCACAGGAACCGCACCCAAGAGGTGAGGATGATCCAGGCATTAAGGGTCAGTGCCTCGGTTTGCACCGGGTCCATACTGAGGATGCCAGCGTCGACAAACCCTTGGTAAATGGCCCCGCCCTGGATCAGGCAGCGCGGGGAAAACCGCCGGTAGCCGGTGGCCAGTTCCGGGTCGCTTTCCAGCAGGTGTTCGAGGTCTCGGTGCAGGAAGCGGTAGCGCCACATGCCGGCCAGCACGGCCTGCAGGTAAAAGCGCTTGTCTTCGACAGTCACCGCGCGGCCCTGTGGCGGGCGCAGGAAACTGTCCACCAGCGCTTCGTACTCACGAAACAGCACGGCGATGATCGCCTGCTTGTTGGGGAAGTGGTAGTACAGGTTGCCCGGGGAAATTTCCATATGGGCGGCGATATGGTTGGTACTGACGCTGCGCTCACCCTGCTGGTTAAAAAGCTCCAGGCTGGTTTGCACAATGCGCTCGCTGGTCTTTACTCGTGGTGCCATAGGGGATCAGCTTCTGAACACGGGATGGGGCATCTTACGGCCTATCCTTGTCAGGATAAATCCGCATGTTGCTGCAATGACATTTGACAATTTAGAGCAATGACTCTAAAAATCCAGGCAGACCTATAACAATCGGGAACTGCGCCATGTCTGCCAACGTTGCCTACCTGCAAGATTCCCAGGCGCTGGATCAACTCCAGGACCTGTTCGACGCCCAACGTCGCGCCTATGCGGCCAACCCGATGCCGCCAGCTGCACAGCGCCAGCAGTGGCTAAAGGCTTTACGCGACGTGCTCAGCGACGAACGCCAGGCGCTGATCACCGCGATCAGCCAGGACTTCAGCCACCGCAGCGCAGACGAAACCCTGTTCGCCGAGTTGATGCCCAGCCTGCATGGCATTCACTACGCAAGCAAACACCTCAAAGGCTGGATGAAACCTTCCCGGCGTGCGGTAGGCATTGCCTTCCAACCAGCGTCAGCCAAAGTCATCTACCAGCCGCTGGGTGTGGTCGGGGTGATTGTGCCCTGGAATTACCCGTTGTACTTGGCCATCGGCCCGTTGGTCGGGGCTTTGGCGGCGGGAAACCGGGTGATGCTCAAACTCAGCGAATCCACGCCCGCCACGGGCGAACTGCTGAAGGCGCTGCTGGCCAAAATCTTCCCCGAAGACCTGGTGTGCGTGGTGCTGGGCGAGGCCGAAGTGGGCATGGCATTTTCCAAATTGCGCTTCGATCACCTGCTGTTCACCGGCGCCACCAGCATCGGCAAACACGTGATGCGCGCAGCGGCCGAGCACCTGACACCGGTTACCCTGGAGCTCGGTGGCAAGTCGCCAGCCATTGTTTCCGCGGACGTGCCACTCAAAGACGCCGCCGAGCGCATTGCCTTCGGTAAATGCCTGAATGCCGGGCAAACCTGCGTGGCACCGGATTACGTGTTGGTGCCGGAAGACCGCGTTGAAGGTTTCGTCGAGGCCTACAGCAACGCCGTTCGCGGGTTTTATCCGACCCTGGCCGACAACCCGGACTACACCGCCATCATCAATGAGCGGCAACAGGCCCGGCTCAATGCCTACGTCAAAGACGCCACCGACAAGGGCGCCACCCTGATACCGCTGTATGACCAGGGCCAGGCACGGCGTATGGCCCATAGCCTGTTGCTGAATGTCAGCGACGAGATGACGGTGATGCAGGACGAAATCTTCGGCCCGGTGCTGCCGATCGTGCCTTATCGCGGCCTCGACCAAGCGTTTGCCTACATCAACCAGCGCCCTCGCCCACTGGCCCTGTATTACTTCGGCTACAACAAAGGCGAACAGAACCGCGTGCTCCACGAAACCCATTCCGGCGGTGTTTGCCTCAACGACACGCTGCTGCATGTGGCCCAGGACGATATGCCCTTTGGCGGCATCGGCCCGTCGGGCATGGGCCATTACCACGGCCATGAAGGCTTCCTCACGTTCAGCAAGGCCAAAGGGGTGCTGGTCAAACAGCGCCTGAACGCGGCGAAACTGATCTACCCGCCTTACGGCAAAGCCATCCAGAAGTTGATCCAGAAGCTGTTTATCCGCTGATTCCGCCACCCTCGGGATAACAATAACAATGAACCCTAGCCTGACTGAAACACCCGCGCTGTCACGGCGCGGCGTTCTGAAAATCGGCCTGTGCGCCAGCGCATTCTTGGCCACCGCCGGCTTGGGGGCCAGCCTCAGCGGCTGCTCCAGCAGCACCCCGGCCAGTGGCTTTGCCATGCTGCGCAGCAGCGACTTGCCGTTTTTGCGCGCAATCATCCCGGTGTTGCTCGAAGGCGCGGCCAGCGCCCAGGACGTGGTCGCCGGCATCGAAGACACCCTGAAAAAACTCGACTACAGCCTGCAAAACCTGTCGCCGGAGATGTTCAAGCTCACCCAGCAACTGTTCGACGTGCTGAGCATGGGCATCACCCGTGGCCCGTTGACCGGCATTTGGGGCAGTTGGGAAAACGCCAGCAGCGATCAGATCCGCAACTTCCTGCACCGCTGGGAGAACAGCTACCTGAACCTGCTGCGCATGGGCCAGGGCTCGCTGCTCAAGCTGGTGATCATGGCCTGGTACTTCCGGCCACAATCCTGGGCGCATTGCGGCTACCCCGGCCCACCGAAGATCTAGCCCTGGCAACCCAATCAAACATGTGGGAGCTGGCTCGCCTGCGATAGCGGTGTATCAGCCAGAAATGAAAGGCAGGCAGACCGCCATCGCAGGCAAGCCAGCTCCCACACTGAATGCAACTTCGTATAAAAATAAGAGTGCACTTCTATGCCCGTACCCGATCTGTTCCGCGATGGCCTGACCCGTGGCTGGAAAACCCACAATGGCGCCGCCCTCAGCAATGACCTGACCCTGGAAGCCGATGTGGCCATTATCGGCAGTGGCGCGGGTGGCGGCACCACTGCCGAGATCCTCAGTGCTGCGGGCTACAAAGTGCTGCTGATCGAAGAAGGCCCGCTCAAGACCAGCAGCGACTTCAAGCTGCTCGAAGACGAAGCCTACGCCAGCCTCTACCAGGAAGGCATCGGCCGCATGAGCAAGGACGGCGCGATTACTATCCTGCAGGGGCGTGCCGTCGGCGGCACCACGCTGATCAACTGGACCTCAAGCTTTCGCACACCCGATGCCACCCTCGCCCACTGGGCCAGTGAATATGCAGTCAAGGGCCACAGCAGCGCAGAAATGGCGCCGTGGTTCGAAAAGATGGAACAGCGCCTGGGCATCGCCCCCTGGGCCATTCCACCGAATGCCAACAATGATGTGATCCGCAAAGGCTGCGAAAAGCTCGGCTATAGCTGGCACGTGATTCCGCGCAACGTGCGCGGCTGCTTCAACCTGGGTTACTGCGGCATGGGGTGCCCGGTCAACGCCAAGCAATCGATGTTGGTGACCACCATTCCTTCCACCCTGGAAAAGGGCGGCGAACTGCTCTACCTGGCCCGCGCCGAACACCTGAAATACAGCGGCGACACCATCAGCAGCCTTGAATGCGTGGCCATGGATGAGCGTTGCGTGGCGCCTACCGGGCGCAAGATCACGGTCAAGGCCAAGCATTACGTGCTCGCGGGCGGTGGCATCAACAGCCCGGCGCTGTTGATGCGTTCGGACGCGCCCGACCCGCATTCGCGGCTGGGCAAGCGTACCTTCCTGCATCTGGTGAATTTCTCCGCGGGGCAGTTCGACGAGGTGATCAATCCGTTCTATGGCGCTCCGCAGTCGATCTATTCCGATCACTTCCAGTGGCAGGACGGCACCACCGGCAAAATGTCTTACAAATTGGAGGCGCCGCCGCTGCATCCAGGCCTGGCCAGCACGCTGTTCGGCGGCTACGGCACCGGGAACGCGCTGGACATGAGTCAGTTGCCCCACACCCACGCCATGCTCGCCCTGCTGCGCGACGGCTTTCACCCCGACAGCCCCGGCGGCACGGTGGAATTACGTGGCGACGGCACACCGGTGCTCGACTATCAGGTCTCGGACTACGCCTGGGACGGCCTGCGCCGTGCGTTTCATACCATGGCCGAGATTCAGTTCGCGGCGGGCGCCAAGTCGGTCAAGCCGCTGCATCACGATGCACGCTACGTGAATACCCTGGCCGAGGCACGCAGCCTGATCGATGGCCTGAGCCTGGAACTGCACCGCACCACGCTGGGCAGCGCCCATGTGATGGGCGGTTGCGCCATGGGCGAGGACCCGAAAAACGCGGTGGCCGACAGCCTCGGCCGTCATCATCAATTGCGTAACCTGTCGATCCACGACGGCTCGCTGTTCCCCACCAGCATTGGCGCCAACCCACAATTATCGGTGTACGGGTTGACCGCGCAACTGGCGACAGCATTGGCCGAACGTCTGAAAACAGCATGAAAAAACCGGGTATTCACGGTATCTATCTACATAAGTCGACTTGGCCCACCGGGAATGCTGCGATACCATCCGGTTCCCCAACGGACTCCGCCAGGACGACGCGATGAACCGAGTGTTGTACCCAGGTACCTTCGACCCGATTACCAAAGGCCATGGCGATCTGGTCGAACGTGCGTCTCGCTTGTTCGACCATGTGATCATCGCGGTCGCCGCCAGCCCCAAGAAAAACCCACTGTTCCCCTTGGAACAGCGCGTAGAGCTGGCGCGTGAGGTCACCAAGCACCTGCCCAACGTGGAAGTGGTGGGCTTTTCGACGTTGCTGGCGCACTTTGCCAAAGAGCAGAACGCCAATGTGTTCCTGCGTGGCCTGCGCGCTGTGTCGGACTTCGAATACGAATTCCAGCTGGCCAACATGAACCGCCAACTGGCGCCGGACGTGGAAAGCCTGTTTCTTACGCCGTCGGAACGTTACTCGTTCATTTCCTCGACGTTGGTGCGTGAAATTGCCGCTTTGGGCGGAGATATCACCAAGTTCGTGCATCCGGCCGTAGCCGATGCGCTGACCCTGCGCTTCAAGAAGTAAGGCTCTTTGTGGCGAGGGAGCTTGCTCCCGCTGGACTGCGCAGCAGTCCCAATCGTTTCCAGCACAGCGGGGCCGCTGCGCGGCCCTACGGGAGCAAGCTCCCTCGCCACAGAGACAGCGACCGATATTCGGGCTTGCCACACGCTCGCACTGCGGGCGCCAATGCGGCACAATTGCACGCATTAGTTTTCAGATGCCCTGGCTGACAGCCCTGGCAGGAGTTTCCATGTCCCTGATCATCACCGACGATTGCATCAACTGCGACGTCTGCGAACCCGAGTGCCCGAACGCTGCGATTTCCCAGGGCGAAGAGATCTACGTGATCGACCCCAACCTGTGCACCCAGTGCGTCGGTCACTACGACGAGCCTCAGTGCCAGCAAGTGTGCCCGGTGGATTGTATTCCACTGGATGAGGCCCATCCGGAAACGGAAGAGCAGTTGATGGAGAAGTACCGGTTGATTACCGGCAAGGCCTGAAGTTATTTATTGCCTGTAAAGGCCTCATCGCAGGCAAGCCAGCTCCCACATTTAGAGTGGTGAATACATCCAAATGTGGGAGCTGGCTTGCCTGCGATGGCGACATCAGCCATCACCCGACACTCAGCTCTGGCACTTTGGGCAAAACACACTCGCCCGCTGCCCCAGCACCACATTGCGCAACTCGCTCCCGCAGACCTTGCACGCCTCACCGCCCCGGCCGTAGACGTACAGCTCCTGCTGGAAATACCCCGGTTGCCCATCACCGCCGATAAAGTCCCGCAACGTGGTGCCACCACGCTCGATAGCTGCCGCCAGCACGCGCTTGATCTCGATCGCCAGCTTCAAATAACGCCCGCGTGAGATACCACCCGCAGCCCGGCGCGGATCTATCCCTGCCGCAAACAACGCTTCGGTCGCGTAGATATTGCCCACGCCCACCACCACCGCGTTGTCCATGATGAACGGCTTCACCGCTATCGACTTGCCACGCGACAGCTGGAACAGACGCTCGCCATCAAACAGGTCGGTCAACGGCTCCGGCCCCAGGCGCAGCAACAGTTCGTGGTTGTGCGGGTCCTGGCTCCAGAGCATCGCGCCAAAACGCCGAGGGTCGGTATAGCGCAGCGCCAGGCCCGACTCCAGCTCGATGTCCACATGCTCATGCTTGAGCGCTGGCAAGCCGACTTCCACCAGGCGCAAATTGCCCGACATACCCAAATGGCTGATCAACGTGCCCACTTCGGCATTGATCAACAGGTACTTGGCCCGCCGCTCCACCAGCACGATGCGCTGCCCGGACAGGCGCACATCCAGGTCTTCCGGGATCGGCCAGCGCAGGCGCCGTTCACGCACCACCACACGGCTGACGCGTTGGCCTTCCAAATGCGGCGCAATCCCGCGCCGGGTGGTTTCGACTTCGGGTAACTCGGGCATGTGTACCTCTTGATTAAAGGGTCAGTGCGCGCCCAGTTCGCGGATCGATAGCTTCAGGCTTTCAAAGTCGTAGTCCGACAGGCCCACGTAGTCCAGCACCAGATGCCCGATGGCATCCCACTCATGGTCCGCCGATTGGTTGCCCAGCACGCGGTGGGACGAGCAGATGTGCTCGGCCATCTTGAGGATCGCCAACAGGTTTTTAAGTTGCGGGTTGCGCGACGACTCATCGCTGAAAATCGCCAGGGCGTTGTGGTGGTTGGCGATGGCGTCGGTCACATGCTCCGGCAGACGCCAGGATTTGGCGGTGTAGTAACCCACCACGGCATGGTTGGTGTTGAACGCGTTGTTCTCGGTGTCGACCACCCGGCAATCCGGGCCGGCATTGGCGTAAGCCTGCTCCAGCACCGCCATGTAATTGGGGAAGCGCTTGAGCATCAGCGGCACGCCGCAGTCGTGGAACAGGCCCAAGGCATAGGCCTCGTCGACCGTTTGCGAGCCGGTGCGCTTGGCCAGGGTCAGGCAGGTCATGGCCACGTCCTGGGCGGTGTCCCAGAAGCGGTTGAGGGTGACGATGGTGTCGTCGCTCATCTCGCCCTTGATCGACTGCGCGTTGATCAGGTTGATGATCGAGCGGCTGCCCAGCAGGTTCACCGCGCGCTGGATCGAGGCGATCTTGTTGCTCAGGCCGTAATACGGCGAGTTGACGATCTTCAGCAGCGCACCAGACAGGCCTGGATCCTGGGAGATCAGCCGCGCGATCACTTCCAGGTCCGGGTCGGGCATGTACTGCTCCATCTGCAAATCCACCATGATTTGCGGTTGAGGCGGCACGCTGATGCCTTGCAGGGCCTGCTGGATCTGCTCGGCGGAAAGCTCTGGGGACATAAATACACACTCTGGACTAGGCGCGAATTCTAACCTCTATGGGAAGCTGACCGACACCTCAAAAACCGGATTGAATGTGGGCTCTGGGCTTGTGTGGGAGCTGGCTTGCCTGCGATTGCATCACCACCGTACGTCAGATACACCGAATCGCCTGCATCGCAGGCAAGCCAGCTCCCACATGAATAACGGCGCAACAGGGTATACTCCCGCTCTTTTTTCCGGAGCGACGTCATGTCCCTGCCTAGCCTGCGTCTCAAAGCCAACGCCGATCGTCGTTTGCGCAACGGCCACCTGTGGGTCTACAGCAACGAAATCGATGTGGCCGCCACACCTCTTCACGGCTTCCAGGCAGGCGACCAGGCTATCCTGGAAGCGGCTGGCGGCAAGACCCTGGGCATCGTGGCCATGAGCCCGAACAACCTGATCTGCGCCCGCCTGCTGTCACGCGACATCAAGTTGCCGCTGGACAAATCGCTGCTGGTGCACCGCATCAACGTCGCCCTGTCCCTGCGTGACCGCCTGTTCGACAAGCCGTTCTACCGCCTGGTCTACGGTGATTCCGACCTGTTGCCGGGCCTGGTCGTCGACCGTTTCGGCGACATCCTTGTAGTACAGATCGCCTCGGCGACCATGGAAGCGCACAAAGAAGACGTGATCGCTGCCCTGACCCAAGTGCTCAAGCCAAGCGGCATCCTGTTCAAGAACGACTCCGCCGCGCGTGACGCCGAAGGCCTCAACCGCTATGTCGAAACCGTGTTCGGCCTGGTGCCGGAGTGGGTGGCGCTGGAAGAAAACGGCGTGAAATTCGAAGCCCCGGTGATCCAGGGCCAGAAAACCGGCTGGTTCTACGACCACCGCATGAACCGCGCCCGCCTGGCCCCGTACGCCAAAGGCAAACGCGTACTCGACCTGTACAGCTACATCGGCGGCTGGGGCGTGCAAGCTGCAGCGTTCGGCGCCAGTGAAGTGTTCTGCGTCGACGCCTCCGCCTTCGCCCTCGACGGCGTAGAGCGCAACGCCGCACTGAACGGTGTTGCCGAGAAGATGACCTGCATTGAAGGCGACGTGTTCGAAGCCCTCAAAGAGCTGAAAGCCAGCGAAGAACGTTTCGACGTGATCGTCGCCGACCCACCGGCCTTCATCAAACGCAAAAAAGACATGAAAAACGGCGAAGGCGCCTACCGCCGCCTGAACGAGCAAGCCATGCGCCTGCTCAGCAAGGACGGCATTCTGGTCAGCGCATCGTGCTCCATGCACCTGCCGGAAGACGACCTGCAGAACATCCTGCTGACCAGCGCCCGTCACCTGGACCGCAACATCCAGATGCTCGAACGCGGCGGCCAGGGCCCGGATCACCCGGTGCACCCGGCGATTGCCGAAACGCGCTACATCAAGAGCATTACCTGCCGATTGTTGCCTAATAGCTAAGTAACACGCAGATCAAATGTGGGAGCTGGCTTGCCTGCGATAGCGGTGGACCTGTTGACGAGTTTGTTGACTGACACTCAGCCATCGCGGACAAGCCCGCTCCCACATTTTTCCGACACAAACCGTCCTTCAACGGTTTTGATTGAATTCCACATTTCGCAGACTAGTATCGGTTTCTGGAATTACTCCGGAAAACAAAAACAATGTCTGGGCCCTACCTCTCCCGCTTCATCCTCATCACCTGCATTTCCCTGATCAGTTTCTTCCCGATTAACATTCTGCTGCCCTCTTTTCCCGCGCTGGCTGCCAGGTTCGACACACCTACCGCAGAAATCGCACTGTCGATCAGTCTGTTCACGCTGGTGTTTTCAATTTCCCAATTGATTGCAGGCCCGCTGTCGGATAAATGGGGCCGCAAGGAAGTGTTGATCGGCTGCATTACGCTGTCGATCCTCGGCGCGATGGGTTGCGCGTTCGCGTCCGACTACCTGACCTTCCTGCTGTTTCGCTGCGTGCAGGCCATGGGCTGCGGGTTTTTCGTACTGGGCCATGCGCTGGTCGAAGACCTGTTCGAAGAACAGGACCGCGCCCGCGTACGCCTGTATTACATGACCCTTAGCGGTTCGTTTGTGGCGCTCTCGCCGCTGATCGGCTCCTGGCTGCAAACCACCTTCGACTGGCAAGGCAGCTTCTACGGCTTTGCGCTGATGGCACTGGGCATGTTGATCCATGCGCTCTGCATCCTGCCGTCCAAGGCCGCCAGCCCGCACCGCGCGCCGGTATCAATCATCGGTACGCTCAGAGCCGTCGCTGGCAACCGCGACTTCCTGCGCTACTGGTGGATCGCCGCGCTGGTGTTCGCCTGCTATTTCGCCTTGATCAGCGTGACGCCGCTGATTTTCATGGATGCGTTGAAACTGTCCGAATACCAATACGCACTGGTGTTGATGGTGTACGGCGTGGCCTACCTGCTCGGTGGCGTCGCGGCATCGTACTTGCAGAAGCGCATCTCGCTGTCCCGGCAAATCAATATCGGGCTGGGATTGCTGCTGGTGGCCGGCATTTTGTTAACGCTGATTATCAGCGTTGAGGCCATCACCTCCCTGACTCTGCTGATCCCGATGCTGATCAGTGCCCTGGCCGTCACTCTTGTGCGGCCTGCCGCGATTTCGGCGGCGATGCTGCTGTTTTCCAGCAGCGCGGGCACGGCAGCGTCGGCGGGCAACAGCATCATGTTCCTGACCGCGGCCATCAGCAGCGCCGCCCTCGCGCAGACCGGCAACCATTTGCTGATGACCATCGCCGTAAGCTTCATCGTTTTCAGCCTGTGGGGTTGGGTGGCGAATGCACGTGTGGGTCGCTAGCAAGCGCCCTCGCCACAGACGGTCATTCCCTCCAGCCGCCAGCGGTGTAGAATCGGCCTTATTCATCGCCAGTCATCCCCCGGCGGGTTTATGAGCTCGAGGCCCAGGCACGCGGCGATCCCGCGACGCGAGTGGCAACGTTTGGACACACGGCCATTTTCTGAGTGCTCCATACGTCAATAGAAGCTCACTTCCCTTTAGTACTTGATTAGCCGCCCGGAGTGCTCCATGCCAGATTACCGCTCGAAAACATCCACCCACGGCCGCAATATGGCCGGCGCGCGCGCACTGTGGCGTGCCACGGGGATGAAAGATGACGACTTCAAGAAGCCGATCATCGCGATTGCCAACTCCTTTACCCAGTTCGTACCGGGCCACGTCCACCTCAAGGACCTGGGCCAGCTGGTCGCCCGCGAGATCGAACGCGCCGGTGGCGTCGCCAAGGAATTCAACACCATCGCCGTGGATGACGGCATCGCCATGGGCCATGACGGCATGCTGTATTCGCTGCCGAGCCGCGAGATCATTGCCGACTCCGTGGAATACATGGTCAACGCCCACTGCGCCGACGCCATCGTCTGCATCTCGAACTGCGACAAGATCACCCCCGGCATGCTGATGGCCGCCCTGCGCCTGAACATCCCGGTGATCTTCGTCTCCGGCGGCCCGATGGAAGCCGGCAAGACCAAGCTCGCCTCCCACGGCCTCGACCTGGTCGACGCCATGGTCATCGCCGCCGATTCCAGCGCTTCTGACGAGAAGGTCGCGGAATACGAACGCAGCGCCTGCCCGACCTGCGGTTCGTGCTCCGGCATGTTCACCGCCAACTCGATGAACTGCCTGGTCGAAGCCCTGGGCCTGGCCTTGCCGGGCAACGGTTCCACCCTGGCCACCCACAGCGACCGCGAACAGCTGTTCCTGCAGGCTGGCCGCACCATCGTCGAGCTGTGCAAGCGTTACTACACCGAGAACGATGAGTCGGTGTTGCCGCGCAATATCGCCAACTTCAAGGCGTTCGAAAACGCCATGACCCTGGACATCGCCATGGGCGGTTCCACCAACACCATCCTGCACTTGCTGGCCGCAGCGCAAGAAGCCGAGATCGACTTCGACCTGCGCGACATCGACCGCCTGTCCCGTCATGTGCCGCAACTGTGCAAAGTCGCGCCGAATATCCAGAAGTACCACATGGAAGACGTGCACCGCGCCGGCGGGATCTTCTCGATTCTTGGCTCGCTGGCCCGTGGCGGCCTGTTGCACACCGACCTGCCGACTGTGCACAGCAAATCCCTGGCCGAAGGCATCGCCAAGTGGGACATCACTCAGACTGACGACGAAGCGGTGCATCACTTCTTCAAGGCTGGCCCGGCGGGTATCCCGACCCAGACCGCGTTCAGCCAGTCGACCCGTTGGGAAACCCTGGATGACGACCGTGAAAACGGCTGCATCCGCAGTGTCGAGCACGCCTACTCGCAAGAAGGCGGCCTGGCCGTGCTGTACGGCAACATCGCGCTGGACGGCTGCGTGGTGAAAACCGCCGGTGTGGATGAATCCATCCACGTGTTCGAAGGCCGCGCCAAGATCTACGAAAGCCAGGACAGCTCGGTACGCGGCATCCTCGCCGACGAAGTGAAAGAAGGCGACATCGTGATCATCCGCTACGAAGGCCCGAAAGGCGGCCCGGGTATGCAGGAGATGCTCTACCCTACGTCTTACCTGAAATCCAAAGGCCTGGGCAAAGCTTGCGCCTTGCTGACCGACGGCCGCTTTTCTGGCGGCACCTCGGGCCTCTCGATCGGCCACGCTTCGCCAGAAGCCGCTGCCGGTGGCGCGATTGGTCTGGTGCAGGACGGCGACAAGGTGCTGATCGACATTCCGAACCGCTCGATCAACCTGTTGATCAGCGACGAAGAACTGGCGGCACGCCGGGTTGAGCAGGACAAGAAAGGCTGGAAACCGGTGGAGAAGCGTCCGCGCAAAGTCACCACCGCGTTGAAGGCTTACGCCCTGCTGGCCACCAGTGCCGACAAAGGTGCTGTGCGTAACAAGGCGATGCTCGACGGCCTGTAAGCCCGCCCATAAAAAAGCCCCGCCACGTGCGGGGCATTTTTTTGCCTGAATAAAACTCCCCAGACAACAGAGATCAACTGTGGGAGCTGGCTTGCCTGCGATGGCGGCGTGTCAGCTTGCCTCTCTGAGCCTGACCGATCGCTATCGCAGGCAAGCCAGCTCCCACACTGACCGCGTTACTGGATTTCGTCCGGCTTGACGATCACCCAGTTCTTGTCCGCCGTCACCGGCAAGCCTTCCTTGGCCTGAGCAGCCGCGTGCTTGGCCATCATGCCGTTGAGCTGGGTCATGTATTTGTCCTTGCGGTTGATCCACAAGTGAATGCCACCCTTGGCCACGTCCACATCGTGGAATAGCATGTAACCGTCGCTGGTCGGTGTGTCACCGCCGACGATCACCGGTTTTTTCCACTCGTCGATGTAGGTCAGGATCGCTGCGTGCTTGCCGGCCATCCAGGTTGCCGGGGTCCATAAGTACGGCGTCAGTTCCAGGCCGAGGTTGGCCTTCTCGTCATACTTGCCCGCAGTGATTTGCTTACGCGCAGTGGTCAGTTCGCCGGTCTTGCGATCCTTGAGCAAGGTGCTCACGCCGATGACGTTCTCGGGTTTGACGTTGTAACCGTACTTCGGATCGGCGGCGACCATACGCACCAACTCCTCGGAGGCGGCGGTCATCACATACACCTCGATGCCGTTTTCCATCAGCTTGTTGTACAGCTCGGCCTGGCCGGTGAAGACTTTTGGCGGCTGCACCTCAGACTTCTTCACCACATCGCCTTCAAAGTAGGTGACCGGCACCGGCTTGCCGGAAGCCATCAGCTCGTCCACCTGGACCTTGAGCTCCTTGAGGGTGAAGCCCGAGAAAATCTGCGCAACCCATGGGTAGCAGACCATGTCGTCGACTTCGCAAAGGCGGTAGTAGTAGCTGAACAGGCTTTCCTTGTGGTCGGCGGTGTCCTTGAACGGCATCAGCTTCAGCGATGGGTCCATGCTCTCGCGGGTGATCAGGCCCTTGTTTTCCATGTAGGGCAGCAAGGACTCTTCGAGGTCGTAGCGGTAACTGGTGTTGTCCATGTCGAACACCGCGAAGTTACCCTTGTTGGCGTTGGCGGCGATCATCTTGTTCAGTTGCTCGGCGGCCGGCGCCGGCCAGTGTTTCAACTCTGTGGCGGCAAATGCCTGGCTGACGAGGCCGAGGCAGAAGGCGGCGGCAAGTAGTTTTGGCGCGAGCTTCATAAGCGTTTTCTCCCTGAGTGAAAGACACCGACGCTAACAAATCTGTATGACAGTTATCGCCCGAGCACGACCGCTTGCGTCGTGATAACGCCAAGGGCATGTGCCTGAGCGCCAAATGCTTATTCCAAAAACGACAGTCGCCATTCCATATTGGTATTAAATCAATATATTTCAAACTGTTAGGCTTCCCGGTTCGCAATCGCAGGCTCACGCGATTGGCTGCCTTCTCAACGGAGCTTCAATGAATCTGCCCCTGATTCTCAACTTACTGGTGTTCGTGGCCCTGTTGCTGGGCCTGGCACAAACCCGTCGCACGAACTGGAGCCTCGCCAAGAAGGTGCTGTTTGCCCTCGTATTGGGCGTGGTGTTCGGCACGGTGTTGCACACCATTTATGGCGACGGCAACCCGGTGCTGAAGGCCTCGATCAGTTGGTTTGATCTGGTCGGCAATGGCTACGTGCAACTGCTGCAAATGATCGTGATCCCGCTGGTGTTCGCCTCGATCCTCAGTGCCGTGGCGCGCCTGCATAACGCCTCGTCCCTGGGCAAGATCAGCTTTTTGACCATCGGCACGCTGCTGTTCACCACCGCGATTGCGGCGCTGATCGGTATCGGCCTGACCAATCTGTTCGGCCTTACCGCCGAAGGTCTGGTGGCGGGCACCCAGGAGATGGCACGCCTGCAAGTGATCCAGAGTGATTACGCAGGCAAGGTTGCCGACCTGAATATCCCGCAGCTGCTGCTGTCGTTCGTACCGGCCAACCCGTTTGCCGACCTGGCCCGCGCCAAGCCGACGTCGATCATCAGCGTGGTGATTTTCGCTGCATTCCTGGGGGTTGCCGCGCTGCAACTGCTCAAGGATGACGTGGAAAAAGGCCAGAAAGTGCTCAACGCCATCGACACCCTGCAAGCCTGGGTCATGCGCCTGGTGCGCCTGGTGATGAAGCTGACGCCCTACGGCGTGCTGGCGCTGATGACCAAGGTAGTCGCCGGCTCCAACCTGCAAGACATCATCAAGCTCGGCAGTTTTGTAGTGGTGTCTTATCTGGCTCTGGGGCTGATGTTTGTGGTTCACGGCCTATTGCTGTCGCTGGCCGGGATCAACCCGCTGCGGTTCTTCCGCAAGGTGTGGCCAGTACTGACGTTTGCCTTCACCAGTCGTTCCAGTGCGGCAGCCATTCCGCTGAGCATTGAAGCGCAGACCCGCCGTCTGGGGATCCCGCAGTCCATCGCCGGGTTTGCCGCCTCGTTTGGCGCGACGATCGGCCAGAACGGTTGCGCCGGTCTCTACCCAGCCATGCTGGCGGTGATGGTTGCACCGACCGTGGGCATCAACCCGCTGGACCCGCTGTGGATCGCGACGCTGGTGGCGATTGTGACCTTGAGTTCGGCCGGTGTGGCAGGCGTGGGCGGTGGTGCGACCTTTGCCGCGCTGATCGTGCTGCCGGCGATGGGCTTGCCGGTGTCACTGGTGGCGCTGCTGATTTCCGTGGAGCCGCTGATCGACATGGGCCGCACGGCGTTGAACGTGAATGGTTCGATGACAGCCGGGGCGATTACCAGCCAGATCATGGGGCAGACGGATAAAGCGCTGCTGGATGCCGATGAGCATGCTGAATTAGCGCAGGTCTGATAGACCGCTATCGCAGGCAAGCCAGCTCCCACACTTGAATCGGTTTCCTCAGGAGAAATCGGTCAACTGTGGGAGCTGGCTTGCCTGCGATGCTTTTAGGCTTTTTCCCAGACTTCGAAGTTGTAGGCAGGCTTATCGCCTTCAGCCAGGTTCTCGACGTTTGAAACCAACTTCCACTGGTTCAAATCAAACGCCGGAAACCATGCATCGCCTTCCGGGCTCAACGCCACCCGCGTCAAATACAGGCGATCCGCCTGCGCCAGCCCCTGCGCATACAGCTGCGCACCGCCGATCAGCATCAGCTCATCCACGCCCTGTTCCAGCGCCCAGGCTTCAGCCCGCTCAACCGCCGCGTCCAGTGACGGAAAAACTTCCGCACCTTCCAGCGCCAAGCCGGTCTGACGGCTGACCACAATGTTCAAGCGCCCCGGCAACGGTCGGCCCAGGGAA
The DNA here is from genome assembly GCF_002742565.1 of Pseudomonas sp. 2995-3. Classification (NCBI taxonomy): domain Bacteria; kingdom Pseudomonadati; phylum Pseudomonadota; class Gammaproteobacteria; order Pseudomonadales; family Pseudomonadaceae; genus Pseudomonas; species Pseudomonas sp. 2995-3. The sequence continues at coordinate 245,276 of NZ_LJSB01000315.1, read as the reverse complement.
TCCCAGGTCTTGCGCCCCATGATGATCGGCTTGCCGAGCGTGGTGGCCTTGAAATATTTAAAATCCCCCGGCAAATGCCAGGGCATGCTGTTGTCGACGCCGATCACCCGGTTTTCACCAAGGGCTGCGATCAGGCTTAAAGGGAGAGTTTTTTTCATGCCGACGAGAATACCAGAGCCACGAGTCTGCGGTTATGCTCCAAGCTCACTTGCTCAACAGGACGGCGCGTGACTGCTCTGAACCCGCTGCATACACTTTGGCTGACCGAAACCGTGCGCCTGCGCGAAGAACACGCAGGCCCTTTGGAAGACTTGGAAGCCAACCGGCTGGCCCGCGCGGCCGGTGGCGACCTGGCGACGCGCATCCAGCAGCGTGCTCTGCACCTGGCCGAGCGCGATGGGCTGACCGCCGCCCTCACCCGCTGGCTACAAGGCGCTCGTTTGGCGTTGGTGCTGCTGGCGGCGGTCGCGGTTATCAGTGGCGCCGGGCTGGCCTTTGCCGCCTTGGGCAACGGCCTGACGCCGGTGAACGTGTTCTGGGCCTTGGGCAGCCTGCTCGGCTTGAACCTGATCCTGTTAATCAGCTGGGCCTTGGGCTTGCTGTTTGCCGGTGAACACAGCGCCAGCCTCGGGCGGCTGTGGTTGTGGCTCAGCGAAAAACTTGCCCGGGATGCCAAAGCCGCGCAATTGGCGCCAGCCTTGTTGCTGTTGTTGCAGCGCCAGAAACTCAACCGTTGGGCCGTGGGTGTGCTGGTCAACAGCCTGTGGTTGTTGGCATTGCTCAGCGCCTTGGTGATTCTGCTGACACTGCTGGCCACGCGGCGCTACGGTTTTGTGTGGGAAACCACCATCCTCGGCGCCGATACCTTTGTTGCCGTCACCCAAGCCCTCGGCAGCTTGCCCGCCTTGCTGGGTTTTAATGTGCCGACGGTGGAGATGATCCGCGCCAGCGGTGACTCGGCCCTGAATATCGAAAGCGCCCGCCAGGCCTGGGCCGCGTGGCTGGTAGGCGTACTGCTGGTGTACGGCCTGCTGCCCAGATTGCTCCTCGCCCTGCTGTGCCTGTGGCGCTGGAAACGCGGGCGTGCTGCGTTGCGCCTGGACCTCAACCTGCCCGGCTACAGCCAATTACGCGAACGCCTGATGCCAAGCAGTGAACGGCTGGGCGTCAACGACGCCGCGCCCGAACAACTGCACCTCGTCACTGGCGGCATCAGCGAACTGGAAAGCGACGGCGCCCTGCTGGTGGCCATCGAACTCGACGATCAGCACCCGTGGCCGCCCAAGCTGCCAAGCAGCGTCAAGGATGCTGGCATCCTCGACAGCCGCGAATCGCGCAACAAACTGCTGGAACAACTCACGCGCTTCCCGCCCGCACGCCTGGCCATTGCCTGTGACCCGCGCCGCTCGCCGGATCGCGGCAGCCTGGCGTTGATCGCCGAGCTGGCCCGCAGCGCCACCGCCACCCGCGTATGGCTGTTGCAGGCGCCACCCGGCCAGGCGCTGGACGCCGAGCGCTTGGGCGACTGGCACGCCGCGCTGCAACAGCTGGAGCTGCCGTTCGCCGACTGTGCGCCGCTGAACTGGCTGGAGACCGGTCATGACTAAACCGCTGAAGCTCGCCGTGGTCGGCCACACTAATGTCGGAAAGACCTCGCTGCTACGCACGTTGACCCGTGATGTGGGCTTTGGCGAAGTCTCCCATCGCCCCAGCACCACCCGTCATGTGGAAGGTGCGCGTTTGTCGGTCGATGGCGAAGCCTTGCTGGAGCTGTACGACACGCCCGGCCTGGAGGATGCCATCGCGTTGCTTGATTACCTGGAACGCCTGGACCGACCCGGCGAACGCCTCGATGGCCCGGCTCGCCTGGCGCGGTTCCTGGAAGGCAGCGAAGCCCGCCAGCGTTTTGAACAGGAGGCCAAAGTGCTGCGGCAACTGCTGGCCTCGGACGCCGGTTTGTACGTGATCGACGCCCGCGAACCAGTGCTGGCCAAGTACCGCGACGAGCTGCAAGTGCTGGCCAGTTGCGGCAAGCCATTGCTGCCGGTGCTCAACTTCGTCAGCAGCAACGACCACCGCGAGCCGGACTGGCGCGAAGCCCTGGCCCGCCTCGGCCTGCATGCGCTGGTGCGTTTCGACAGCGTGGCGCCGCCGGAAGACGGCGAACGCCGCTTGTATGAAAGCCTGGCACTGCTGCTGGAAAACTCACGGCCGCAATTGGAACGCCTGATCCTCGATCAGCAAGCCCAACGCCTGGCCCGCCAGCAAAGCGCTGCGCGCTTGATCGCCGAGCTGCTGATCGACTGCGCCGCATGTCGGCGCAGTGTGGTCACCGAAGATGAGCAGCAAGCCATCGCTGATTTGCGCAAAGCCGTGCGCCAGCGCGAACAGAAATGCGTAGAGGCGTTGCTCAAGCTATTCGGTTTTCGCCCACAGGACGCCGCGGCCAGCGACCTGCCCTTGCTGGATGGCCGCTGGGGCGATGACCTGTTCAACCCCGAAACCCTCAAACAACTCGGCGTTCGGGTCGGCGGCGGGATCGCCGCAGGCGCGGCAGCCGGTGCGGGTGTGGACCTGCTGGTCGGCGGTCTCACCCTCGGCGCCGCCGCCCTCGCCGGTGCCATTGCCGGTGGCGCACTGCAAACTGCACGCAGCTACGGCAGCCGCCTGCTGGGCAAGCTCAAGGGCCAGCGCGAGCTGACCGTCGACGACAGCGTGCTGCGCCTGCTCGCCCTGCGCCAACGCCAGTTGCTCAGGGCCCTGAACCTGCGTGGCCATGCGGCGATGCACAGCATCAAGGTCGACTCGCCGCAGGACAAAACCTGGCGCGAAGGCAAGCTGCCGGATGCGCTGTATAAGGCGCGCGCCCATCCGCAATGGTCGTCGCTCAACCCTCACGCCAAGCTGAGCCAAGCCGAGCGCCAAGAGCAGGTCGAAGTCTTGGCGACCAAACTCAATGAGGCTGAGGTTAAGCCGTCTTGATGGGTTGTGTATGCCAGTCGAATGCGAGGAACGCGTTGCACAAGACCTTAATCGCAAGTTTGTCGCGGTGGTCAGCAACATCATCCCGATCCAAGTCACTGTTGGTAAATGACTCCAGAACCCCATCACTATCGCCGTCATAACCAGCCGCGCTGTACACCAGCGCGCGTTTACCCTGCAGTGAGCAGCACTGGTAAAAATTCAGCTTGATCGCATTGGGCACGCCATCTTTCGCCCAGTGACTGACGTGCATCGTCAAGTAACGCCGCCAGGTATCGCCGGGGTTAAACCAGCCTTGCTTCAAAAAGGTATCGACAAAGGCCTTGAGCAACACTTTGTCTTCCGCTGATTTATAGCCATCAGCGTTGATATCGCCGGGTAGCAGGATATCGGCAGCACCGTCAGCCGTAATATCCACGGCCACGGCTTCATGCACCAGCTCGTCAGGGTCGTTGTCGGCCCGCTGAAAAAACTGCAACACCGCCATGTCGGGTTTGCCATTACCGCTTCTGTCCTGAGCGGTGGCTTTCAAGTAACGCATCACAGACTCTCGTTTCATACTGGACATCCCTCGTCGTCAGTAAACCAATTGAACTTCAAAACCGTATCGGCGAGCACTTGCACCAAGCCCTTGTCGACGTCATTGGTGACGCCGTCACGGTTAATATCGAAGTGAATATTCCACTCCAACGCCCCGTCACTATCAAAGTCATAGGCGGCGTTCCATATCAGCGGGGTGTTATCGCAAGGGTGAATAGCGCATGGAGGTTTCCTGAAAAGCTAATTCATGCCTCGTGCGCTCACCAGCGCACACAGTCGATGCCCGCTGTAAGAAGGCTCGACATGTGTCGCCCCTTAACGCCAGTTGAACTTCAGATACAGATTGGCCATTGATTGCAGTGCCTTTAGATCCATGGTGTCGAACAGCTCAAGAGGCAGCGCTTCGTCATCCAGTTGCATTACGCCCATGCCGAGGCTATCGCACGCGGTGACGCTGAACTTCAGCCGCTGTTTTTCAATCATGGGTTTTTCGTTCTGATAGAGATCCAAGCGAACTTCGGCGGGGTCGCCTGCGACGGTGAAACGGCTCACATAAAAGTTGATCGAGCGGTTGGGCATGGGTGGACGGCAGAGCCAATTCACTTTCAATACAGCATTGGCAAAATCCTTGAGTAACGCCCTGTCCCTCTCCCCCGAGACACCATTGCCGTCGATGTCACCGGTGATCTGGTAATCGACCAGGCCATCCGCAGATAAGTCGACAGCTGTGGCCTGGCGCACCAGCTCATCCGGCAGCTTTGGCGTGCGTTGAAAAAACAGAAGGTCCACGGTATCCGCCAAAGCATTAGCACTTTGATCCTTCACGGCAACTCTCAAATAACGCATCTAAATCGCTCCCTTAATCAGAGGGCGTACCTTACAGAGTGCGTGGACATTGACTCCATGCGCTGCGTCCGTGTCATCGGTCGGAATCACGCCATTCTTATGAAGGCAACGTCAGTAGCCGCCGAGCCTTGAACTTTAATACCTCCAAGTCCAGTACAGGCACGTGCATTTGCTTGGCCTGCTCATCCCAATCACGCAGGCGCAGGCTGACCTCGCAAAGCGGATCTTGCTCAAAAGCCCGAGCCTCTTCGGCCGTCATCACACCGCCCTGGTAACCCAGGGTACGGCGGCTGGCTTCACTCAAGCGCGCGCAGTAGTCCGGCTGGCTGAAGGTCAGGTAGCGTTTGGCTTGCACGTGGTACTCCACCAGTTTGGCCATGCGCTCGCTGAAGCCTGCGCGGCGCAAATAGTCCGCACCCAGGCGTTCGTGGCTGACCACGCCATAGCCGCCCATGTTCTCACCGCCCTGCCCGCAGAGATGCCCTATGTCGTGGAAAAACGCCGCCAGCACCACCTCATCGTCGAAGCCTTCGGCCATAGCGAGCTGCGCAGCCTGGGACATATGTTCGATCTGCGACACCGGCTCACCGATGTAATCGGCCGCGCCGTGCTGTTCGTATAAGCCGAAGACTTCGGCGATTGCCTGTTCCGGATTCATGATGCGTCTCCCCACAATGCTGTGATATTTCGCTCGGCCATCGCCGGGCCAACGCTCATGCCTACGCCGGAGTGCATCAACGCCGCGCTCACGCCCGGCGCCGCAGGCAGGAATGAAAACGGTGCCGGGCCGCGTGAGCCATAGACACCTTGCCAGCGTTCCACTACCTGGATTTTGCAGCCTAACGTTTGCTCAGCCAGTTCGATCAGCCAGTCATCGACTTGCTCGGCATTGAACGGCGATGCGTCGCTGCCGTAGTCATGGGAGTCGCCGATGATCAGCTCGCCCTGCGGTGTCGGACTGATCAGCAAGTGAATGCCGTGCTCTTGCAGGTGGGGCGCTTCACGCAGGATCTGCGCCTGCACTGGCGCAGCTTCCGGCAGGTCGGCAAACGCGCCGTAGTGCACGCAACTAAGGCCCGTGAGCAATGCGTGTTGCAGGTTCAGGTTGAGCGCAGGCCGGGCGCGCAGCATTTGCAGGCGACAGATGCTGGGGTTGAGCCCGGCAATCGACTCCGCCAACAAGGTTTGGTAGTCATGACCGGAGCATACGATGACCTGCTCACCGCGAAAGCTGCCCGCTGTAGTGTGTACTTGACCAGGCTCAACGTCGCGCACCAGCGTGGAGAAATAGAACTGCACCTTCAATTCCTGGGCCAGATAATTGATCAGCGCCGGGATCGCTTCGCGCGAATACAGTTGCTGATCATCCTTGCCATGCAGCGCGGCACGGTGATGGCGAAACTGGCCGCCGTACAGGTCTTTCATCGCCGCGCCTTGCAACAGCTCGACGTTGTAGTCGTGTTCTTGCGCCCGGCCAGCGCAGAAGGCTTCCAGCAGATGTTCTTCGGCTTCGGTGCGGGCGAACAGGTATGAGCCGTTGCGCTTGAGCTGGATACCGGCCACCTGTGCCCAGTGCGCCCAGATATCACGGCTTTCCTGCGCCAGATCAAGCATCGGCCCGGGGGGTTGGCCGGTGACCAGTGCCTGGCCGAAGTTGCGCACGGAGGCGCCCAGCGGTGTGGCGCTGCGCTCGAAGACCTTGACCTTGAGGCCACGTTTGGCGGCGGCGTAGGCGTGGGACAGGCCGAGGATGCCGGCGCCGATGATTAACAGATCGCTACTCATGTGTTCCTCTCGTTCCCACGCTCTGCGTGGGAATGCATCCAGTGACGCTTTGCGTCACGACTTCCAAGAGCGGACGCGGAGCGTCCAGGGCAGCATTCCCACGCGGAGCGTGGGAACGATGATCAGTTACTGCTTCTCGGACTTTCCGTCATAACGCTTGCGCCATTCGGTCAGGATGCTGTCGCGGTTTTTCGAGGCCCAGGCGAAGTCGTTCTTGATCAAGCGTTGTTCGTAATCAGCCGGCAATTCGGTCTGCGGCTTGGCGATACCCGGCTGGGCGAGGACGGCGAAGTTGTCCTTGTACAGCTCCATCGCAGCGGGGCTGGCGGAGAAGTCGGCAAGTTTTTTGGCCGCATCGGCGTGAGCAGTGCCCTTGATCACGGCAGTCGCTTCGATGTCCCAGCCCAAGCCTTCTTTGGGCAAGATAATGTCCAGCGGCGCGCCTTGGCGTTTGAGCTGCACGGCCGGGTACTCAAACGAAATACCAATCGGGAATTCCCCGGAAGCCGCCAGCTTGCACGGCTTGGAGCCGGAGTGAACGTACTGGCCGATGTTCTGGTGCAGGTCGTCCATGTACTGCCAGCCCTGCTTCTCGCCGAAGGTCTGCAGCCAGGCGCTCACATCCAGGAAACCGGTGCCGGACGACGCCGGGTTCGGCATCACGATCTTGCCCTTGTACTCAGGCTTGGTCAGGTCTTGCCAGCTCACCGGCTTGGTCAGGCCTTGTTTCTCGGCTTCGACAGTGTTGAAGCAGATGGTCGCAGCCCACACGTCCATGCCGACCCAGGCCGGTGGGTTGGCGGCGTCACGGTAGTTTTTGCCGATCTTGTCCAAGTCCTTGGGCGCGTAGTTATCCAGCATGCCCTGCTGATCGAGAATCGCCAGGCTGGAGGCAGCCAGCCCCCACACCACATCCGCCTGGGGCCGGGCTTTTTCGGCCAGCAGCTTGGCGGTGATGATGCCGGTGGAATCGCGCACCCACTTGATATCGATATCCGGGTTGGCTTTTTCGAAGGCCTGTTTGTAGGTCTTCAACTGCTCGGCTTCGAGGGCCGTGTACACCGTCAACTCGGTTTTGGCGGCAAAGGCATTCAGGCTGAATGCGCTGAGTAGAGCAGCGGCCAGGGCCAAGGGCTTGAACATGGAGCACCTCCTTCAGGGACTTTTATTGGCCGGGCGCGGTTTGGCGCCAGGCTTGAGAGCGGCGTAAAGCGCCACGTGAGGCCCACGCCAGCAGCAGCGAGACGCCGGCCGACGTGAACAGGATCAGGGTCGACATGGCCGCAGCGCCGCCCACATTGCCGGCGTCGTCCATGTTCAACACGGCGACGGCGGCGAGGATGGTGTCGGGGCTGTAGAGGAAGATCGCGGCGGACACGGTGGTCATCGCCGACACAAACAGGTAGCGCACGATATCCAGCAGCGCGGGCAGGCAGATCGGCACGGTGACACGCAGATAGTGGCGGTACAGCGGCGCCTTGAGGGACAGCGCAGCGGCTTCGAACTCGGCATCCAGTTGGCGCAACGCGGTGGTTGCGGTCATTTGCGCAGTGGTCAAATAGTGAGCAATGGTGCACACCACCAACAATGTCATGGTGCCGTAGAACACATGCAGCGGGTTGCCGTTGAGGTTGAAGAAGAACACGTAACCCAGGCCCAGCACCAAGCCCGGCACAGCCATCGGCACAAAGCTGAGCATGCGCAGCGCCAGGTTCAGGCCTTTCTGGCCCTTGGTCTTTTCCATCAGGTAGGCGCCGGTGAAGATCAGTACGCTGCCGATCAGCGCGGTGCACAGGGCCATGGTCAGGCTGTTGCGATAGGCCAGCCAGCCGCCGCCGGCCGTGTCTTCAAATTGGTAGTGATTGAGCGATAGAGAGAGGTTGTACGGCCAGAACTTCACCAGCGAGGAATACACCGCCATGCCGAACACCAGCAGCAACACGCCGCAGATCAACAGCACAATCGCCAGGTAGCAGCCATCCCTCAAGCGCGATGGCGCCGGCTGGAACACTTGGGCGCGGCCGCTCATGGCGTCGCCATGACGACGGCGCAGCCAGGCATCCACAGCAAAGCTGAACAGCGCCGGCAGCAGCAACACCATGCCGATCAAGGCGCCGCGACCGAACTGTTGCTGGCCGACCACCGCCTTGTAGGCTTCCAGCGCCAACACCTGATAATCGCCACCCACCACCACGGGCACGCCGAAGTCGGTGATGGTCAGGGTGAACACCAGGCAAAACGCCGCGAATACCGCCTGACGCGTGGCCGGCCAGGTAATGCTGCGAAACGCCCGGGCCGGGCTGGCGCCCATGCTGGAGGCGGCATCGAACAGGCGCGCATCCGCCAGGGACAGCGCCGACAGCAGAATCATCAGGGCATGTGGGAAGGTGTAGATCACTTCACCCAGCACAATGCCCCAGAAGCCGTAGATATTGTCCGAGAGCAAACCACGCAACATGCCCTGGTTGCCGAACAGATAGACCAGCGCAATACCCGGCAACATCGACGGGGCCATCAATGGCAGCAGCGACAGGCCGCGCCAGATCGGCTTGCCGGGGATCAGCGTGCGTTGCAGTGCGTAGGCAAACAGGTAGGCCAGCGGTACGACGATGGCCGCCACGCTGAGGGAAACTTTCAGGCTATTGCCCAACAACCAATGGAAGTTGGCGCTGGTCACCAGCTCTCGCGCCGCGACCAGGCCGCCGCCCTGCCCGGCTTCGCTGCTGAAGCCGCGCCAGAAGATCGCCAGCAACGGCAACAACACCGCAATGCCCAGCAGGAGTAACCAAAGCAGCTTGCCGCCGACCACAAAGAGGCGGTCGCCAAGCTCAGCGCGGGAAACCTGACGAGCCACGTGGTCGGGTATCGGCAGACTCATATCAGCAGCCATCTCAGGCAAACACCTGCAGGCTGCGCGGCGGCAGGGCCACCCAGATATCCTGCGCGCCCAGGCGCGGCATGGCTTCGGGGGCCAGTTCGGCCAACAGCGGGTGGCCAGGCAATTGCTCCAGCTCAAAGCTCATGCGGCAGCGGTTGCCGAGGAAAGTGATCTCGCGGACCTTGGCCGGGAACAGGTTTTCTTCATGCACCAGCGGGTTGACGCTGATGGCTTCCGGGCGGCAGAACAAGCGGCCGGACTTGGCTTTGCTGGCGCTGTCATCCAGGCGCATGTGCAGGCCGCCGACTTGGGCATGACTGTCGCTGCTGCGGCTGAACGGCAGCCAGTTGCCCTGGCCGACAAATTCCGCCACAAACGGCGTGGCCGGGCGGTCGTAGATTTCCTGGGGCGTGGCGTACTGCTCGACCTTGCCGTTGTTCATCACGGCAATTCGGTCGGCCATCAGCATGGCCTCGTCCTGGTTGTGGGTGACCATCAGCGTGGTGATGCCCAGGCGCCGTTGCAATTGGCGCAGCTCGGTACACAGATGCTCACGCACGCGGGCGTCGAGGGCCGACATGGGTTCATCCAGCAGCAGCAATGACGGCGCCGGTGCCAGGGCGCGAGCCAAGGCGACGCGCTGTTGTTGGCCGCCGGAGAGTTGACCGGGGTACTTTTTTTCACTGCCGACCAGGCCGACCAGTTCGAGCATCTGCCCGACGCGCTTGCGCACTTCGTCGCGACCACTGCCGGTGAGGCCGTAGCCGATGTTCGCTTCGACGGTCAGGTTGGGAAACAGCGCGTAAGACTGGAACAGAATGCCGTAGTCCCGAGCCTGCGGCGGCAGCAGGGAAACATCGCGGTTGCCCAGGTAAAGCTCACCGCTGTCCTGGCGCTCCAGGCCGGCGATACAGCGCAGCAAGGTGGTCTTGCCGCAGCCGGACGGGCCTAGCAGGCACACCAGCTCGCCGGCCGCGACCTCCAGGGACACGTTGTCCAGCGCGGTGAATGCGCCGAAGCGTTTCTGGATACCGCGCACCTTCATTGGCGCACCGGGTTGGGTCAGGGCTGTGTTCATGCAAGGCACCTCATCAAACTGATGAAGGTCATGCTAGGCGGGCAATGCGTCCCTCTTGTGGCAGAAAGGCAAAAGGCAGTGATAGTGGTATTGGTGGATTTGGGTGTAAGGCGATCGTTCCCACGCTCTGCGTGGGAATGCATCTTGTGACGCTCCGCGTCACGACATTCAAGCGCAGACGCGGAGCGTCCAGGGCGGCATTCCCACGCGGAGCGTGGGAACGATCAGAGCGGCGACATTTCCTGCGCCAACCCCAGAAACGCCGCCGGCAACCGCGCGCCTTTGCGCTCTTTGAGGCAGTACAAATACTCGGGAATCTGCGGTGCATTCTCGATGGTCAGCACCCGCAGTTGTGGGTCATGGGGCACTTCCTGGCGGGCAATGATGCTGATGCCGATGTTGCGCAGCACCGCCTCGCGAATCGACTCACGGCTGCCGATTTCCAGTAACGGCCCGTAACTCACGCCGGCGCCCTGCAACATATCTTCAGTCAACCGCCGCGTGGTGGAACCGGCTTCGCGCATCAGCAGCGTATGCCCGGCCAGCGCACTCAGTGGCACATGTTCAAGCTTGGCCAGGGGATGATTGCGATGCACCGCCAGTACCAGCGGGTCGGTGCCCAGCACGCGGCGGATCAGGCGTGGGTCTTCGAGCAGTTGCGAGGAGGCCGCGACATCGACGCGGTAATCGTCCAGTGCTTCGAGCACTTGTTGGGAATTGCCGATTTCCACCGAGACGTCCACATGGGGCAGGCGTTCGCGAAAGGCTTTGACCAGATCGAGGATGTAATACGGCGCCGTGGCGGCAATCCTCAAAGCGCCCTGGACCTGGCCAGTATTGCGCAGGAAAAACTCGATATCGGCCTCTTGCTGCAACAGCGCCTTGACCATCGGCAGCAGGCGCGCGCCGTCGTCACTGACGGTGAGGCGCCGCCCGCCGCGGTAGAACAGTTCAACGCCGTATTGGCTTTCCAGGTTGCGAATCTGGGTGGTGACGGTGGGCTGGCTCAAGCCGAGTTTTTTCGCCGCCTGGGTAATGCTGCCCAGGCGGGCGACCATAAAAAACGCCTTTAACTCAGCACTCAGCACACCGCCCTCTCATCCTCTATTTGCGCAACAGGCGCAGACCGTTGAATACCACCAGCAGGCTCACGCCCATGTCTGCGAACACCGCCATCCACATGGTCGCCATGCCCAGGAAGGTGACTGCCAGGAAGATCGCCTTGATCACCAACGCCAGGGCGATGTTCTGCTTGAGGATACTCGACGTTTGCCGCGACAGACGAATGAATGCCGGAATCTTGCGCAGATCATCGTCCATCAGCGCCACGTCGGCAGTCTCGATTGCCGTGTCAGTGCCGGCTGCGGCCATGGCAAAGCCGATTTCGGCGCGGGCCAGGGCCGGGGCGTCGTTGATGCCGTCGCCGACCATGCCTACCCGGCGGCCTTGGCCGTAGAGGGTTTCGATGGCTTGCAGCTTGTCGGTGGGCAACAGATCGCCCTGGGCCTGATCGATGCCAACCTGCGCCGCAATCGCCTGGGCGGTGTGGGTGTTGTCGCCGGTGAGCATCAGGGTCTTGATGCCCAGCGCGTGCAGTTGCTGGATGGCTTCGCGGCTGCTGTCTTTTACCGTGTCAGCCACGGCGAACAACGCCAGCGGGCCGGACTTGTCGAGCAGCAGCACCACGGACTTGCCTTGTTTTTCCAGGGCGAACAGCTTTTCTTCCAGCGCCGGCGAGCACAGGCCCAGGTCTTCCACCAGACGGTGGTTGCCCAAGTGGTAGGTTTCGCCGTTGATGTCGCCACGCACACCGCGACCTGGCAAGGCCTCGAAGTTATCCACAACGTGGCTTGGCAAGTTTTTATCCACAGCTGCCTTGGCGATGGCCAGCGACACCGGGTGGTCGGAGCGCCCGGCCAGGCTGGCCGCCAAGGCGGGTGCGCTGTCTTCGACGTTGGGGAACAGCGCCAGGTAATCGGTTTGCACCGGTTTACCGTGGGTGATGGTGCCGGTCTTGTCGAGGGCCAGGTAGTCGAGCTTGTAACCACCCTCCAGGTACACGCCGCCCTTGATCAGGATGCCTTTGCGCGCCGCAGCCGCCAGGCCGCTGACGATGGTCACCGGGGTGGAAATCACCAGGGCGCATGGACACGCGACCACCAGCAATACGAGGGCGCGGTAGATCCAGTCGAACCACACGCCGGCCATGAACAACGGTGGGATAATCGCCACGCCCAGGGCAAACAGGAAGACTGCCGGGGTGTAGACCTTCGAGAAGCTGTCGACAAAGCGCTGGGTCGGCGCCCGTGCGCCCTGGGCCTGTTCCACCGCGTGAATGATGCGCGCCAGGGTGGAATTGTTCGCCGCTGCGGTGACCTTGTACTCAAGGGAACCGGCCTGGTTGATGGTGCCGGCGAAGACCTTATCGCCTACGGTTTTTTCAATCGGCAGGCTTTCGCCGGTGATCGGCGCCTGATCGATGGTGGATTGGCCGGCAGTAACTTCACCGTCCAGGCCTATGCGTTCGCCGGGTTTTACCCGCACGATCGCGCCCAATTCAATACTTTTTACCTCCTTTTCAAGCCACGAACCATCGGCCTGCTGCACCGTGGCCTGTTCCGGCGTCATTTGCATCAGGCCGCTGATGGCATTACGCGCACGGTCCAGAGACTTGGCTTCGATCAACTCGGCCACCGTAAACAGGAACATCACCATGGCCGCTTCCGGCCACTGGCCGATCAGGATCGCACCAGTTACCGCGATACTCATCAGCGCGTTGATGTTCAGGTTGAGGTTTTTCAGGGCGATCCAGCCCTTTTTATAGGTGGTGAGGCCGCCGCTGAGGATCGATACCAGCGCCACCAAGGCAATTACCCAGGTCGGTGCCACGCCCGTGAAATGCAACACTTCGGCGCCCAATGCACCTACGCCGGACACCGCCAACGGCCACCAATGTTTCTTGGCAGGCGGCGCGGCAGCAGGTGTCCCCTCTTCGATAGGGTCGGCTTGCATGCCGATGGATTTGATCGCCGCGATGATCGGCGCAGTGCTCGGCAGGTCATGGGTGACGCCGAGGATGCGGTTGATCAGGTTGAATTCCAGCTGCTGCACACCGGCAAGCTTGCCCAGTTTGTTCTGGATCAGCGTCTGTTCGGTGGGGCAGTCCATGGCTTCGATGCGGAAAGTGCTCAGGCGCGAGCCGGCCGTCGGCGCTTCGCTGAGCGTAACCACAGCAGGCGCTACCTTGCTGGAACAGCAGGAATCGCCATGGCTGCCATGATCATGCTTTTTGACCGGGGTCAGCGTGGCGCCGTGGTCGTGGCTATGTTCGTGGCTATGGTCATGATCATGGTCGTGCTTGTGATCATGTTTTTTCGGGGTGTGGATGGAATCGCTCATTCTGTCGCGTCCGTAAAGGTGCCTGTTGCCAAGTAAAGACCCTGTAGCCACTATAGGGTCAAGCACCCATTTGGAGATTGCTGCGATGAAGATCGGTGAATTGGCCAAACTGACCGATTGTCAGGTGGAAACCATCCGTTATTACGAAAAAGAAGGCCTGCTGCCGCCCCCGGCGCGCACCGATGCCAATTATCGCGTGTACACCCAGGCGCACACCGAGCGGCTGATCTTTATCCGCAACTGCCGCAGCCTGGACATGACGCTTGAAGAAATCCGCAGCCTGCTGGGGCTGCGCGACAGCCCGCAGGACCAGTGCGAGAGTGTGAATGCGTTGATCGACGAGCATATCCACCATGTGAAAGCGCGGATCGATGGGCTGTTGGCGTTGCAGGCGCAATTGCTCGACCTGCGCCAACGCTGCGGCGGTGGGCCGGATCTGGACCAGTGCGGGATTTTGCAGCGGCTGGAGGTCAGCGGCAGTGTGGCGGCCAGCGAGGCGGAGCCTTCGCATGTGGGCAGAAGCCACGGGCATTAAGGTGCATACAGAACAACTGTGGGAGCTGGCTTGCCTGCGATAGCGGTGGATCAGAGGCATTTGTATCGCCTGACACTTCGCTATCGCAGGCAAGCCAGCTCCCACATAAGCCAGTTGCCACATTTTTAACCGAGACAGGCTTTAGATGGCGACGTCAGCCTTGATGCTCGGATCGGCGTCGTAGCCCACAATCTCGAAATCTTCGAACTTGTAGTCGTAAATCGACGCCGGCTTACGCTTGATTACCAGTTCCGGCAGCTTCTTCGGCGTGCGCGCCAGCTGCGTACGGATCTGTTCCATATGGTTGCTATAGGCATGGGTGTCGCCGGTAGTGACGATGATCTCGTGCGGGATCAGGTCGCATTGCTGGGCCAGCATATGGGTCAGCAACGCCAGCGCGGCGGTGTTGTACGGCAGGCCGAGGAATACGTCGGAGCTGCGGATGTACAACTGCATCGACAGATGGCCGTCATGCACAAACGCCTGGTACAGCAGGTGGCACGGCGGCAGGGCTTGCTTGCCGTTGCGCGCGTTTTCCTGCGGGCTCTTGGTTTCGTCCGGCAGGTATTCGACGTTCCAGCCGTGGAACAGGATGCGACGGCTGTTGGGGTTGTTTTTCAACGTGTCGACCATGTAGTCGATCTGGTTGATGGTGCCGCCGTCCTTGGTTGGCCAGGCGGTCCACTGCTCGCCGTACACCGGGCCGAGGTCGCCGTCTTCGGTGGCCCATTCGTCCCAGATTTTCACGCCGTTTTCGTTCAGCCACTTGATGTTGGTATTGCCGCTCAACATCCAGATCAATTCGTTGGCGATGCTTTTGAAATGAAGCTTCTTGGTGGTCAGCAGCGGGAAGCCGTCGGCCAAGTTATGCCGATACTGACGGGCAAACACGGCTTTGGTGCCGGTGCCGGTGCGATCGCCCTTGGTCAATCCATTGGTCACGACGTCGTTCAGTAGTTCGAGATATTGCTTCATGTTTTTACCCGTATCAAAGAAGCCGAGGCTCGCAAAAGCCTCGGCATTCGAATTTAAAGCGCGGCGTTCTTGATGCCTTGCGGGCGATTGTACGCCCACCACAGCAGGCCCAGGCCCGCCAGGATCATCGGCATGCTGAGAATCTGCCCCATGGTCAACCAGCCCCACGCCAGGTAGCCCAGCTGTGCATCCGGCACGCGGACGAACTCGACGATGAAGCGGAAGATCCCGTAGAACAACGCAAACATGCCGGAAACCGCCATGGTTGGGCGTGGCTTGCGCGAGAAGATATAAAGAATCAGGAACAGTGCCACACCTTCCAGCGCGAACTGGTAGAGCTGCGACGGGTGGCGTGGCAGTTGCGCCGGGTCGCTGAAGGGTGGGAATACCATGGCCCACGGCACGTCGGTCGGCTTGCCCCACAACTCGGCATTGATGAAGTTACCGATACGCCCGGCACCCAGGCCAATCGGCACGAACGGTGCGACGAAGTCCATCAGTTGGAAGAACGACTTGCCGTTGCGGCGGCCGAACCACCATGCGGCAATCATCACGCCGACAAAGCCACCGTGGAACGCCATGCCGCCCTTCCACACTTCGAAAATCAGCGTCGGGTTGGCGATATAGGCCGGAAGATCGTAGAACAGCACATACCCCAGGCGTCCGCCGACGATCACGCCCATCGACATCCAGAACACCATGTCGGAGAGCTTCTCCTTGGTCCAGGTCGGGTCAAAACGGTTCAGGCGCCGGGAAGCCAGCAGCCAGGCACCGCCGATGCCGATCAGGTACATCAACCCGTACCAATGGATTTGCAGCGGACCGATGGCCACGGCCACCGGGTTGATCTGCGGGTAAGGCAGCATTGCGACTCCTCGTTAAATCATTAGTCATGGCGCACCGGACCATGCCGGTGTGGGATTAAGCCTGCGTTACAGCCGCAATTTCAAATTAAGAAGGTTAGACACGCCCAATTGCCCGGCATGTTAACGGATGGAAGGCGCTCGGCCCAACTTCGATACGATGGATAGCCATCCGCTGTATGGGTAGAGTGAACAAAACACAAAGGGAACGCCTTATGTGCCTGATTGTTTTCGCCTGGCGGCCGGGCCACGCCCAGCCGCTGATCGTCGCGGCCAACCGTGATGAGTTCTACGCCCGCCCCAGCCTGCCGCTGGCTCAGTGGCCGGATGCGCCACATGTCTACGCTGGTCGCGACCAGGAAGCCGGTGGCACCTGGCTTGGGGTGAACGCCGAGGGGCGGTTTGCTGCCCTGACCAATATTCGCGACCCGCACCAGCCGCCTGCACGTAAGTCCCGAGGGGAGTTGGTGGCGCGATTTCTCAGTGGATCGCTGCCAATTGACGAATATTTGGCCGATGTTAACGGCCGTTCGATTGAATACTCCGGTTTTAACCTGCTGGTAGGCACGCGGGATGAGCTGTGGCATTACAACGCCAATGAGACCGAGCCGACGCGGTTGGAGGCTGGGGTTTATGGCCTGTCGAATGCAGGCCTGAATACGCCTTGGCCCAAATTGCTCAAGGCCAGGGCGGCGTTGAGTGAATTGCTGGAGCACCCACAGCCGCAGGCCTTGCTGGAAATCTTGAGCGACCCGCAGACTGCGCCATTTGCCGACTTGCCGGACACCGGCGTGGGCTTGGCGACCGAAAGCCTGCTCTCCAGCGTGTTTATTGCCAGCCCCAGTTATGGAACGCGGGCGAGTACGGCGTTGATTGTGAATGCCGATGGGTCGCGGCAGATGGTGGAGCGTAGTTTTGGGCCGTTGGGGGGACGGTTGGGTGAGGTCGAACTGAACATTTGATGGCGCTTGGGCTGCCGTCATCGCAGGCAAGCCAGCTCCCACATTTTGAACTGTGAACACAGTCAAATGTGGGAGCTGGCTTGCCTGCGATAGCTGTCTAGAGGGTTTTTGCAGAAGCCGGGTTGATCATTCGCGTCAGCCCCAGGTTCTTCAGCGCCAGTTGCAGCGAGCTGTGGATAACTTGCGGGTTGTCGATGGTCATCAACTCGGCCAGCAGGTCCTTGGCCATGCTCAGCTCAACCTGACGCAACATCCACTTCACCTTCGGCAAGTTGGTGGCGTTCATCGACAGGCTATCAAAGCCCATTGCCATCAACAGCACCGCTGCCGCCGGGTCGCCGGCCATTTCACCGCAGATGCTCACCGGCTTGCCTTCGGCATGGGCGTCGCGCACCACATGCTGCAGGGCTTGCAGCACTGCCGGGTGCAGGTAATCGTAGAGGTCGGCCACCCGTGGGTTGTTGCGGTCCACGGCCAGCAGGTACTGGGTCAGGTCGTTGGAGCCGACCGAGAGGAAGTCCACTTGCCGCGCCAGTTCTTTGGCCTGGTACACCGCCGCCGGAATTTCGATCATCACGCCAATCGGTGGCATCGGCACGTCGGCGCCTTCGTCGCGTACTTCGCCCCAGGCGCGGTGGATCAGGTGCAGCGCTTCTTCCAGCTCATGCGTGCCGGAGATCATCGGCAGCAGGATACGCAGGTTGTTCAGGCCTTCGCTGGCCTTGAGCATGGCGCGGGTCTGGACGAGGAAAATTTCAGGGTGGTCGAGGGTTACACGAATACCGCGCCAGCCAAGGAAGGGGTTGTCTTCCTTGATCGGGAAATACGACAGTGACTTGTCGCCGCCGATGTCCAGGCTGCGCATCGTCACCGGCAACGGGTGGAAGGCGGACAGTTGCTCGCGATAAATCGCCAGCTGCTCCTTCTCACTCGGGAAACGTTGGTTGATCATGAACGGCACTTCGGTGCGGTACAGCCCCACACCTTCAGCGCCGCGCTGTTGCGCTCGGGCCACATCGGCCAGCAAGCCGGTGTTGACCAGCAGCGGCACACGGTGGCCATCGAGGGTGACGCACGGCAGCTCGCGCAGCGAATCGAGGCCCAGCGCCAGTTGTTTCTCTTCTTCCACCACCTCGGCGTATTGCTTGCGCAGCAGCTCGCTGGGGTTGGTAAAGACTTCACCACGATGGCCGTCGACGATCATGTCGATGCCGTCGACCTTGGAATACGGCAGGTCCACCAGGCCCATTACCGTCGGAATACCCATGGCCCGAGCCAGGATCGCGACGTGGGAGTTACCCGAACCCAGTACCGACACCAAACCCACCAACTTGCCCTCTGGCACTTCGCCGAGCATGGTGGCGGTCAGTTCTTCACTGATCAGGATGGTGTTGTCGGGGTAGACCAGGTTGGTGGTGCGGTCTTCCTGCAAGTAGGCCAGCAGACGGCGGCCGAGGTCGCGCACATCCGAGGCGCGTTCACGCAGGTAGGCATCGTCCATCAGTTCGAAACGGTTGACGTGATCGGTGACCACCTGGCGCAACGCGCCCTGGGCCCACTGCCCGGTCTTGATCACGGTTTTGACTTCGTTACCCAGGGACGCGTCGTCGAGCATCATCTGGTACACGTCGAACAGCGCGCGCTCTTCGGGGCGCAGTTGCGTGGCCAGCTTGGTCGACAGGTTGCGCATGTCGGCGCGCACGCCTTCCAGGGCAGTCTTGAACAGTTTGATTTCAGCGTCGATGTCATCGACGGTTTTGTCCGGCACCACATCCAGGTCGGCTGGCGGCAGCATGACCACGGCCGTACCGACCGCAGCGCCCGGCGAACCTGGCACGCCGACGAACTTGGCTTCCTGGATGCCCTTGCCCTGACGGCCCAGACCACGAATCGAACCCGTCGCCTCAGCGTGGGCAATAACCCCGGCGAGCTGCGCGCTCATGGTCACGAGGAAGGCTTCTTCGCCTTCATCGAACTGGCGGCGTTCTTTTTGCTGGATGACCAACACGCCGACAACGCGGCGGTGGTGAATGATCGGTGCGCCGAGGAACGAGGCGTAGCGCTCTTCGCCGGTTTCGGCAAAGTAGCGATAACGCGGGTGATCGGCCGCGTTTTCAAGGTTCAGGGGTTCTTCACGCGTCCCCACCAGGCCCACCAGACCTTCATTGGGCGCCATGCTGACCTTGCCGATCGAGCGCTTGTTCAAGCCCTCGGTGGCCATCAGCACAAAACGGTTGGTCTCTGGGTCCAGCAGGTAAACCGAGCAGACCTGGCTGCCCATGGCTTCCTTGACGCGCAACACAATAATCCCCAACGCCGCCTTGAGATCCTTGGCGGAGTTAACTTCCTGGACGATCTTGCGCAGCGTATTGAGCATGGCTCGGGGTCGAACTCCGTCGTCAGTCGCGCGCTAAAAGGCGCGGGGCAAGCTCTTTGAGAGCGCGACGATAAACCTCGCGCTTGAATGTCACCACCTGGCCCAACGGGTACCAATAGCTGACCCAGCGCCAGCCATCGAACTCCGGTTTACCGGTCAAATCCATTCGCACCCGCTGCTCGTTCGAGATCAGGCGCAAAAGAAACCATTTCTGCTTCTGGCCGATGCACAGCGGTTGGCTGTGGGTACGCACCAGGCGTTGCGGCAAACGATAGCGCAACCAGCCACGGGTACAGGCCAGAATTTGCACATCTTCGCGCTCAAGGCCGACTTCTTCATTCAACTCACGGTACAAGGCGTCTTCAGGGGTCTCGTCGGGGTTGATTCCGCCTTGAGGAAACTGCCAGGCATCTTGGTTGATTCGGCGAGCCCATAGCACCTGTCCGGCATCATTCGTAAGAATAATCCCGACATTAGGACGGAAACCATCGGGGTCGATCACGGCAACAACCTCGCAAACGCATGTCGCCGCATTGTTCCACAAAGGTTGTTCCAGCGGCAACGAGGCTTCTTACCTTATGTGCACTCTTGTGAAAAGACCGTATTCTGGACGCCTTTTTACAGACTTTTCAGCGAGTAACTGCAATGCGCCTGGCTTTATTCGACTTGGACAACACGCTTCTCGGCGGTGACAGCGATCACGCGTGGGGCGATTACCTCTGTGAGCGTGGGATTCTTGACCCGGTGGCCTACAAAGCCCGTAACGACGAGTTTTACCAGGATTACCTGGCCGGCAAGCTGGATAACGCCGCCTACCTGAACTTCAGCCTGGAAATCCTTGGCCGCACCGAGATGGCCCAGTTGGACGAATGGCACCGCGACTTCATGCGCGACTGCATCGCCCCACTGATGCTGCCGCTCGCCCTGGAACTGCTGGACAAACACCGCGCCGCTGGCGACAAGCTGGTGATCATCACCGCCACCAACCGCTTCGTGACCGCGCCGATCGCCGAGCTGCTGGGGGTTGAAACCCTGATCGCCACTGAATGCGAGATGGAAAACGGCCGATATACCGGGCGCAGCACGGATATCCCGTGCTTCCGTGAAGGCAAAGTGACGCGCTTGAATCGTTGGCTGGAAGAAACCGGGTACAGCCTGGAAGACAGCTACTTCTATAGCGATTCGATGAATGATTTGCCGTTGCTGGAGCAGGTAGCGCATGCGGTGGCGGTGGACCCGGACCCGAATTTGCGTGCCGAAGCCGAGAAGCGTGGCTGGCCGGTGATTACCCTGCGCGGCTGATGACGCCATCGCAGGCAAGCCAGCTCCCACACTTTAGATGTATTCACAGATCAAAATGTGGGAGCTGGCTTGCCTGCGATGAAGCCGCCTCGGTCCCAAGCCCTAAACCGGCTTGGCCACCATCAAATAGAAAATCACCAGAAACGCCAGAAACGCCGGCCAGCCCAGGCCAAACCACCAGCGCATATAGGTCGCGGCCTTGATCGGCATCGCCGTGCCATAGCGCAGCGCCTGCTCCGCCATCTTGTGCACACGAATCTGCAGCCACACCACCGGCAGCCAGCAGACACCCGCCAGCACATACAACGCGAACGTCCACTGCAACCAGCTCTGCTGCATCGACCAGCCCGCCAAGTACATCAAGCCGATGCCACTCAACGGCTGAAAAACCGCCGTGGTCGTGGTAAATGCCCAATCCGCGAACACCAGGTGTTTGAAGGTGACCGCGATCACTTCCACCTTGCCGCTGCGCCAGGCGCGCAAGGCGTAATACGCCGAGCCCGCACCCAGGCCAAACAGGATGGTCGAGGACAGGATATGCAGGGTTTTCAACAGCAGGTAAGCGTTCATCGGCGGGGCTCGGTCGAAAAAGGTTCAGTCCAGAGAAGGTTCAGTCCAGAGGAGCCAAAGGGTCGCCACCATGAGTACCAGATTTTTGGCGACCGCCGCGTAAGGATCAAACCAGTAATGGGGCAGGACTATGCTGATAATCACGGTATAGCCGCCCATCAACAGTAATTGCAGGATCAGCGCCGACCTGCGCCAGCGCGCAACCAGCAACCCCAGGCCCAACAGGCCATCACACACCGCCCCGGCGATCACGGCCACTGTCGCCCAAGCCCCCTGCACACCGGCCTCGGCCATGATGCGCAGGCCCCAGGCGTAACCCGGCCCAACGCAAACCGCCGCCGTCCCCAGCCAGATCAGCACCAATACCGCCAGCATCAGCGGGCGAATGGTGCGCTGGCTGCTTTGGGCCGCCGTGGGCCAGCCTTGCAGGCGTGAGGCTAACGGCGCGGCGGTGTAGCCGCAGACCGACGCCAGCACCTCGGGGTCGGCGACGTTATCCCGCTGAGCCAGGGCAATGCTTTGTGAGTTCAAGGCGCGCCAGCCCAGGCGATCACCCAGCCAGCCGCCCAACCCCAGCAATGGCGCTTGCAGGTATCGGCCTGCGCGCCAGCCTTGAGCGACGCGCAGGTGATCAATGACTTGAGCGAGCCGCATCGGTGCTGGCCCCACCAACGGCAGTACCAATGATTCGGCAGGCCACTGGCGCAACACGGCCAGCACCGCGCCGACCAGGTCGTCGATATGCACCGGCTGCAGTTGAGCGTTGAGGTCCAGCAATGGAATCAGCGGCCAGGGCGACAGCCCCGCCAACCAGGCACTGCTGGCGCCCCCCTCGCCCACCACCAGCGAAGGCCGCAGCACCACGGCGGGTACGCCAAGGCTCAGCAGATAGTCGTCAGCAGCGCCTTTGCTGGCAAGAAATGGCACATCCGATTGCGCTGAGGCGCCGAGGGCAGAGATCTGCAACACTCGCACACCGTGATGGGCGGCCAGATCAAACAGCGCGCGGGCGCCCTGATCCTGGACGCGGCTCAGCTCGGCCGCATCCACGCTCAGCAACCCCGCCGCATTGATGACTAAATCGACCGACTCAGGAAACACCCAGCAACCTGGGTCGGCAGCCAACCGGCCCAAATCCAGCGCCTGCCATTGCACCCATGGCCAGCCCTGACTTCGAGGCTTGCGACACGTCGCGATCACACTGTGCCCAGCCTGCTGCAGGGCGCGCAGCAAGTGGCCACCGACAAAGCCGGTGGCGCCGACAAGCAAAATATTCATACGGTTAAACCGGCTTGGCACCCATCAACCCGGCAATCGCCACAAACCCCACCAGACTGACCACCGCCAGCACCAGGGTGAAATTCAGGCTACCGCCCTCGCCCTTACGCAGGCGATTAAGCCGCGCCACCAGCCAGAACCACGCCAGTGCCGCCACGGTGTAGAGAATGCTGGAACCCAAAATCCAGGTTTGCCCCAGCGGCCAGCCGAGCAGATGCACCAGCCACCAGCCGGTGAACGGCATGCTGACCACGCAAACGCCCATCAGCAACCACACGAACGCCCACGGGCGTTGCACGGTAACCGCCGGGCCGGCGCTGCGTTTGCGCCAGGCCAGTACCGCCAGCCCGAGGCCGCTGAGCAACAGCAACACGGTGGCGGTGATGTGAATAACCTTGAGGGTGGTCAGCGTTTCCATGGTCTTGATTCCTTAAAAGGCCGCCCAGTCAGCGTAGTCGCTCAACCGAGGAACAGCTGGTAAGCCGGGTTTTCGCTTTCATCCCAATACGGGTAGCCGATTTCTGCCAATGCGGCCGGCACCAGGTGGCGCTCGTCTGTCGGCACTTGCAGGCCTGCGACCACACGGCCGTCGGCTGCGCCGTGGTTGCGATAGTGGAACATCGAGATGTTCCAGCGCCCGCCTAATTTGTTAAGAAAGTTGAACAGCGCGCCCGGACGCTCGGGGAATTCGAAGCGAAACACCAGCTCGTCGCTGACTTTGGCTGCATGGCCACCCACCATATGGCGAATGTGCAACTTGGCCAGCTCGTTTTCGGTCAGGTCCAGCACCGGGAAACCCTGGCTTGTGAGGCTGGCGATCAACGCGCTGCGCGGGTCGTTTTCCGGGTGAGTCTGCACCCCCACGAAGATGTGCGCCTCGCGGCCGGAGTGGTAGCGGTAGTTGAATTCGGTGATCTGGCGCTTGCCCACGGCCTCGCAGAACGCCTTGAAGCTGCCCGGTTGCTCGGGGATGGTCACGGCGATGATGGCTTCGCGGCCTTCACCCAGCTCGGCGCGCTCGGCCACATGGCGCAGGCGGTCGAAGTTGACGTTGGCGCCGGAGTCGATGGCCACCAGGGTCTGCCCGGTCACGCCACGGGTCTCCACGTATTTCTTGATACCCGCCACGCCCAGCGCGCCCGCAGGCTCGGTGATGGAGCGGGTGTCGTCGTAGATGTCCTTGATGGCCGCGCAGATTTCGTCGGTGCTGACGGTGATCACTTCGTCTACATAGTCTTTGCAGATATCAAAGGTGTGCTGGCCGATCTGCGCCACCGCCACGCCATCAGCAAAGATGCCGACCGTTGGCAGCACCACGCGCTCGCCTGCGGCCATGGCGGCTTGCAGGCAGTTGGAGTCGTCCGGCTCGACGCCGATGATCTTGATTTCCGGGCGCAGGTATTTCACATACGCCGCAATACCGGCGATCAGCCCGCCGCCGCCCACGGGTACAAAAATCGCGTCCAAAGGCCCAGGGTGCTGGCGCAGAATCTCCATCGCCACGGTGCCCTGCCCGGCAATGGTGTGTGGATCATCGTAAGGGTGAATGTAAACGTAGCCTTTTTCGTCGACCAGTTTCAGCGAGTAGGCCAGGGCTTCCGGAAAGGAATCACCGTGCAGCACCACTTTGCCGCCACGCGAGCGCACGCCTTCGACCTTGATCTCCGGCGTGGTCTTGGGCATCACGATGGTGGCTTTCACCCCCAGCACCTTGGCCGCCAGGGCCAGGCCCTGGGCGTGGTTGCCCGCAGAAGCGGTGACCACGCCGCGCGCGCGTTCTTCGGCGCTCAGTTGGGTCAGCTTGTTGTAGGCACCGCGAATCTTGAACGAGAACACCGGCTGCAAGTCTTCACGCTTGAGCCAGACCTTGTTGCCCAGCCGCTCGGAGAGCTGGCGCGCGGTCTGCAAGGGGGTTTCTACGGCAACGTCGTAAACGCGCGAGGTGAGGATCTTTTTGACGTACTGTTCAAGCATCGGAAAGCATCACTGGGCGGGTTGGGCAGGGCCAAGGAGTCTAACCCAGCGTTTAGCCGGGCGACCACACGAATCCCGAGGTTTTGTTGGGTTATACTCGCCGCCCTCGATAATTCCCCGCCCGTTCCGGAGCCCGCATGACCCAGGATCAACTCAAACAGGCAGTGGCCCAGGCCGCCGTCGATTTAATCCTTCCTAAACTCGACGACAAAAGCATCGTCGGTGTCGGCACCGGCTCCACCGCCAACTGCTTTATCGATGCACTGGCCCAGCACAAGGGTGCCTTCGACGGCGCCGTAGCCAGCTCCGAAGCCACCGCCGCGCGCCTCAAGGGCCATGGCATTCCAGTGTATGAGCTCAACACCGTGAGCGACCTGGAGTTCTACGTCGACGGCGCCGATGAAAGCGACGAGCACCTGAACCTGATCAAAGGCGGCGGCGCAGCCCTGACCCGCGAGAAGATCGTTGCGGCCGTGGCCAAGACCTTTATCTGCATCGCCGACGCCAGCAAGCTGGTGCCGGTGCTCGGCGCCTTCCCGCTGCCGGTGGAAGTCATCCCCATGGCCCGCAGCCACGTGGCCCGCGAGCTGGTGAAACTGGGCGGCGACCCGGTGTACCGCGAAGGCGTGCTGACCGACAACGGCAATATCATCATTGATGTGTTCAACATGCAGATCACCAACCCGGTGGAGTTGGAGACGCAGATCAATGCGATCGTTGGCGTGGTGACCAATGGCCTGTTCGCGGCGCGCCCGGCGGATGTGTTGCTGCTGGGTACTTCCGAAGGCGTGAAAACCCTCAAGGCCTAAAACTCACGGCCTGGCTTTATGTGGGAGCTGGCTTGCCTGCAATAGCATCACCTCGGTCTGACTTAAAGACCGAGGCGTCTGCATCGCGGGCAAGCCCGGCTCCCACACAAGCCAGCTCCCACAGGAGGCCTCATCGTTTAGAAGATCCGTGTAACAAAACCGCTACTTTTCGCAGCACCCCCGCCCAAAACCGTGCGCCACGTCACGGCATCCCACGCCTTTATTGGTATCAAATCCGTTACAAATGACAGCCAGGCGACCCAAGCGTTTAACAATGCGCCACTTCGCGCTCGCCCAGGGAATGAGGCGCGCATTGTGCAAAGGGTCTGAGCTGAAAAACTTCAATCACCTCAAGGAAGACCTTGTGATAAAGCCCCTCGCCCTCGCGATCAGCGTGGTCGGCAGCCTGCTGTCGGCGCAAACCCAGGCCTACGATTACGGCCAGCACGCCAATACCACCCTGGAAAAGCTGATCAACGATTACCCCGGCCGGTATCGCGGCACGGCCAATTTCGCCGGCGCGGCAGATTGGATGCAAAGCCAGATGGGTTCGGCCTACAGCCTCAGTCGACAGAACTTCACCTGGAACAACGGCACTCGCGCTGCGCAAAACGTGGTGGCCTATGCTGCGGGCACTAAACCGCAATACGTGGTGATTGGCGCGCACTTCGACACCTACTTCGGCCGCCCGACCTTACAAGGCCTGGACGACAACGGCTCCGGCGCCAGCGTGCTGACCGAAGTGGCGAAGAACCTCGGCGGCTTGCAGCTGGAAAACGGCCTGCAAGTGGTCGCCTTCGGCGCCGAAGAGGAAGGCCTGCGCGGCTCCAAAGCTTTTGTCGATTCACTCAGCGCCAGCCAACGCGCGAATATGCTGGCGATGATCAACCTCGACAGCCTGATCACCGGCGACATGATGTACGCCCACGCAGGCCAGAACAGCACCGCCAACCCCGCGCTGGCATCGCTGCGCGAACACACCTTCCAGATCGCCAGGGAATTGAACATCCCGTTGTTCACCAACCCCGGCCTGGACCCGCAATACCCCAAGGGCACCGGCTGCTGCAGTGATGGCGAGCCGTTCGAACCGCTGAAGATCCCGATTCTGTATATCGAAGCCACCAACTGGGAGCTGGGCGATCTGGACGGTTACACCCAGACCAACAACCCGAAAATCCCCGGCGGCTCCACCTGGCACGACCCGGCAGAAGACAACAAAACCGTGCTGACCAATGCCTTCGGCCAGGAACGCATCGACCAGCGCCTGCGCGATTACTCGCGCCTGCTCAGCCGCCTGGTGTTGGAACTGACCAACGCCGACCTGCTGGCCTCGACCGCCTCGGGTGGCGCCGTTGCGCGCAACATGCAGGACAACCTGCAACGCCAGCATCAGGCCATGGTGCGCCTGCATGATCGCCGTTGGTTGACCTTGCAAGCGGCCAGCCGCGAGGTCGGAAGCTTCGATGGCGAAATCGGCATGGACGGCGAATACACCCCGGACAGCGGCTTCGACAGCCCGCTCAACCGCGATGCCCGACGCCTGGGCGTACACGCCTTGGGCGACTATCAGCTCACCTCCAGCCTGAATATCGGCGCCAGCCTCAGCTACCTCAATGGTCGTGACAAGCTGCAGCAGCGCGGAAAACTCGACAGCGACACCTGGCAGGCCGCGGTCTATGCCTTGCTCAACGATGGCGGCCCAAGCTGGCTGGCGGGCGATTTGAGCATTGGCCATACGCGTTTTGAGGCCAAGCGCAACCTGCTGATCCAAGCCAATGGCGGCCCGGTGCTGCTCAATCAACAACTGAGCGGCAACACCGACGCACTGTCCCTGGGCGCACGCGTACTCGGCGGTTATGACTTCGACTTCGGCGCAATCAAAAGCGGGCCGTTTGCCGGCCTGGACTACAGCCATTCGCGTATCGACAAGTTCCACGAGAAACAGAACCTGCGCACCGCGCTGGAGTACGAAGAACAGTCTTTCGACTCCCTGGAAGCCAGCCTCGGCTGGCGCGTGCGCGGTGCCGTCGCCCTGCCCTATGGCCTGAGCCTGATGCCTTACGGCGACATCGCCTGGGTCAAGGAGCTGGCCGATGGCCGTCTCGATGACCTGCAATTGACCGCCCGCGCCGATGGCCAGGCGCGCACCGCCAAGCTGGGTTCAGTGGACAAAAGCTTTGGCCGCGCGCAAATCGGCAGCCAGTTGGCGATCACCCCGCAGTTGGGTGTGTACGCCGAGGTCAACAGCCGCCTTGGGCACGCCGAGGGCAGCCAGACCGGCTACTCCCTGGGCGTGCAATGGATGTTTTGATCAGGGCTTTTTGAACACGTAAAACAGGTTCGGCTCGCTGACCAGGTACAGCGAGCCCTCGTCATCCATGGCGATCCCTTCGGCCTGAGGCACGCGTTTTTTCAGGCCATGGCGCCCGTTGAGCAGGGAAAGACTGCTCAACGGGCGACCATCGATGTCCAGTTCCAACACCAGGAACGACTCATCCGACAGCGCCAGCAAATGCCCGCTGCGCTCGTCGTATTGCAGGCTCGACAGGTCGCGCACAAACAGCCCGGCATCGCGCTTGGGGTTGTTGATCACATGCACCGAGTAGGTTTTTTCCGGTTTGAAATGGGGAAACCCGTGCACCTCGTAAATCAGCATCGGGTCGCGCTCCTTGGCCACGAACAGGCGCTTGCCCACCGAGTCATAGGCCAGCCCTTCGAAACCCTTATTGCCGCCAAGGTGTACGCCCAGGGTCATCTGCTCCGCGTCGGCGGCGTCGAGAAATTGGGTGTCGTCATTCACGTGCACCTTGATCAGCCGCTGCTGGGCTTCATCGCTGATCACATAAATGTTGTCACTGATGAACTCCACCGCCTCGGCATCGCCAAAGCCCACCAACGGGATACGCCGCAGGATCCTGCCGTCCAGGGACAACTCGATCAGCTCGGCGTTTTTATTAGTGACCGTAAACAGGCTTTTGCGTATCGGGTCGTAAGTGAGGGCCGAGACATCATCGTCGAGCCCTTCGATGACCTTGGCTTCCAGGCTGACCCGGTAATCATTCAGGCCAATGGAGCGTTCATCGGCAGGATGGCGCCAGTGTTGAAGGTTGAACCAGGCCCGCTCGAACAAGCGAAAGTTCTGCGCGACCGCCCCGGCAATCACCAGAGCGAGCAGCAACAGGATAAAAAACGCGGGTTTGGGGCGGGCGAGTCGACGCATCAGGCAAGCTCAAAGTCAAAAAGTGGCGAATAAGTATCACGCCCGTCTGAATTTAAACTTAAACGCAGTCGACTGTCTGGCGAATGCCGCTGATAGCGAAGTATCCGACGTAATCGTCGGCTATTTCTGCTTCTCGAAACGATAGAACAGGTTGGGTTCGCTGACCATGTACAAGGTGCCGGCTTCGTCCATGGTGACGCCTTCGGCACGCGGGATGGTGTGCTTGAGGCCATTGAAGCCGCCGAGCAGGGTCATGAAGCTGACTTGCTCGCCCTGCGCGTCCAGCTCCAGCAGCAGATGGGAATCGGCCGACAGCACCAGCAAATGCCCGGTGCGCGGGTCGACGGCCAGGGCTGAGAGGTTACGCATGTCCAGCTCGGTGCTGGCGATCTTCTGCTTATCGCCGGTCAGCGTGGCGCCATCGCTTTTCCAGGTGAACAACGCCGGTGGGCGCTCTTCCCCGAGCACGATCTGCTGGTTGCGCTTGTCCCAGGTCACACCTTCAAATGCCTTGTTCTGGTCCTTGGACGGGCCAAGGTCATAGTGCTTGAAGTCGGCATAGTTCAGTTGCTGGGTGCTGGCGTCGACGTTCACCACGCTCAAGGTGTGCATGCGCTCGTCGACAATGGCCATCAGGCCGTTTTCCATCACTGTCACGCCTTCCGGGTTGTTCCAGCCGTTGAGCGGCATCTTGCGCAACACATCGCCTTGCAGGTTCAGCTCAACCAGGAAAGGGTTTTTGCCCATCACGGAAAACAGGGTTTTGGTCTGCGGGTTGTAGGACAGGTCCGAAGCCTCGTCCTTTTCCATGCCGGGCAGCAATTTGCCATCGATCACCGCGTGGTAATCCGGCAGCCAGACGCTGGCCTGGCGTTCGGCCGGGGTTTCGAACCGCTCAGCGATCCACAGCACCCCACGGTCGTCCCAATGCATCGCCCAGGCAACGCCATACACAATGGCCCCGACCAGAAACAGCCAGGAATACCAGCGTAGGGCAAAACGTGAACGGGGCTTGGAAGTGAGGGTAGGCAGGGACACGGCCATTGAGCGCTTTTCCGCAGAGTCAGCTTTAGGTGATAGCACAGGATCAACAGGCCCGCGCGCAGGAGGCTGGGGATTATCCGGATGGCGTGTGAAAAAAATGCAAAACCAAGCGCGCGTAAACCAGTGTGGGAACTGATTTGTGTGGGAGCTGGCTTGCCTGCGATGCAGACGACTCGGTCTTTCAGTTAGACCGAGGCGAGGCTATCGCAGGCAAGCCAGCTCCCACACGAGCCCGCCCCCACATTTTTGACCGTTTTGCCTGGTTCTTAGCGAACGACGCTTTCGAAACGGCTACCGCCACCCAATTCCAGCACCAGCTCATCGCCCACATTCAACGGGCCTACACCGGCTGGAGTGCCGGTGAGGATCACATCACCCGCCTGCAGCGAGAAGCAGCCGGCCATGTGCTGGATCATCGGGACGATCGGGTTGAGCATCTGCGAGCTATTGCCGTCCTGGCGCACTTCGCCGTTGATGGTCAGGCGAATGCCGATGTCGGTCACGTCGGCAAAGGTGCTGCTGACCACAAAGGGGGCAATCACGGCGGCGCCGTCAAAAGACTTGGCGATTTCCCACGGCAAGCCCTTGGCTTTCAGCTCGGCTTGCTTATCGCGCAGGGTCAAATCCAGGGCCGGAGCGAAGCCGGAGATGGCATCCAGCACTTCTTCACGGCTGGGCTTGGTCGACAACGGTTTGCCGATCAACACCGCGATTTCCGCTTCGTAGTGCACCGAACCGCGCTCGGTCGGAATGGCGAAACCGCCTTCCAGCGCGACCACGCAACTGCCCGGCTTGATGAACAGCAACGGCTCGGTCGGCACCGGGTTGTCCAGTTCCTTGGCGTGTTCGGCGTAGTTACGCCCGATGCACACCACTTTGCCCAAGGGAAAGTGGATGTTGGTGCCGTCGACATACTTGTGCTGGTAGCTCATGAAACGACTCCTTCAGGGCGGTTAAACAGCGAAGATCTTGCCAGGGTTCATGATCCCGTTCGGGTCGAACACCGCTTTCACTGCTTTCATGTATTCGATTTCAACCGGGGAACGGCTGTAGGTCAGGTAATCGCGCTTGGTCATGCCCACGCCGTGTTCGGCAGAGATTGAGCCGTTGTACTTCTGGACGGTCTCGAACACCCACTTGTTCACGGTGGCGCACTTGGCGAAGAACTCATCCTTGCTCAGGTTTTCTGGCTTGAGGATGTTCAGGTGCAGGTTGCCGTCGCCGATGTGGCCGAACCAGACGATTTCGAAGTCCGGGTAGTGTTCGCCGACGATCGCATCAATTTCCTTCAAGAACGCTGGCACTTTGGAGACAGTGACCGAAATGTCGTTCTTGTACGGCGTCCAGTGGGAAATGGTCTCGGAGATGTACTCGCGCAGTTTCCACAGGTTGTGCAGTTGGGTTTCGCTCTGGCTCATCACGCCGTCCAGCACCCAGCCCTGCTCTACGCAGTGCTCGAAGGTTTCCAGGGCGTGGTTGGCAACTTCTTCGGTGGTGGCTTCGAATTCCAGCAGCGCGTAGAACGGGCAGTCGGTCTCGAAGGGAGCCGGCACGTCGCCACGGCCCATGACCTTGGCCAGGGCTTTGTCGGAGAAAAATTCGAAGGCGGTCAGGTCCAGCTTGCTCTGGAACGCGTGCAATACCGGCATGATCGAGTCGAAATCGGTGGTACCGAGCACCATCGCGGTGAGATTTTTCGGCGCACGGTCCAGGCGCATGGTGGCTTCGACCACAAAGCCCAACGTCCCTTCGGCACCGATAAACAGCTGGCGCATGTCGTAGCCGGTGGCGTTCTTGATCAGGTCGCGGTTCAGTTCCAGCACGTCACCCTTGCCGGTGACGACTTTCATGCCGGCCACCCAGTTGCGGGTCATGCCGTAGCGAATCACCTTGATCCCGCCGGCATTGGTGCCGATGTTGCCGCCGATCTGGCTCGAACCCGACGAAGCGAAGTCCACCGGGTAGTACAGGCCTTTTTCTTCGGCGACGTTCTGCAATTGCTTGGTGACCACACCCGGCTGGCACACGGCGGTGCGGTCGGTGAGGTTCACATCGAGAATCTGGTTCATATAGTCAAACGAGACGACCACTTCGCCATTGGCCGCCACCGCAGCGGCCGACAAACCGGTACGACCACCCGATGGCACCAGCGCCACCTTGTGTTCATTGGCCCAACGGACGATGGCTTGGACCTGCTCGATGGTCTTGGGAAAGACGATAGCGGTAGGCGCGGGGGCGAAGTGCTTGGTCCAATCCTTGCCGTAAGCCTCCAGGGAGTCTGCATCGGTCAGCACTTTGCCAGGCTCAACCAGGGTCTTCAGCTCATCAATCAGGGCAGGATGGGTCATCGACGGAACTCTCGAACAATTCATGGTCATCCTGAGAACGCTTCACGTCGCAGGAATGGGTGTTTAGCGGGGCACGTATGCTAGCATACCGCCCCCGCAGGACAGAGCCCAAGGGCGTTCTGCGGTGACGGCTTTCCTGCCGTCCGGGTCAGCTCTGTGCCCTGATTTGCCAATACGTTTCTGTTTGACGAGCGGCTGTTGTTGTCAGGCAAGGCGCCGCGACGAGTCATAGCTTGCTATGGGGAGGAGCGGCAACGCAGCATGGCGGCAACAGACGCCGTCAAACAGGAACAGTATTGGTGAATCAGGGCACATCCTGCTGCTCGATTCCCTGCCATTTTTCTCCGGGATACAGGTTTACGCAGATGAGCAAGACTTCTCTCGATAAGAGCAAGATCAAGTTCCTTCTTCTGGAAGGCGTCCACCCATCGGCTGTCGACGTACTGAAAGCCGCTGGGTACTCCAGCATTGAGTACATCACCAGTTCTCTGCCGGAAGCCCAGTTAAAGGAAAAGATCGCCGACGCGCACTTTATCGGCATTCGCTCCCGCACTCAGCTGACCGAAGAGATCTTCGACCACGCCAAGAAACTCGTGGCTGTCGGCTGTTTCTGCATCGGCACCAACCAGGTCGACCTTAACGCTGCGCGCGAGCGCGGTATCGCGGTGTTTAACGCACCGTACTCCAACACCCGTTCCGTTGCTGAGCTGGTGCTGGCCGAGGCGATCCTGCTGCTGCGCGGCATTCCTGAGAAAAACGCTTCCTGCCACCGTGGCGGCTGGATCAAAAGCGCGGCCAACTCCTTCGAAATCCGTGGCAAAAAGCTGGGTATCGTCGGTTACGGCTCGATCGGCACGCAGCTGTCGGTGCTGGCCGAAGGCTTGGGGATGCAGGTGTTCTTCTACGACACCCTGACCAAGCTGCCATTGGGCAACGCCACCCAAGTGGCGAGCCTGACCGAGCTGCTGGGCATGTCCGACATCGTCACCCTGCACGTACCGGAAACCGCTGAAACCCAGTGGATGATCGGCGAGAAGGAAATCCGCGCCATCAAGAAGGGCGGCATCCTGATCAACGCGGCACGCGGCACCGTGGTTAAGCTGGACGCCCTGGCCGACGCGATCAAGGACAAGCACCTGATCGGCGCCGCTATCGACGTGTTCCCGGTAGAGCCACGCTCTAACGACGACATCTTCGAAAGCCCGCTGCGTGGCCTGGACAACGTGATCCTGACTCCGCACATCGGCGGCTCCACCGCTGAAGCTCAGGCCAACATCGGCCTGGAAGTGTCGGAAAAGCTGGTCAAGTACAGCGACAACGGTACCTCGGTGTCTTCGGTCAACTTCCCCGAAGTGGCGCTGCCGGCTCACCCTGGCAAGCACCGCCTGCTGCACATCCACCAGAACATCCCTGGCGTGATGATGGAGATCAACAAGGTCTTCGCAGAAAACGGCATCAACATCTCCGGTCAGTTCCTGCAGACCAACGAGAAGGTTGGTTACGTGGTTATCGACGTCGACGCCGAGTACTCGGACCTGGCGCAAGAGAAGCTGCAGCACATCAACGGCACCATTCGTAGCCGCGTGTTGTTCTAACGCTTTGAACGCTGCACAAAAAAGGGAGCCTTCGGGGCTCCCTTTTTTTTGTCTGAACAAATCTTACTTGACGTTAACCGTGATGACTTTCGAGGCTACAGTCGGGTTGAACTGCATGTGCAGTTTGTCGCCAGCTACCAGTTGCAAGGTGTGCTTGCCTGGGGTGAGGGTCAACTCGGTCTCGGTCTGGGCCTTGCCGTAGTGGATCACGGTGTCGGTGGCCGGGATCGGCACGCTGGCGTCCGGCAGTTCTTTCTGGTCGATCAGCAGGTGGTGGTGGCCGGTGCCTGGGTCCTGGCTGGTCGCTGGCGCCAGTTTCAGGCCTTCCATACCGAACTTCACAGTGAAGGTTTTATCGACGGTGGCGCCGTCTTTTGGCGACACGATAAAGACTTTGGCGCCTTCCGGTGGTGCGCTGCGCGGGATACCGTCAGCGGCTGTGGCCAACATCGAAGCACCCAGCAAGAGGCTGGCCAGGGTTGCACGGGACAAAAGGGCTTTCATTCGCTTCTCCAGTTTTACGGTGAAATCTGTAGGGTTATGACAACTTCGCGACAAATTGCTGTCCAAGGCACTCAACACCATAGCAAGCGATGCTCAATGGCGCCTCGCACGCACAAATTCTTTAGGAGCGACCATGCGCTTTGTGCCTGGCCTTGTACTTTTACTGCCCCTGTTGAGCCCACTGGCTCACGCCGAACTGATCGATGACGTGTTTGATCGCGGCGAACTGCGCATCGCCCTGGAGGCCAACACCCCGCCGTACAACTTCAAGGACGGTGACAAGCTAACCGGTTTTGAAGTGGAGCTGGGTGAACAATTAGCCAAGGAAATGGAGGTTCGCCCCTCGTTCATCACTGTCGATGACGCCGACCTGCTGCCGGGTGTGGAAAGCGGCAAGTTCGACGTGGCCATCAACCATATCGCTATGACTGCCGCGCTGCAGGATCGGTTCGATTTCAGTGAGGCCTATAAGCAAACACCTGAGCTGGCCATTCCATTCCAGAAGGGCAACCCGGCATTCAAAAGCAGCCTGGACAATGCATTACAGCGGGTGAAGGCCGATGGTCGCTTGAAGGCGCTGACGCAGAAATGGTTTGCACCTGAGTGAAACACAGTCGATGTGGGAGCTGGCTTGTGTGGGAGCTGGATTGCCTGCGATGGCGGCATGCCAGTCGACACCGCTATCGCAGGCAAGCCAGCTCCCACATTTGATCTGGGTTGAACCTCAAAGTTGTGCCAGGGCAATTGCCGCCTCAGGCAGCTCCAGTTCACTGAACACGCGCACGCCATGGCGCTTGAGCAGCGCCGCCGTCACGCCTTCGCCGCTGACCTTCACGCCGCTGAAGGTGCCGTCATAGGTCAGCAGATTGCCGCAGGACGGGCTATTGGCCTTGAGAATCGCGATGCGGATGTTATGCCGCTGCGCCAACGCCAGTGCCTGGCGGGCGCCGTCGAGGAAGGCGGCGCTGAAGTCTTCGCCCTCGGCCGTCAGCACTTGCGCACGCCCTTCCCACACATCAATGCCCTGCCCGCCCGGGATCTCGGCGGAGGGACGCGGTGTCGGCAAACCGCCTGATACTTCCGGGCAAATCGCAACCACCCGGCCTTCGGCCTGCCAGGCCGCCAATTGATCGAAGGGGCCGCTGGCGCCACCGTCGTAGCGCACCTTGTGCCCGAGCAGGCAGCGGCTGATCAGAATCTTTTGCATGGTTAAAACGGCTCGTTACCGCGTCGGCGAAACCAGCCGGTCAGGGACAGGCGTTCGCGCGTGGCGGGCAGGACTTCGTGGGGCACCTCCCCGGACAGGAACACCACCAGGCTACCGCCGGTGGGTACCACATCGTATTCCACGCCGCCCTTGAGGTACATGCGCAACTGGCCGCCATGCTCAGGTAACCAGGCGTCATTCAAATAGACCACTGCCGAGACCATGCGCCGGTCATCGTCGCGAAAACGGTCCAGGTGCTTGAGGTAAAACGCCCCTGGCGGGTACATCGCGAAGTGGCTTTCGAAATCTTCCAGGCCCAGGAACAGGCTGCGGTTCATGGCCAGGCGCAGGCTGTCCATCACGCTCATGTAGCTCTCGCAGACAGCGGCGTCGCCCTCCTCCAGCCACTGGATATGGTCGCCGCGAATACCCTCGCGTATCTCCTGCGCGGGGCCGCGTCCTACAGCCGCCGGGGCCAATTCACCCTCAGCCGCACGTTTACGGCACTCAGCCGCCAACTCCAGGGTCAGAGCCTGGGGCAGGAAGCCGTTCTGCTGCGACCAACCTTTTTCGGCCAGGTCGTCGACGATGCGTTGCAGCAGCGGGTGTTCGAGGGATATTTGCATGGCGCGCATAGTATCCATACGCCTATGAATCCGACAGAGCCGCCGAGCGTCTGAACACACTTTAGTCAGGTGACTGATAGGATTTCTCGACAAATCCTACGCCCGACACGGACAATAGTGGCCGACTGACAGGAGTCCCTATGCGTCGTTTGTTTTTTTCCTTGCTGATGTTCTGCGTTTTGCCCGCCTGGGCAGACGGCCATGACCAGTTGTACAAGGTCGCCGGCTGGGCCGAACAACGTGCGCATTTTAATGACGCCCTGAGTGCCGCACAGCAACGCTATCGCAATAGCCTGCCGCCGGCGGTGTACCAGGCGCTGGTGGATAACAGCAATAAACGCTTCGCCGCCCAGGCCGTGGACCAGCGGGCCGAGGCGCAATTGCGCAAAAACCTGGCGGACCCGAAACCTGCCCTGGCGTTTTTCCAGTCGCCGTTGGGTCGCAAAATCGTTGCAGCTGAATTGCTGGCCACGCGCCGCGACCAGTTGGCAAAAAATGCCAAGGGCCTGCCGCACATCGAAGCCGACGCCACCCGCAGCCTGATCATCGGCCACCTGGCCCAGGCGCTGCCGGCCCGTGAAGCCGGCGCAGAAGTCAGCCTGGCGATTGCCGGCGTAGCAGCCGACAGTTTGAGCCAGATGATTCCCGGCCTGTTGGGCGGCGGTCAGGCGCAAGGCATGTTGAACGGCCAACGTGAGCGGCTGATGCAGCAGATCGGCAATGACTTGAACAACACACTGTTGTACGTCTATCGAGATTTGTCCGACCCGGAACTGGAAGAATTCGCCACGTTTGCGGAGTCGCCGGACGGTCGGGCGTATTACAAGGCGGCGCTGGCCGCGATTCGCGCCGGACTTGCAGTAGGTCAAAGCACTTCCAGCCTGACGCAATAAGTAATGTGGAAACAGGCTTGTGTGGGAGCTGGCTTGCCTGCGATGGCATCAACCCGGTGTGCCTGATACAGCTAGGTGTCTGCATCGCAGCGATGCGGCGACCCGACAAGCCAGCTCCCACATTTGAACGGTGTTACTTCAGATGATCCGTCAGGAATTTGAAGTACTCTTCGCGAATCTCGGGAATCTCATTGGCCAAGTGATGCCGACCACGCGGCAGCATCAGCACCTGCGGCTGATCGAACTTGCCCCGCAGCACCTGCAAGTTGTGCTGCCAGTCCACCGTCATATCTTCCTCTCCCTGCACGATCACCGGCCGCCGTGGGCTTTGCGGCGCAGCTTCGATGCGTTTGATCCAACGCGCCAGCGCGCCCACCCACGCGGTCGGCAGTTGGCGCGGCTGTAGCGGGTCAGCTTCCAGGAAGGGTTTGAACTTGGGATCGTGGGTGTTCTCGCTGAACCGCCGCGCAATGCCTTTGACGAACGGGCGCAGCAGGTAATAGCTGACCTGCGACCAACCCCATGCACGCGGCCGTACCAGGGGCGAGAGCAGGAAGGTCTTGCCCTGGGCCGGGCTGTCGGCGCCGTGGTTGAGCAAATGGTCCACCACCACCGCACCGCCAGTGCTTTGCCCGAACAGGTGCCACGGTTGCGGCAGTTGCAAGCTGTGGGCCTGCGCAAACAGCGCCTGCACCACGTCCTGGTACACCGAAAAATCGTCAATACTGGCGCGCTCGCCACTGGAAAGACCGTGGCCCGGCAAGTCGCAGGCAATCACCACAAAACCTTGATCCAGCGCCCAGTCCACCACATGCCGGTACAGGCCCATATGGTCGTAGAAGCCGTGGTACATGAACATTGTCGCCACCGGCGCAGACGGCCACCACACCTGCGCTACCACCTGGAAGCCATCCACTTCAAAACGGCCCAAACGGCTCACGACGGGTACTTTGCGCGCCGCCAGGTCCAGCCCATAGAAACGCTGGTAGACCCGCGCCTCGGCGCTGAGCGGTTGCGCATCCACCAGTGGCCGCAAGCTCTCGCGCAGATGATCGGGGTCAAAACTCACAGGCATAAAGGCTTCCAGACTGACGGTGAAGATGAATATCGAGCTGCGATATTCATCTGTCAGGGCAAGCATGGCAAGCTACGCGACCTTCGAGGATAGTTCCGAATGCGACAACCCTACCGCTCCGCCTTGTTTGCCGGCCTGCTGTTGGTCATCTGCGCCGGCGTGCTGTGGGCGGCTTATGACTGGTTCCAGGGCCGCTATTTGCGCGCATTCAGCGAACACACCGCGGTGTTTTCCGGTGATGCCCTGCGCCTGCCCGCCGAACTGGCAGGCCCAGGCCCGATTCGCCTGGTGCACTTCTGGGACCCGGCCTGCCCCTGCAACGTCGGCAACCAGCAGCACCTGGGCGAACTGATCGAGCAATACGCGCCCCAGGGCGTCGAGTTCTATGCCCTGCAAAAGGCCGGCAGCCACGGCCAACTGCCCGACAATTTGCGCAAAATGAAACCGCTCAATGCCCTGCTCGGCGCCGACCAAGTGCCGGCGACTCCGGCCGTAGGCATTTGGGATCGCAGCGGCAAACTCGCGTACTTCGGGCCGTACAGCGAAGGGCTGACGTGCAATTCGAGCAACAGCTTTATCGAGCCTATCCTCAAAGCCCTGGAGGCCGGGCGCGAAGTCGATGCCACCCACACCCTGGCGGTGGGCTGCTATTGCCAGTGGAGCAAGGCGTCAAACTGAACGCTGGCTGTTTGACCGGCAAACTCCGATAACCTGGCCGGCAGGCTCCTGTATTGTAAGCGTCCAGCGACATTGCAAGCAGACGCGAGACTCCATGAGCCAGTTAACCATCATCCTCTGGATGCTCAACGTTATCGTCGATACGTCCGGCCAACTGGCGTTCAAAGCCGCCGCCTCGGCCAGCGCCGAGCATGACGGCCTCGCCCACTGGAAACACATGCTCAAGCGCCCGTGGATCTGGCTGGGGGTGATCTGCTATGTCTTCGAATTCGTGTTGTGGCTGGCGTTCCTGACG
The DNA here is from genome assembly GCF_002742565.1 of Pseudomonas sp. 2995-3. Lineage (NCBI taxonomy): Bacteria > Pseudomonadati > Pseudomonadota > Gammaproteobacteria > Pseudomonadales > Pseudomonadaceae > Pseudomonas > Pseudomonas sp. 2995-3. Next base: position 206,638 of record NZ_LJSB01000315.1, on the reverse strand, counting down.
CTGGTGCCGTTGTCGGTCGGCGTGATGCTGGGTTCGATCAACATCGTGGTGATCATGATTGCCGGGCGTTTCCTGTTCAAGGAAAGTCTGAGCAAATGGCGGTTGATCGGCATCATGCTGATCGCCTGTGGCGTGACCGTCGTAGGGTTTGAATGATGAAACGTTTTTATATCCTGGGTTTTCTCGCGCTGATCATTTTCGACACCTTGGCGCAGGTCAGTTTCAAATTTGCCTCGGTGCATGCCGAACCGTTGACCATGGACGTCGCGTGGCTGGCCCGGGTGTTTGGCGCACCGTGGATCTACGGCGCCTTTGTCGGCTATATCGGCGCGTTTTTTACCTGGATGACCTTGCTCAAATACGCCCCGGTAGGCCCGGCGTTTGCGGCCTCGCACCTGGAGTTGATCAGCGTGACGCTGATCTCGGTCTGGCTGTTCGATGACACCCTGACCTGGCCGAAAATCATCGGCGGCGCGCTGATCATCGCGGGCATCCTGTGCCTGGCGCGCAGTGAAGACAAAGAGAGCAAAACCGTCGAGGCCGAACCTTCGCAGCCACTGGTGTCATGAACAAAGAAATCCCGCCCACCGCCGGCCTGCCCTTGCGCGGGCGGGATTTGCTCAGTTTATCGGGCGACCTCGCCCAGTCGCTGGCCCGCCAGTTTTCGATTCCACTGCCTGCACTGCCCTGCTCCGGCACCGCCGCGCTGATCATCGCCTTGCGCGTGTTGCAGCAGCGCATGCCTGGCCGCACTCGGCTGATTGTGCCTGCGTACACCTGCCCATTGGTGGCATTGGCCGCGCATTACTGCCCGCCGTTACGGGTGGTGCCCTGTGATTTGCAGCCCGGCAGCATTGACCTCGACGAGCAACACCTCAAGCAACTGTGCGACGACAGTACCCTGGCCGTGGTGGTCACCCACCTGGCCGGGCGCGTGGCCGATGTGGACGCCGCCAAGCGTATTGCCGAATCAGTCGGCGCCGTGGTGATCGAAGACGCCGCCCAAGCCCTGGGCGCCCTCGACGATGGCCGCAGCGTCGGGCTCAAAGGCGATGTGGGGTTTTTCAGCCTGGCGCTGGGCAAAGGCCTGACCACGGCCGAAGGCGGCGTGCTGTTCAGCCGCGACCCGGTGCTGCATCAGGCATTGCACCGCCAGTGCGCGCAAGACCTGCCCTTGAGCCTGCGCTGGGAGCTGCAACGCAGTGCCGAACTCTGGGGTTACGCGCTGCTTTACCAACCGCGCGGCTTGCACTACGTGTATGGCAAGGCGTTGCGCACGGCGCTGGCACAGGGTGATGAAGTGGCCGCCGTGGGTGATGATTTTTCGGTCAACGATATCCCGCTGCACCGCCTCGGCGGTTATCGGCAGAAGGTCGGCGCCGCCGCACTGGCGCGCTTGCCTGACTACTTGCAACAAGGCCGTACCCGCGCCTTACGCCGGGCGGCGCGCTTGAATGACTTACCCGGCGTCGCGGTGATCATGGACCGGCTGGGGCAGCAAGGCACCTGGCCGTTTTTGATGGTGCTGATGCCGACCGCGCAGGCGCGTGATGCCGCCATGGCGCAACTGTGGACATCCGGGCTCGGCGTGACCCGCCTGTTTATCCACACCTTGCCGGACTACCCCGCCGTCGTCCCGCTGTTGCAACCGGGCGGCGACATTAGCCAGGCCCAGGCATTTGCCAGCCGCACCCTGTCGATCAGCAACAGCCATTGGCTGACGGACGAACACTTCGAAAGCGTATTCGCCCAGCTAAAAGCTATTGTCGCCACCCCTGATTGATACGCGCCACCAGCCGGCCATTCAGCTCGTTCTGCTGCTGTTGCCAGATCTGCACCTGCGCCGGCGGCAGTTCTTCCTGGCCATCGGAGGCACTTAACCAGCGTTTGAACTTGCTCTCATAGTGGTAAGCCGACACATCGCCGGTGATGTCCGCCCCGATGATCCGGCCCTGGCAAGCGTCGATCAGATCGTTCAAATGCTGCTCCAGAAACTCGCCCTGGTCCCAATTGGTGTTGACCACTTCGGGGCTCAGCACGTCTTTGTCGATGGACAGGTAAACCGGCAGTGAACGGTCGAACTGCGCCAGGAACGCACGCATCAGCTCATCGGCGTTGCCGAACGCACGGTTGCTGCGCCCAGCGCCGATCCAATTCATCCAGCGCGTGTCGACGTTGACGTTCCAGTAAGTCAGCTTGCGCTTGAGCAGCGGCGACCAGTGATTCTCCCAGGCATGGCCCAGGCCGATATCCTGGGAACCGATGCCCAACACATGCACATGCTCGACCTGCGGCAAACGGCTGGCCCAGTAAACCCATGAGCCACAATGGATGCCGAACGGGTAGCGCATGTTGTCAGGGTGGTTGTCGCAAATGATCAGTTGGAATTTCTGCTGCGTCGGCAGGCGGTTCAACAGCAGCTGGCTGAGGTGGTGATAATCGCCGCTGCCGGTGAACACACAGCCGTAATCGCTGGGCATCTGCGCGTGCAGGGCGGTTTCCAGCTCCTTGAACTGCGCCCAGCGGCAACCGAAGCGGATTTTTTCCTGCCAGGCCTGCATGGGCAAGGTAATCGCGCCGGGAATGTCACTCACGGCACTGTCAAAATCGAGGATCAGCGGCGCGCGGTCCTGGCTCATTCGGATTTCTCCTGCTGCCACTGCGCATCGCTTTCAAAGTGATGACGGAAACGGTTGCCGAGCTTGCGCAGCAGCGGGTTGCGGATCCAGACCAGATGACGGGTGAAGGTAAAGTCGGCGCCGAGGCTGGCCTTGACCTGCGGGTCGGTCCAACCCGCCACATAAAATTTCAGCCCATTGGCCACGGCGTATTCCAGGTTCACAAACCAGCTGACGAAGTACAGGTTGAATTCCAACGCTTGTGGGTAGTTGAGTCCGATGTACTTGTCGAGCAGCTTGTCGCCCTCTACGTAGCACAGGTTGTAGCCGATCAGTTCGTCGCAGTGCCAGTAGCAGAACACCCGCCCGTTGCTGGCGGCGTCCTGCAACAAGCTGCGGAAAAACGCCGGGGTCAGCAGGTCAAAGTGAATCTCGCTCTGGTCGTACACCGCCTTGTACAGGCTGTACAACTGCGCAAGCCACGCCTCATCGTTGAAGCGCGCATCGCCAGTGTCCAGGACTTCCACCCGCAACGCCTCGCGGCTGCGCAGTTTGCGTCGGATATTGCGTCGACGGCTGTGGGACAAACGCGCCAGGTACTCGTCGATGCTGCTGAAGTTGATCGGCACATAGGCCAGCGCCTGGCCTTCGAGGCAGATAAAGCCGCGCCGGGTGCAGTCCTCGATCAAGGCTTGGGCGTAGCGGTTGTCTGCGTCGCTGAGCAGCGGCGAGTCACAGGGCAGATCTTTGACGACTGTGAGTTTGCGCTGCGGCGCGCACTCTTCTTGCAGCCACTGCGCGAGGTCCTGGGGTGACACGTTGCGGGGCAATGGCGAATATTCGCTGACCGTGGTGCCGACAAAGCAGCTGTCGATACGCAGCCACGCATTCCAAAGACCAAACCCGGGCCAGCCGCGCACACGCTTCACGAACTCGTCTTCAGCCGTCGTCAGCAGGTCAAATGGCGTGAAGAAGTACGGCAGGCCCTCGGCGGACAGCCGGGCGTCAAAGCACTCCGGCGGGTGCTGCAAAAACCGGCCGATCAACGAGGGCGCTTCCAGGCAGCACGCGTAGGCAACCTCGGGGCGGCTGGAGTCTGGGGTAGGTTGCGTGGCGCAAGTCATGGAAAAAAGCTCAAAGATGACCGGCGCAATAGTAGCGTACTCGACACATTCGGCACTTGAACCTCGGCTGTCGCTGCGGCGTATCAGCAATTCCCGCAGTTCTCACCAAACCGATTAGACTCCGTTGACCTTCAAGGTGACTGACTCAAGGACCGTCCATGAAACGCAGCCTGACCGTGCTCGCTATCCTGATTGCCGCCCTCTTGGCCGGCGCTGGCTGGTATGTGTACAGCAAGCAACCGACCCGCCAGGGCACCGAGACACTGGCCAACCTGCAAGGCGCCGTCACGGTGCGTTATGACGACCGTGGCGTGCCGCACATTCGCGCCGAGAACGAGACCGACCTGTACCGCGCCCTGGGCTATGTGCATGCCCAGGACCGGCTGTTCCAGATGGAAATCATGCGGCGCCTGGCCCGTGGCGAGCTGGCCGAGGTGCTGGGGGCGAAGGTGCTGGAGACCGACAAGCTGTTTCGCAGCCTGCGCATTCGCGAGCGCGCCTTGAGTTACGTCGAGCACATGGACCACGACTCGGCAGCCTGGAAGGCCTTGCAAGCCTACCTGGATGGCATCAACCAATATCAGGACAGCCACGCCAGCCCCGTAGAGTTTGACGTGCTGGGCATTCCTAAACGACGCTTTACCGCCGAGGACACCATCAGCGTGGCCGGGTATATGGCCTACAGCTTTGCGGCCGCGTTTCGTACCGAGCCGCTGCTGACTTACGTGCGCGACCAGCTCGGCAGCGACTACCTGAAAGTCTTCGACCTCGACTGGCAACCCAAGGGCGCCCTCAACCTGGTCGCCAGTGACTGGAAATCCCTCGGCGCCCTCGCCGCCTTGAGCGACAAGGCCCTGGCTGACAATGGCTTGCCGCAGTTCGAAGGCAGCAACGCCTGGGCCATCAGCGGCAGCCGCACCAAAAGCGGCAAACCGTTGCTGGCCGGTGACCCGCATATCCGTTTCTCGGTGCCGTCGGTGTGGTACGAGGCGCAATTGTCGGCGCCGGGTTTTGAGCTGTACGGCTATCACAACGCACTGGTGCCGGTGGCGTTCCTGGGGCACAACCTGGATTTCGGCTGGAGCCTGACCATGTTCCAGAACGATGACCTCGACCTGATCGCCGAAAAGGTCAACCCGGACAACCCCAACCAGGTCTGGTACCACGGCCAATGGGTCAACATGACCAGCAGCGAACAGCAGATTGCGGTCAAGGGCCAGGCGCCGGTGACGCTCACCCTGCGTCAGTCGCCCCACGGCCCGATCATCAATGACGTGCTGGGCGAGAATGCCGGCAGCACGCCGATTGCCATGTGGTGGGCGTTCCTCGACACCGAAAACCCGATCCTCGAAGGTTTCTACGAACTCAACCGCGCCGACACCCTGGCCAAAGTGCGCGCCGCCGCTGCCAAGGTTTCAGCGCCGGGCCTGAATATCGTGTGGGCCAATGCCAAGGGCGATATCGGTTGGTGGGCGGCGGCGCAGTTGCCGATCCGCCCGGCCGGCGTTAACCCGGCATTCATTCTCGACGGCAGCACCGCCCAGGCGGACAAATTGGGCTTCTACCCGTTCAGCGCCAACCCACAGGAAGAAAACCCGGCCCGTGGTTATGTGGTGTCGGCCAACGCCCAACCGGCCTCACCCACCGGCATGGAAATCCCTGGTTACTACAACCTCGCCGACCGCGGCCAGCAGTTGAACACGCAGTTGAGCGATAAAAGCGTGAAGTGGGACGTGAACAACAGCCAGGCCTTGCAATTGGGCACCACCACCGCCTACGGCCCACGCCTGCTGGCGCCGCTGTTGCCGGTGCTGCGTGAAGTGGTCAAGGACCCGGCGCAGTTGAAACTGGTGGAGCAGCTTGCAAGCTGGAAAGGCGACTACCCGCTGGACTCCACCAGCGCCACGCTGTTCAACCAGTTTCTGTTCAACCTCACCGACGCGGCCTTCCACCCGAAACTGGGCGATGCGATGTTCAAAACCCTGATCACCACGCGGGTGATCGACGCCGCACTGCCACGCCTGGCCGCCTCGGCGGACTCGCCATGGTGGAACGGCAAGCGCGCGGACACGGTAAAACTCGCCTGGGACAACAGCCTCGCGCACCTCAAGGCCACCTTTGGCGATGACCCGTCGCAATGGCAGTGGGGCAAGGCCCATACCCTGACCCATGGGCATCCGTTGGGCATGCAGAAGCCACTGGACAAGATTTTCAACGTCGGCCCATTCCCGGCGCCCGGCACCCACGAAGTGCCGAATAACCAATCGGCCATGATCGGCCCTGCGCCGTGGCCCGTGACCTATGGCCCGTCGACCCGGCGCCTGATCGACTTTGCCGACCCGGCCCATGCATTGACCATCAACCCCGTGGGGCAAAGCGGGGTGCCGTTTGACTCGCACTATGACGACCAGGCGGAAACCTATATCGAGGGTGGGTACGAGCAGGCGCATTTCAGTGAGGAAGAGGTGACGGCGAATACCCGTGGCACGCTGAAGCTGTTGCCTGCCCGGTAACAGCCTGTAAACCCGATCAATGTGGGAGCTGGCTTGTGTGGGAGCTGGCTTGCCTGCGATAGCATCAACTCGGTCCATCAGGCAGACCGAGTTGATGCTATCGCAGTTAGTCTGTGTTCGCCCGCATGCGCCCCGGCGCCTCGCCGTAGGTTTCCTTGAACTTCTTGCTGAACGCCGCCTGGGACTGGTAACCCACCTGCGCCGCGATATCCAGCAGGCTCAGGCGCGACTGGCGCAGCAGGTTGAATGCCAGCTCCATGCGCAGCTGCGTCAGCAGCACCCACGGCGACACGCCCGCGACTTTCACAAACGCCCGCATGAAGGTGGCCCGCGACATGGTGGCGGCCGCCGCCAGGCTGTCGATGGTCCACTCATGGCCGGGCTCGGCCAGCATCGCCTGCCAGGCTTTGCTCAGGCGCTTGTCGGCGAGCAAAGCGAAGGTGCCCGCCACCGGCGCCTGGCGGGTCAGCCAGGTGCGCAGGATCAGAGTGAACAAGGCCGACGACAGCGCGTCGATAAACGAGCGTGCGCCCAGTTGCTGGCCGTCCGCTTCGCTGCGCAGTAAAGCAATCAACGCGGCCAACTGCCCATCGCCCTGCCACTCACGGCTGGACACCACCAGGTAGTCCGGCAACGCACTGAACAACAACGACTGGCGGTTGTAGTGAAAGTTGCCGCAGAGCATATCCACGTCCGGCTGCTCTCCTCCCAGGCGGTGGATCGGCAACAGGCCGCCCTCGATGACGGTCTGCGCCACCGGCTTGACCCGCGCGCCCTGGCTGCGTACCAGGTGCGTCGCGCCACCGGGCATCAACAGGATGTCGCCCTCCTCCAGCGTCACCTGCTGGCCGCCCGACAACTCGGCGTGGCAGGTGCCCGCCAGCACAATGTGATACGGCGCCACGCCCAGCGGCTCAGGCCCGTGGTCCATGGCCCACGCACCCTGGAACTGGCAGCGCAGATCCAGACTGCCGCGCAGGTTGGCCAACGCAATCAGGGTGTCGATAGAGTTCATTTGCGAGCATCGGTCAAAAAGGTGAGTGGATCGAACAAAAGCGCCAAACCTGAACCGCGCAGACTGGCTTCACACCCAACCCGTTCAGGAGTTACCGCAATGTTCAATAACTGGTCCAACTTGCTTGCTAACGTAAACAAAACCTTTGGCGCGCTGGGCAAGAGCAACCCGAAGATGGTCAAAGCCTACATGGCGCTGGGCGAGGCTGCCGAGGAAAACCAAGTACTCGACGCCAAGACCCGTGAGCTGATTTCCATCGCCGTGGCCATCACCACGCGCTGCGACGGCTGTATCGCCGCGCATGCCGACGCGGCGATCAAGGCCGGCGCGACCCGAGAAGAAGTTGCCGCCACCCTGGCCACCGCCATCTCGCTGAATGCCGGTGCTGCGTACATCTATTCGCTGCGCGCGCTGGAAGCCTACGACACGCTCACACCGGCGCCGCAAAGTTAAGCCGGAACTGTTGCGGCGTCACGCCCAGCCGGCGGTTGAACACACTGCGCATGTGCTGGGCGTCACGGAAACCGCATTGATAGGCCACAGTCTTGAGCGGTGCGGGGCTGCTTTCGAGCATCACCCGCGCCGCGTCCACTCGCGCCCGCTCGACAAACTCGGCAGGCGTTATGCGCGCCTCACGAGCAAACACCCGAGAGAAATTACGCGCACTCATGTTGGCCGCCTTGGCCAGATCGGCAATGGTCAAATCCCCGGTCAAGTTCGCCAGCACGTACAACTGCACCAACGCCACCGCCGAAGTGCTTTCGGCGTGGGGCGTGAGGAACGGGCTGAACTGCGACTGCCCGCCCGAGCGCTGGGTGAACACCACCAGTCGCTTGGCCACGCTCAGCGCAACTTCCGGGCCGTGATCCTGGGCCAGCAGGTACAGCGACAGGTCGATGCCAGCCGTGACGCCCGCCGAGGTGTAGAGATTACCGTCCTGCACGTAGAGACGGTCGGCATCCACCTGGGCCGAGGGGCACAGGCGCGCCAGGTCGGCGGCATCGTTCCAGTGCGTGGTGACGGTTTTGCCATCGAGCAACCCGGCGCGCGCCAGCATGAAGGCGCCATTGCAGATCGAGCCAAAGCGCTGTGCGCGGGCGGCGGCACCGCGCAGCCAATCATCAAACTGGGCGCCGAAATCCTCGAAGGGCAGCTGAGGGCCACCAGCGACCAGCAGCAAGTCGTAGGCTTGCAGGGCTTCGGGGTAATGCCGATGGGCCTGCAATGAAAGGCCGTTAGAGGCGGCCATCGTACCGTGGCCCAGGCCGATCACTTCAAGCTGATAATGGTCTTCGGGCAGCAGGAAACGGTTGGCCTCGCAGAACACATCCATGGGGCCGGTCACGTCCAGTGACTGGACGCCGGGGAAGATCAGGATGGCGACGGTTTTGCCCATGAACAACACACCTTCTACTGGAGGAACATAACACCCTGTGGGAGCTGGCTTGCCTGCGATGGCCTCCCCTCAGTCTAACTGACAGACCGAGTCGTCAGCATCGCAGGCAAGCCAGCTCCCACATTTGACCGCATGTGGCTTGATATCGAGCCACATTGGCCGACATCGCACCCTCGCCGCGATAGCCCCATCGCGGGCACGCGACCAGACTTCACTCATCGGCGCCGCCCCCGGCGCTTTGTTGAGGAGAACGACCATGAGCAACTCCATCGCCGGCATCCAGATCCCGGACAGCGCCCTGGCCAAGGCCACTACCGAATACATCCGCGACGTCGAGTCCGACCCGCTGTACCACCACTCGCGCCGGGTGTTTCTGTTCGGTGCGTTGAGCGGTGAGCGCAAGCAACTGGCCTACAACCCGGAACTGCTTTACGTCGGCGCGATGTTCCACGACCTGGGCCTGGTCGAAGGCCATCGCAGTGACAACGAGCGTTTCGAAGTGGACGGCGCCAACGCGGCGGCCGCATTCCTCAAGCCTTACGGGCTGAGCGATGACGATATCGAACAAGTCTGGCTGTCGATTGCCCTGCACACCACGCCGGGTGTACCGCAGCACTTGCGCCCGACCGTGGCGCTGGTGACCGCTGGTGTCGAGATGGATGTGCTGGGCATGGACTACGCCGCCTTTTCCAGCGTGCAGCGCGAGGCCGTGGTGCATGCGCATCCACGCGGCGAAGGGTTCAAGGAATGCATCATCTGCGCGTTTGCCGACGGCTTGCGCCATCGCCCGCAGACCACGTTTGGCAACGTGAAGACCGATGTGTTGGTGGACCAGGAGCCGGGGTTCAAGCCGATGAATTTTGTCGAGGTGATTCGCAAATCGCCATGGGCTGCATAGCTGACTTGAAATGCAATCAAATGTGGGAGCTGGCTTGCCTGCGACAAGGCCATGTCAGTCGACTCATCCTTCGACTGACACACCGCTATCGCAGGCAAGCCAGCTCCCACATTGTTTACGTGTTGCGCCAGTTAGACCGGCGCAGGCGCCCGGCGCTTGTCCGGTTGCTGCCAACCGTCCGCCGCCGCTTCTTCGATGGCTTGTTGGATCGCCTTCTTGCGCATCTCTTCGGCCCGACGGCTGAAGAACCACACCAGGAAGGTCACCAGCGACACCGCCAGCAGAATCAAACTGGCCACGGCGTTGATCTCGGGTTTAACCCCCAGACGTACTGCCGAGAACACTTCCATCGGCAACGTAGTCGAGCCCGGCCCCGACACGAAGCTGGCCAGTACCAAGTCGTCCAGCGACAGCGCGAACGACATCATGCCGCCCGCTGCCAGGGACGGCGCGATCATCGGGATGGTGATCAGGAAGAACACCTTCCATGGCCGTGCACCCAAGTCCATCGCCGCTTCTTCGATCGACAGGTCCAGCTCACGCAAGCGCGCCGACACCACGACCGCCACATACGCCGCACAGAACGTGGTGTGGGCGATCCAGATGGTGACGATGCCACGTTCCTGGGGCCAGCCGATCATCTGCGCCATCGCCACGAACAGCAGCAACAGCGACAGACCGGTGATCACTTCGGGCATCACCAATGGCGCAGTCACCAGGCCGCCGAACAGCGTGCGGCCCTTGAAGTGGCTGATACGGGTCAGCACGAACGCCGCCAGCGTACCCAATGCCACCGCCGCAACGGCGGTGTAGCAGGCGATTTCCAGAGAGCGTGCCACCGAGCCCATCAACTGGGTGTTGTCCAGCAAGCCCACGTACCACTTGATCGACCAACCGCCCCACACCGTCACCAGTTTGGATTCGTTGAACGAGTAGATCACCAGGATCAGCATCGGCAGGTAGATAAACAGCAACCCCGCTACCAGCATGAAACTCGAGAAACTGAAGCGCTTCATATCTTGCCCTCCATCTCTTTGGCTTGGCTGCGGTTAAACAGGATGATCGGCACGATCAGGATCGCCAGCATCACCACCGCCAGGGCAGACGCCACCGGCCAGTCACGATTGTTGAAGAATTCTTGCCACAGCACTTTACCGATCATCAGGGTTTCCGGGCCGCCGAGCAGTTCAGGAATCACGAACTCGCCCACCACCGGGATAAACACCAGCATGCAACCGGCGATGATGCCGTTCTTGGACAGCGGCACGGTGATTTTCCAGAAGCTGTTGAAGGTGCTCGAACCCAGGTCCGATGCGGCTTCCAGCAGGCTCTGGTCGTGTTTAACCAGGTTGGCGTACAGCGGCAGGATCATGAACGGCAGGTACGAATAGACCACGCCGATATACACCGCAATGTTGGTGTTGAGGATCTGCAGCGGCTCGTTGATCAGCCCGATGGACATCAGGAAGCCGTTGAGCAACCCGTTGTTGCTGAGGATGCCCATCCACGCATACACGCGGATCAGGATCGCGGTCCAGGTCGGCATCATGATCAGCAGCACCAGCACGGTCTGCATCTCTTTGCGCGCGCTGGCAATGGCGTAGGCCATCGGGTAGCCGATCAACAGGCACAAGATCGTGCTGAAAAACGCCATCTTCAGCGAGCCGAGGTAGGCGGCGATGTACAGCTCATCGTCGCCGAGCATCGCGTAGTTGCCCAGGTTGAGCACCAATTGCAGCTTTTGCTCAACGAAGGTGTAGATCTCGGTGTAAGGCGGGATCGCCACGTCGGCTTCGGCAAAGCTGATCTTCAGGACGATGAAGAACGGCAGCGCAAAAAACAGGAACAGCCAGAGGAAAGGGATCCCGATGACCACATGCCGGCCACCGGGTGTTATTCGTTGCAGTTGGCGTTTGAACTTCTTCATGTTCATGAGCGAAGTACCACGCCGCTGTCGTCTTCCCACCACACGTACACCTGGTCACCCCAGGTTGGGCGCTGGCCACGGCGTTCGGCGTTGGCCACAAAGGACTGCACCAGCTTGCCGCTTGGCAGTTCCACGTAGAACACCGAATGGCCGCCCAGGTAGGCGATGTCGTGCACCTTGCCGCTGGACCAGTTGTGCTCGCAGGTCGGCATTTCGGTGGTGACCAGCAGCTTTTCCGGGCGGATCGCGTAGGTCACCGACTTGTCTTCCACCGAGGTGGCGATGCCGTAGCCCACGTAGATGTCGCGGTCCAGGTCCGGGCACTTGAGCACCGCGTGGCCTTCGGCGTCGTCCACCACTTGGGTGTCGAAAATGTTCACGTTGCCGATGAACTCGCACACCAGGCGGCTGGTTGGGGTTTCGTAGATGTCGATCGGGCTGCCGATCTGCGCGATCCAACCCAGGTGCATGATCGCGATGCGCTCGGCCATGGTCATGGCCTCTTCCTGGTCGTGGGTCACCATCACGCAAGTCACGCCGACGCGCTCGATGATTTCCACCAGTTCCAGCTGCATCTGCGAACGCAGCTTTTTGTCCAATGCGCCCATCGGCTCATCGAGCAGCAGCAGTTTCGGGCGCTTGGCCAGGGAACGTGCCAACGCCACACGCTGGCGCTGGCCACCGGACAGCTGGTGCGGCTTGCGCTTGGCGTACTGGCTCATCTGCACCAGCTTGAGCATCTCGGCCACGCGGGCGTCGACTTCAGCCTTGGGGATCTTGTCCTGTTGCAGGCCGAAGGCGATGTTCTGCGCCACGGTCATGTGTGGGAACAAGGCGTAGGACTGGAACATCATGTTGATCGGCCGCTCGTAGGGCGGCATGTCGGTGATGTCCACACCGTCGAGGTAGATGCGACCTTCCGTTGGGCGCTCGAAGCCTGCGAGCATGCGCAGCAGGGTGGATTTGCCCGAACCCGAGCCGCCGAGCAAGGCGAAGATCTCGCCTTTTTTGATTTCCAGGGACACATCGTCCACGGCAATCGTCTCGTCGAACTTCTTCGTGACCCGGTCGATTTTGACCAACACCTTTTTCGGTGTCTGGTCGCCCTCGAGGGCTTTCTTATAGGCGCCGGAGGCAACTGCCATTTACGAAACTCCCAACAAAATTTGAGGTTCGCCCAAGACGGGCAAAACCTTGGATAGTTTGAGCTTTACTTGCCCGTCTTGACCTTGGTCCAGCTACGGGTCATTAAACGTTGCACTTTCGGGGGTAGCTCGAAGTTGACGAACGTCCGGTCGAGAACCGCCTGCGGTGGGTAAACCGCTGCGTCAGTGCGTATCGATTGCTCCATCAGTTTGTCCGCGCCTGGGTTAGGGTTGGCGTAACCGACTTGATCACTGACCTGAGCGATCACCTCAGGTTGCAGTAAATAGTTGATGAAGGCGTGGGCCTCTTTGACGTTGGTGGCGTCCTTGGGAATCGCCAGCACGTCAAACCACAAATTGCCGCCTTCTTTGGGAATCGTGTAGGCGATGTTCACGCCTTTGCCAGCCTCGGCCGCACGGGCCTTGGCCTGGAACACATCACCGGAGAAACCGGCTGCCACGCAAATGTTGCCGTTGGCCAGGTCCGAGATGTATTTGGAAGAATGGAAATAGGTCACGTAGGGCCGCACTTTGAGCAGCTTCTCTTCGGCCTTCTTGTAGTCTTCAGGGTTGGTGCTGTTGGGGTTCAGGCCCATGTAGTTGAGCACCGCCGGCAGCATTTCATCGGCCGAGTCCATGAACGAAACGCCACAGGTGGCGAGCTTCTTCATGTTCTCCGGCTCGAACAGCACGGCCCAGGAGTCGATATGGTCGACGCCCAGCACTTCTTTGACTTTATCGACGTTGTAGCCAATGCCGTTGGTACCCCACAGGTACGGCACGGAATACTGGTTACCTGGATCGTTCTTTTCCAGGCGCTTTAGCAGCGCCGGGTCGAGGTTGGCATAGTTTGTCAGCAATGACTTATCGAGCTTCTGGAACGCGCCAGCCTTGATCTGCTTGCCGAGAAAATGGCTGGACGGCACCACCACGTCGTAACCGGTACGACCGGCGAGCAACTTGCCTTCCAGGGTTTCGTTGGAATCAAACACGTCATACACGGGCTTGATGCCTGTCGCCTTTTCAAAGTTGGCCAGGGTGTCCGGGCCAATGTAGTCCGACCAGTTATAAATATGCACCGTCGGTGCGGCCTGCACGCTCACAGCCAGCGTGATACCTGCACCCACCAGCATGGCTTTGCGAAATAAAGAAATTGGCAAGTGGAGGTCCTCTTAAATAGTTGGGCCTTAAAGTTGTTGCCCGGCAACAAAACCGGCGCGCAACTTACCCTCGATAAACCGATCCGGCAAAACTTTCTGTCATTTAATTTTTGTGAACGGGTTTGTGCAGGAGCGGGCAAGCCCGCTCCCACAGGTTTCAACGTTTATTTACCCGATTTGATCTTGGTCCAGCTGCGTGTCATTTCACGCTGGGTTGCAGCCGGCAAGTCAGCAATGGCGTAGAGCTTGGCCTGCACATCGGCTGGCGGGTAGATGCCCGGGTCGCTGGTGATGTCTTTGTCGACCAGTGCGGTAGCCTTCTCGTTACCGTTCGGGAAACGCACGCTGTTGGTGATCGAGGCCATGACTTCCGGCTTGAGCAGGTAGTTCATGAACTTGTAGGCGGCGTCGACGTTTTCGGCATCTTTAGGGATGGCGACCATGTCGAAGAAGCTGCCGGCACCTTCTTTCGGAATGTCGTAGGCCACTTTGACCTTGCCACCGGCTTCAGCCGCGCGGGACTTGGCCTGCTGGATGTCACCCGAGTAACCCACGGCTACGCAGATGTTGCCGTTGGCCAGGTCCGAGATGTACTTGGACGAGTGGAAGTAGCCGATCGATGGACGCAGCTTGAGGAACAGGTCTTCAGCTTGCTTGAGGTCAGCTTTCTTCTGGGTGTCGGTCGGCAGGCCCAGGTAGTGCAGTGCCACCGGGAGCATTTCGGTTGGCGAATCAAGGAAGCTCACACCACAGCTTTTCAGCTTGGCGATGTTTTCAGGCTTGAGCAGCACATCCCACGAGTCGATCTTGTCGATACCCAGTGCAGCCTTGACCTTCTCCGGGTTGTAGCCGATGCCGATCGAGCCCCACATGTACGGGAAGGCGTGCTTGTTGTCCGGGTCGCTGATCGACACGGCTTTAAGCAGGGATTTGTTCAGGTTGTCGTAGTTAGGCAGCTTGGACTTGTCCAGCTCCTGATAGACACCGGCCTTGATCTGCTTGGCGAGGAAGTTGTTCGACGGCACGACGATGTCGTAACCGGACTTGCCTGCCAGCAACTTGGCTTCGAGGGTCTCGTTGCTGTCAAAAACGTCGTACACCACCTTGATGCCCGACTCTTTTTCAAAGTTGGCGATGGTGTCCGGTGCAATGTAGTCGGACCAGTTGTACACATGCAGGACTTTATCGTCTGCCTGGGCCGCGCCCGCCATTGCGCCCAACAGGGACAAGGCGAGGAGGGTCTTGCCAGCGTTCTTCAAACCTAATGCCTTCATTTGGTGATGCTCCAATTTTTCTTTTTTAGGCCACGTTCTTACAGTGTTAAGCGGCCCGTCTAAAGGGCAACAAAACAGGGCGACAGTCTGGCAAGTTCCGAGGCCGGCTTTCAACCAAAGCCTCATTTATAGCTGCTCAGAATGCAGCGCCCGAAAGCCGCTGCGTTCTGAGCCTAGCACTTAGCCCTGCAATGCCGCCAAAGTCAGGTCCAGGCAGTGGCGAGCCTTGGTCACCAGCTCGTCGATTTCCGCGTTGCTGATTACCAGCGGCGGCGAAATGATCATGGTGTCGCCCACGGCGCGCATGATCAGGCCATTCTCGAAGCAGAACGTGCGGCAGATCATGCCCACACCACGGCCTTCGTAACGTTTGCGCGTGGCCTTGTCCTGCACCAGCTCAATCGCCCCGAGCATGCCCACACCGCGCACTTCACCCACCAGCGGGTGATCAGCCAGTTCCCTCAGACGTTTCTGCAAATACGGTGCCGCTTCTTCGTGCACCCGCTTAATGATTTTTTCATCACGCATGATGCGGATGTTTTCCAGGGCCACGGCGGCGGCCACCGGGTGACCGGAATAGGTGAAGCCGTGGTTGAAATCGCCGCCTTCATTGAGCACGGCAACCACGTCGTCATGCACGATCAAGCCGCCCATGGGGATGTAACCCGAGGTCAGGCCTTTGGCGATGGTCATCATGTGGGGCTTGAGGTCGTAGAAATCACTGCCAAACCACTCACCGGTGCGGCCAAAACCGCAGATCACTTCGTCGGCGACGAACAGGATGTCGTACTTGGCGAGGATTTCCTTGATGCGCGGCCAGTAGGTCTCAGGCGGCACGATCACGCCACCGGCACCCTGGATCGGCTCGGCAATAAAGGCCCCGACGTTGTCCACGCCCAGCTCCAGAATCTTTTCTTCCAACTGGTTGGCAGCCCAGATCCCGAACTCTTCCGGGCTCATGTCGCCGCCTTCGCCATACCAGTACGGCTGGGCGATGTGGGTGATGCCCGGAATCGGCAGGTCGCCCTGTTCATGCATATAGGTCATGCCGCCCAGGCTCGCGCCGGCCACGGTGGAACCGTGGTAGCCATTCTTGCGGCTGATGATGGTTTTCTTGTTCGGCTGGCCCTTGACCGCCCAGTAGTGGCGGACCATGCGCAGCATGGTGTCGTTGCCTTCGGAGCCGGAACCGGTAAAGAACACGTGGTTCATGCCGGCAGGCGCGACATCGGCAATGACTTTGGCCAACTCCAGCACCGGCGGGTGCGCGGTCTGGAAGAACAGGTTGTAGTACGGCAGTTCTTTCATCTGCTTGGCGGCGGCGTCAGCCAGTTCATCGCGACCGTAACCGATCGCCACGCACCACAGGCCGGCCATGCCGTCGAGGATCTTGTTGCCTTCGCTGTCCCACAGGTAAACGCCGTGGGCTTTGGTGATGATCCGTGGGCCTTTCTCTTTCAATTGCTTGAAGTCGCTGAACGGCGCCAGGTGGTGATCATTGCTCAAGGCTTGCCATTCACGGGTTTGCGGGTTGTTGCTGGACATACCGGTCTCCTAGACTTTTTCGGTGAAGGGCGCGCGGGTTGCCCCGCGCGCCCGGCGCATCAGACGGCGAAGAGCAGGAATTCCCGCTCCCACGAACTGATCACGCGCTTGAAGTTTTCATGCTCGGCCCGCTTGACCGCGACGTAGCCTGTGATGAATTTCTGCCCCAGGTACTTCTCGATGGTCTTGCTGTTTTCCATGCGCTCCAGGGCGTCTTCGATGGTCAACGGCAGGCGCAGGTTGCGGCGCTCGTAACCACGACCCACTACAGGTGCGCTGGGGTTATGGCCTTCGACCATGCCGATGTAGCCACACAGCAAGCTGGCGGCAATCGCCAGGTACGGGTTGGCATCGGCGCCTGGCAGGCGGTTTTCGACACGGCGGTTCTGCGGGCCGGCATCCGGTACACGCAGGCCCACAGTGCGGTTCTCTTCACCCCACTCCACGTTAACCGGCGCCGAGGTGTCGGGCAGGAAGCGGCGGAACGAGTTCACGTTGGGGGCAAACAGCGGCAGCAATTCAGGGATGAATTTCTGCAGGCCGCCAATGTGGTTCAGGAACAGCTGGCTCATGGTCCCGTCTTCATTAGAGAAGACGTTTTTGCCGGTAGCGATGTCGATGATGCTCTGGTGCAAGTGCATCGCGCTGCCCGGCTCGCCGGTCATCGGCTTGGCCATAAAGGTGGCGGCCACGTTGTGCTTGAGCGCGGCTTCACGCATGGTGCGCTTGAACACCAGAATCTGGTCGGCCAGGGACAAAGCATCGCCGTGACGGAAGTTGATTTCCATCTGCGCCGTGCCGTCCTCGTGAATCAGCGTGTCGAGGTCCAGCTCCTGCAGTTCGCACCAGTCGTAGACGTCTTCGAACAACGGGTCGAATTCGTTGGCGGCTTCTATAGAGAAGGACTGACGGCCCGTCTCCGGGCGACCGGAACGGCCAATCGGCGGTTGCAACGGGAAGTCCGGGTCTTCGCAGCGCTTGGTCAGGTAGAACTCCATCTCCGGCGCCACGATCGGCTGCCAACCCCGGTCGGAATAGAGCTTGAGTACCTTCTTGAGCACGTTGCGCGGCGACAGCTCGATGGGGTTGCCTTGTTTGTCGTAGGTGTCGTGGATCACCTGGGCGGTGGGCTCGATGGCCCAAGGCACCAGGAATACCGCGTTCTGGTCGGGGCGGCAGATCATGTCGATGTCGGCCGGGTCGAGCAATTCGTAATAGATGTCGTCTTCGACATAGTCGCCGGTCACGGTCTGCAACAGAACGCTCTCGGGCAGGCGCATGCCTTTTTCGGCGATGAACTTGTTGGTCGGCGAGATCTTGCCCCGGGTGATGCCCGTGAGGTCGCCAATCATGCATTCGACTTCTGTGATCTTGTGGTCTTTCAACCAATCGGTGAGCTGGTCGAGGTTGTTACTCATAAATGCCTCTGGGCTGTGTTTCCTGACATCCATTAAAGGTCAGGCGTTGGTTGACGCAGCATCCGCGTCGCGTTGCATCGCCCGCTTTCGACAAGCCGAGCCAAAGGCCTGGAAGATCGCGAGGTAGTGCGGGTTAGAGCTTACCTGCCATTCGGGGTGCCATTGCACTCCTAAAGCAAAAGCCTTGCCCGACGTGTAAGAAAAAGCTTCGATCAACCCATCGGGTGCGGTCGCTTCGACCTGCATACCCGGCGCCAGGCGATCAACGCCCTGGCTATGAATCGAGTTGACCTGGATCGTCGGCGGCAAACCCAGGCCTGCCAATACCCCATTGGGGGTAATCGCCACGGCGTGCGCCGGGCCGTACTGGACTTCCAGCGGCTGGGTCTCGTCTTCGCGGTGATCCATCATGCCCGGTACTTCATGAACCTTCTGGTGCAGGCTGCCGCCGAACGCCACGTTCATTTCCTGAAAGCCACGGCAGATGCCCAGCACCGGCACGCCGGCCGCAATCGCGGCGCGCAGCAACGGCAGGGTGGTCTGGTCGCGTGCAGAATCATGAGCAGTCCCGGGCGCGCTAGCCGGACCATCGTAGTGAAAGGGTTCGATATTGGACGGGGAGCCGGTAAAGAGAATGCCATCCAGGCCGTCAAGAATATTGGCCGGGTCGAGCAGATCACCCAAGGATGGAATGATCAATGGCAAGCCCTTGGCAGCGACTGCGACTGCACGGACGTATTTGTCGCCACTGATGTGATAAGCATGCAAACCGACCTGTTTGGAGCAGGCGGTGACGCCGATTAACGGCAGGCGAGACATGAAGCACCCCGGTATTATTGCTGTTATGGGTTTGAATCGAGCTTAGCCTTGTTCATTTTTTTACACAACACCCCCGTAAAAAATACAACACGGCCCGCTTTAGCCTGCTAGTCCCAAGCCCTTCAAACCCAAAAAACCGCCCCAAAAAGCCCCAAAAAAGGCCTCAAGGCGCTTTTTTAGGGCAAAAAAGGCCTCGCTTGACTTCGGCATGCCGTTCGGGTTGACTGAAACCAGAAAAGATCAATGATTGATATTTTTAACAACAAAGGTGTTGCATCATGTCGGTACCCCCGCGTGCCGTTCAGCTTAACGAAGCGAACGCGTTCCTTAAGGATCATCCTGAGGTTCTGTACGTAGACCTTCTAATTGCGGATATGAATGGTGTGGTGCGCGGTAAGCGCATCGAACGCACCAGCCTCCACAAGGTTTACGAGAAGGGCATTAACCTGCCTGCCTCTTTATTTGCCCTGGATATCAACGGCTCGACGGTGGAAAGCACCGGCCTGGGTCTGGACATCGGTGATGCTGACCGAATCTGTTATCCAATCCCCGACACCCTGTGCAATGAACCCTGGCAAAAGCGCCCAACCGCGCAACTGCTGATGACCATGCACGAACTTGAAGGTGAACCTTTCTTCGCCGATCCTCGCGAAGTGCTCCGCCAAGTTGTAAGCAAATTTGACGACCTCGGTCTGACCATCTGCGCCGCCTTCGAGCTTGAGTTCTACCTGATCGACCAGGAGAACGTGAACGGCCGCCCACAACCGCCCCGCTCGCCGATCTCCGGCAAACGCCCGCACTCGACACAGGTGTACCTGATCGACGACCTCGACGAATACGTCGACTGCCTCCAGGACATTCTGGAAGGTGCCAAAGAGCAAGGCATCCCGGCTGACGCCATCGTCAAGGAAAGTGCCCCGGCGCAGTTCGAAGTGAACCTGCACCACGTCGCCGACCCGATCAAGGCCTGCGACTACGCGGTACTGCTCAAGCGCCTGATCAAGAACATCGCCTACGACCATGAGATGGACACCACCTTCATGGCCAAGCCTTACCCAGGCCAGGCAGGCAACGGTTTGCACGTACACATCTCCATTTTGGACAAGGACGGCAAGAATATTTTTGCCAGCGAGGATCCCGAGCAGAACGCCGCATTGCGTCACGCGATCGGCGGTGTGCTCGAGACCCTGCCCGCCCAAATGGCGTTCCTGTGCCCCAACGTCAACTCCTACCGTCGTTTCGGCGCACAGTTCTACGTGCCGAACTCGCCGTGCTGGGGCCTGGATAACCGCACTGTGGCCATTCGCGTACCCACCGGCTCGTCCGATGCCGTGCGTATCGAACACCGCGTGGCCGGTGCCGACGCCAACCCGTACCTGCTGATGGCTTCGGTCCTGGCGGGCGTGCACCACGGTCTTACCAACAAGATCGAGCCTGGCGCTCCAGTGGAAGGCAACAGCTACGAGCAGAACGAACAGAGCCTGCCGAACAACCTGCGCGATGCATTGCGTGAGTTGGACGACAGCGAGGTGATGGCCAAGTACATCGATCCTAAATACATCGATATCTTCGTCGCCTGTAAGGAAAGTGAGCTGGAAGAGTTTGAACACTCCATCTCCGACCTTGAGTACAACTGGTATCTGCATACGGTGTAAGCCGTTGCTGCTTTAAAAAATGCCGCAGGCTTTATGGCCTGCGGCATTTTTTTTGAGTTTATTCCGGTAGACCGCGTTGTATTCATCGCAGGCAAGCCAGCTCCCACACTTGAATGCGTTCACAGATCAAAGTGTGGGAGCTGGCTTGCCTGCGATGAGGCCCTGGCAGACAACACGCCCTCCTGCTCATACAATGCGCTCTGCCTTGTAGGAGACTTCCATGCCCACCCGCCCCGCCGCCACTCGCAAACCCCGCGCCCGCAGCCAGGCCCGGATCGATGCGATCCTCGACGCCGCCCGCACCTTGCTGGCGAGCGAAGGCGTGGCGAGCTTGTCGATCTACAGCGTGGCCGAACGGGCGCAGATCCCACCGTCGTCGGTGTATCACTTTTTCGCCAGCGTGCCGGCGCTGCTGGAGGCATTGACCGCCGATGTCCATGCCGCTTTCCGCGCGGCGATCCAGGCCCCCATCGAGCATGATTCACTCAAGGTGTGGCGCGACCTGTCCTCTATCGTCGAGCAACGCATGCTCAGCATCTACAGCAACGACGCGGCTGCACGCCAGTTGATCCTGGCGCAACACGGGCTTGCCGAAGTGACCCAGGCGGACCGTCAGCATGATTTGGAGCTGGGGGATTTAATGCTTGAAGTATTCAACCGCCACTTCGAAGTGCCGACCTTGCCCACCGACGTGGACGTGTTCGCGTTGGCGCTGGAGTTGAGCGACCGCGTGTACGCGCGCTCGGTGCATCAGCATGGGCAGATTACGCCGCGCATGGCCGAAGAAGGGATGCGGGTGTTTGATGCGTATGTGGGGCTTTATTTGCCGGCGTATTTGCCCAAGCGCTGATCGTTCCCACGCTCTGCGTGGGAATGCCGCCTGGGACGCTCCGCGTCCCGCCTGCATTGCGGTGACGCAGAGCGTCACGAGATGCATTACCACGCGGAGCGTGGGAACGATCAGTGGAGTGATCACAACTTGGCGATCGACACCTCGGTGGACTTCACAAAGGCAATCACTTCGCTGCCAATCACCAGTTCCAGCTCTTTGACCGAGCGGGTAGTGATCACCGAAGTCACGATGCCGGACGCGGTCTGCACGTCGATTTCCGACAGCACGTCGCCTTCGACGATTTCCTTGATTGTGCCTTTGAACTGGTTACGTACGTTGATGGCTTTGATAGTCATGATGGTTTTCCTCTATGAGTTATTGAGCCCAACGCAATTGCGTAGGCAGCGGTGAAACAGGTTCAGGTTCCGGCGGTGAGCCTGGCAGCGACAGCACCCGGTTAAGCACTTCAGCTTCCAGCGCGGCCAGGCGATGTGAGCCACGGGCACGCGGGCGTGGCAGGTCGACTATCAGGTCGAGGCCGATTTCGCCGTCTTCAATCAGAATCACGCGGTCAGCAATCGCCACGGCTTCGCTGACATCATGGGTGACCAGCAACACGGTGAAGCCGTGCTTCTGCCAAAGATTTTCGATCAGTTGCTGCATCTCGATGCGGGTCAGGGCGTCCAGCGCCCCCAACGGCTCATCGAGCAGCAACAGGCGCGGCTGGTGAATCAACGCGCGAGCCAAAGCCACGCGTTGCTTCTGGCCACCGGACAAGGCCGCCGGCCACTCATTGGCGCGCTCGGCCAAACCCACTGCCTCCAACGCTTCCAATGCCTTGGGACGCCAGTTGCCTTTAAGGCCCAGGCCCACGTTGTCGATGATTTTTTTCCACGGCAGCAAACGCGCTTCCTGGAACATCAACCGCGTGTCTTCAATCGCCTCGCTCAACGGCGCGGAGCCGGCCAGCAGCTCGCCGCCACTGGCTTTATCCAGGCCTGCGAGCAGACGCAGCAAGGTACTTTTGCCGCAGCCGCTGCGGCCGACCACGGCCACGAACTGACCGGCCGGAATGTGCAGATCAATCTCTTTGAGTACTTCCCGCGCACCAAAGGCCTTGCGCAATTTGCGCACCGCCAGCGGGATGCCCTTGAGCAGGCGCGGAGGTTGTTGAGCGGTCATGCCGCACCTCCTTTATTCACTTGGTAAGCCGGATGCCAGCGCAGCCACACACGTTCCAGGCCACGCGCCGCGAGGTCGGCGAGCTTGCCGAGGATGGCGTAGAGCACAATCGCCAGTACCACCACGTCGGTTTGCAGGAATTCGCGGGCGTTCATCGCCAGGTAACCGATGCCGGAACTGGCCGAGATGGTTTCCGCCACGATCAGCGTCAGCCACATAAAGCCCAGGGCGAAGCGCACGCCCACCAGAATCGAAGGCAACGCGCCCGGCAGGATCACTTGCCAGAACAGGCTGAAACCGGACAAACCGTAGCTGCGCGACATCTCCACCAGCGCCGGGTCGACGTTGCGGATGCCGTGGTAGGTATTCAGGTAAATCGGGAACAGCGTGCCGAGGGCGACCAGGAAAATCTTCGCGGTCTCGTCAATGCCGAACCACAAAATCACCAGCGGAATCAACGCCAGGTGCGGCACGTTGCGGATCATCTGCACCGAGCTGTCCAGCAGGCGCTCGCCCCACTTCGACAGGCCGGTGATAAAGCCCAGGGCCAAACCGATGCTGCCACCGATCACAAAGCCCAGCCCGGCACGCCAGCCGCTGATGGCCAGGTGCGTCCAGATTTCGCCGCTGCGTACCAGGTTGACGCCCGCTTCGATCACGGCGCTGGGCGCCGGCAGAATGCGCGTCGACAACCAGCCCGCCGACACCGACAACTGCCACACCGCCAGCAGTAAAATCGGCAGCACCCAGGGCGCAACACGATGACTTAATTTTTCAAAATCCATAATGGCGCCTCAGCTCTGCGACGCAGCTTTGGGAAGGATGTCGTTGGCGACCATTTCGCCGAACGGGCTGACGTAACCGGCGCTTTTTGGCAGCTCGGGACGCTCGATATCCAGGTGCGGGAACAACAGCTCGGCAACCCGATACGACTCTTCCAGGTGTGGGTAACCGGAGAAGATAAAAGTGTCGATGCCCAGCGCCGCGTATTCCTTGACCCGCGCCGCAACGGTTGGGCCATCACCCACCAGTGCAGTGCCCGCACCGCCACGCACCAGGCCGACACCGGCCCACAGGTTGGGGCTGACTTCGAGGTTGTCGCGGTTACCGCCGTGCAAGGCGGCCATGCGCTGCTGACCAACGGAATCGAAACGCGCCAGGGACGCCTGGGCGCGGGCGATGGTTTCGTCATCCAGATGGGAAATCAGTTTGTCGGCGGCTTTCCACGCGTCATCGTTGGTTTCGCGCACGATGACATGCAGGCGAATACCGAAGCGCACGGTGCGCCCAAGTTTTGCTGCCTTGGCCCGCACCTGCTCGATCTTTTCCGCGACGGCGGCCGGTGGTTCGCCCCAGGTCAACACCATTTCCACCTGTTCGGCTGCCAGGTCCTGGGCGGCTTCAGACGAGCCACCGAAGTACAGCGGCGGACGTGGCTGCTGGATCGGCGGGTAAAGCAATTTGGCGCCTTTGACACTGATGTGTTCGCCGTCGTAATCCACGGTTTCGCCTTCGAGCACGCGGCGCCAGATGCGGGTGAACTCCACCGAAGCCTGGTAACGCTCTTCATGGCTGAGGAACAAGCCATCG
Organism: Pseudomonas sp. 2995-3; assembly: GCF_002742565.1. Classification (NCBI taxonomy): domain Bacteria; kingdom Pseudomonadati; phylum Pseudomonadota; class Gammaproteobacteria; order Pseudomonadales; family Pseudomonadaceae; genus Pseudomonas; species Pseudomonas sp. 2995-3. Next base: position 182,527 of record NZ_LJSB01000315.1, on the reverse strand, counting down.
CCAGCCAGCTCTTCCGGATCACCGCCGGTGACCAGGTTGAACAAAGCGCGCCCGCCGGACAACCGGTCCAGGGTCGCGGCCTGACGCGCCGCCACCGTCGGGGAGATGATGCCGGGGCGCAGCGCGACAAGGAATTTCAGTCGCTGGGTTACCGGGATCAGCGAGGCGGCGACCAGCCACGAGTCTTCACAGGAGCGGCCGGTAGGAATCAGCACCCCACCGAACCCCAGGCGGTCAGCCGCCTGGGCCACTTGCTGCAGATAACCGTGATCGACGGCGCGGGCGCCTTCGGCGGTGCCAAGGTAATGGCCGTCGCCGTGGGTAGGCAGGAACCAGAAAATATTGAGGCTCATGGAGTTGTCTCCTGAAGAAGTCGGATTACGGCGCTTTGGCGACGGCGGCGGATGGAGTCCAGATCACGTCCTTGATGCTCAAGGGTTTGGGGATCAATTTGAGCTGGTAGAAGGTGTCGGCGATTTTCTGCTGGGCGGCGACCACTTCCGGGGTCAGGAACAGCGCGCCGTAGCCTTGGCGCTTGACCGAGGTCAGGGTGATGTCCGCCGGCAAGCCGAGCAGTGGCGCGACTTGCTCGGTTACTTCCTGAGGGTTGGCCTTGGACCATTCGCCCACTGCGCGCACTTCTTCCACCAGCGCCTTGATCACGTCCGGGTGCTGCGTGGCGTAGGGCTTGGTGGCCAGGTAGAACTGGTGGTTGTCGGCAATGCCGGTGCCGTCACGCAGGGTGCGGGCTTGCAGTTGTTTCTCGGCGGCGGCCTGGTACGGGTCCCAGATCACCCAGGCGTCGACGCTGCCACGCTCGAACGCGGCGCGGGCATCGGCGGGGGGCAGGAAGATGGTGTGCACGTCGGTGTATTTGAGGCCGGCATCTTCCAGGGCACGTACCAACAGGTAATGCACGTTGGAGCCTTTGTTGAGCACGATTTTCTTGCCCTTGAGCTCGGCCACCGATTTGATCGTCGAATCCTTGGGCACCAGGATCGCTTCACTGGTCGGCGCGGGTGGCTCATAGGCGACGTAGAGCAAATCTGCACCCGCTGCCTGGGCAAACACGGGAGGAGTTTCGCCGGTGACACCAAAGTCGATGGCGCCGACGTTCAGGCCTTCGAGTAACTGTGGGCCACCGGGGAACTCGGTCCATTGCACCTGCACGCCTTGGGCGGCCAAGCGCTTTTCCAGCGAGCCCTTGGCTTTGAGCAGCACCAGCGTGCCGTACTTCTGATAACCGATCCGCAGGGTCTCGGCGGCCTGGGCTTGAACAATGGCGCCGAAGGACACAGCCGCAGCAAACAGTGCGACCAGACCACGACGCAAGATGACAGTGCGCATGGCGCTCTCTCCAAATAATGCGATGAGGGGGTTGGCTGCACCTGCTTGGCCGTTGGCGGCTGAGTAAGGTGAGTACTACAAAATCCGGTACGGCTTAAATGCTCCAGCGAGCACTCAACAAACGTTCATTCAACACATTCGGGTCCAGCGGTTTGGGGCGACGGGCCATGGCGCCATACAGCGTCTCCAGGGCTTCGTGCAGACGCTGTTCAAGCACCGGCACCAGTTGCGCCTGGGCACTGCCTTCGGCGTAAGCGATCTGGCTGTCTTCGGCGAAAATACCGTGGAGCAATTCCTGGGCCTTGAGGGCCGACAGCACCGGCTTCAAGGCGTAGTCCACCGCCAGCATGTGGGCGATGCTGCCGCCGGTGGCCATTGGCAACACGATCTTGTGAGCCAGGGCGCGTTCGGGCAGCAGGTCGAGCACGGTTTTCAGCGCGCCGGAAAACGAGGCCTTGTACACCGGCGTAGCGATGACCAGGCCGTCGGCATTGGCGATTTGCTGCAACAGGTCGATGACTTTGGGGCTGTCGAAGCGGGCGTGCAGCAAGTCTTCGGCGGGGAAGTCCCGTATCTGATAACTCACCACTTCCACGCCTTTGTCTTGCAGCCACTGACGGGTTTTTTCCAGCAAGACCCCGGAGCGCGAACGCTGGCTGGGGCTGCCTCCAAGTGTTACGACCAGCATGCAGGTATTCCTTGGGCAAGTGTCGGCGGTTCGCTGGGTAGCGATGTCGCCAAGATGGAACAGACCCTATCAGCATATTTATATATCTTAAAATCTTATTTTTTCATTTGTTTATTCTATAAATGCATATAGAGAATATAAATCTCAAGACGAAAAAAAAGGCCGTCGAAACGGCCTGAAAACCCCTGCTATGTGAGACTGGAAATACCGACAAATGTGGGAGCGGGCTTGCTCGCGAATGCTGACTTTCAGTTGATGCATCTTTGAATGACACACCGCTTTCGCGAGCAAGCCCGCTCCCACATTTAGTTCTGCGTTAACGGTTAGGCTGTGGGGTTAGCCGCAAGTACGGTTTCACCGCACGGTAGCCCTTCGGAAAGCGCTGCTTGATCTCTTCCTCGTCCTTGAGCGACGGCACAATCACCACTTCATCGCCGTCCTGCCAGTTGGCGGGCGTGGCGACCTTGTGGTTGTCGGTCAGTTGCAACGAGTCGATGACCCGCAGGATTTCGTGGAAGTTACGACCGGTGCTGGCCGGGTAAGTGATGGTCAGGCGGATCTTCTTGTTCGGGTCGATCACGAACAAGGAACGCACGGTGAGCGTGTCACTGGCATTCGGGTGGATCAGGTCGTAGAGGTCCGACACCTTGCGATCGGCATCGGCCAGGATCGGGAAGTTGACGACGGTGTTCTGGGTTTCGTTGATGTCTTCGATCCACTTGTGGTGCGAGTCCACCGGGTCGACCGACAGGGCAATGGCCTTGACGCCACGCTTGGCAAATTCGTCTTTGAGCTTGGCGGTAAAGCCCAGCTCCGTGGTGCACACCGGAGTGAAGTCGGCCGGATGGGAAAACAACACGCCCCAGCTATCGCCCAGCCATTCGTGGAAACGAATCTTGCCGGCGCTGGAATCCTGTTCAAAGTCGGGGGCGATGTCGCCCAATCGTAGGCTCATGGTGTGGCTCCTGATGAGTGCTTATGGAGCCCACTGTGCATGGGTTAGGAATTATTTAAAAAGAATAAATATCGATTTATTTAGACGATAAATGAATATTAAAAATCTGTTCATTGGACTTGGGAACGGGCGAGGATCAACATCCATCACAAGGTTCGAGAAGGCCTTGAGACGCTGTACAAAGAGGGGATTCAGGAAGGGCTTGCGGGGGTTGAGCCCGACTTGAAACGCAAAACACCTTGCCCGGCATTGCGCCGGGCAAGGTTTACAGTCTTACAACAGCTTCACACTACTAGAACAGTGGCAGCGAGTAGCTGACGATCAGACGGTTTTCGTCCTGGGAACGGGTGTTCGCCAGGTCGGTACGCCACATCGCGTTTTTCCAGGCAACGCCGAGGTTTTTCAGCGGGCCTTCTGGAATCACGTAGGCAACGGTGATGTCGCGTTCCCACTCGGACTGGCCAGTGGTTTCAGTACGTGCGTTAGTGTTCGCGATGGTGTCGATGTTGCTACCTTTGAGGTACACAACGCCAGCCGTCAGGCCAGGTACGCCAACCTTGGCGAAGTCATAAGCGTAACGAGCTTGCCAGGTACGCTCGCCAGCACGGGCGAACTTCTGGATCTGCATGTCGGTAGTGATGTAAGCCGACGAGCCGTCACCTTGGTTCAGCCAAGGGAAGTCGCTGCTGCCATTGCTGACTTGGTAACCGCCACCAAAGGTGTGGCCGGCCACGGAGTACAGGAAAAGGCCGCTGTACAGGTTGTTGTCGACTTTACCCTTACCGGCACGGAAACCGTTGTAGTTACCGCTGGTGTAGTAGGCAGCCGTATTACCGTTCAGGCCGTCGTCAGAACTGTTGAAATAACGCAGGTCAGACTTCAATACGCCCGGGCCGATCGACCAGTTATGGGTCAGACCCAGGAAGTGCTGCTTGTAGAAGTCTTCCAGGTTGCCGTAGTAGTACTGTGCGGTCAGATCTTTGGTGAGCTTGTAGTCACCACCGGCATAGTAGAACTTGTTGACGAACTTGCCTGCGGTGTAGTTCGAGCCACCGTTGGCACCACCCAGCGACAAACCTTCGTTGTTGCTGGAGTTACGGCCCTTGGCATGCTCAATTTGACCGGCAACCAGGGTCAAATCCTTGATGTCGTTGGTAGTGATCTGGCCACCCTGGAAGGTTTGCGGCAGCATACGACCATCGTTGGTCACGATAACTGGCAGCTTAGGCTGCAACGTACCCAGTTTCAGTTCGGTTTGGGAGATCTTCACCTTACCGGTCACACCGAGGCTGGCGAAATCGTTGACCGCGCGATTGCCGTCGCTTGGGAACACAGTACCGCCGGACGAAGTACCGGTGATGTTACCGCTGGTGCCGCGGCCAGAATCGAGGCGCACGCCGTACAGGCCGATTGCGTCAACGCCGAACTGAACCGTGCCTTGGGTATAGCCCGAAATGAACCGCAGATCGAAGCCTTGGCCCCATTCTTCGTTCCTGGACGGGTCTGCAGCACCATCACGGTTATCCGTGTTGATGTAGAAGTTACGCAGGCCCAGTGTGGCCTTACTGTCTTCGATGAAACCGGCAGCGCCTGCTTGCTGAGCGATTGCGCCCAGGGTCACAGCCAACGCCAAGGTGGACTTCTTCATGTACCGCTCCTCTCATTTCTAATTTTTGTATTTCTTTGGTCTCGGGTCTGACGCCCTCGATCCACAGATGCGCGATTAGCGCCAGATAGTGACTACCAAGTCAATCGTAACCTTGTGTGTCTACTACCTTCGTCTAACCGCAGTTGATTTGGTCCCTGCAGGGTAATGAGTTTTTCATACACCCAAAAAGAATTGTTTCATTCTTTTTCATACGATTCAGGAATAAGCCTCAGCAGGCAGTGAGTCGATCAGCATAGATCAACCGCTCCATAAGCTAATTCCTAAAGGGTATTTACCAGCCTTTTTTTAGATCGATTAGTGTGATCGTACTGTTGCATACGTCACCCACGATCAAAAAGGCGACGCCATCATGGCCAAACGCACATCCTCCCGTCAATTTGTTACAGTTTTTGTGTCACTAATACTTTCTTTTGGTGTCAAAGCCGCCGATTTGACCATCGGCTATCAAACCGGCATCGACCCCAGCAAAGTCCCCCAGGCTGACGGCCTCTATGAAAAGGCCATCGGCGAGAACATCGCCTGGCGCCGTTTCAACAGCGGCCCTGAAGTGATCACCGCTATCGCCTCCGGCGATGTGCAGATCGGCAATCTCGGTTCCAGCCCCCTTGCAGCAGCGGCGTCACGTAATCTACCGATCGTGGCGTTTATCGTATCGGCGCAGATCAACACTTCTGAAGCCCTGGTGGTACGCAACGGCAGTGGCATCGACAAACCCGCAGACCTGGTGGGTAAAACCATCGCCACCCCGTTCGTTTCGACCTCCCATTACAGCCTGCTCGGTGCGCTGAAGCACTGGGGCCTGGACACTCAAAAAGTCAAAGTGGTGAACCTGCAACCGGCAGAAATCGCCGCCGCGTGGAAACGTGGCGATATTGACGGCGCGTTCGTGTGGTCACCGGCGCTGGGGGAGATCCGCAAGACCGGAAAAACCCTGACCGACGCGGCCCAGGTAGGTCAGTGGGGCGCGCCGACGTTCGAAGTGTGGGTGGCGCGCAAGGATTTCGCGCAAAAACATCCTGACGTAGTGGCCAAGTTTGCCAAGGTCACGCTGGATGCTTTCGCTGACTATGCGGCCCATAAAGACCGCTGGACCGTCGATTCCGAACCGGTGCAAAAAATCGCCAAATTGACAGGTGCGAATGCCGCCGATATTCCTGAACTGTTGGCCGGCACCACCTTCCCGGATGCCCAGGCACAGCAGACCGAGGCACTGCTTAAAGGCGGCACCGCGAAGGCGATTGGGGAGACGGCGAAGTTTTTGAAGGAACAGGGGAAGGTCGAAACGGTGCTGCCGGATTACTCGGCCTTTGTGACCGATAAATTCATCAAAGAATAAATGCAGTCCCCTGTGGGAGCTGGCTTGCCTGCGATGCAGGCACCTCGGTCTTTCAGTTGAACCGAAGTGATGCAATCGCAGGCAAGCCAGCTCCCACATAAGCCAGCCCTTGCTCTTAGCTAGAGGGCCTTTTCGAAAATCTTCGAGTTACGCTGGTAGTTGTAAAGCGACGCCCGTGCCGACGGCAGGCGGTCCACGCTGCTCGGCACAAACCCGCGCTCGCGGAACCAGTGGGCGGTGCGCGTGGTGAGGACAAACAAAGTCTTCAAACCCTGCGCCCGCGCGCGGGTCTCGATGCGCTCCAGCAATACATCACCGCGTGCGCCGTGACGGTACTCCGGGTTGACCGCCAGGCACGCCAGCTCACCGGCATCCGAATCGGCGATCTGATACAACGCCGCACAAGCGATGATCATGCCTTCGCGCTCGACCACGCTGAACTGCTCGATCTCACGCTCCAACACCTCACGCGAACGCCGCACCAGAATGCCCTGCTCTTCCAGCGGGCTGATCAGGTCGAGCAAGCCACCGACGTCTTCAATCGCCGCTTCACGCACCAGTTCGAATTGCTCCTGGGCCACCAACGTGCCGCCACCGTCGCGGGTGAACAGCTCGGTGAGCAACGCGCCGTCTTCGGCATAACTGACGATATGGCTGCGCCCTACTCCGCCACGGCAAGCCTCGGCGGCGGCATCCAGCAACTCAGCCTGATAGTTGTTACCCAGCCGCTGCAGGTGCGCCGGCACTTGTTGCGGGCGCAACTCACGCACCAGGCGACCATGCTCATCGAGCAAACCGAGGTCGGCACCAAACAGCAGCAGCTTGTCGGCGCCCAGGTCGATGGCGGCGCGGGTGGCGACGTCTTCGCAGGCCAGGTTGAAGATCTCGCCGGTGGGCGAATAACCCAATGGCGACAGCAGCACGATGGACCGCTCGTCCAGCAGGCGATTGATGCCTTTGCGGTCGACCCGGCGCACTTCGCCGGTGTGGTGGTAGTCCACGCCTTCGAGTACACCGATCGGGCGTGCTGTTACCAGATTGCCGCTGGCCACGCGCAAGCGCGAGCCCTGCATCGGCGACGAGGCCATGTCCATGGACAGCCGCGCCTCGATAGCAATGCGCAGATGCCCGACCGCGTCGATCACACATTCCAGGGTCGCCGCATCAGTGATGCGCAAACCTTCGTGGTAAGCCGGGGTGAGGCCGCGTGCTTCAAGGCGGGTTTCAATCTGCGGGCGCGAACCGTGCACCAGCACCAGCCGCACACCCAGGCTGTGGAGCAGCACAAGGTCGTGGACGATATTGCCGAAGTTAGGGTGATCCACGCCATCGCCGGGCAGCATGACCACAAAGGTGCAGTCGCGGTGGGCGTTGATGTAAGGCGAAGCGTGACGAAGCCAATTGACGTATTCGGGCATAAAACCTGGGCCTGTAATAAAAAGCAGCCAAAAAAGGATGAATCGTGAAAGCGCACAGCGGGCTGATGGTTATCGTCGGAACAGGCTTGGCGACACGCTCGCTCTCCTTCTATGTACGAATAGGCAGGGGTTAATTTATGCAGGTTTCAGGCAGTAATGCTCGATCAGTTCCCGCAATAGACGCACTGTAGGCGTCAAGCGTGACATTTCGAGGTACTCGCCCGGTTGATGAGCACAGGCGATATCGCCAGGGCCGAGCACCAGGGTTTCACAACCAAGGCGCTGAAGATAAGGCGCTTCGGTGCCGAACGCTACTGCTTGCGCACGATGACCGGTCAATCGTTCCGCCACCCGCACCAGCTCGGCATCTTCGGCCTGCTCGAACGGCGGCACTTCGGGGAACAACGGTGCGTAGTCGATCTTGACTTTATGACGCTCCGCCAAGGGTTCGAGCTTCTGACGAATGGCGGCGCGCAGTACCTGCGGGTCCATGCCCGGCAACGGCCGCAGGTCAAATTCCAGCGAGCATTGGCCGCAGATGCGGTTGGGGTTGTCGCCGCCGTGGATGCAACCAAAGTTCATGGTCGGTTGCGGCACGCTGAATTGCGGGTTGCGGTACTCACGCTGCCAGGCCAGGCGCAGGCCACGCAGTTCGCCAATAGCGTCGTGCATGGCTTCAAGGGCGCTATGACCCAGGCTTGGGTCCGACGAATGGCCGCTTTGGCCCAGAATATCGATGCGCTCCATCATCACGCCTTTGTGCAGGCGGATCGGCTTGAGCCCCGTCGGCTCACCAATCACCGCCGCACGGCCCAACGGGCGCCCGGCCTCGGCCAGTGCACGAGCACCGGACATCGAGCTTTCTTCATCGCAGGTGGCGAGGATCAGCAAAGGTTGCTTGAACGGCTGATCCAGCAAGGGCAGCACGGCTTCGATGGCCAGGGCAAAAAAACCCTTCATGTCGCAGCTGCCCAAGCCTACCCAGCGGCCGTCGACTTCCGTCAGCTTAAGCGGATCGGTCTTCCACAGCGCGGCGTCATACGGCACGGTATCGCTATGCCCGGCCAGCACCAGCCCGCCGGGGCCACTGCCGAAACTGGCGAGCAAGTTGAACTTGCCGGGGCTGACTTGCTGGATATCGATGGCAAAACCCAGGTCGCCCAGCCAACTGGCGAGCAGGTCGATGACCGGGCGGTTGGTCTGGTCGAGAGACGCTTGGGTGCAACTGACCGACGGCGCGGCAATCAGCGCGGCGAATTGCTCTTTCATGGACGGTAACGGCATGCGCGGCCTCTCAACTTCCCGGATGAGCCCCACTATAGAACCATCTGCACGACACAATAAACCGTTGCGGCACGTTGCCGGGCTCAGTCCTGTACACTGCACGACCTTGGCAGCCACACATTTCCCCGGCTGCGCTCCCGATCCTGGATTTTCCGGCCATGCAGAAAGAAACCGAAATCAAGCTCCGCGTCAGCCGCGAAACCCTCGCCGCGCTACGTGAGCACCCGCTACTGAAAAAACGCAACAAAAGTGGCTGGGAACGCCGTGAGTTGATGAACCAGTACTTCGACACCCCTGAACGCGACCTGGCCCAGGCCAAAGTCGCCCTGCGCCTGCGCAAGGACGGTGACGACATCATCCAGACCCTCAAGACCCGCGGCCAAAGCGTCGCCGGCTTGTCGGAACGCAATGAATACAACTGGGACCTGCCCAAAGCCAAGCTCGATGTGAAGAAACTCGACGGCGAGTGCTGGCCCGAGCAATTGGCCGAGCTGGACAAAAAGACCCTCAAGCCAATCTTCACCACCGATTTCGTGCGTGAGCGCGCCGAAATCGCTTGGGGCCGTGGCAAGGCCAAGGTGGTGATCGAAGCCGCCCTGGACCTGGGCCATGTGGTGGTCGGCAAGCAGAAAGAAGAAATCTGCGAGCTGGAACTGGAACTGCGCGAAGGCGAACCGGCTGCCCTGCTGGAACTGGCCGCCGAACTGGCCGCGACCCTGGCGCTGATGCCGTGCGATATCAGCAAGGCCGAGCGCGGCTACCGCCTGTACGACGCCAGCAGCTACTCGCTGAGCCTGCCAGCCCCGCAGATCCACGCCGAAATGCCGTTGGACGACGCCTTCGCCGCAATCATGTGGCACCTGTTGGGCAGCAGCCAGCGTCTGGCTGAGCAATACCGTTTCAACGGTCATTGGCGTCTGCTGCAGGACTGGGTCGACAACCTCGGCGAACTGCGCGCCCTGGTCGGCAGCCTCGGCCAGGCCGCGCCGCGTCAATCCACCAGCGAACTGCGCAGTGCACTGGACGCACTGCTGGAAGACTGGCGCCCACTGGTACAGGCTGGCGATGACGATGAAGACATCCGCAAAGCCGCGCCGGAACAGTTCGCCGAAGAACTCGAAGACGTGCGCTGGGGCCTGTTCTCGCTGAACACCTCGCGCTGGCTGCTGGCCCGCGCCTGGACCACCGACCGCAATGTGCGTGGCAACCGCCAGGGCGCCGCGCAAATCACCAACTGGCTGCCACGCCTGCTGGCTGACGACGCCGTCGCCCTGCAACTGCCGCGCTACCAGCAGCAACCGGAAGACCTGGCCGAGCAACTGCCGCGCATCGAGCGCATCCAGGCCTGGCTGCACCACGCACGCCAGGTGGTGGACATCCCGGAGCTGGACCGCTTGTACGGCGAGCTGAACAAGCTGGCGTTGCTGGCCAACCAGCCGATCACCGATGAATCGCTGGATGCGCGCATGCATCAGGCGATTGCGGTGTATCAGAACCGGGCCTGGAAGACCCTGCTGCGCCTGTAAGATCGCTATCGCGGGCAAGCCCGCTCCCACAGGGGAATGCATTCCAATGTGGGAGCCGGGCTTGCCCGCGATGAGCATAGGTATCTACACAACTTCTGAAGGCAGCCGATTTCTCCTGTGGCGAGCAGACTTGTCCTGCGTTGGGCCGCGAAGCGGCCCCTGTAAAGGCACTGCAATTTTCCTGAAAGAACTCAGTGTCTGGGTTTGGGGCTGCTTCGCGGCCCAACGCAGGACAAGCCTGCTCGCCACAACAGCCCACTGGCCACTAACCGGTTGTGTAGATACCTATGCCGCGATGAGGCAGGCCTTATCAACGCAAGACTGGCAGGCTGGTGGTGGACTTGATCTCCGATAAAGCCACGATCGAGTTCACCTCCTGAATCCCCGGCACCATCGACAGCTTCTCGAAGAAAAACCGCTCATACGCCTCGATGTCCGAGGTGACGATGCGCAGCAGAAAATCCACCGCACCCATCAGCACATAACACTCCAGCACTTCCGGAAACCCGCGAATCGCTTCGGTGAACTCGGTGAAGTTGGAACGGCCGTGGGCGTTGAGTTTGACCTCGGCAAAAATCTGCGTGTTAAGGCCGATCTTCTTGCGGTCCAGCAATGTGACCTGGCCGCGAATCACCCCTTCCTCCTTGAGCCGCTGGATACGCCGCCAGCACGGCGACTGGGACAGGCCCACCTGTTCGGCGATCTGAGCACTGGACAGCGAAGCATCCTCTTGCAGCAGCGCCAGGATACGGCGGTCGTAGGCGTCCAACTCACTGTGCATAAAAATACCTTTGAATGTGCTTATCCTGAATTGATCTATTCAATAAATCGCAGATAGAACCCATCTTAGATAAGAAATCTCCGCCCGCGAATGTAAAAATTTCTCCAGTCGAATTTGGAGAGTCAGCATGCACGCCGTCGAAACCACCCACACTCCCGCACGCGTCGACGCCTGGGCTGTCAACAGCGCCCATTGCCAGGCGCATTATCAGATCGTCGCCGAGGCCGAGCCGGACGTGCTGTGCCGGGTGCTCAACTATTTCGCTTTGCAGTTCCTGACCCCGCAACAGGTCAATGTGAGCCGTGAAGACGACCTGTTGAACATTGATATCGTCATGGACGGTTTGAGCTGGCACCGCGCCCAGGTGATCGGTGAAAAGATTAGAAACCTGATCAGCGTCTGCTCGCTGGAAGTGTGGCGAGCTGACTCTCTGCGGCCTGCAGCGATGACGGCGGCCAGCCTGTAAAAGCCGGCAATACTCATGGGAAGGTGGATGTTCGGGGGCAGGCTAGCCTGGGTTTACACCCGACGCCTGCCAGGAAATGCCCATGCCTACCGCCTTGCACACTCACCGCCTGGAACTGCATCAGTTGCTGCCGACGCTGGTCGAGCAAGGGCTGATAACCGCAGAGGTGGCACATTCACTGGCGGCGGCGCCCGCTACCCAGCAACACCCTCTGGCATCCATCGCAGCCCACGGGCTGTGCCTGGAAACCTTGACGCAATGGCTGGCCACGCAGGTCGGGCAGCCTTATCTGCGTATCGACCCGCTCAAGATAGACGTGGCAACGGTAGTGCCATTGATGTCCCACGCCTTTGCGCAGCGCCACGGGATCCTGGCGGTGGCCGTGGATGCGCAGACCGTCACCGTCGCCAGCGCCCAGCCCCATGTCCGCGACTGGGAAGCCGGGTTGGCACAGGTGCTCAAGCGCTCGATCAAGCGCGTGGTCGCCAACCCCAAGGCTATTGAGCGCTGCATCGGCGAGTTCTACCGCTTGGCCAAATCCGTCAGCGGCGCCGATCAAAAGGCGACGGTGGCCGGCAATGTCGAACTGCTCAGCCTCGGCGCCAGCGATCAGGAGCCGGATGCCAATGACGCGCATATCGTCACTATCGTCGACTGGCTGTTGCAGTACGCCTTTGGGCAGCGGGCCAGTGATATCCATGTCGAACCCTGTCGCGACCAAGGCCGCGTGCGTTTTCGCATCGACGGGCTGCTGCACGATGTGTATCAGTTTCCGCCTCAGGTCACGATGGCGGTGGTCAGCCGCCTCAAGAGCCTGGGTCGGATGAACGTCGCGGAAAAACGCAAACCCCAGGACGGCCGGGTCAAGACCAAAAGCCCGGCGGGCATAGAGGTGGAACTGCGCCTTTCGACTTTGCCAACAGCGTTTGGTGAAAAACTGGTGATGCGGATTTTCGACCCACAGGTGCTGCTGAAAAATTTTGACCAGCTTGGTTTGTCAGATGACGACCAACAACGCTGGCACGCCATGACCGGCCAGGCCAACGGCATCATCCTCGTCACCGGGCCAACCGGCTCCGGCAAGACCAGCACCCTCTACGCCACGCTCAAGCAACTGGCAACCCGCGAGGTCAACCTGTGCACGGTAGAGGACCCGATTGAAATGATTGAACCGGCCTTCAACCAGATGCAGGTGCAACACAACATCGACCTGACCTTCGCCAGCGGCGTCCGCGCCCTGCTGCGCCAGGACCCGGACATCATCATGATCGGTGAGATCCGTGACCGGGAAACCGCAGAAATGGCGATTCAGGCCGCATTGACCGGGCATCTGGTGCTGTCGACGCTGCACACCAATGATGCGCCCAGCGCCATCAGCCGGTTGCAGGAGCTTGGCATTGCTCATTATTTGATCAAGGCTACCCTTATAGGGGTGATGGCGCAGCGTTTGGTGCGGCTTTTATGCCCTCACTGCAAACGCGCGGTGGGCGCGCCGGGCACCGCGCATGAAGCTGTCGGCTGTGCAGAATGCCGCGAAAGTGGTTATCGAGGCCGCGCCGGGCTCTACGAAATCATGCCGATGAGCGAGGCGCTCAAGGCGCTGATCACCCCAGGTGCCGACGTGCAGGCTCTACGCCGGGCCTCAGTGGAGCAAGGCATGCGCAGACTGCGCATGGCTGGTATCGACAAAGTGAACGCCGGGCTGACCACCCTGGCAGAGGTATTACGGGTAACGCCTGGGGATTCAGAAACAAATGATTTGATTGTTGGCCCGTGAAACCGTCCTTATCCGTGACTGGGCCGTTACAATCGGCCACACGTCGCATCACTGACACCATCAGATAGGGAATCGCTATGCAGATCGGAACCGTACTGCTTCTTTTCGTGGGTTTGGCCGTTGCCATCCTGTTCATGGGCTTTAAAGTGGTGCCCCAGGGCTACCAGTGGACTGTCGAGCGTTTCGGCCGCTACACCAACACACTCAAGCCCGGCCTCAACATCATTATTCCGATCATGGACCGCATCGGTCGCAAGATAAACGTGATGGAAAGCGTGCTGGATATTCCACCGCAGGAAGTGATCACCGCCGACAACGCCACCGTGCAGATCGACGCCGTGTGCTTCTTCCAGGTGGTCAACACCGCCCAGGCCGCCTACGAAGTCAATAACCTCGAGCACGCCATCCGCAACCTGCTGCAAACCAACATCCGCACCGTGCTTGGCTCCATGGAGCTGGATGCCATGCTGAGCCAGCGTGACGGCATCAACGAAAAGCTGCTGCGTACCGTGGATGAAGCCACAGCGCCGTGGGGCATCAAGATCACCCGCATCGAGATCAAGGACATCAGCCCGCCTGCCGACCTGATGGCCGCCATGTCCGGCCAGATGAAAGCCGAGCGGATCAAGCGTGCGCAGATCCTGGAAGCCGAAGGCCTGCGGGCATCGGCGATCCTGACGGCCGAAGGTAAAAAACAGGCGCAAATCCTTGAGGCCGAGGGCAGTCGCCAGGCGGCTTTCCTGGAGTCCGAAGCCCGTGAGCGTCAGGCCGAGGCCGAAGCCCGTGCCACACAAGTGGTCTCCGAGGCCATCGCGTCGGGCAACGTGCAGGCGGTTAACTACTTCGTCGCGCAAAAATACATCGATGCCCTGGGCAAGCTGGCATCGGCCAACAACAGCAAAGTCATCCTGATGCCGCTGGAAGCCAGCCAGGTAATTGGCGCCGTCGGTGGCATCGGCGAAATCGTCAAGGCAACCTTCGACAACAAGAAAGGCTGAGGCAACTGCCATGTGGGAATTCCTGCAGCATCTGTCGTTCTGGGATTGGCTGGCACTGGGCACGGTGCTGTTGATTCTTGAAGTGTTCGGCGCCGGCGGTTACCTGCTGTGGATGGGCATCGCCGCTGCCGCTGTAGGCGTGATCAAGTTCGTGGTGCCGCCGCTGGGGTTGGAATGGCAACTGCTGCTGTTCGCCGTGCTGTCGATTTTGACCGCCGTCTATTGGTGGAAACGCCAACGCAGCAGCGCCAAGGTCAGCGACCAGCCGGGGCTGAACATGCGTGGCTCGGAGCTGGTTGGCCGCACGTTTGTGGTGCACCAGGCCATCGTCGATGGCCGGGGCAAGATAAAAGTCGGTGATGGCGTGTGGATGGCCACTGGCCCGGATACCCCGATAGGCGCTCAAGTACGTGTCATTGGTCAGGACGGCGTGGTTTTACAGGTCGAAACTGTTTAGTCAGTGATGGAACTCGACTGAGCTAACTACAATCAAACTGTTCAGATAACCCAGTCGGAGTCACCCATCATGCGTTTCAAATATGCTGTCGCAACCCTCGCTGTGCTTTCCCTTCCTGTCGGTTCAGCCATGGCCGACAGCTTTTGGCGTAATGTCATTTCATCGGGCGCTACTACCGGCTCGACGTACCTGACCTTCAAGGACCACAAGCTGGTGGTTGCCGCCCAAGACGACGCAGGCAGCTTTGTTGCCAGCGACGGCGGCATCCGCGGTCCATACCTGGAAGCCGCCATGCAGAAAGTCCGCGCTGACAACCCAGGCCTCAAGGCCACCGATATGGAATTGGCCAACGCTATCCTCGCGAAAAACGCTGTGACCGAGTAAAGCGCCCATAAAAAATGCCGCTCTTTGGGAGCGGCATTTTTTTGCTCGTAACATGACGATTCATTCACGTGTGACAGGCTATATTCAGTCGAACCGTGCAACCATGCGGTACTGATACGTTTATTACTCATCGCCTATCTGAAACGGATGCCTTCGTCGTTATGAGCCAACAGCCCTTTCTGCCGTTTTCCAAACCTACCATTGATGAAGCCACCATCTCGGCGGTCGGCGATGTACTGCGCTCGGGCTGGATCACCAGCGGGCCAAAAGTGCAGGCGTTCGAAGCACAGCTGTCGGAATACTTTGGCGGCCGGCCGGTGCGGACGTTCAACTCCGGCACCTGCACCATGGAAATTGCTTTGCGCATCGCCGGGATTGGCCCAGGGGACGAAGTCATCACCACGCCGATCTCCTGGGTCGCCACTGCCAACGTGATCCTGGAAGTCGGTGCCACGCCGGTATTTGCCGATATCGACCCGGTAACCCGCAATATCGACCTGGCCCAAGTAGAAGCTGCAATCACCCCACGTACCAAGGCGATCATTCCGGTGTACCTGGCGGGCCTGCCCCTGGACATGCCGATGCTGTATGCACTGGCCAACAAGTACAACCTGCGTATCGTCGAAGACGCCGCCCAGGCACTGGGTTCCAGCTGGGATGGCGAACGCATTGGCGCAACCGGCGACTTTGTATCCTTCAGCTTCCAGGCCAACAAGAACATCACCTCTTCCGAGGGCGGTTGCCTGGTATTGAACAATGCCGAAGAAGCCCGCCTGGCCGAGAAA
Source organism: Pseudomonas sp. 2995-3 (assembly GCF_002742565.1). Lineage (NCBI taxonomy): Bacteria > Pseudomonadati > Pseudomonadota > Gammaproteobacteria > Pseudomonadales > Pseudomonadaceae > Pseudomonas > Pseudomonas sp. 2995-3. The sequence continues at coordinate 166,656 of NZ_LJSB01000315.1, read as the reverse complement.
TATCGCTTGCAGGGCGTTACCCGCACGGGTTTCGATGGCCTGGACGTAGATGTGTTGGGCGGCAAGTTCAACATGACCGACATTGCCGCAGCCATCGGCCTGGGCCAGTTCGCTCATATCGAGAAGATCACTGCCCATCGCCAGAACCTGGCGCGCCACTACTTCAAATGCTTCGGCAGTGATTTCGAAGCGCAATACGGCGCACAACTGCCACCGGCAGACTTCGAAAACAGCAACTGGCACCTGTTCCAACTGGTATTGCCGGAGCGTCAGGATGGCAAGCCGGCACGCGCCACCTTCATGGAACAGATGCAGGCGCATGGCGTCGGCATTGGCTATCACTACCCGCCGATCCACCTGCTGAGCCTGTATCGGGCACAGGGTTTCAAGGAAGGCATGTTCCCGGTGTCGGAGCGTGTTGGGCGTTTGATCGTGTCGTTGCCGATGTTCACGGCGATGACAGAGGCGGACGTAGAGCGGTCGGTTGCGGCGGTTAAAGCGGTATTGAAAGCGGGTTAAACAAAAAAGCGTTGGCTTGCAACAATCAACTGTGGGAGCTGGCTTGCCTGCTCCCACATTGATTTGTGTCGTGTTTACTCGCCGATGGCAGCTTTGTAACCCGCAGCATCCAGTAGTTTTTCCAGATCGGCCGGGTTGCTTGGCTTGAGCTTGAAGATCCAGGCGCCGTAAGGGTCGGTGTTCAACAGCTCAGGGCTGCCACTCAGTTCCTCGTTGACGGCAATCACTTCGCCAGCAATCGGGGCGTAGATATCCGAAGCAGCCTTCACCGACTCAACCACGCCAGCCTGGCCTTCAGCTTCAAACTGGGCGCCAACTTCCGCCAGCTCAACAAACACCACATCACCCAACGCTTCCTGTGCATGGTCGGAAATCCCGACGGTCACAGTGCCGTCGGCTTCCAGACGGGCCCATTCGTGACTTTCGGCAAAACGCAGGTCAGCTGGGATATCGCTCATAATCTGTGTCCTCAAGAAGAAATGTCAGCGGCCTTTGGCCTGCCGGAAATAGTTAGATCAAGGTTTTGCCATGGCGTACGAAGGTCGGTTTGACCACTCGAACCGGGTACCACTTGCCGCGGATTTCCACTTCGGCCCGATCGGCGGTGGCCGTCGGTACGCGCGCCAGGGCAATGGATTTGCTCAGCGTAGGAGAGAAACTACCACTGGTGATCTCTCCTTCGCCAACATTGGCGATACGAACCACTTGGTGAGCGCGCAAAACCCCACGCTCCTCCAGTACCAGCCCGACCAATTTGTACTGCACACCCGCCGCCAGCTCTGCTTGCAGCGCGCTGCGACCAATGAAGTTGCGACCGGCAGGTTCCCAGGCAATGCTCCAGGCCATGTTAGCCGCCAAGGGCGAAACATCCTGGTGGATATCCTGACCATACAGGTTCATGCCGGCTTCCAGGCGCAGGGTATCGCGGGCGCCAAGACCAATGGGTGAAATACCCGCGCCGACCAGGTCGTTGAAAAAGCCTGGCGCCTGATCGGCAGGCAGGACTATTTCCAGGCCGTCTTCACCGGTATATCCGGTACGGGCGATAAACCAGTCACCGTCCGCCTGGCCTTCAAAGGGCTTGAGTTGATGAATCAGGTTGCTGCGCGACTGGGTGACCAGTTCGGCGATTTTCTGCCGGGCATGGGGACCCTGAATGGCGAGCATGGCCAACTCGGGCCGCTCCTGCAGTTGCACCGAATAGTTGCCCAGTTGCGCCTGCATCCAGGCCATATCCTGGTCGCGGGTGGCTGCGTTGACCACCAACCGGTAACCGGCTTCGGTGCGGTAGACGATCATGTCGTCCACCACGCCGCCCTGCTCATTGAGCATGGCGCTGTAGAGCGCACGGCCGCAGCCATGCAAACGATCGACATCATTGGCCAGCAGGTGCTGGAGCCATTCCTTGGCCTGAGGGCCGGTGACATCGATCACGGTCATATGAGATACATCGAACACCCCGCAGTCGCGTCGCACCTGATGGTGTTCTTCAACTTGCGAGCCGTAGTGCAGAGGCATATCCCAACCGCCAAAATCGACCATTTTCGCGCCGAGGGCGAGATGCAGGTCATACAGAGGCGTACGCTGTCCCATGGGTTTCTCCTTCCGGGCTTGGCGAAGGTGCGCGGAGCTGCTGTTTGCGCTGAACACCTTGAATTACAAGGCCTGCAGCCACGCCCAGCGACTCGCTCCGAAAGACGAAGCGCACCGAATGCCGCGCATTGTAGCCGCAAGCCGTAGGACTGGCACCTAACCGATTTGCCTCGCAGAGCGTCGGATCAAGCCGATGACCGGCAGTAACCCCACCAGTACGAGGGTCAGCGCCGGCAACGAGGCTCGCGCCCATTCGCCTTCACTGGTCATTTCAAAGATGCAAACCGCCAGGGTGTCCCAGCCAAATGGGCGCATCAGCAAAGTTGCGGGCATTTCCTTGAGCACATCGACGAACACCAGCAACGCTGCGCTCAACGTGCCCGGCAGCAATAACGGCAGATACACTTTGCAAAACAGTCGTGGCCCGCTTACCCCGAGACTGCGTGCCGCTTCCGGCAACGACGGGCGGATTCGCGCCAGGCTGTTTTCCAACGGCCCGTAGGCCACCGCCAGAAAGCGCACCAGATAGGCCAGCACCAGTGCCGACAGGCTGCCAAGCAGCAAGGGTTTGCCCGCGCCGCCGAGCCACCCCGAGAGCGGTACCACCAGCTCTCGGTCCAAGTAGCTGAATGCCAACATGATCGACACCGCCAGCACCGAACCCGGCAAGGCATAGCCGACGTTAGCCAGGCTGATACCAGAGCGAATCGCCCGTGTCGGCGCCAGCCGGTTGGCGAAGGCGAGTATCAACGCCACGCTGACCGTGATCAGCGCCGCGATACCGCCTAAGTAAAGGGTGTGAACGATCAGGCCGGTGTAGCGCTCATCCAGGTCGAAGCGGCCGCGCTGCCAGAACCAGGCGACCAGTTGCAGCATGGGGATGACAAAGGCGCAGGCGAACACCAACCCGCACCACGTGCTGGCCGCTGCCGCCTTGAACCCTCGCAAGTGATACAACGCCTGGCCCCGTGGCCGCTCGTTGCTTGGGCGGCTGGCACCGCGGGCTCGCCGTTCGCCGTACAGCACCAGCATCACCACCAGCAGCAACAGGCTGGCCAGTTGGGCAGCGCTGGAAAGGCTGAAAAAGCCGTACCAGGTCTTGTAGATGGCGGTGGTGAAGGTGTCGAAATTGAACACCGAGACCGCGCCGAAATCCGCCAGGGTTTCCATCAAGGCCAGGGCCACGCCGGCACCAATCGCCGGCCGTGCCATGGGCAGCGCGACGCGCCAGAACGCTTGCCAGGGCGATTGCCCGAGCACACGTGCCGCCTCCATCAGCCCTTTGCCCTGGGCAATAAACGCCGTGCGCGCCAGCAGGTAGACGTAGGGGTAGAACACCAGCACCAACACGATAATCACGCCGCTGGTGGAGCGCACCCGCGGCAGCCGCAGGCCGGTGCCGAACCAATCACGCAGCAGGCTTTGCACCGGGCCAGCGAAATCCAGCAGGCCGACAAACACAAAGGCCAGTACGTAGGCGGGAATGGCAAAAGGCAGCATCAAGGCCCAATCGAGCCAGCGCCGCCCAGGAAACTCGCAGAGGCTGGTCAACCAGGCCAGGCTCACGCCCAGCAGGGTCACACCCACACCGACGCCCAGCACCAAAGTAAGGGTATTGCCCATCAGGCGCGGCATCTGGGTGTCCCACAGGTGCGACCAGATTTGCGCATCAATGCTTTGCCAGGACAGCAACAGCACACTCAGCGGCAACAGCACCAGGGCGGCGACGCTGAAGACCGGCAGGTACCAGCGGCGTTGGGCGGGGTGGGCCAAGGGCTAGCTCTCAGGTTGGTAAAAAATTCAAGGTGAACACAAAGCAATGTGGGAGCTGGCTTGCCTGCGATAGCAGCACCTCGGTGTGTCAGTTACACCTAGGTGATGCTATCGCAGGCAAGCCAGCTCCCACACAAGCCAGCTCCCACATTTAGTTCGGCGCTTGCCTGCAAATTGTAGTTAGTTCCAGCCGGCGCGATCCATCAGGCGGATAGCCTCAGCCTGGCGCTTGCCTGCCACTTCCACCGGCAAGGTGTCAGCCACGAACTTGCCCCAGGTCGCCACTTCTGCTGATGGCGGCACCGCCGGGTTGGCCGGGAACTCCTGGTTCACATCGGCAAAGATCTGCTGTGCCTCAGGCGTGGTCATCCACTCGACCAATGCCTTGGCCGCTTCCGGATGCGGCGCGTGCTTAGTCAGGCCAATGCCCGACAGGTTCACGTGCACACCACGGTCGCCCTGGTTCGGCCAGAACAGTTTTACCGCCAGGTCTGGCTTCTGCTTGTGCAGGCGGCCGTAGTAGTAGGTGTTGACGATGCCCACGTCGCATTGCCCGGCGTTGATCGCCTCCAGCACGGCGATGTCGTCGGAGAACACGTCGGTGGAGAGGTTGTTGACCCAGCCTTTGACGATTTCCTCGGTTTTGGCCGCGCCATGGGTTTCGATCAGGGTGGCGGTCAGCGACTGGTTGTAGACCTTCTTCGCCGTGCGCAGGCACAAGCGGCCTTCCCATTGCTTGTCGGCCAGGGCTTCGTAAGTGGTCAGGTCACCGGGTTTTACCCGGTCGGTGGAATAGGCGATGGTCCGTGCGCGCAGGCTCAAGCCGGTCCAGGCGTGGTTAGAGGAGCGATATTGCAACGGAATATTCTTGTCAATCACCGCCGAGGTGAACGGCTGCAGGATGCCCATTTGCTCAGCCTGCCAAAGGTTGCCGGCGTCGACGGTGAGCAACAGGTCGGCCGTGGCGTTCTCGCCTTCGGCCTTGATGCGCTGCATCAGCGGGGCTTCCTTGTCGGTGATGAACTTCACCTGCACGCCGGTCTTTTTGGTGTAGGCATCGAACACCGGCTTGATCAGCTCGTCGATGCGCGAGGAGTAGACCACGACTTCGTCGGCTGCCTGCACGGTGGTGCTGCCGATAAGGGTGAGTGCCAGGGCAGTCAGGAGGCGCTTGGGTGCCAACATGGGTGCGGTCTCTCATTTGCAAAAAGAGGGCAAATGATAAGGACTCACATTTGGTAGCGCTTGGTGGAGGCGTTACGAGATGTTGCATGGCTGGGATTTGTGCTGGGGCCAATGGCCCCATCGCGGGCAAGCCCGGCTCCCACAGGGTACTCAGGCGCCCTCAGGGTTTGGCCAGCTCCGGGAGGTCGCCGGTCAGGCCCAAGGCCTGGCGGACGAAGATGGCCTTGGCTTCGAGCATCTGGTCGACCATTTTCAGCCCGGCGTTGCGCAGCCAGCGTAATGGCAACTGGTCGGCCTGGAACAGGCGCTCAAACCCTTCCATAGCCGCCATCAGCGCAAGGTTATGCGGCATGCGCCGACGTTCGTAGCGGCTCAAAACTTTCACATCAGCCAGGCGCTCACCACGTTCAGTGGCTGCCAGCAGCACCTCGGCCAGCACCGCCGCATCGAGGAAACCCAGGTTTACGCCCTGCCCCGCCAACGGGTGGATCACGTGGGCCGCGTCGCCGATCAACGCCAGGCCTTCTGCCACGTAGCGTTTGGCATGTCGTTGGCGCAATGGCACGCACACACGTGGATCGGCGCTGAGCACCGTGCCGAGCCGCCCTTCAAAGGCGCGCTCCAGCTCACGGCAGAAGTTTTCGTCGTCCAGCGCCATCAGGCGCTCGGATTCGGCCGGTGTGGTGGACCAGACGATCGAGCACCAGTCTTCCTGCCCCTCGCGCACCAATGGCAGAAACGCCAGCGGGCCAGTGTCGGTAAAGCGCTGCCACGCCGTGCGCTGATGGGGTTGGCTGCTGCGCACGCTGGTGACGATGGCGTTATGCAAGTAATCCCACTCGCGGGTCGCAGTGCCGGTCAGGCGGCGTACGGCGGAGTTGGCGCCATCGGCGGCGACCACCAGCGGTGCACGCAATGTGCGGCCGTCGGCAAGGGTCAGCAGCCAGTCATCGCCGGAGCGGCGCATCTGTTCCAGGCGGGCGTTGGCCAGCAGGCCCAGGTCGCAGTCATGCAGGCGGTCGAGCAGCGCGTCCTGAACCACGCGGTTCTCGACGATATGCCCAAGCACTTCGGCGTGCACACTGGCCGCCGAGAAGTGGATCTGCCCGGTGCCGCTGCCGTCCCACACTTGCATCTCGCCATAAGGGCTGGCGCGCCGCGACACAATGCCGTCCCACACGCCGAGGCGCTCAAGGATGCGCTGGCTCGCGGCCGACAAGGCGCTCACCCGTGGCTCGAAGGCAGCCTCACGGTCAAATGGCTTGACGCTCAGCGGGCTGCCGTCGAGCAGCAGCACCTGCAGGCCACTGCCCTGCAACGCGAGCGCCAGGGCGCTTCCGACCATTCCGGCCCCGACAATCAGCACATCTGCGCGCATGTCCATGCTTTAAGCCTGCTTTGCTGGCGGCTTGCGCCGCACGTAAAGGGTTTTGTCGACCCGCGCCACCAGGGTGCCGGAGCCGTCATGAATCTCGACCTTGAGGTGGGGCAGGTACTTCTCGCCACCTTCGGTTTGCCGGCGAATCTCGTCCAGCAAGGCGTCGTCGATGGAGAACTCGGCGTACACCGGGCCTTTGCCCGGCGACACAAAGTCGATGCTCGCGGCCTTGTCCCACACGATGTAGTCGCGGCCCAGGTTCTCCATCAACAGCAACATGTAGAACGGGTCAACCATCGAATACAGGCTGCCGCCAAATTGCGTGCCGACGTAATTACGGTTGTACCAGCCCAAGCCCATGCGCACTTTGACATGACGAAAGTCAGCGCTCATGTGCTGCACGCTTATCCCCGCCCCGAGATAAGGCGGATAAAGGGTCATGACCCAACGCAACAGCCGCGCTTTACCCAAACGTTGGATCAACCACTTACGCATCGGGGCGCGTACCCAAGCCCATGGCCTGACGGGCGAACCAGCGTTTGGCCGGCGGTAGCAGGTCCAGGCCAAGCAGGCCCATGTTGCGGCCCAAAGCCACTAACGGCTGGGCACTGCCAAACAGGCGTGTGACTTGATCGGAGAAGCCCACTGTGAGCTTCTGGTCCAGATGCTGGCTTTCGCGGTAGCGCTGCAAGGTCGCCAAGTCGCCCGGCACCTGCGGCCCGGCCAACAAGGCTTCGGCCAAGGCATTGGCATCGCGCAGGGACAGGTTGAACCCCTGCCCGGCAATCGGGTGCAGGCTGTGGGCGGCATTGCCGAGGATCGCCAGGTGCGAGCGCACTTGTTCTTCGGCCTCCACCAGCGTCAGCGGGTACAGGTGCCGTGCGCCGACTTGCTTGAGGGTGCCCAGGCGATAGCCGAACACGCCCTGCAGTTCGCTCAAGAAACTGCGCTCGTCGAGGTTGGCCAAACGCTGGGCGTCCATGCCGATGCGCGTCCATACCAGCGCGCAGCGGTTGTCCGGCAACGGCAACAGGGCCATCGGGCCTTCATCGGTAAAGCGCTCGAAGGCCTCGCCGTTGTGGGCTTCGCTGGGGGTGATGTTGGCGATCAGCGCGCTCTGGTTGTACGGGCGGGTTTTCACGCCAATACCTAACTGCTCGCGCAAACCGGAGCGACCACCGTCGGCCAATACCGCAAGGTCGCATTCCAGCACGGTTTCATCGTTGAGGGTCAGGCGATAGCCGTCGGGCAGCGGCTCCATACGCGTGACTTCCGCCGGGCAACGCCAACTCACCACCTCTTTGTCCAGGCCTTGCCACAGGCACTGTCCGAGCCAGGCGTTTTCCACCACATAGCCGAGGGCCGGCACGCCCTCCTCCATGGCGGACAAGCGCGCAGTGGAGAAACGCCCACGGTCAGACACGTGGATCTGCTTGATCGGCTCGGCGCGGCGGGAGATGTCCTGCCACACACCCAGGCGCTGATAGATCTGACGGGCACCGTAAGACAACGCCGAAGAACGTGCATCGTAGCTCGGTTGGTAAGTGTCGCCTGGGGCAAATGGCTCGATCAGCACGATCTTCCAACCCCGTGCCTTGGCACCGGCCTGCAAGGCCAACGCCAGGCTGGCGCCCACCAGGCCACCACCGATAATCGCCAGGTTGACCCGGCTCATCGGGCAGCCGCCATCAGCGCTTCGATCTCAGCGACAGTTTTAGGCACACCACCGGTCAGAATTTCACAGCCTTGCTTGGTCACTACCACGTCATCCTCGATGCGTACGCCAATGCCACGCCATTTCTTTGCCACGTTCTGGTTGTCCGGCGAAATATAAATCCCCGGCTCCACGGTCAAGGCCATGCCCACTTCCAGCACACGCCATTCACCGCCCACTTTGTATTCGCCCACATCGTGCACATCCATGCCCAGCCAGTGGCCGGCGCGGTGCATATAAAAGGCACGGTAGGCTTCGCTGGCGATCAACTCGTCGACGTTACCTTGCAACAGCCCCAACTTCACCAGCCCGGCGGTGATGACCTGCACGGTCGCCTCGTGGGCCTGGTTCCAATGTTTGTTCGGTGCAATCTGGGCGAAGGCGGCTTCCTGGGAGGCCAGCACAATTTCATAGATCGCCTTTTGTTCGGGCGAAAACTTGCCGCTGACCGGCCACGTGCGCGTGATATCGCTGGCGTAGCAGTCGATCTCGCAACCGGCGTCGATCAACACCAGATCGCCGTCCTTGAGCAGCGCGTCATTCTGCTGGTAGTGCAGGATGCAGCTGTTGCGCCCGGCGGCGACGATGGAGCCATAGGCCGGCATCTTCGCGCCGCCCTTGCGGAACTCGTAATCCAGCTCGGCTTCGAGGCTGAACTCATACAGCCCGGCGCGGCTGGCCTGCATCGCCTTGACGTGGGCCGCACAGGAAATTCGCGCGGCCTCGCGCATCACCTTCACTTCTGCCGCCGATTTATACAGGCGCATGTCGTGGAGCAGATGATCCAGGGCAACAAATTCGTTCGGCGGCTGGGCGCCCAGGTGCGCCTTGGAACGGATCACGTTGATCCACTCCATCAGATGCCGGTCGAATTCGGCGTTGCTGCCCATGGCCGAATACACCCGGTCGCGGCCTTCGATCAGGCCGGGCAGGATGTCGTCGATATCGGTGATGGGGAACGCATCGTCAGCACCAAAGTCGCGAATGGCGCCTTCGGTGCCGGCGCGCAGGCCGTCCCACAGTTCGCGTTCGACGTTGCGCTCGCGGCAGAACAGCACGTACTCGCCATGCTGGCGACCGGGCATCAGCACGATCACAGCTTCAGGTTCAGGGAAGCCGCTCAGGTACTGGAAGTCGCTGTCCTGGCGGTAGACGTGCTCGACATCACGGTTGCGGATGGCCACGGCGGCGGCCGGCAGGATCGCGATGCTGTTGGGTTCCATCTGCGCCATGAGCGCCTTGCGGCGACGGGTGTATTCCGCTTTCGGGATATGGATCATGGGCAGATGGGCTTCCTTACTTAGTGCAGCGACGGCTTGGGTGCGGCGGGCTCAGCGGATTTTTTGGTCTCGGTGAACAACAGCAGCGGCGCGACACGCAGGTATTCCATCACTTCCATATAGTCGCCTTCGCCGTCTTCGGATTCTTCCAGGGCATCTTGCACCTGGGAGATGGCCGCCAGGTCTTGCAACACTTCTTTGGCATCAGTGCTCAGTTCCAGGCCCCCGGCATTCACACCGAAGCCGTGCAGGAAACCCTGGCACCATTGGCCCAATGCTGCAGCGCGTTCGGTGAGCGGTGCATCGTCGGTCGGCAGCAGCAGAACGACGGTGACGTCATCACCGGTCAGCTCGCCTTTAACCATCTCTTGCAGGCCGATCAGCGCGTTACGCACGTTCTCGGTAGGTTCGGTTTCCAGCAGCTCGGCCACATCGGCCAGCCAATTGTCGGCATCGAAGCCAACGCCCGTGCAGCTGCGGCCCAACAGCACGCCGTGCAGTTCGGCAGGCGAGCAAGGATGACCGCTGGAGCTCAGCAGTTTGGAAAAAGCGTCGTACGGGGAGTTCTGAATAGGCATGGTGAGCTAGGCGCCAGACGGCGCAATGTCTAGAATGAAGCGCTGTATCCTAGCACCGGCAGACGTACCAAGACTATCGAGGGCGTCAGATCGTTTATCCTGAAGTTGCCATTCATCAGACAAATCCAGTGGAACCCAATGGAAGACACCGACCTGCAAGCGCTGATGGCCAGACTCGAACTGCTAATTGATCGGGTTGAGCAACTTAAGAGTCAAAACGGACTCCTATTAGCTCAGGAAAAGACCTGGCGCGAGGAACGCGCTCACCTCATTGAAAAAAACGAAATCGCCCGGCGTAAGGTCGAATCGATGATTTCGCGCCTGAAGGCCCTGGAGCAAGACTCATGAGTTCAAGCAATAGCGTTACCGTGCAGATCCTCGACAAAGAATATTCGATCATCTGCCCCCAGGAAGAACGCAGCAATCTGGTGAGTGCTGCCCGCTATCTGGACGGCAAGATGCGTGAAATCCGCAGCAGCGGCAAAGTCATCGGCGCCGACCGTATCGCCGTGATGGCCGCACTGAACATTACCCACGATCTGCTGCATAAGCAGGAACGGCCTGACGTGCAGGCCAGCGGCTCGACGCGTGAGCAAGTGCGTGACCTGCTCGAACGCGTGGATCTGGCACTTTCTACCGAGCCAGAGCCACCCAAGGGCTGATTGACGCGTCTGTTTAAGGTATACTCGCCCCACTCCCTGGCGTGTTTGCCAGTCGGCGATGTCCCTGAGCCGATTCGCACTACCCTGGAAGTTGCACGTTGGGCTGGTGTGCATGTCCGCTAGACGGAAAGCCTTAAAGCCTACTGCATCTTCCACCTTGAACTTTCGGGTTCAAGGGCTAAGTCGACAGCGGCTCTGTCGGGGAGCCTGAATTCCCAAACTCAATGCCAGTCCCAGGACTGGCATTGTTTTATGAGCCGAACAACCATGACCGAACCTGCGCCGCTTTCCCGTCCGCAACTTCGACGCATGTTGCGCAAAGCCCGCCGCGCGCTTACGCCGAGCGAGCAGCGCAAGGCCGCTCACGGCCTGTATCGGCAACTGGCACAGCACCCGTTGTTTCGCCGGGCCAAACATATCTCTTTATATCTGCCCACGGACGGTGAAATCGATCCGCGTCTGCTGCTGCGCGCTGCGCAGCGCCGGGGCAAGGCCACTTATCTGCCGGTACTCAGTGCCTGGCCGCGCACCAAGATGGTGTTCCAGCGTGTGCGGCCTGGAGATAAGTTGTTGCCCAACCGCTTTCGCATCCTTGAGCCGCACGTAAATGCCAACCGCCAGCGCCAAGTTTGGGCGCTGGACCTGGTGCTGTTGCCGCTGGTGGGCTTCGATGATGTGGGTGGGCGACTGGGCATGGGCGGTGGGTTTTATGACCGCAGCCTGGCCTACCTGGCTCGGCGCAAAAACTGGCGCAAGCCCACGCTGCTGGGCCTGGCCCATGAATGTCAGAAGGTCGAGCGCCTGGCACAGGCAAGCTGGGATGTGCCATTGGCTGGCACGGTCACCGATAAAAAATGGTATGTCGCAGAAACGTCGCTGGAACCAGCGACGCCTTAAAAAGCAGTGTTAACGCTTGAACGGTTGTGGCTGCTGCTGAGCCAGTTCAACCGGTGCATCGGTCTTGCTCGACCACAAGCTCTGGGCATATCCGGTGGTCACGACGCCCAGGCCAAACAAAATAACCAAAATCCATAGTAAATCCGGTTTACGTTGCATCGATTGCCCCCCTTCAGGCACCTCGTACACGATGACAACAACGTTCCAAAGTAGTCCGTTGCAGCTGCGTCAAGCTTAAAAGCGGGCATTCTGCGGTAACGTGACCCAACACGCAAACCTTGACGCCAACCGACTGTCGGTTTGTCATGGAATTGCCTGACAACTTATCCAATGCCTTTTTCAGGAGCCCAAAAATGGCCTACTGGCTGATGAAATCCGAGCCCGATGAACTCTCCATCAAAGGCCTGGAAAAGCTCGGTGAAACGCGCTGGGACGGGGTGCGCAACTATCAGGCACGCAACTTTTTGCGCGCCATGGCCGTTGGTGATGAGTTTTTCTTCTACCACTCCAGTTGCCCTGAGCCAGGCATTGCCGGTATCGGCAAAATTGTCGAGGCGGCCTATCCGGACCCGACTGCGCTGGAACCCGAAAGCCACTACTTCGATGCCAAAGCCACGCCTGAGAAAAACCCGTGGACTGCACTCAACGTGGCCCACGTCGAGACCTTTGCAAAGGTGCTGGGCCTTGGCTACCTGAAACAACAAACCGCCCTCGCCGAATTGCCGCTGGTGCAAAAAGGCAGTCGATTGTCGGTGATGCCGGTGACGGCCGAACAATGGGCAGCGGTACTCGCCCTGCGCTGAAAAGGCAGAACCCTGCGGTCACACCTGTGATGCATGCATCTGCACGCCAAGCGGGTTAGGCTTGCGCTTCATTTGACCGGTATCAAGACCCTTCGGGCGGTATCGGTCAAACTAGGATGCTAATGCCGCAGGATGCCGTCATGTCTACGAATCACACTATGTCGCGCCTTTTCGCCGTTGCGCTCATCACCTTGTTGCTGGGTGCCGGCGGCTTCGGTTATTGGCGATCGACTCAGGACCGCCTGCCCGAAGGCCTGAGCATGGGCAATGGCCGCCTGGAATCCACCGAAGTGCAGATCGCCGCCAAGATCCCCGGGCGCCTGGCCGAAGTGCGCGTAGATGAAGGCGACAAGGTGCTCAAAGGTCAATTGCTCGCACGCATGGACACCCGCACCCTTGAAGCTCAGCGCACCCAGGCCGAAGCCGAAGTGCTGCGCGCCAAGGAAAACTTCGCCGCCGCCGAGGCCAACGTACAACTGCGCCAAAGCGAACAATTGCTGGCCCATCAGGAACTCAAGCGCACCCAGGAGCTGTACAAGCGCGGCTTTGCCAGCAGCCAGTTGATCGACCAGCAGCAAGCACGCCAGAACACCGGCAATGCGGCCGTGATCGCAGCGCAGGCTCAGGTCAACGCGGTGAAAGCGGCCATCGGCGCGGCGCAGGCCCAAGTGGCCCAGCTCACCAGCGAAATCGACGACAGCAGCCTGCGCGCGCCCATCGACGGCATCATTCAATTGCGCCTGGCTGAACCGGGTGAAGTGCTCGGCGCAGGCGGCAGAGTGTTACTGCTGATTGACCCGAATGATCAGTACATGAACCTGTACCTGCCCGCCTCCGTCACCGGCCGCCTGACCGTTGGCAGCGACGCACGCATCCTGCTCGACGCCCTGCCCCAGCAGCCGCTGCCGGCAAAAATCAGCTTTGTTGCAGCCAAATCGCAATTCACCCCAAAAGAGGTTGAGACCCGCGACGAACGCCAAAAACTGGTGTTCCGCGTCAAGCTGCGCCTGACCCAACCCAGCGCCGTACCACAAGCCAAACCGGGCATGCCTGGCGCGGGTTATGTGCGCACGGCGGATATCGACTGGCCGGCCAACCTGCAATGACCGACCTGGCGCTGCACGCCACCGGCATCCAACACCGTTACGGCAAGCAACAGGCGCTGATCGACATTGCCTTCAGCCTGCCGGCGGGCACCCGTTGCGGGTTGATCGGCCCGGATGGCGCGGGCAAGTCGAGTTTGCTGGGGCTGATCGCCGGGGTCAAAAAACTTCAGGCAGGTCAGCTTGAGGTGCTCGGCGGCTCCATCGAAGATCGCCGCCATCGCAACAGCCTGTACCCGCGCATCGCCTTTATGCCCCAAGGCCTGGGCGGCAACCTTTACCCTGAGTTGTCCATCAGCGAGAACATCCGTTTCTTCGCCACGTTGTTCGGTTTGTCCAAAGCCGATTGCGAGCAACGCATGCACAACCTGCTGCTGGCCACCGACCTCGCACGCTTCGCCGAGCGCCCGGCCGGGAAATTGTCCGGCGGCATGAAGCAGAAGCTCGGCCTGTGCTGCGCGCTGATCCACGACCCTGATTTGTTGATCCTCGACGAACCCACCACGGGCGTCGACCCACTGTCGCGCCGGCGTTTCTGGGAGCTGGTCGACACCGTGCGCAGCGAGCGCCCACAGCTGACGCTGCTGGTAGCCACCGCCTACATGGAAGAGGCCGAGCAGTTCGAACATTGCCTGATGCTCGATCGCGGCAAGCTGATCGCCGACGGCCTGAGCCGCGAGCTGGCAGCCGTTACACCCAGCGGCAAACTCGATGAAGCCTTTACTCATTTCCAGGGTGACAGCGCCCACGACAACCAGGCGCTGGTGATCCCGCCGCGCGAAAGTGGCAACACTGACATCGCCATCGAAGCCCACGACCTGACGCTGCGCTTTGGGGATTTTACGGCGGTGAACAAGGTCAGCTTTGCGATTGGTCGCGGCGAGATATTTGGCTTCCTCGGCTCCAACGGCTGCGGCAAGACGACCACCATGAAAGTCCTCACCGGGCTGATGCCGGCCACCGAAGGCAGCGCCACGCTGCTGGGTAACCCGGTGAATGCCAAGGATCTGGCCACTCGCAAGCGCGTGGGCTTTATGTCGCAAAGCTTTTCGCTGTACGGCGAACTCAGCGTGCGCCAGAACCTGGTGCTGCATGCGCAACTGTTCGACTTGCCCAAGGCCGACAGCGGCCCGCGTATCGACGAGCTGATCCAGCGCTTCGACCTCGGTGAAGTGGCCGAGCAACCCTCCGGCGAGTTGCCCCTGGGCCTGCGCCAGCGCTTGTCACTGGCGGTGGCGGTGCTGCATCGCCCGGAAGTGCTGATTCTCGATGAGCCGACCTCGGGCGTCGACCCCGCGGCGCGGGATGATTTCTGGCGGCTATTGGTTGAGTTGTCCCGCGAGCAAGGCGTGACGATCTTTCTGTCCACCCACTTTATGAACGAGGCCCAGCGCTGCGACCGCATCTCGCTGATGCACGCGGGCAAAGTGCTGGCCTGCGACACCCCCGACGCGTTGCAGCAGCAATTCCACGGCGACACATTGGAGGCTGCGTTCGTCACCTGCCTGGAACAGGCCCAAGGCGAAGCCGAACCTGCCGCACCGAACAAAACTGTCAGCGAAAGCAGCACGCCGCCCGTCAGCAAACGCGGCTTCAGCATCGCCCGCCTGCTGGCCGTGGCCAGTCGCGAAGGCAAAGAGCTGTTGCGCGACAAAGTGCGCATGGCCTTCGCCCTGCTCGGTGCGATGTTCATGATGGTGATCTTCGGTTACGGCATTTCCCTGGACGTGAAAAACCTTGCCTTCGCCGTCTACGACCAGGACCAGACTCCGCAAAGTCGCGCCTACCTGGAAGCCTTCCGCAGCTCGCGCTACTTCGCCGAACAAGCCCCCATACGCGATGCCAACGAACTGCACCGGCGCCTGCAACGTTCAGAAATCAAACTGGCGCTGGAAATTCCACCCGGTTTTGGCCGCGACCTGTACGCCGGCCGCCAACCCACCGTGGCTGCGTGGATCGATGGCGGCATGCCGTTTCGCGCCGAAACCAGCCGTAACTACGTCGAAGCGGTGCACCAAGGCAATCTCCAGCAACTGGCCGAACTGAGCAGCCTGCCCGGCAGCACACAAGCCGCCGCCAAGCTGGAAACACGCTTTCGCTACAACCAGGATGTAGTCAGCGTGAACGCCATCGGCCCTGGCGTGATGGCGCTGATCCTGGCGTTTATCCCGGCAATGCTCACCGCGTTGGGCATCGTGCGTGAAAAGGAGCTGGGGTCGATCACCAACTTCTACGCCACGCCGCTGACGCGCCTGGAGTTCCTGTTGGGCAAACAGGCGCCGTATCTGGCCGTTAGCCTGGTGAACCTGGCACTGCTGGTGGCGATGAACCGCTGGCTGTTCGGCGTGCCATTCAAGGGCAGCGGCGTGGCGCTGGCGGTAGGCGGCCTGTTGTATGTACTCGCAACGACGAGCATGGGTCTGCTGATTTCCGCGTTCACCCGTACCCAGATCGCGGCGATCCTCGGCACCATGATCATCACCAGCCTGCCGACCATCCAGTTCTCCGGGCTTATCGTACCGCGCTCGTCCCTGGAAGGCGCGGCCGCGCTGATGGGCACGTTATTCCCCGCCGGGCACTTTCTGGATATCGCAGTGGGCACCTTCACCAAGGCCCTGGACCTGCGCCAGTTGTGGCCGCAATGCCTGGCGCTGTTCGGGTTTTTCGTCGGGTTCACTGGGCTGAGCCTGATCATGCTCAAGAAGCAGGAGGCCTGATGCACAAGCTCGCTCATATCCTGCGCCTGGGCTTCAAGGAATTGACCAGCCTGCGTCACGACAGCGTATTGCTGCTGTTTTTGTTCTACGCCTTCACTGTCGCGATCTACATGCCCGCCGCTGGCTCGGTCATTGGTGTGCACAACGCCAGCGTGGCGTTTGTTGATGAGGACCACAGCGCGCTGTCGCGGCAAATGGCCGAGGCGCTGCAGCCGCCCGAGTTTCAACCGCCTGCACCACTGGACTACGACCAATTGGACAAGGTCATGGACAGCGGTGAGTACACTTTCGTGATCAATGTGCCAGCCAACTTCCAGGCCGACCTGTTGGCGGGGCGCCAGCCGGGTGTGCAGGTGAACGTCGATGCCACAGCGATGAGCCAGGCATTTATGGGCGCAGGCTATATCGGCCGGATTTTCCAGCGTGAGTTGCAAAGCTACGGCGGGCAAACCGACGCGGCTGGCAAGACGCCTGCGCGACTGACCACACGGGCGTTGTTCAACACCAACCTGGAAGGCGGCTGGTTTTTGGCGGTGATCCAGATCGTCAATAACATCACCATCCTGGCCATTGTGCTCACCGGCACAGCGCTGCTGCGCGAGCGTGAGCACGGCACGCTCGACCATTTGCTGGTGCTGCCGCTGACCGCGCTGGAAATCATGCTGGCAAAAATCTGGAGCAACATGCTGGTGGTGGTGCTGTGTACGTGGCTGTCGCTGGAGCTGGTAGTCAAAGGCTTGCTCGGTGTGCCGCTGGCCGGGTCTTTGAGCCTGTTTTTGCTGGTGACGGCGCTGTACCTGTTTGCGAGTACGGCACTGGGGATCTTCCTCGCCACCCTTGCGCGTTCGACGCCTCAGTTTGGCTTGCTGGCGATTCCGGTGATTATTCCGATGCTGCTTCTGTCTGGCGGCAGTACGCCATTGGACAGCATGCCCGAGTGGTTGCAATGGGTGATGCAGGGCTCGCCGTCGACGCACTTTGTGAGTTTGAGCGCGGCCATACTGTTTCGTGATGCGGGCGTGGGTGTGGTGTGGCCGGATTTGCTGGCGTTGGTGGGGATTGGGTTGGTGTTTTTTGCGGTGGCCTTGGCCAGGTTTCGTAAAAGCCTGGCTTCCTGAAGCGTCTGTACCGGCGCCATCGCGGGCAAGCCCGCTCCCACCCTTGGAATGCATTCACCTGTGGGAGCGGGCTTGCCCGCGATAGTCGCGCAGCGACTTACTGGATGATCAAGTTGTTGAACAACAGGTCTTCCACCACCGGCTTGCCGGTCTCGTCATTCATGACTTGCTGGGTTTGCTTCAGGGCTTCCTGGCGCAGCTTTTCTTTGCCTTCGACCGTGCTCATGGCTTCGTTGGTCTGCTGGGTAAACAGCGCCACCAGTTGGTTACGAATCAACGGGTCGTTGGCTTTGACAGCCGCAGCCGCTTCAGGCCCGGTCACGCGCAGGGCGATGTCGGCCTTGTAGACCCGCAGTTTTGCCGTGCCATCCAGGCCGTAATTGCCCACAAAGGGTGGGGTCAGGCTGATATAGCTGACCTTCGGCGCCTCGCCTTCTTTCGCTTCTTCGGCCTGGGCTGCCAACGGCAAGGTCAGGGCGAGCATCAACAGGATCCACGCTTTCACAGTTCATTCCTCGAATTCGGTTGCCGGGTAGCATAACGCTAGCAAGGCTGAGTACAAGCTTATGGCGACTTATCAGGGCCAGGCATGCTCGTTGACCCACGGGCGTACCCTCCTACACTTATCGGCCACGACGCCAAAAGGAATAGTCCGATGAAAGCTGTGCTGTGCAAAGCCTTCGGCCCCGCCGAAACCCTGGTGCTGGAAGAGATCGCCAGCCCCGCGATCAAGAAGAACGAAATCCTGCTGGACGTGCACGCGGCCGGGGTGAATTTCCCGGACACCTTGATCATCGAGGGCAAGTACCAGTTCAAGCCGCCCTTCCCGTTCTCGCCGGGTGGCGAAGCGGCCGGTGTGGTCAGCGAAGTGGGTGAAAAGGTCAGCCACCTCAACGTCGGCGACCGGGTCATGGCCCTGACCGGTTGGGGCAGCTTTGCCGAGCAGGTCGCGGTGCCGGGCTATAACGTGCTGCCGATCCCGCCGAGCATGGATTTCACCACTGCCGCCGCCTTCAGCATGACCTACGGCACCTCGATGCATGCACTGAAACAACGCGCCAACCTGCAACCTGGCGAAACCCTGCTGGTGCTCGGCGCTTCCGGCGGCGTGGGCCTGGCGGCGGTGGAAATCGGCAAAGCCATGGGCGCCCGGGTGATTGCCGCCGCCAGCAGCGCCGACAAACTCGCCGTGGCCAAGGCGGCCGGTGCGGATGAGCTGATCAACTACAGCGAAGCCAGCCTCAAAGACGAGATCAAGCGCCTGACCGACGGCAATGGTGTCGATGTGATCTACGACCCCGTCGGCGGCGACCTGTTTGACCAGGCCGTGCGTGGCATTGCCTGGAACGGCCGCCTGCTGGTGGTGGGCTTTGCCAGCGGGCGCATTCCCGAACTGCCGGTAAACCTGGCGCTGCTCAAGGGTGCGTCGGTAGTCGGGGTGTTCTGGGGCTCGTTCGCCCAGCGCCAGCCGCAGGACAATGCGGCGAACTTCCAGCAGTTGTTCACCTGGTATGGCGAGGGCAAGTTGAAGCCGTTGGTGTCGCAGACTTACCCGCTTGAGCAGGCTGCGCAGGCGATCAATGACCTGGGGCAACGCAGGGCTGTGGGAAAGGTTGTCGTCCAGACCCGCTGAATGCGGTTCATGTGGGAGCTGGCTTGCCTGCGATGGCGGCGGGTCAGCTCACACAGCTGCAATTGATAGACCGCTATCGCAGGCAAGCCAGCTCCCACAGTTGATCTCTTTAGGTCTTAAGACCTGATACCGACCCACACTTATCTATTAGCGACATGTTCGTAAGAGAACATGCAATCGCTCCAATTTCCTGTGTTTGCAGATAAGAGGCGATGCTATTTTCGGTAACGAAACTGTAACATTCGCATCCGCAGTCAAAACAAGAAATTTGGAGCTCTTGAATGTTTGCTTTCTTTCGTCCTGCCGCACACCAGGCGCCCCTGCCTGAAGAAAAAATAGACAGTACCTATCGACGGCTGCGCTGGCAGATCTTCGCCGGTATTTTCTTCGGTTACGCGGGCTACTACCTGCTGCGCAAAAACTTCTCGCTGGCCATGCCGTACCTGATCGACGAGGGTTACACCCGTGGCGAGCTGGGCCTGGCAATGTCAGCCATCGCGATTGCCTACGGCTTGTCCAAGTTCTTGATGGGCCTGGTGTCCGACCGCTCCAACCCACGCTACTTCCTGCCCTTTGGCCTGTTGATATCGGCCGGGGTGATGTTCATTTTCGGTTTCGCACCTTGGGCGACGTCCAGCGTAACCATGATGTTCATTTTGCTGTTCATCAACGGCTGGGCCCAGGGCATGGGCTGGCCGCCGAGTGGGCGCACCATGGTGCACTGGTGGTCGCAGAAAGAACGCGGCGGCGTGGTGTCGGTGTGGAACGTGGCGCATAACGTCGGCGGTGGCCTGATCGGCCCGCTGTTCCTGCTGGGTATGGCGTGGTTCAACGACTGGCACGCAGCGTTCTATGTGCCGGCGACCGTGGCATTGGCCGTGGCGGCATTTGCCTTCATCACCATGCGCGACACCCCGCAATCGGTCGGCCTGCCGCCCATCGAGCAGTACAAGAACGACTACCCGGAAGGCTACAACGCCAGCCACGAAGACGAGTTCAGCGCCAAGGAAATCTTCGTCAAGTACGTGCTGCGCAACAAAATGCTGTGGTACATCGCCTTCGCCAACGTGTTCGTCTACCTGCTGCGCTACGGCGTACTGGACTGGGCACCGACCTACCTCAAAGAAGCCAAGCACTTCGACGTGGATAAAACCTCGTGGGCGTACTTCTTCTACGAGTGGGCGGGCATTCCAGGCACGCTGCTGTGCGGCTGGATGTCGGACAAGATCTTCCGTGGCAACCGTGGCCTGACCGGCATCGTGTTCATGGCGTTGGTCACCGTGGCGACCCTGGTTTACTGGCTCAACCCGCCAGGCAACCCAATGGTCGACATGATTGCGCTGTTCTCCATCGGCTTCCTGATCTACGGCCCGGTGATGCTGATCGGCCTGCAGGCGCTGGAACTGGCGCCGAAGAAAGCCGCGGGCACTGCTGCTGGTTTCACGGGCTTGTTCGGCTACCTGGGTGGTTCGGTGGCAGCGAGTGCAGCCATGGGCTACACCGTGGACCATTTCGGCTGGGACGGTGGGTTTGTGTTGCTGGTGGGCGCATGCCTGTTGGCGATCGCGTTCCTGATCCCGACGCTGTGGCACACCAACAGCGTCAGCGCGGCGCGTTAATTCCCGCCGCAGTCTTTGGCACAACGCTTGAGCCGCGCCTCCAGGTTTTTATCTGGCATGGCGTGGCTACGCAGGGCGTTCACGGTCTGCTCGACATAATCGCGAGTGGTGCCGTAACGCCCGCAAGCGCTTTCCAACACGTGGTTAAGCACGATATCGGGCAGGTTGCCAGCATAGCTGGGCAAGTGCCGCTCCAACACAAACCCCAGCGCCTGCACTTGGCTGCCATCTTCCAGGCGGCAGCTGAGCCAGTGCGGTCGGTACGACGGGTAAGGCATCTCGCGCTGCCACAAGGCATAAAGCGAGGCCTCAAGCTGGTCTTCCGGCAAGCGGTAGGCAAATCCGCTGCAAGAACCACCGCGATCCAGGCCGAACACCAACCCCGGCGACTCCGGCGTGCCTCGATGCTCATGTGACCACAGGTACAAACCCCGGTGATAACCGTGAACCCGTGCGCGCATGCGCTGGGTCGACGAGCATTCGGGACGCCAGATCAGCGAACCATAAGCGAATAGCCAGACCGGCCCGCCCTTATGCCTGGCCATGGTGGCCTGCATCGAACTCATTAATTGCTCGTGAGTCAGTTGCGGCCCCAGATCGAGCCGCGGAGGGTAAGCCAATTGCAACAGATCGGTTTCAATAACGGTCATGGCGGATCGCTTAGGTCCCCTGCGTGTTACCAGTTGTAAGCAACTTTACCGTAATAAAACGCGCCGCTGTAACCGTACGGCGAAAAAGTGCTGTAGGCGAGGTTGCCGCCGCTGCTGGCGTAGGCATTGACCTTCTCCGGGTATTTATCGGTGATGTTGTCGCCGCCCAACGTGAAGGTCCAGTTCTTCAACTTATAGTCTGCCGACAGGTCCAGCACCCAGGCGGCCTTGAAGGTCTGGTCGTTGACCTTGTCGGCCTGGTAGCTGGTGAATTCCCCATAGCGCACCAGGTTGCTGTGCAGCGCCCAACGACCGTAGGTGAAGTCGTTGCCCAGGCTGAGCTTGTGCTGCGGCGTGGTATCGCCCAGCAAACCAATGCGCTCACGGCGGTCTACCCGCACCAGGTTGGCGCCCAGGCTGTCCAGAATCGCCGGGTTGGGCTTCACGTCGGTGACTTTGGTGTGGTTGTAGTTGTAGCCCACGGTGCTGTTCCAGCGGATGCCGTTATCGAACGGGTAGCGATAGTTGGCCACCAGGTCGACACCGTCGGTGCTGGTGTCGGTGGCGTTGGTGAAGTAGCGGGCGCTGGTGTAGTTGATGTTGCCGACGCCATTGGCTTGCAGGTAGGCGATAGTCGCCGGGTTGAGATTGAGGTTGGATGACAAGCTGATGCGGTCGCGGATGTCGATGCGGTACACATCGAGCGTCACCGTCAGGTCATCGGCCGGCTCCAGCACCAGGCCAAGACTGTAATTGCGCGACTTCTCGGCCTTCAGGTCTTCGGCGCCCAACAGGCGGGCGACCTGGCTGTTGGCCGGGAAGGTGCCAGCTTCCTGGATGGTGTTGCCGATCAACTGTGACGAGGTGTAGGCAAAGTTCTGCTGGGCCAGGGATGGCGCACGGAAACCATTGGAAATGCTGCCACGCAAGGCGACGTGCGGGGTGAAGTCATAACGCGCCGACAGCGAGCCGCTGACGTTGGAGCCGAAGTCGCTGTAGTCCTCATGACGTACGGCGGCTGAGGCGCTGAGTTTTTCGGTGAAGTTGGTTTCCAGGTCCAGATACTGAGCCCAGTTGTGCCGCGAGGTACTACCGGCGTCGGCATCACGGAACCCACCCAGGCCCGAACTGCCGGTCTGATAGTAGGACGCCGGCTCGCCCGCTTCAATTTGATAACCCTGGCGCAGGTATTCGCCGCCAAAAGCCACCGACACCGGGTACGGCAAAAAGCCCACGTCGAACTCACGGGACAGGTCCAGGCTGACCTGGCGCTGATCGTTGCTCAAGGTACCGTTGTTAAATTTGCGCGGAGTGACCAGGCCGAGTGAGGTGTTGACGGTTTCGGTGCCCAGTTCGTACTGGTTCTTGCCATAGTTGGCCGACAGGTCGTAATGCCAATCGTAGGCCAGCAAGCCGCGCAGGCCGACCACCAAGGACGTGTCTTCAAGATTGCCCTTGATCAAAGGCAGGTAGCCATTGGGGTTGAGCGCCGGGATGTTGTTGGACGCGTTGCTCGCCCGATAGAACGCCGCCGTTTCGCCACGACGCTTGCTGTAACCGCCGAAGGTGTAGAACTCGGCTGCATCGTTGAAGGAATATTCGGAGTTGAACTGGAATTTGCCTTCATTGGTGGCCGGCTCGCCCTGACGAAACACGCGCTGACCATAGGTGGTGGAACCCACGCTGCCAGGGCGGAAATCGTCGCCGGCGCGGTTGGTGTAGTCGTTGTCGGCGCCTTCGCCCGAAACGTTGATAAAGCCGTTTTCGCCCAAGGCAAACCCGGTGTTGCCGCTGACGTTGCGCTGGATGCCGTCACCCTTCTTGTACTCGCCAAATTTGGTCGAGACAGAGCCGCCGTGGTCGTCGTGCTTGAGGATCACGTTGATCACCCCGGCAATCGCGTCCGAGCCATAGCGCGCCGACGCGCCGTCGCGCAGCACTTCGATATGGTCGACCGCCGACAGCGGGATCGCATTCAAATCCGCTGGCGCCGAACCGCGCCCCACGGCCCCGCCCAGGTTGACGAAAGCACTGGTGTGGCGGCGTTTACCGTTGATCAGCACCAACACCTGATCCGGCGACAAACCGCGCAACTGCGCCGGGCGTACCAGTTCGGCACCGTCCACCAGACTGGGGCGCGGGAAGTTGATGGAAGGAATCAGACGCGCCAACACCGCGCCCAGCTCATCGGAGCCGGTGCTGCGCAATGTGTCACCGGAAATGACATCGATGGGCGACAACGAAGCACTGGCGGTGCGCTCTTGGGCACGGGTGCCGGTGACGATCACGGTGTCGAGTTTTGGTGCATCGGCGGCTGTTGCGTCCGCCCAGACCGGATTGAATCCCACAGCAGTCAGCAAATTGGCCGACAAAATAGCTGTGTACGCATGTTTCTTGTAACTCCCCATACCGCTCCCCTGCCATTCAAGCCCGGCAATCAAAAAATCAAAGCTTCAATGCTCTGAGTTCACACGATCGGTCCGGCTGGCGGGCGGTAGCGGTCAGTTACTGGTTATTGACGATAAGGCGGTAGTCCGTTGCCTTATAGCTTAATGAGATTATTCCTACATCTAAAATACCTTAATTGCATAAGCATAGGCGGCCGTGTTTTCAGCGCTGGTTCAGGTCATGCCCAACATAAGCCGCCAAACTGCAGATGTTTAGCGACCCACATTAGCCGCTTCTTCAAACGACTATCGAGGTCGAACCATGAAATACCTTTTTTCCGGTCTGCTGCTTTTGCTGCAAACCACCACTGCTCTGGCTTCCGAGGCCGCCGCCAATGACGACAAAGGTTTCTGGTACGCCCAGACCAGTGTCTACACCAAGCATTTTTCGCCGGACCCAAAGCACAACAACAATCAGGACTTGATCAACCTGGAACGTAACGAGGCGTCGGGGTTGGTGTATGGCGGGGCGACGTTTCGCAACTCGTTCAGCCAGCGCTCGTATTACGTCTACGCCGGCAAGCGTTACGATATTGGCGACTCACCGTTTTATATGAAGGTGACCGCGGGCGCGCTACAGGGCTATCGCGGTAAGTACCGCGACAAAATCCCGCTCAACCGTTATGGCGTTGCACCGGCGATCATTCCGTCTGTGGGGGTTCACTTCGGCCCGGTGGCCAGTGAGTTGGTGTTACTGGGGTTCAATGCGGCGATGCTGACGGCAGGCGTGCGTTTCTAGGAACGCCGCCTACCCATGTGGGAGCTGGCTTGCCTGCGATAGCGGCGGGTCAGCTAACACACCTGCAACTGATACACCGCTATCGCAGGCAAGCCAGCTCCCACACTGGTTCAGCTCAAGGCTTCAAGGGCGTGGCGCGTAGGCAAACACATCGGCGCGCATCTGGTGTGCATCCATACCTGCGTCGACCAATGCGTCCAGCGTGCCGTAGATCATCGCCGGTGAACCACTGGCGTAAACGTGCACGGACTTGAGGTCGCTGATGTCTTCACACACGGCCTCATGCAGCAGCCCGCAGCGCCCTTCCCAACCGCACAGGTCGCTGACCACTTTGTGCAGGAACAGGTTGGGCAGTTGCTGCCATTGCTCCCAGTGTTCGATTTCGTAGAAGTCTTCCGGGCGGCGTACGCCCCAATACAGGTGCACAGGGTGCTTGAAGCCCGAGGCGCGGCAATGTTCGATCAGGCTGTGCATCTGCGCCATGCCGGTGCCGGCAGCGATCAACACCAGCGGCCCGTCCGGCAGTTCGGCCAAGTGAGTATCACCAAACGGCAGTTCAACACGGGCCATCTGGTTACGCTGCAACTGCTCGATCAAATTGCGCGCACTGTCCTCGCGAACCAGCACATGCAGTTCCAGCTCGCGCCCGGCATGGGGCGCCGAGGCCAGGGAAAACGCCGATTTATCGCCGTTGTCACGCTCGATCATCAGGTATTGCCCGGCGTGGTAACGCACCGCCTTCCCGGCCGGCGCACGCAAGCGCACGCGCCATACATCGCCACCGACGTCCACGCACTCACTCAATTGGCACGACAACTTGCGCAACGGCAACTCTCCCGGCGCCAGCACGCCATCCCACAACACAATGCAATCTTCCAACGGCTCGGCGATGCAGGTGTAGAACTCACCATGGTCGCGCACCTCTCCGGCTTGTTGCACCCGGCCTTCCACCAGCAGCGCGGCGCACACATGGCACACGCCATTGCGACACGCCTGTGGGCATTCGTAGCCCAGGCGACGCGCGCCTTCAAGGATTCGCTCACCAGGGACCAGCTCCAGTACGGCGCCGGAAGGTTGCAGGGTTACACGCATCAATCTATTCCCAATTCTTTCCAGATCGCATCAACACGTGCGGTCACAGCGTCATCCTTGACGATCACCCGACCCCACTCGCGGGTGGTCTCACCCGGCCATTTGTGGGTGGCATCCAGGCCCATCTTCGAGCCCAGGCCCGATACCGGCGAAGCAAAGTCGAGGTAGTCGATCGGCGTGTTATCGATCATCACCGTGTCGCGCTTGGGGTCCATGCGCGTGGTGATGGCCCAGATCACGTCGTTCCAGTCCCGGGCATTGATGTCGTCGTCAGTGACGATAACGAACTTGGTGTACATGAACTGTCGCAAAAACGACCACACACCGAGCATTACCCGCTTGGCATGGCCTGGGTACGACTTCTTCATGGTCACGATGGCCATGCGGTACGAGCAGCCCTCGGGCGGCAGGTAGAAGTCGGTAATTTCCGGGAACTGCTTTTGCAGGATCGGCACAAACACTTCGTTGAGCGCCACACCAAGGATGGCCGGCTCATCCGGCGGGCGGCCGGTGTAGGTGCTGTGGTAGATCGGTTTGATGCGGTGGGTGATGCGCTCGACGGTGAACACCGGGAAGCTGTCGACTTCGTTGTAGTAGCCGGTGTGGTCACCGTAAGGGCCTTCATCGGCCATTTCGCCCGGATGAATCACGCCTTCGAGGATGATTTCGGCGGTGGCCGGCACTTGCAGGTCATTGCCACGGCACTTCACCAGCTCGGTGCGGTTGCCGCGCAGCAGGCCGGCGAAGGCATATTCGGACAGGCTGTCAGGCACCGGCGTCACGGCGCCGAGGATGGTCGCCGGGTCGGCGCCCAGGGCCACGGACACGGGGAACGGCTTGCCTGGGTGCTTTTCGCACCACTCACGGAAGTCCAGCGCGCCGCCACGGTGGCTCAGCCAACGCATGATCACCTTGTTGCGGCCGATCACTTGCTGACGGTAGATCCCCAGGTTCTGGCGATCCTTGTTCGGGCCTTTGGTGACGGTCAGGCCCCAGGTGATCAGCGGGCCGACATCGCCCGGCCAGCAGGTCTGCACCGGCAACATGGCCAGGTCGACGTCATCGCCTTCGATGACCACTTCCTGGCACACCGCGTCCTTGACCACTTTGGGCGCCATGGCAATGATCTTGCGAAAGATCGGCAGCTTCGACCAGGCGTCCTTGAGGCCCTTGGGTGGCTCGGGCTCCTTGAGGAAGGCCAGCAACTTGCCGATCTCGCGCAGCTCGCTGACCGACTCGGCGCCCATGCCAAACGCAACACGGTCGGGCGTGCCGAACAGGTTGCCGAGCACCGGAATATCAAAGCCGGTCGGGTTTTCGAACAGCAGCGCCGGGCCCTTGTTGCGCAAGGTACGGTCGCAAATCTCAGTCATTTCCAGCACCGGGGAAACCGGCACCTGGATACGTTTCAACTCTCCGCGCTGCTCAAGTTGCTGCACGAAATCCCGAAGATCCTTGAATTTCATTAACCATGCCACCCGTAAAATAGGCGTACATCCTACCTGCTCTTAAGAGCGCTGGCAGCTTATTGCACGTCATTGCGACTCACACCCGACTCAACGGACTCATTACGCATGGTGTGGAAGAAGGGCTCAAGGAACCCTTCCACATAACGCGTGCCTACGGCCGAGAGGTGGTTGTCATCGGTATACAGCGACTGGCCATCGCGCTCGACCCGGCACCAGCCATTCGTCTCGCACAGCTTGGGCGCGGGGTCCATGAGTTGCACACCGGGGTCTGCCGCGGCGATGCGCTCAAAAACGCTGCTGATATAGGCCTGGCGCTCGACGTGCTCGGCCAGGGGCAAGCCTTCGCGGTCGGTCGGGCGTCCCAGCATCGCCAGGCGGCTGAGCCGGTAAGGCACGTTGAAAGCCTGCAGCGGTACCTCCTTGACCAGCCACACCCTGTGCCCGCTGGCACGCAGTTGCTGCACCAGCGCACTCACACCCTCGGCAAACAGCCGTTCAGCGACGGCGCGGTCGTACTTGCCCGTTTGCGGGTCATGAAGGGAAGCGCCGGTGTCGCCGGAGCGCTGGCCATAAACGTAAAGGCTCCAGCGGGCTACCAGCACCACATCACTGAACTGTTCCTTGCTCAACAACTGGGTGACACGCTCGTTGAACGCTCGGCAGCCTGGGGTGTTTTCTTTGCGGTCGAACGGCAGGCACCCGGCGTAACCGGCCTGAGTGATGCCGAAGTCGTACTTGCGCGAGCCGTCGTTCAACGCCGGGATGAGTGCCGAGGCATGGCTGTCGCCCCAGACCAATGCGCGGGCAGCACTCGCCTGCGGGCCAAAATGGCAAAGTTTGCGGTTCGGGTCTTTCTTGTCATCCGACAGGCACTTAATCAGCGTGGGGCTCCAGGTATACGCTTGGGCGAACTGCAACGCCTGGGGCGACAGCCGCGATGCAAACCCATCCGACCACACCAGGCCTTTGCCGATCAGACCCAGCCCGGCGAGCCCGACCACGCCCGCGATCAGAATCGACCGACGACCCGCCAGCAGGCGCCGCTCACGAAACGGCCCCTCGACGAACCGCCAGGACACATAACCCAGCACCAGGCTCAAGACGAACAGACCCGCCAGCGCCCAGGAGGGCAGGCCAAAAATACTCGCGTACTTGCCAAACACCAGCACCGGCCAGTGCCACAGGTACCACGAATAGGAAATCAGCCCGATGCCCACCAGCACGCGACTGCCCAGCAAGCGCCCTACCCAGGTTGGGTGTTGGCCGTTAGCCCAAATCAACCCCACCACACCCAATACCGGCAACAAAGCCGCCGCCCCAGGGAACGCGGTGTTGGCGTTGTAGCCCAATACCGCCACCAGAATCAGGCCCAGGCTGAACAGACTCACAGCTTGCGCCAACAGGGGACTTGCGCGCCCTGCCCGCACTGGCATCACAGCCAGCATGGACCCGGCCAACAATTCCCAGGCACGCATGGGCAGCAGGAAGAAGGCTTTGTCCGGCTCATTGGCCACCGCCCACACGCTCGCCGCAAACGACACCAGCAGCAACACAAACAAGGCGCTGCGCCACTGCTTCAGCCAGCTCGACAACAGCGCCAGCAAGAGTGGGAAGGCAATGTAGAACTGCTCTTCAACCGACAGCGACCAGGTGTGCAACATCGGCTTCATGTCGGAGGCCGTGTCGAAATAGCCGTCCTGGCGCATGAAGAACAGATTGGAGATGAACACCACTTGGTTGTGTATCGAGCGTCCCAATTCCGAATAGTCTTTGGGCGCCATTAAGAACCAGCCAGCCACCAATGACGTAAACATCATGACCAGCAAAGCCGGCAGGATACGCCGTGCCCGTCGCGCCCAGAAATCGACGAAGCTGAAACGCCCCGCTTCACGCTCGCGCCAGATGATCGAGGTAATCAGGAAACCTGAAATCACGAAGAACACATCAACGCCGACAAAACCGCCAGTAACGCCTGGAACCCCAAAATGGAACAAAACCACAGCCAGGACAGCAATGGCGCGCAGGCCATCAATGTCTCTTCGGTAAGCAAGAGCGGTCATAAATCGTAATCAGCCTGATACAAATTGAAGAGAGCGTAGGCGTACTCGCCATTTTTGTTTCTTTACTGACACTCTCGGCACACAAACCTCCCTGTTTGGCGCAAAAAAAATGGCACCCTTCAAGGGCACCATTTTCTCAGACCTGAACCGTAGTATTACTTACGCTTCATAGACAGGAAGAACTCGTCGTTGGTCTTGGTGGTTTTCAGCTTGTCGATGAGGAACTCGATGGCGGCTACTTCGTCCATCGGGTGCAGCAGCTTGCGCAGGATCCACATGCGCTGCAGTTCGTCGTCGGCGGTCAGCAACTCTTCACGGCGGGTGCCGGAGCGGTTGATGTTGATCGCAGGGAACACACGCTTTTCAGCGATACGACGGTCCAAAGGCAGTTCCATGTTACCGGTACCTTTAAACTCTTCGTAGATCACTTCATCCATCTTAGAGCCGGTTTCAACCAGCGCGGTGGCGATAATGGTCAGCGAGCCGCCTTCTTCGATGTTGCGCGCAGCACCGAAGAAACGCTTTGGTTTCTCCAGGGCGTGGGCATCGACACCACCGGTGAGTACCTTGCCGGAGCTTGGGATCACGGTGTTGTAGGCACGCGCCAGACGGGTGATGGAGTCGAGCAGGATCACCACATCCTTCTTGTGTTCGACCAGGCGCTTGGCCTTCTCGATCACCATTTCGGCAACCTGCACGTGGCGGGTTGGCGGCTCATCGAACGTCGAGGCAACCACTTCGCCGCGCACGGTGCGCTGCATTTCGGTTACTTCTTCCGGGCGCTCATCGATCAGCAATACGATCAGGTGAACTTCCGGGTTGTTACGCGCGATGTTCGCTGCAATGTTCTGCAGCATGATGGTCTTACCGGCTTTCGGCGGTGCGACGATCAGGCCGCGCTGGCCTTTGCCGATCGGGGCGCACAGGTCGATGACACGACCGGTCAAGTCTTCGGTGGAACCGTTACCGGCTTCCATCTTCATGCGCACGGTCGGGAACAGCGGCGTCAGGTTCTCGAAGAGAATCTTGTTCTTCGCGTTCTCAGGACGATCGAAGTTGATCGTGTCGACCTTGAGCAGGGCGAAATAACGCTCGCCTTCCTTCGGAGGACGGATCTTGCCGACGATGGTGTCACCGGTGCGCAAGTTGAAGCGACGGATCTGGCTCGGCGAGACGTAAATATCGTCTGGGCCGGCGAGATAGGAAGCGTCTGCAGAGCGGAGGAAGCCGAAGCCGTCCTGGAGAATCTCCAGCACGCCATCACCGGAGATTTCCTCGCCGCTTTTCGCGTGCTTTTTGAGCAGGGAGAAAATCACGTCCTGCTTGCGCGAACGGGCCATATTTTCTATGCCCATTTCTTCGGCCAATTGGAGCAGGTCGGTAATCGGCTTTTGCTTGAGTTCAGTCAGATTCATATAGGAATGACGTAATCATTTATGGAGGGGGGAAATTAAGCTTTTGGCTTAATGAGGCCGCGCCGCAGAGAAGGCGACAGGATCGCGTACTAATCGAAAAGGAATGCGTCGGCGACGGCTTGCAGGGGGCAGTGGAGAAACCAGTGCGGGGCCGAATGTACCACCTGAATTTCGGAGCGTCTAGCCCTGTTTCACGAAAAAGCCCCGCTATTTTGCGGGGCTTTTTTGACGACGCTTAGATGTTCGCGTCGAGGAAAGCTTGCAGCTGGGACTTCGACAGCGCACCCACTTTAGTGGCTTCGACGTTGCCGTTCTTGAACAGCATCAGGGTCGGGATACCACGCACGCCGTGTTTGGCCGGGGTTTCCTGATTGTCGTCGATGTTCAGCTTGGCAATGGTCAGCTTGCCTTCGTAAGTGGTCGCAATGTCGTCCAGAACAGGAGCGATCATTTTGCAAGGGCCACACCATTCAGCCCAGTAGTCAACCAGTACCGGGCCTTGAGCCTTGAGTACTTCGGCCTCAAAGGTCGCGTCGGTGACGTGCTTGATAAGATCGTTGCTCATGGATGTCTCCGGATTGTAAGCAAAAAAAACGTGGCCCATCATAGCCGCCCTTCCCCCGTTCAGGAAGCCGCCTCTGATTGAGTCTTGCTATGGCGTTGCATGAGTTTGGGTATAGCCCACTCACGGCGTCACGGGAGTCACGAAGACGATGCCCGTGCGCAATGCCGCATTGCGCACGTGTTCCTGCATGGTTTTCTGCGCCGCAGCACTGGCGCGCCTGGCCAGGGCACGCAGGATCTTGCGGTGCTCTTGCCAAGTCTCCATGGCCCGTTCCGGTCGGATGAACGGTAGCTTCTGGCTCTCCAGGAACACCTCGGCACTGGCACTCAGGATGCTCACCATCGCCTGGTTACCGCTGGCCAGCAGGATCCGCTGATGGAACTCGAAGTCCAGCCGGGCAGCGGCTTCGAAGTCGCCAGCCTTGAGCACTTTGCGCATGGCCTCGACATTGTCTTGCAGGCTGTCCAGTTCATCGAGAGTCAACGTCACTGCCGCCAACCCCGCGGCGAACCCTTCCAGGGCGTAGCGCAACTGGAAGATATCCAGGGGCGTGGCCTGGGCAGCGAAGGGCCAGGCGAACCCCGGCGCTTCTTGCACCTCTTGCACAAACACGCCTTTACCCGGCTGCACACTCACCACGCCCAATGCACTTAAAGACGACAACGCCTCGCGCAACGATGCCCGACTCACGCCCAACTGTACCGCCAGGTCGCGCTGGGACGGCAACGCGTCACCCGCTGCAAAGCCCTGTTCCTTGATCAGTTTGCGGATGGCCTGCAGGGCCGCTTCCGGTACGGCTTGGGCGATGGAATTCATAGAAAACTCAAGGTTGCAGTCAACGGAGCGGCTAGTTGTAAAGCTATTCGCAGCCGGCGGCAAGCCGCGCCCCAAAGGGGCTCGCGAGGTTTTATCGGCGCTCGAAAAAGGTGCGAAAAACTCGCTCACTGTTCAGACCAGTAAGACCACCAGAACTCAACAAATACCAGCGTTCCAGGCCATTGGCGCCGTGATGGCATGGGCCGTGCAATGGCTCGAAACAGAATATTCCCGCGCCCTTCCCCGGAGAGTTGCCATGACCAAGCGCTACAGCGCCCTGCTCACTGCCCTGTTTGCCAGCCTGATGCTGAGCCAGGCGCCCGCCCATGCCAACGGTCTGGACGATATCGTCGCCCGTGGCACCCTCAAGGTTGCCGTGCCCCAAGACTTCCCGCCGTTCGGCTCGGTTGGCCCGGACATGAAACCCCGTGGCCTGGACGTCGACACCGCCAAGCTGCTGGCCGACCAGCTCAAGGTCAAGCTGGAACTGACCCCGGTGAACAGCACCAACCGTATCCCGTTTCTCACTACCGGCAAGGTCGACCTGGTGATTTCCAGCCTGGGCAAGAACGCCGAGCGCGAAAAGGTCATCGACTTCTCCAAGGCCTACGCGCCGTTCTACCTGGCCGTGTTCGGGCCGCCTGATGCGGCCATCCACACCACCGATGACCTCAAGGGCAAGACCATCAGCGTGACCCGCGGCGCCATCGAAGACATCGAGCTGACCGCCGTCGCGCCCAAGGAAGCCACGATCAAGCGTTTCGAAGACAACAACTCAACCATCGCCGCCTACCTGGCCGGCCAGGTCGACCTGATCGCCAGCGGCAACGTGGTGATGGTGGCGATCAGCGAGCGCAGTAATAAACGTGGGCTGGAGCTGAAAGTGAAACTCAAGGATTCGCCGGTGTACGTGGGAGTTAACAAGAATGAGCCAGCGCTGCTGGAGAAGGTCAACCAGATCCTGGTCGCGGCCAAAGCCGATGGCAGCCTGGAAAAGAACGCGATGCAGTGGCTTAAAGAGCCACTGCCTGCCGATCTTTGATGCGGAGCTGATTCATGGCGTATCAATTTGACTTTGTGCCGGTGCTGGCCAATACCGACCTGCTGCTACGCGGCGCGCTGTTTACCCTTGAGCTGACGGCTATCGGCGCGATCCTCGGCGTGGCCCTGGGCACCGTCGGCGCTGTGGTGCGGGCATGGAAGATCCAGCCGTTTTCCTGGGTCTTCGGGGTGTATGTCGAGTTGATCCGCAACACGCCGTTTCTGGTGCAGTTGTTTTTCATCTTCTTCGGCCTGCCATCCCTGGGGCTGAAAATCACCGAGTGGCAAGCCGCCGTACTGGCGATGGTGATCAACCTGGGGGCGTACTCCACCGAGATCATTCGCGCCGGCATCCAGGCGGTCCCAAGCGGGCAGCTGGAAGCCGCAGCGGCATTGGCGATGACGCGTTTCGAGGCG
The DNA here is from genome assembly GCF_002742565.1 of Pseudomonas sp. 2995-3. NCBI lineage: Bacteria > Pseudomonadati > Pseudomonadota > Gammaproteobacteria > Pseudomonadales > Pseudomonadaceae > Pseudomonas > Pseudomonas sp. 2995-3. The sequence continues at coordinate 133,373 of NZ_LJSB01000315.1, read as the reverse complement.
TTTCGCCATGTGGTGCTGTTGCCGGCACTGGGCAAGGTGTGGCCGGCCCTGAGCAGCCAGATCATCATTGTGATGCTCGGCTCGGCGGTGTGTTCGCAGATCGCCACCGAAGAGCTGAGCTTTGCCGCCAACTTTATCCAGTCACGCAACTTCCGCGCGTTTGAAACCTACGCACTGACCACCCTGGTGTACCTGTGCATGGCGCTGATGATTCGCCAGTTGCTCAACTGGATCGGCCGTCGCTACGTGATGAGGAACAGCCGATGAGTGATTTCTCCTTCTGGGACATCGTGCGCAACCTCGCCACCGGCTTGCAATGGACCTTGCTGCTGTCGCTGGTGGCGTTTGTCGGTGGCGGCGTTATCGGTTTACTGGTGATGACGATGCGCATCAGCCGCAAAGCCTTCCCGCGCAATCTCGCGCGCACCTATATTGAACTGTTCCAGGGCACGCCGCTGTTGATGCAGCTGTTCCTGGTGTTTTTTGGCATCGCGCTGCTGGGTGTGGATATCTCGCCCTGGCTGGCGGCGGCGATTGCCTTGACCCTGTTTACCAGTGCTTACCTGGCCGAGATCTGGCGCGGCTGCGTCGAGTCGATTGCCCACGGGCAATGGGAAGCCTCGGCCAGCCTGGCGCTTAACCCGCTTGAACAACTGCGCTACGTGATCCTGCCGCAAGCCCTGCGCATTGCCGTGGCGCCCACCGTGGGCTTTTCGGTGCAGGTGGTCAAAGGCACCGCCGTGACCTCGATCATCGGTTTTACCGAACTGACCAAAACCGGCGGCATGCTCGCCAACGCTACCTTCGAGCCCTTTATGGTCTACGGCCTGGTGGCGCTCGGTTACTTCCTGCTCTGCTACCCCTTGTCCCTCAGTGCGCGCTACCTGGAAAGGAGACTGCATGCCTCTGCTTAGAATTTCCGCCCTGCATAAGTATTACGGCGATCACCATGTACTCAAAGGCATCGACCTGACCGTTGAAGAAGGCCAGGTGGTGGCGATCATCGGCCGCAGTGGCTCGGGCAAGTCGACCTTGCTGCGTACCCTCAATGGCCTTGAATCGATCAACGACGGCGTAATTGAGGTCGACGGCGAATACCTCGACGCCGCCCGCGCCGACCTGCGCAGCCTGCGGCAGAAAGTCGGGATGGTGTTCCAGCAGTTCAACCTGTTCCCACACCTGACCGTGGGCGAGAACGTCATGCTCGCGCCACAAGTGGTGCAGAAAGTGCCCAAGGCCAAAGCCGCCCAGCTTGCCCGGCAGATGCTGGAGCGGGTGGGGCTGGGGGAAAAATTTGATGCCTTCCCTGATCGTCTGTCCGGCGGCCAGCAGCAACGGGTCGCCATAGCCCGTGCGCTGGCCATGTCGCCCAAGGTGCTGCTGTGCGATGAAATTACCTCGGCACTGGACCCGGAGCTGGTCAATGAAGTGCTCAGTGTGGTGCGCCAATTGGCCAAGGACGGCATGACCCTGATCATGGTGACCCACGAAATGCGCTTTGCCCGGGAAGTCGGGGACAAGCTGGTGTTCATGCACCAGGGCAAGGTGCATGAAGTGGGCGACCCCAAGACCTTGTTCGCCAACCCAAAGACGCCGGAGTTCGCCAATTTCATCGGCTCGGTGGAGCAGCCGGGCTGATCGATTAACCGCCGGGCAACCATTCAAAGTGCCCCTGACCTTCGAAGACGGTCTCGTGGCGCACTGAAAAGGCATCGGGCGGTAAATACGTGTCGATCTGCACTTGTGCTGAAAAACGTGTGCCGGTCAGCGGCAAACCACCGGCTTTGGCTATCAGCACGTGACCGGGCAGTAAGTGCCCGCTGGTAGCCGTTTCTGTGGGCTGTGACGTACTCAGTTCAACGGCGCGACCATCGACCTGGGCATGCTTGAGGGCCAGGGTGAAGCTGCCCTGTCGGCCGAATCGATAGCCTTGCGTCCCCGCCGGAACACCCGTAAAGCGCAAGGCGACAGCCCCTGGTTCGGCACATACGACACTCAGCTGCAGCGTTCGCCTGCCCAGGATGATGGGCTGGCTTGCGAGCGGCTCGCCCAACAACTCCGCGCGCCGGAGCACGCCGTGGTCGACCCTTGGCTGGCTGAGGGAAAGGCGGCAGTCATTCGCCGAAGCCTCCGGGGCCGCTATCGCGAGCATGAACAACAAGCTAACGCCCAGGCACAGTCGACGCAGGGTGTATTGCGCCGATTCATTGGGCACGACAGATCGCCGAAGCCGTTTCATAGAGCTTGTCCTCTGGGGATTGCGACTCAAGGTTCAGATGCAGCAGGCACGCGCGGGCAGAGCCCGGCGGCGAAACGCTGAGGATTTGCCCGTCATCCATGTTGTTCAAAAAGATCAGGCCCTCACCCACCACATTGGTCAGGTAGGTGTTGTCCGGGCCAAACACGGCAGAGCCCTGGGGCAGAGGTGTACCTTGCTCATCGCGCACCTCAAGCAGTACCCGGCGAACATTCACCACTTGGAAATCCACGGTATTGAATGATCCGCGCCCGACGGCGAGGATTTTGGTGCCGTTCTTGAGATCGACCCGCTTGGGCAAGGACTGGGTCTGCACCTCCAGGTGGCTGGTGGTATAGGCCGGCAAGCCGGGAATCACCGCATGCCCACGGTAATCGGTCCACACCGGGCCTTGTGGGGTCGTAACCTTGGCCGCTGACACTTCCCCCACCGAAAGCACACCAAAGGTGTCCTGCACTGCGTAGGGGGAAAAGGTCAGGCCGCGCGCGTGAGCCACCACGGCACCCTGCAGTTGCCCGCTGTAGCTGGTGCTCGTGGGCGTGCGGTTCACGCCCAGGCCCACACGGGTGTAGCGCGGCATCACGTCAACATTCGCGCGAACCGCTTGCTGGCGCTCCTGCAGATCCCGCTCAACCCCCACTTCGTAGTTCACATACTCATTGACCCGCTCGGACAATGCCGTGCCCATATCGGCACGGCCATTGCGGCGACTGGCGTAGGACGTCAGGCGGCGATCTTCTCCAAAGGGCACCGTGACCTGCAGGCGCAAGGACAGCCCCTCTGGCGTGACCTCATCACGTGTTTCTCGCTCACGGCTTGCGGTCTTGCGCCGCCGCGAAGCGCCCACCTGCGAGTCGGCGATCAACGCTACATCCACCTGCCTGAACCCCTTGTTCCACGAGGCAAATACATGTTCGGCAAGCTGCCCATCAAACTGCGTACTGCGTGAGTAGCTGACTGAAAAAGCCCCCAAGGTCGGTTCTGCCCAGTTGAACCCTACCGTGTACTGATTCTGGAAACGGGTCTGCAGATCATTTTTTTTCAAACCCGGGCCTGCCTCGAGGACATCGCGATAACCTGGGCTTTGGGTCGTCGCACTCAGGCTCATCTCAACACCCGCCACCAACGGGCTGCCCAGGGATACGGCGCTGCGGCTGCCGTTCACACCCGCCTCACCATCGCGCGAGATGTTTTGCCGAGCACTGACGGTAACCCGCTGGAAAAACACACTGCTCATAGTGCCGCCGGCCGACTGGTACTCATCTGTACTCAATAAACCGAACCCCAGGGATGACTGCCGGCCAAGCCCCCAGGTGCCGCTGCCCATGACAACAGTCGGCGCCTCGCGGCCTTCGCTCAGCTGTTCACGTACCTTGCCAAGGGCGAAGTCAAAGCCTGGGGTTACGGCAATAGCCGCACCAAAGGAAGCCGCCGGCACCACGAAACTGCGGGTGCCGCCCCGCGTGCCGATAACGCTGACCTCCAGGTCACTGGTGCCATTGAGCAAAGGCAAGCCTGTCAGGCTGAACGGCCCCTCGGGCACTAACGTGGTATGGATCAGCGCACCGGACTGGCGCACCTCGACACGCGCCTGGCTGTGAGCCAAACCCTCCACCACCACACCATGATTGGCGCCGGCGCGGGAGACACCATCAGGAAACAGCTGTAATCCCGATAGCTGAATCCCACCGAACACCGGGCTTCGGGTAGAGATCTGGCCCACCTGGAAAGTTGACTGCAACGCCGCGATATCACGCTGGGCGTAGGCCTGCACATGCTCGCTGCTGCTTTTGCCGTTATCAGAAATATAGAACTGCCGGCTGCGGACCACCCAATTACCCAGGTTGAATCCCGCCTCGGTATAAGCCGAAACGAACCGGCTGGGGCCACTGCGCGACTGGGTCTGAAACCCGAGCACATCGTAGTTGAACAACGCCGCCGCACCGCCCTCGGAAAAACCTCCCACTTCCCATTCAGGCTCACGCAAGGACTGAGTAGGCACAACCAGCACCACTTCTTCGCTGCCCGGCTGCAACCTGACGATGGTCGCGGGGAACTCACCCACGAAATCGTGACAGGCCTGATCCGCCGAGATGCCCGATTGCACGATCGCCAAGGGCACTTTAAGGCCAGCTTTCTCCAGCAAACCCTGGGTAAAACACAGCTGCCCCTGATAATCGAAACGGGCCTCGACCAACCCCAGGGAATTCCCGTTGACCCGCAGCCCCACTATCTGCCTGCCCTCACGAAACCGCGCCGCACTGCGAAAGTAGTCGGAGACCTTCGGGTCGATGCCATAGCTGGCCAGGACAGCCAGGTCAAAGCCCTCTCCCAACTCGACTGCCAAAGCAAAACCGGGAGCACCCCACAAGGCTGCCAACCCCATGAAAAGCCCCGGGCGGCGAACCGTCAGTCCAGTCATCGAACGCTTAGCGCCCATGACCCAGAACATCTGCCTGGTAGTCATCGACAGCAAACCCGAAGGTCGTGGCCGGCTGCAGCACCACCGAGGACACCTCGGCCACAGGCCCTTGGGTATTGAGCGTCAACACCTCACCCGGCAGGATATAAGTGCGGGGCAGCAAGCCGGTTTGTTTCAGCGGATTAAGCTGCACTTCCAATCCCATGCGCACCACATAGGCACTGTCGTTATGCACGCTCAAGCGATCACCCCGGCGCTTCCACTTGAGCAGTTCCCAAGGTGCCTGGTGCCGGGGCAAACCTGCCGGGTGCAGGATCAGCGGCAAGTTTTGACGCAGGGTGATACCAATGGTCGCACCACCTGGCTCACGCGCCTGGGGAATCCCCTCGAAGGACACGCGCTTGAGGCGTTGAGTCTTGAGCGGCGACTTCAGGGTGCTGATAAAACGGACCAGTTGCGTTTCCCCTGGCTCCACGCGAGCAATGGGCGGGGTGACGATCAACAGGGTTTCAAGATCCTCGGGCACATTTTCTATGACGGAGTGCAGTAACGCAGGGGTAGGATCAGTGTTTTTTATATTGATCGTGGCTTCGCCATTCTCCTCATAAAGAATGACAACCGTTGTTTCAGGCAACATACCGTCGGCATGGGCTACGCCATACAGCAACAAAGCCATACAACACGATATGAAACCAATTATTCTTGAAAGACCGTTCACCGAGTTCTCCCTGGAACATTCACAAACAAATGAGTACGTGTAATTGCACAGCCACATGAAAACAGCCGATAACTAATAAGAGTCCCCCTGACTGACTCTGCCTCGCTATCGACTGTTGCTCAAACGTTTAGATGTAATCCAGAACCAGCGTCGCGTGACCATCCAACGCAATATTGCCGGTAAGGTTCAGATCACTTGCGCGATTGATCACCGCTTTGACGGCAATAACACCGGTTAGCTGAGAGATCGAAGCTGGCGCATTGACAGCGCCGTTACGCCAGGAATGCTGGTTAGGTGTCTGGGAAACCTTACCGTCGCTGGCTTGCCAGGCTGCGTCCTTGCTCGACCGTACAATCGGGTTGAGCGCCACACCGTTGGACGTCAGGTTTCTGAGGGTGACCGAATAGCCGCCGGTGCGCCTGCCACCATACGTACCGAGACCATAGTTTTGGGCTTCGGTGTAGCCAGCGCCCAATATGCCAGTAACTTTACTGGAGGCCCGCAAGTCAGTGACAGACAAGAAAAACCTGGCAGGTGTAGTACCGCAATTGACGACCAGCGAAGTGGAACGCTCCGCAAGTGGGTTGAAATTCGTCTGGGACAATTGATTGGCTCGAATCGTGCCATAGTCGATAACCCCGCCGGCGCTAACGCTCATACTGCAAGCCGCCGGAATAATGGTGCCCTTGACGATCAGGTTGCCGGTCGGGTTGGTAGTTGCATAGGCGCCTACACTGGCAAACAGGCACACAATCCCCACGGCCAAACCAAATACTTTTTTCATCTTTTACCCGTCATTAGAAGTTAACAGACGTTACTTATTAAAGGCTGAAAAGCTCCGCTTCTAAAACACGACATTCCCTGACATAAAACGCCATAAACAAATAACACCACGGCATCATTGCCGACGGGCAGTCTCGCTTGTAAGTGACCTAAAAAAGAATAGGAGAGCACGTCAACTGCTGTCCGAATACAACAAAAACATGACCACCCTTTTCAACTGCATCAGTAGTCATAACTAAAAAACCGAGCAGAACAAATACAAAACCCTTGTAAGGAAAGTCCCGAGAGTTTTTATAGGCATAAATTTAATACCTCGTACCTAGCCTTAAGTTTATTCGCTAGAGCAAAGGAGAATCGCCCTACATCTCCAACAGGCATTGCCTCCCGCACCGACAGGAAGATTCCTGAAGCACAACGCGTTGGCGCCAGCGGTCGATCGTGGCACGATGGTCGGGTTATCGACCGAGACCCCCAAACCATGCCGCAATCCCAAGCCAAGAATTTGTCCCTGATCGCCGCCATCGACCTGGGCTCCAACAGCTTTCACATGGTCGTGGCCAAGGCCCAGAACGGCGAAATCCGCATCCTCGAGCGGCTCGGCGAGAAAGTTCAACTGGCTGCCGGCATCGACGACCAGCGCCAGCTCAATGAAGAATCCATGCAGCGCGGCCTCGACTGCCTCAAGCGTTTTGCCCAACTGATCAACGGCATGCCATTGGGCGCCGTGCGAATTGTCGGCACCAACGCCCTGCGTGAGGCGCGCAACCGTGTCGAATTCATCCGCCGCGCCGAAGAAATCCTCGGGCACCCGGTAGAAGTCATCTCCGGCCGGGAAGAGGCGCGCCTTATCTACCTGGGCGTGTCCCACACCCTGGCCGACACGCCCGGCAAGCGCCTGGTGGCGGATATCGGCGGCGGCAGTACCGAGTTCATCATCGGGCAAAGATTCGAGCCATTGCTGCGCGAGAGCCTGCAAATGGGCTGCGTGAGCTTTACCCAGCGCTATTTCAAGGACGGCAAGATCACTCCGGCACGCTATGCCCAGGCCTACACGGCCGCGCGGCTGGAGATCATGAGCATCGAGCATGCGCTGCACCGCTTGACCTGGGATGAAGCCATCGGCTCGTCCGGCACCATCCGCGCCATCGGCCTGGCCCTCAAAGCCGGCGGCCATGGCACCGGTGAGGTCAACGCCGAAGGCCTGGCATGGCTCAAGCGCAAACTGTTCAAGCTGGGCGATGCCGAGAAAATCGACTTCGACGGCATCAAGCCCGACCGTCGTACCATCTTCCCGGCTGGCCTTGCGATTCTCGAAGCGATTTTCGACGCCCTCGAACTGCAACGTATGGACCACTGCGACGGCGCCCTGCGCGAAGGCGTGCTGTATGACCTGCTGGGCCGCCATCACCACGAAGACGTGCGTGAGCGCACCCTCACCTCGTTGATGGAGCGTTATCACGTCGACCTGGAACAAGCGGCCCGGGTGGAACGCAAAGCCCTGCACGCCTTTGACCAGGTAGCCGAGGACTGGGACCTGGAAGACGGCGTCTGGCGCGAACTGCTGGGCTGGGCCGCCAAGGTGCATGAAGTGGGCCTGGACATCGCCCACTACCATTACCACAAGCACGGCGCCTACCTGATCGAGCACTCGGACCTCGCCGGTTTCTCCCGCGAAGACCAACAGATGCTCGCCCTGCTGGTGCGTGGCCATCGCCGCAACATTCCCAAGGACAAATTTGCCGAGTTCGGCGACGAAGGCATCAAGCTGATCCGCCTGTGCGTGCTGCTGCGCTTTGCGATCCTGTTCCACCACATCCGTGGCACCCAGGAAATGCCCCAAGTCACCCTGCGCGCCCATGGCGACAGCCTGGACGTGGTGTTCCCCAAAGGCTGGCTGGATGAAAACCAGCTGACCCAGGCGGACTTTGCCCAGGAAGCGGAGTGGTTGACGCGGGTGGGGTTCGCGCTGAACCTGCGCTGATACGATCTATGTAACGCCACAAAACAAATGTGGGAGCGCGCTTGCTGTGGCGAGCAAGCTTGCTTGCGCTGGGGTGCGTAGCGCCCCCAAAAAGCCGGAGACTGCTGCGCAGTCAACGGAAGCAAGCTCCCTCGCCACAGCAAGCCCGCTCCCACATTAGGTCTGTGCAGGCTTTTAGTTCACCGCAAGAATCGGGCTACCCAGCTTCTCCAGCAACGTCGCCTGCGCACTGCGCGGGTTCTGGTTGCCGGTCGGGGTGTTGCGCACGTAGCGCCCGTCCGATTGCAGGCTCCAGCTGTGGGTGTTGTCGGTGAGGTAGCTTTCCAGCTCTTTCTTGACCCGCATGATCAGCTTCTTGCCTTCGACCGGGAAGCAGGTCTCCACACGCTTGTCGAGGTTGCGCTCCATCCAGTCGGCACTGGAGAGGAACATCTGTTCCTCGCCGCCATTGAGGAAGTAGAACACCCGCGTGTGCTCCAGGAAGCGGCCGATGATCGAGCGCACATGGATGTTATGTGACACACCCACAATGCCAGGGCGCAGGCAGCACATGCCACGCACCACCAGGTCGATGCGCACCCCGGACTGGCTGGCCTTGTACAGCGCGCGGATGATCTTCGGATCGGTCAGCGAGTTGAACTTGGCGATGATGTGCGCCGGCTTGCCGTCGAGGGCGAACTGGGTTTCGCGGGCAATCATGTCGAGCATGCCCTTCTTGAGCGTGAACGGCGCGTGCAACAGCTTCTTCATGCGCAAGGTCTTGCCCATGCCGATCAACTGGCTGAACAACTTGCCGACGTCCTCACACAAAGCGTCGTCGGAGGTGAGCAGGCTGTAGTCGGTGTAGAGCTTGGCGTTGCCGGCGTGATAGTTACCGGTGCCCAAGTGGGCATAACGCACGATCTCACCAGCTTCGCGACGCAGGATCAGCATCATCTTGGCGTGGGTCTTGAAGCCGACCACGCCGTAGATCACCACCGCACCGGCCGCTTGCAGGCGGCTGGCCAGTTGCAGGTTGGACTCTTCGTCAAACCGCGCACGCAGCTCGATCACCGCCGTGACTTCCTTGCCGTTACGCGCAGCGTCTACCAGCGCATCGACGATTTCCGAGTTGGCGCCAGAGCGGTACAGGGTCTGGCGCACAGCCAACACATGCGGGTCCTTGGCGGCCTGGCGCAGCAGGTCGACCACTGGCGTGAACGACTCGAACGGGTGCAACAGCAGAATGTCCTGCTTGCTCACCACGCTGAAAATGTTCTCGCTGTTTTGCAGCAGTTTCGGGATCTGTGGCGTGAACGGCGTGTATTGCAGCTCCGGGTGGCTGTCCAGGCCGGTGATGCTGAACAGACGTGTCAGGTTCACCGGGCCATTGACCTGATACAACTCGGACTCGGCCAGGTTGAACTGCTTGAGCAGGTAGTCCGACAGATGTTTGGGGCAGGTATCCGCCACTTCCAGACGTACCGCATCGCCGTAGCGCCGCGAGAACAGCTCGCCGCGCAGGGCACGGGCCAAGTCTTCGACGTCTTCGGAGTCCAGCGCCAGGTCGGCGTTACGGGTCAGGCGGAACTGGTAGCAGCCCTTGACCTTCATGCCCTGGAACAGGTCATCGGCGTGCGCGTGGATCATCGAAGACAGGAATACATAGTTATCGCCAGCGCCCCCTACTTCTTCCGGTACCTTGATGATCCGTGGCAACAGACGCGGCGCCGGGATGATCGCCAGGCCCGAATCGCGACCGAAGGCGTCGATGCCTTCCAGCTCGACGATAAAGTTGAGGCTCTTGTTCACCAGCAACGGGAACGGGTGCGTCGGGTCGAGGCCGATCGGGGTGATGATCGGTGAAATTTCGTCACGGAAGTAGCGACGCACCCAGGTCTTGATCTTGGTGGTCCAGTGACGACGACGGATGAAGCGGACCTGATGTTTTTCCAGTTCCGGCAGCAGGATGTCGTTGAGGATCGCGTATTGGCGGTCCACATGGCCGTGCACCAGTTCGCTGATGCGCGCCAGGGCCTGATGCGGCTGCAGGCCGTCGGCACCGGCTTGTTCGCGGGCAAAGGTGATTTGCTTTTTGAGGCCGGCAACGCGGATCTCGAAGAACTCGTCCAGGTTGCTGGAGAAGATCAGCAGGAATTTAAGCCGCTCCAGCAGTGGGTAGGACTCATCCAGCGCCTGCTCCAGCACGCGGATGTTGAATTGCAGTTGTGACAGCTCACGATGGATGTACAGGCTGCTGTCATCCAGGTTGGTCACCGCTGCCACCGGGGCCGGCGCGGGCGCTTCAGCCACCACAGCAGGCGCAGCCGGCTCCAGCTCCGGTGGGGTTTCGGCGATTTGTTCAACCACCGGGTGAGCGTCTTTTACAGCAACTTCGGAGAGTCCTTCGGTATTCATCGAGTGTTCCTGTGAGGGCTATTGTTGCTCTCTAAGCAATTGGGCAGCGCGGGCGGCGAAGTAGGTCAGAATGCCATCAGCACCCGCACGTTTAAAGGCAGTCAGGGATTCGAGGATCACCCCTTCACTCAACCAACCATTCTGGATCGCGGCCATGTGCATGGCGTATTCACCGCTGACCTGATAGACAAAGGTCGGCACCTTGAATTCCTCTTTGACCCGATAAAGGATGTCCAGATACGGCATCCCGGGCTTGACCATCACCATGTCGGCGCCTTCGGCCAGGTCGGCCGCCACTTCGTGCAGCGCTTCATGGCTGTTGGCCGGGTCCATCTGGTACGAGGCCTTGTTGGCCTTGCCCAGGTTCAACGCCGAACCCACCGCATCGCGGAACGGGCCGTAATAGGCGCTGGCGTACTTGGCCGAGTAGGCCATGATGCGCACATTGACGTGGCCGGCCAGTTCCAGGGCTTCGCGGATCGCCTGGATGCGGCCGTCCATCATGTCCGACGGTGCCACCACCTGGGCGCCTGCTGCTGCATGGGACAAGGCCTGCTTGACCAGCGCATCAACGGTGATGTCGTTCTGAACATAGCCGTCTTCGTCGAGAATGCCATCCTGGCCGTGGGTGGTGAACGGGTCCAGCGCCACGTCGGTGATTACACCCAGTTCCGGGAAACGCTCACGCAAAGCCCGGGTGGCGCGCTGGGCGATGCCTTCCGGGTTCCAGGCTTCGGCGGCGTCGAGGGACTTGAGCTCGGCCGGTGTCACCGGGAACAGCGCCAATGCCGGAATCCCCAGTTCAACCCAACCGGCTGCCTCTTCAAGCAGCAAATCAATGGTCAAGCGCTCCACGCCCGGCATCGACGCCACAGCCTCCCGACGATTTTCGCCGTCCAGCACAAACACCGGCAGGATCAGATCATTCGGCGTCAGTACATTTTCACGTACAAGGCGGCGAGAAAAATCATCACGGCGATTGCGTCGCAGACGGGTGGCGGGGAACAGGCGATTGGCAGGGGTAAAGCTCACGACAGACTCCTGAGCCCGCGTTTACGGGCGAGCGTTGCAGTTATAAGCGGCCATTATGACGAAGGAATGACAGTTGTGCTTATCGATGCGACCTGTAGTCGCATTCGTCGTTTATGTAGGAATTGTTCACTTCGTGACACATCTCGATACTTTCATGAATGTTCACGAAGGCGTAGGCTGCGCGTTCATTTCGCCAGCACCCCAGACCATGCTTCAACAATTTCTGCATGACTTCGGCTACTTTGCGCTCTTCCTGGGCACCTTCTTTGAAGGCGAAACCATTTTGGTTCTCGCAGGCTTCCTGGCGTTCCGTGGCTACATGGATATCAACCTGGTGGTGGTCGTTGCCTTTTTTGGCAGCTATGCCGGCGACCAGCTGTGGTATTTCCTGGGGCGCAAACACGGGCGCAAGCTGCTGGCGCGCAAGCCGCGTTGGCAATTGATGGGTGACAAGGCCCTGGAACATATCCGCAAGCACCCGGATATCTGGGTGCTGAGCTTCCGCTTCGTTTATGGGTTGCGCACCGTGATGCCGGTGGCGATTGGCCTGTCGGGCTACCCGCCGGCCCGCTACTTGATCCTCAACGGCATCGGCGCCGCCATCTGGGCCGCGGCATTGGGCGCGGCGGCCTACCACTTCGGCGCGGTGCTGGAAGGCATGCTCGGCAGCGTCAAGAAATACGAGCTGTGGGTGCTGGGCGCGTTGCTATTGCTGGGCTTTGGCCTGTGGCTGCGCCGGCGCTTCAAGAACGCGCGTATCGCCCGCGAAGCCTGTGCTGAGGCCAAGGCCCGGCTGGCTGCCGAGCAGGCGCCGGAGCAACCGCCTAAGACGCCAGTCGAGTAAGCCGGCTTCTGCAACAGTAGAGGCCGATCGCACTGAGCAAGCTGTAACTCACCAGGCCCAGCCAGCCCAGGCTGCTGGCCGGCCACAAGCCGACCAGCGGCGCCAGCCACACCAACGGCACATTCAGTCCCAGGCGCACCAGCTCGGCTTTCAGCGCCCACGGCCGATTCTCCAGGGCCACGCCCAAGGTGAACAGCCCCAGCGCCATCGCACTCCAGCCCAGCACCAGCGCCGCCGTGGGCAGCCCCTCGCCGAAATTCATCAGGTAACTGCCAAACCCTACATACGCTGCAAATTGCAGGGCGATATAAACCTGCTGGCGCGCGTCCAGCGGCACCTCGAATTTGCGGAACTGGCTCAAATCGGGCTTGGCCATCGGGTACTTGGCTTTCACGTCCGCCGGGCGCCAGCCGGTGCGCATGAACCAGATACGCAGCTTGTCCCACCAGCTCTCAGTGCGCCGCGCATCACTCCACAACTGTGCATAAAACTGCAGGTTGGCCCATAGCGGGTTCCAACTGGCCAACGGCGTGGTCACGCCGAAGATCACCGGCTCGTTATCGTCTTCTTCCTGAAAGCTGCCGAACAGGCGGTCCCAAATAATGAACCCCCCGCCGTAGTTGCGATCCATGTAGAGAGCGTTTTGCGCATGGTGGGCACGATGATTGGACGGCGTGACGAAAAACCACTCGAACCAGCCGAGCTTGGGCACGTGACGGGTGTGTACCCAGAATTGATACAGGAGATTGAGCGAGGCCACGCTGATAAACACCACCAGCGGCACGCCCACGACGGCCAGGGGCAAGTAGAAGATCCAGCTCAGCAGGAAGCCGGTACTGGTCTGGCGCAACGCGGTGGTGAGGTTGTAGTCCTCGCTCTGGTGATGCACCGAGTGCGCAGCCCAGAGGATGTTGCGCTCATGGCCGCAGCGGTGCAGCCAGTAGTAACAGAAGTCGTAAAACACAAAGGCGAACACCCAGGTCCACACGCTTTGGGCAGGCAGCTCAATCAGCGCCAGGTGCTTGAGGGCAAACGCGTAGGTCAGCAGGCCCACACCTTTGGTCAACAACCCGGTGGTGGTGGACAGCACACCAGTGCTGAGGCTGTTGATAGCGTCCGCCACCCGATAATTGCGTTCACCGCGCCAGCGATCGGCCAGCAGCTCGACCACGATCAAGGCAATAAAAAACGGTACCGCGTAAGGCACGAAGTCCATGGGCTAGTCCGATGTATTTTTGTTACATCAAGATTAGGTGTAGCCGCAGGAGATCCCATTGGCAACAGGTGACAAATTAGTAGACATTTAACGCCACAAAAACAGGAGAGATGCCCATGAGCAAAAAGATTGCAGTGATCCTTTCCGGCTGCGGCGTGTACGACGGCGCAGAGATTCATGAAAGTGTGATCACGCTGCTGCGCCTGGATCAGCGCGGCGCTCAGGTCCAATGTTTTGCGCCAGACATTGCGCAGCTGCACGTGATCAACCACCTTACCGGTGAAGAGATGCCCGAGTCGCGCAATGTGCTGGTGGAGTCGGCGCGCATCGCTCGAGGTGAGGTGAAAGACATTCGTGAAGCCAACGCCGACGAGTTCGACGCACTGATCGTGCCTGGCGGGTTTGGCGCAGCGAAGAATCTCTCGAACTTTGCCGTGGAGGGCGCCGGTTGCAGCGTCAACCCGCAAGTGCTGGAGCTGGCCGAAGCCTTTGCCGAAGCCGGCAAGCCTGTGGGACTGATCTGCATCTCGCCAGCCCTGGCCGCAAAAATCTACGGCCCCGGCGTGACCTGCACCATCGGCAACTGCCCCGACACGGCGGCGGCCCTGGACAAGATGGGCGCCACTCATCAGGAGTGCGCTGTCGAGGATATCGTCGAGGACAAGGCCCGCAAGCTGGTGACCACGCCGGCCTACATGCTCGGCAAGCGCATCAGCGAGGTGGCGTCAGGCATCAACAAGTTGGTGGATCGCGTGCTGGAACTGACCCACGAGAATGATTAACCCGCGATAAATGGGGTGGCGAGCAGGCTTGCCCTGCGCTGGGTGGCGAAGCCGCCCCAATTCAGGCAGCGCGGTGTGTCAGGCTGTGCGAGGTTGTGGGGTCTGGGGCTGCTGCGCAGCCCAACGCAGGGCAAGCCTGCTCGCCACAACAAGCCCAACTGCTACAACAAACCCATTCACTGCAAGGTCAGGCCTGGCGCATTAATCGGGTGAGGATACGGTCCAGCGCATTGGCAAACGCCTGCTTGTCCTTTTCACCATGGGGCGGTGGGCCGCCGCCCATCTGGCCCTGCTCACGCAGGTCGGTGAACAGGTTGCGCACCGCCAGCCGTTCACTCATGTTCGCCGGGCTGAACTCCTTGCCGCGGGGGTCGAGGGCTGTGACGCCCTTCTTCACCAGGCGGTCGGCCAACGGCACGTCGCTGCAGATCACCAACTCACCGGGCACGGCGTGCTCCACCAGATAGTCATCCGCCGCGTCCGGGCCGCTGGGCACCACGATCAGCTTCACACAGGCAAAGCTCGGCTTGATCTGGCTCTGACCCGCCACCAGCACCACTTCGAACTGGCGCTTGAGCGCGAACTTCACCACTTGGTCCTTGGCTGCTCGCGGACAGGCGTCTGCATCGATCCACACCCGCATGCTTATGCCACCACTCGACGCTTCTCGGCCAGGCGACTGCGGCCGTACAGCACCACAATCGCCAGGATCGCCACAGCCTGCGCACTCAACGAGTACGCATCGGCGTGAATGCCCAGCCAGTCGAAATCAAAGAACGCCACCGGCCGTGTGCCGAAGATGCCCGCTTCCTGCAAGGCCTTGACGCCGTGCCCGGCGAACACCACCGACAGCGCGCACAGCAGCGCCGCGTTGATACCGAAGAACAACGCCAGCGGCAGTTTCGCCGAGCCGCGCAGGATCACCCACGCCAACCCTACCAGTAGCACCAGCGCCGTGGCGCCGCCCGCCAGTACCGCGTTGTGCCCGGCAGGGCCCGCTTGCAGCCACAGGGTTTCGTAGAACAGGATCACCTCGAACAGCTCGCGATAGACCGAGAAAAACGCCAGCATCGCAAAACCGAAACGCCCCCCTCCGCCGACCAGGCTGCTCTTGATGTAATCCTGCCAGGCCGCCGCGTGGCGTCGGTCATGCATCCATACGCCCAGCCACAACACCATCACACTGGCGAACAACGCCGTGCAGCCTTCGAGCAATTCGCGCTGGGCGCCGCTCACGTCGATCACATATGCCGCCAGTGCCCAGGTCGCCAAGCCAGCCAGCAGCGCCAAACCCCAGCCGACGTTGACACTGCGCACCGCCGATTGCTGGCCGGTGTTACGCAGGAACGCCAGGATCGCCGCCAGTACCAGGATCGCCTCAAGGCCTTCGCGCAGCAGAATCAGCAAACCAGAGATGTAGCTCAGCGACCAGCTCAGGCCATCACTGCCCAACAATCCGGCGGATTCGGTGAGTTTGCCTTTGGCCACGTCCAGGCGCTGTTGCACCTGCTCGACCGGCAGGCCGTCCTGCAACGACTGCCGGTAGGCCATCAAGGCTTTCTCGGTGTCTTTACGCACGTTGGCGTCGACGTTATCCAGGGAGCTTTCTACCAGCTCAAAGCCTTCCAGGTACGCTGCGACCGAAAGGTCATAGGCCTGTTCGTGATCGCCGTTGCGGAACGCGGCGAGGCTCTTGTCCAACGTGGTCGCGGTGTAGTCGAGCAACTGCGCCGGGCCACGCTTAACCTGTGGCGGCTGCGCACGCTGGGCGCGGAACGTCGCGGCAGCGGCTGGGCCACTGGCTGCCAGCACCTCGTTGGGGGTTTGGCGAGCGAGGTCGGCAAGGTTGAAAGGCTGTTCGCTTTTGGCGGCAGCCGGGTCGGCGGTGAAGCCTGCAATGTAGGTGGCCAGGTCCCAGCGCTGACGGTCATCCAGTTGGTCGGCGAAGGACGGCATGTCGGTGCCTTCAACACCCAGGCCCAACGTGTTGTAAATCGCGTAGAGACTCAGGCGGTCCAGACGTACCGCATCGCGCAGGTTCGCTGGCGGCGGCGTCATGCCCGTGGACGCCGGGCCATCACCCGCACCGGCAGTACCGTGGCACACCGAGCAGTGCTGGGCGTACAGCGGCGCACCCCGCGCAGGGTCTGGCGTGATAGCCGGTGCCTGGCTGACTTCATAGGCCACCGCCAACTTGGCGCCCAGCTGACGGGCTTGGCGGGCGACGGTCGCGCCGTCCTGGTGAGCGGATACAGCCGCTAACAATTCGTCGACGCCCTTGACCAACTCGGCGCGCTCCGGCCTTTGCGGCAGCTCGGCCACCAGCCCCTGCAACACCCCGAGAAACTCTACTTGTTCGCGATATTCGGATTCATCGATAACCTTGCCCGCCTCCACCGTCGGAGGGTAGTCAGCGCCAATGTAGTCCAACAAATGCAGGGCTTGTGGGGCGCCCTCGGCAGTCGCGGCCAGCAGGTTGAAGCTGCATGACATCAAGGCTGGCAGCAGCAACCAGGCGAGAAAACGGATGGGGGCAATCATGAATGAATCTCAAAGGGAAATACGAAGTAACACATTGTTGAATTTTAAAGCGTTTGACTCAAGGCGTTCGTGATTTGGCGCCTGTGAGCCCCGTGCAATCAAGAGACAAGCAATGGCATCTCAGCGCCACTTGCAGCGGCAAAAAGCCATTGTTTTGCCAGCAATGACGCCTATAATGCCGCGCCCTGTTATTGCAAAAGGGAATTTATTTCCTCGTTTTTATGAGGAATTTGCACATCAGCCGATCACTCTCAGGGAAGAAGTTTGCATGGCATTTCGCGCCTTAACCCCGCTCACACTGGCGGCGGTTACCTTGCTCTCCGGTTGTTCAATGTTTCGCAGCTACGACACCGAGCTGCAAGCCACCAACCAGCAGTTGGCCACCGGTAACGTCGACGGCGCCCTGACCCTGCTGGAAAAAAACAACACCGGCGAAGACAAGGACCTGCTCTACTTCTTTGAAAAGGGCGAGTTGTTGCGCGCCAAAGGCGACCTCACCGGCAGCCAGACCGCCTGGCGCAGCGCCGACCTGCAAGTGTTCAAGTGGGAAGAATCGGTCAAGTTCGACAGCGAAAAGTACCTCGCCCAGTTCGGCAGCTTCCTGGTCAACGACAAGGTGCGTCGCTACGAAGGTTATGACTACGAAAAAGTCATGCTGACCACCCAGATGGCCCTGAACCTGCTGGCCCTGAATGATTTCGACGGCGCCCGCACCGAGATCAAGAAGACCCACGAGCGCGAAGCCGTAATCGCCGACCTGCGAGACAAGGAATACTTAAAGCGCGAAAACGAAGCCGAGCGCCAGGGCGTCACTACCCAGATCAAAGACCTGCGCGGCTACCCGGTGGAAGCGCTGGACGCGCCGGAAGTGGTCGGCCTGAAGAACAGTTACCAGAGTGCGTTCAGCCATTACCTGGCAGGCTTTGTCTACGAAGCCCTGGGTGAAAAAGACCTGGCTGCACCGGGCTATCGCAAGGCTGCCGAGTTGCGCCCCAACACACCGCTGCTGGAACAGGCGTTGTTGGACCTGGACAAGTCCAAGGTCGGCGCCGACGAGACCGATGTACTCATCGTGGTGCAGAGTGGCCTGGCACCGGCGCGTGACTCGATCCGCCTGCCGCTGCCGATTCCGATTGACGGCCACTTGGTGATCACCCCGCTGTCGTTCCCGGTGATCAAGGCCGACACTTCCACCCAGGCCTTCGGCCAGATCGGCGTCGACGGAAAACAGCAGAACCTCACCGTGCTCAACAGCACCACCGCCATGTCCCGCCGCGCCCTGCGTGACGACATGCCGGGGATCATCCTGCGCACCACTGTGCGTGCGGTCAGCCGTGGCGTGACACAAAACAACCTGAACAAGACCAACCCCATGGCGGGGCTGGTGCTGGGCATCGCCTCGGCCGTGACCGAAGGCGCCGACACCCGCACCTGGCGCACCCTGCCGGACATGACCCAAGTGACACGCCTGCGCCTCAAGCACGGCGAGCACCAAGTCAGCTTGCCCAACGCACTGGGCGGCACGCGGGTGACGGTCAAGGCCGACCAGCGCTATCAGGTCATCACCCTGCGCGTGGTCGGCAACCAGGTGTTCGCCGGTGGCCTTGCAGCCCATGTGGTGCCGAGCACTTCCACCCAGGCTATCGCCCTCAAACAACCTTAAGGAGCACGCTATGCGTCATTTCATCCTCGGCGCCCTGGCGCTGGTCCTGCTCGCCGGCTGCGCCACTGCGCCGCCACCGGAACCCGGCAGCGCCGCCAGCAAAATCGTGGTGATGGGCAAGTTCAAGGGCATCGCCGTCGGCGCCATCCGCGTGGCCCGCGAAAATGGCTTCCTGACCGCCAAGGTGCAGTTGAGCAACATCACCAGCAGCAACCAGATGATGTATTACCGCTTCGCCTGGCTGGGTGCCGATGGTTTCCCGGTGGGTGATGAAGAAACCTGGAAAGTGCTGAACCTGTACGCCAACCAGGCAACGTTCCTGCCTGCGATCGCCAACCTGCCCCAGGCCGCTGACTTCCGTCTCGAAGTGAAAACCCCTTGAGCCGCTGCGCTAACCGTATTCAGAGAGATTTCCCCATGTTTGCACGCTTCTCGATTCTCGCCCTCGTTGCCCTTCTGGCCAGCGGTTGCTCCAACACCTCGCCGGTACTCGGCGGCAAGAACATCAGCTACGGCGACTCCAAGGCCGTGGAGCTGGTGACCAACGAGTTCGGCTCCACCGACCTGCAGATGATTGCCGAGAGCATGACCCGCTCCCTGGCCCAGTCCGGCATCCTGCAAGGCCGCCCGGTGGTACAGGTCTATGACGTGAAGAACAAGACCAGCGAGTACATCGATACCCGCGAGATCACCACGTCGATCAAGACCCAGCTGATGAAAACCGGCACCGCGCGTTTCGCCAGCGATAACACCGACATGCAAAGCCAGGTCGACCAGCTCAAGCTGCAAAACCAGAGCGGCCTGTACAAGAAATCCACAGTGAGCAAGACCGGCAACATGGTCGCCGCGAAGTACCGCCTGGAAGGTTCCATCAGCTCCATCGTCAAGCGCAGCTCGGACTACAAGGACGTGTTCTACAAGTTCAGCCTGCAACTGATCGACGTTGAAAGCGGCCTGGCCGAATGGATGGACGAGAAAGAAATCCGCAAGACCACGGAGCGCTAAGCAATGCGTGCATGGATCGGCATGATCAGCCTGCTGTGCGCCTTTGGCGCCTCGGCCGCCCCGAAGATCGCGGTCACCGACCTGGCCTATGAGGCGCGCGTCGAGGAGTACATCCACGCGGTGTCGGCCAGCAACAACTTCCAGGCCAGCGCGTACAACG
Organism: Pseudomonas sp. 2995-3; assembly: GCF_002742565.1. NCBI lineage: Bacteria > Pseudomonadati > Pseudomonadota > Gammaproteobacteria > Pseudomonadales > Pseudomonadaceae > Pseudomonas > Pseudomonas sp. 2995-3. The sequence goes on along the minus strand of NZ_LJSB01000315.1, from coordinate 113,572 downwards.
CCAGCGGTGCCTCGGCCTACAGCGAGTACGAGAGCCGCACCAGCTATATCGAACAGACTGAATTGCGTAAATTCAGCGGCGATATCAAGGGCGAGATCCTCAAATCGCACCAGTTTCAGCTGGTGCAGGGCACGCCCTACACCGCCGACGCCAAGGGTGACGTCTATGATGTGATCAAACGCATCAAGGCCGGTAACTTCAAGGGCGCGGACTATGTGCTGTTCGGTACGCTGTCAGACATCGACTTCACCCAGGACATCAACGCCCTGGACCACACCAACAGCTACTCAGCAGTGCTGGGCCTGACGTTGGTGGCCGATTTCAGCCTGATCAATACCCGCACCTTCGAGATCACCTCGGCATTTACCGCCATGGGTGAAGGCCAGGACACCAAGCTGGTGAACAACCGTGACGTGCGTGTGAGCCTGAACCGGCCGCGTGTGGTGCGGGAAGTGTCGAAAGCCTTGGGTGAGGATGTGGCGCGCCAACTGGCGGAACAGCTGGGAGGTGGCTACGCAGACCCGGGCAAGCCTGCATTGCGCAATAACCTGCCAAGGGACGAAGCGCCGAAGATTCTGCGCTGAGCACGCGTTTCAAAGCCAACACATAACTAATGTGGGAGCTGGCTTGCCTGCGATGCAGACACTGCGGTGCGTCAGTTACACCTCGGTGATGCTATCGCAGCGGTGCGACGACTCGACAAGCCAGCTCCCACATTTTTAGCCGGTTTTCGTCAATCAAGCCGTTGCGCGATGCAAGCTGGCGAGAAACCCCGCAGCTCCCACAAACAAGCCTGCAAACGTGCGGTTCATGCGTTTTTGCTGCTTGGGTGTGCGCAGCAGCCGCAAGACTTTCGACGCAAGCCCCGTGTAACCCGCCATTACGATCATATCGACGCTGATCATGGTTGCGCCCAGGATCAGGTACTGGACCAGCAGCGGCGCCTGCGGGTTCACGAACTGCGGCAGAACCGCCAGCATGAACACCAGGGCCTTGGGGTTGCTGGCGTTGACCAGGAAACCACGGAACATCATCGCCATTGGCTTGCCGATCGGGCGTATCGTCGCATCCTCGCTCATGTCCATCGGCAAGGCGCGCCACTGTTTGATGGCCAGGTACACCAGGTACGCCACACCAAACCATTTGATCGCATAAAACGCGGTCGAAGAGGCCGCAAGAATGGCACCCAGGCCGCCCGCCACCACGGCGATCTGCATCGCCAGGCCCAGTTGCAGGCCAATGGCGTTCCAGTAGCCGCGCAGGAAACCGTATTGCAGGCCGCTGGACATCGAAGCGATGGCACCAGCGCCGGGGGAAAGAGAGATGATCCAACTGGCCAGGAAAAAGGCAAGCCATGTGTCGAGTGCCATTACACACCTCGGAGAAGAATTAGCGGTTGTGCCTAAAGCTAACTCCGCCGAGTGAAGGCTGGCTACAGATTTTTACCCGCATTGAGTGTCAACGGTCACCCGGAAACGTATGGGTACCTGGCCAACGTCGCACCGAGCGCTGGAAGAACAGACTATTTGGCACCTGTACCATCGCACTGTCAGTGCCAGCCTCCTCCACTTCGATCAATGTGGTGTAGAGCAAGTTAATCGCCACCACCCGGCCTTTTACACCCGGCTTGTCGACGGTATCCACCAGCTCGACGATATCACCGAGGCGAAACGGCCCGACAGTGAAGATTAAAATCGCACACAGCAGGTTGGACAGTACCGACCACATGGCAAAAAACGCCACGGCCGCGACTGCGACAAACCCCGACAACGCCGTCCACAACACGGTGGCGGAAACGCCCAGGCGCTCCAGCACAAAAATCAGCGCACTGCCCATGATCAGCCAGCGCAGTCCACCACGCAGTGGCATCAGCAACTGCGGTGGCAACGGGTAGCGTTCACCCAGTCGATTCAAGCCCTTGGCCACGAAGCGCTGGGCGAAATAACCCGCCAGCAGGATCAGCAGTATCTGCACGCCGACCCAGATCGGCGCGATCCATTGTGCCGGCAGCGGCAACTGCAACGCTTCCATCAGGACAGCGCCTCCAGCTCCGCTTGCAAGGTTTCGAGCACTTCGAGGGCTTCCATCCAGGTTTCCTCCAACTGCCCTTCGCGCACCTTGAGCTTGGCCTGTTCGGCCAGCAGGTCGCGCAGCTCGTCCTTGCGCGCCGCCTCGTAGACGGCGCTGTCGCCCAGACTGGTTTCGATTTTGGCCAGGCGCTCATGCACCTTGCCCAGTTCGGCTTCCAGCTTGTCAGCTTCGCGCTTGTGCGGCGCCAACTGCTGGCGCAGGGCAGCGGCGGCCTGGCGCTGGGCCTTCTTGTCGGTCTTGTCAGGGTTCACCGGCGTATTACTCACCGGCGCGTTGCGCAGGCGGTAATCGGTCAGCCAGCGCGCATAGTCGTCCAGGTCGCCGTCGAACTCTTCGACCTTGCCGTCAGCCACCAGCAGGAAGTTGTCGGTAGTGCTCTTGAGCAAGTGGCGATCGTGAGACACCACCAGCACCGCGCCACTGAACTCCTGCAGGGCCATGGTCAGCGCCAGGCGCATTTCCAGGTCCAGGTGGTTGGTCGGTTCGTCGAGCAGCAGCAGGTTCGGCCTGTCCCAGGCAATCAACGCCAGGGCCAGACGGGCCTTCTCGCCGCCGGAGAAATTCAGCACCGGCTCATCAATGCGTGCGCCACGGAAGTCGAAGCCGCCGAGGAAGTCGCGCAACGTTTGCTCGCGCTCGGTCGGCGCCAGACGCTGCAAGTGCAGCAACGGGCTCGCCTTGGAATCCAGGGAATCCAACTGATGCTGGGCGAAGTAGCCCACCACCGTGTTCTCGCCACGGGTCAGGCGGCCGGCCAAAGGCTCAAGCTCGCCGGACAGGTTCTTGATCAGCGTCGATTTGCCCGCACCGTTAGGGCCAAGCAAACCGATGCGCGCACCCGGCGTGAGCTGCAGCTTGACCTTCTCCAGGATGGTTTTATCGCCATAACCCAGGCGTGCATCCGAAAGATCCAGCAAGGGGCTGGAGATTTTCACCGACTCACGGAATACAAAGTCGAACGGCGAATCGACATGGGCCGCCGACAGCTCTTCCATGCGCTCCAGCGCCTTGATCCGGCTCTGGGCCTGGCGGGCCTTGGTGGCCTGGGCCTTGAACCGGGCGATGTAGCTTTCCATGTGCGCACGTTGCGCCTGCTGCTTTTCGAAGGCCTGTTGCTGCTGGGCCAGACGCTCGGCGCGCGCGCGTTCGAACGCGGTGTAGCCGCCTCGGTACAGCGTGATTTTCTTCTGTTCGACGTGGGCAATGTTATCGACCACGGCGTCGAGGAAGTCCCGGTCGTGGGAAATCAGCAACAAGGTGCCCTGATAGTTCTTGAGGAAGTCTTCCAGCCACAGGATCGCATCGAGGTCCAAGTGGTTGGTCGGTTCGTCGAGCAGCAACAAGTCCGAGGGGCACATCAGCGCCTGGGCCAGGTTCAGGCGCATGCGCCAGCCACCCGAGAAGTCGGCGACCGGGCGATCCATCTGTTCGTTGGTAAACCCAAGACCGGCCAGCATCTTGCGGGCACGGGCATCGGCGGTGTAACCGTCGGCACTGTCCAGCTCCGAGTGCAGGCGGGCCTGAGCGGCGCCGTCCTGGGCTTTCTCGGCCTCGGCCAGGTCGTGTTGCACCTGGCGCAGGCGCAGGTCGCCATCGAGCACGTAGTCGATCGCAATGCGGTCGAGGGTGTCGATCTCCTGGCGCATATGGGCGATGCGCCAGTCGGCCGGCAGCAAGCAGTCCCCGGAATCCGGGGTCAGCTCACCCAGCAACAGGGCGAACAACGTGGATTTGCCGGCGCCGTTGGCACCGATCAGGCCGGCTTTGTGACCGGCGTGCAGGGTCAGCTCGGCGTCTTCAAGAAGACGTTGCGGGCCACGCTGTAATGTTAGGCTTTGAAGTCGGATCATAATGGCGGCGGAGTCTACCAGCTTCGTTGGCCGCTGGCTTGGGTGTGAATATGTGCGCTGACCTGTGGAGCTTTGCCCTATCGATTTACGCCCGCCCAGGGTGCGAAGCCGCCTGCCTGCGCTTGCAGGAACACGGCGCGGATGTGTGCCTGTTGCTGTGTGGCGCCTGGCTGGAGCAGCGTGGCGTTGCACTTGAGCCTGCGCGTATTCAGGCACTGCAGCAGCTAGCACGCCCTTGGCAAAAAACGGTGGTCAAACCGTTACGACAGATGCGCATGCAATGGCGATCCCTGGCGCAACAGGATATGCCTCTGGCGGCATTACGCGAGCGAGTCAAAGCTCTGGAGCTGGAGGCCGAACGGGAATTGTTAGCGCGCCTGGAAGCGTTGGCGCAGGCATGGCCGACTGGGGAAGTGAGTCAACCGAAATGGCTGGAAGGCTTGGCGACCGAAGCCGCCAACCTTGACCACGACGCGCTGCAGCAGCTGCGCGTCGTGGCCACCCGCACTTAGGAAGCGCTGGTTGGGGTGGTGCTTGGCGCTACCGGTGCAGGGGTGCTGCTGGCCGATGCGGTTGGAGCGCTGGACGCTGCCGGGGTAGCAGGCGCGGCTGCCGGAGTTGCTGGCTTGGCCGGAGCAGGCTTGGCAACGGCTGGCTTTGCAGCTGGCTTAGCGGCAGCAGGTTTGGCAGCTGGCTTAGCGGCTGGTTTTACAGCAGCGGGTTTAGCCACTGGCTTGGCGGCTGGTTTCGCAGCAGCAGTTTTAGCTGCTGGCTTGGCCGCTGGCTTTGCAGCAGCGGTTTTAGCTGCTGGCTTGGCCGCTGGCTTTGCAGCAGCGGTTTTAGCTGCTGGCTTGGCAGCTGGTTTTGCAGCAGCGGTTTTAGCTGCTGGCTTGGCCGCTGGCTTTGCAGCAGCGGTTTTAGCAGCTGGCTTGGCCGCTGGTTTTGCAGCAGCGGTTTTAGCAACTGGCTTGGCCGCTGGTTTTGCAGCAGCGGTTTTAGCAGCTGGCTTGGCCGCTGGTTTTGCAGCAGCAGTTTTTGCAGCTGGCTTGGCCGCAGCCTTGGCTGGAGCTTTCGACGCGGCAGCTTTTGCCGGTGTGCGGGCGCCCAATACTTTAGCCACAGCTTCTTTCACTCGACCAACGCCCTGGGCCAGTTTCAGGCTTTCCTGAGCATCTTTTTTGAGTTGGGAAATGTAAGTGCGGGTTTCAGCTTGGCGATCCTTGAGAGCGTCCAGCAGGTCCTCAAGTTCTTTGACCGCGTCTTTGGCTTTGGCTTGTGCCTTGGCTTTGCCGGCAGTCGCGGCGTCTTGCAGTTTGGTGCGGGATTTGTGCAGCTTTTCTTGCGCTTTACCGCGTTGTTTTTCCAGTTTGGCGAGCAGTTTTTCTGCATCGGCCAACGCTTGGGAACATGCGCTTTCCAGATGTTCGAGCAAGCTGCCCGAAAGTTGTTGGAGTAAATGCAACGGGGTATTAACAGGCTTCTGTTTGGCCGACATGGTTTACCTCCTGGCTGACGTGGGTGCGGCTCATACTAGCCCTCTGCTCTTACCGCCGCTAGGGCATGTTGACAGTATCGTTTGCCTTGCGTTGCACCGTGAGTAAATTCTTATCGATATAACAAAAAACTGCGGCACTTTTTGCCCACTCACACTGGCATAATCCGTCGCACTTTCGGCGGGAGAAACAGCATGTCGCGTTATCTTTTTTTAGTGCTTGGCTTGGCGATTGGCGTGGCCAATGCAGGCGAGCAATCGCCGTCCAAAACCACCGCCCCAGACCCACACGACCTTGCCTACAGTTTGGGCGCAAGCCTCGGCGAGCGCTTGCGCCAGCAGGTTCCCGACCTGCAGATCCAAGCCCTGCTCGATGGCCTCAAGCAAGCCTATCAGGGCAAGCCATTGGCGCTGGACGATGCACGCATCGAACAGATCCTTGCGCAACACGAAGCACAAAACGCTGCCGACGCCGAGGTTCCACAAAGCGAAAAAGCCCTCGCTGCCGAACAGCAGTTTTTAGCCAAGGAAAAATCCGTCAGCGGCGTGCGTGAACTGGCAGATGGCATCCTGCTAACCGAGCTGGCACCCGGCAACGGCAGCAAACCGCTGGCCAGTGATGAGGTGCACGTAAATTACGTAGGACGGCTGCCCGATGGGACAGTCTTCGACAAGAGCACTCAGCCCCAATGGTTTCGCCTGGACAGTGTGATCAGTGGTTGGAGCAGCGCGCTGCAGCAGATGCCGGTAGGCGCGAAATGGCGCTTGGTAATTCCCTCCGCCCAGGCCTATGGTGCCGACGGTGCGGGTGAGTTGATCCCGCCGTATACGCCACTGGTGTTCGAGATCGAATTGCTCGGCACTCGCCACTGACCCAATAAAAAACGGTGCGCCATGGCACCGTTTTTTTATCTCACTCTGAGGGTCAAGCCTGGGCGGCCGACTCTTCTTTGTGAGCGTTGTGCAGCACTTCGATCAGGCAGTCTTCCAACTCGAAGCGCTCATGCAGCAACCCACCCAGCTCTTTGAATTTCTCAATGACACACTTGCCGGCATCACACAGGTCGTTAAAGGCAACGAGCTTCTCAGTGATAGCCTCCAAGCGCGGATAGATAGTATCAGCCAGCTCCAACCCTCGATCATCGCCAAAGGCTTTAGCCTCCTTGGTCAGTTGATCGTAGACACCAAAGTGGCCCGTAGATACGTAATCCATCAGCACGCCGCAGAACTCTTGCAACGGTTTGCGATTCTCAGCCAGTGCCTCGGGCTTGGCGCCAAGAGCATCAAAGGCTCGAACCAGTTCGTGACGTGCCTTCAACCAGCTGTCGATCAGCTTGTGCACTCCACCCCAGCGTTCCTGAGCATTCTGACAACTTTCCAGCATGGTGATCTCTCTTCCCTATAGGGGCGCTGCCGCCTGTGCCCGCGCAACACCTCAAACATTGAGGCGGGAGCCGGACAAGGCCGCATGTCACAAACGGTTTCTATAACGCGTGCGGGCCAGATTATGCCCGCATGACTATGGCTTCAAGGTACGCAGGAGAGAAAGTTCATACAAGTGTTTAATCCCGTCCTACACATTACGGCGAATTTTCAATACCTCGCAGGGTGCAAGCGACGGCCCGGCAACAATCGTGAAAACTGCATGATGCCGAGCACCAGCATCGCCAAAAAGAACAACAGGCTCCATTCGGGCAGGCTCAGGTCAAACAGTGTCCAGTTGAGCTCTACGCAGTCCACGGTGCCTTTTACAGTCAGTTGCAGTGCTTGCCATAACGACAGGTTTTCAATCATGTAGTGAAGACTGGGCCAGCAATCACTGGCCTGCTCCGGCGCGGCATTTTGTAGCAGCACCTGGCGTACCGCAGTGATGGCCCCGAGCATTGCGCAGCCCATGCTGGCCAACCCGTATAGGTAGACCCCTGAACGTTTTGGGTTATGAATCGCCGCAGCCAGGTTAATCAGAGTGAATGCGGCCAAAAAGATGCGCTGCACCTGACACAGGAAGCAAGGACGCAAGAGCGCGCCGAACTCAAGATAAAAAGACGCACCCAACGTCAGCGCACCAGCCAAGAACGCCAGGAGAAACAGAGAGCGTGAAGGGGCCAAAGACATTGTCATCCGTACCGCAGGAGATAGACCCTTACGGTAGAGTAAAGGCCTGACTCCTTTCAATACGCGCCAGAGCAGACAATTCCGCAACAGCCTGGGGATATGCCGTCAGAACCTGGATGACTTCAAGCAGTTGGCGGTAGGAATTTGCTACGTAGAGCTTTAGCGCCCGGGTTTTACGCGATAAAGAAAGGTTGGCCCTCAGAAAGGTCCGGCCAACCTTGACCTTCATTCCTACACTCGCGCAGGCACCGGCAGCGGTGATGCCAGCAAGCGGCTGTCCAGAAGCCCCAGACCTTCCTGGAACAACTGGTTGCTGCGCTCGGTGTCGCCCAGTTGGGCCAGCAAGCGCGCCAGCTCAGCACAGGCTTCGGGATTACGCTGCACTTGCAGGCTGCTTTCCAGATAGTCGCGTGCTTTGCCCCACAGACTGTTTTGCAGACACAGGCGACCCAGTGTCAACAACAGGCTGGCATCCCCCGGATGGTCTTTGAGCCAGCCTTCGGCAAATTTCAGCTGACGGCCCGGGTCACTGCCACGCAACAAACCGTAAAGCCGGATCAGATGGCTGTCATAGCCGCGCTTGATTGCGCCACGCAGCACTTCTTCGGCCTTGGCGTCAGCACCCAGCCGACGCAGTTGCTCAGCGTAAGCCAACACCAGTTGCGGTTCCTGGCGCTGGGCGGAGGTCAGTTGCTCCCACGCTCTCTCCAAAGACTGCAACCCGGCTTCGCCCTGCTGTTCACGCTCGACCGCCAGCCCAAGGTTTTCACCCCAGGCACGGCGCTCAAGCTCAGCCAGCTCGGGAGCGGGAAGTACCTTGTCCTTTCGCAGTTCGGGTAACAAGCGAATCACCGACGGCCAATCGCCCCGCTGCTGATGCAGACGCTGCAATTGGCGCAAGACCTGCGCGTTATGTGGGTGACGCTCGTACATCGCTTGCAACGTCACCAGCGCACCTTCAGTGTCGCCACGGTCCATCTGCAGTTGCGCATGGCTCAGGGCCACAGCCAGTTCCGCCTGTGGCTGGCGTTCCAAGGCACGCTCCAGCAAACCGTCGGACTCCGCATACCGGCCCAGTTCGTTGGCAGCACGTGCGGCGCCGAGGTAGTACAACAACGGCTGACGCTCGGCTTCAGCAGCGCGATGCAGGTGACGTTCGGCGCTGGCCCAGCGGCCCTCGGCGAGGTCCATCTGGCCTTGCTCGATGGCTATCTGCACACGACGGCTGCGGTTACGCCGCGACCATGGGTTGACTACGCCACCGGAGGTGGTGAGCAAGCTGAGCAGCACACGCAGCAGGTAGATCACCAGAAAGACGGCAAACACCGCCACCAGCGTGGCCCACAGGCTCGATTCGTAATGCAGCAGATGGGGATAGGTAATCAGCACGTAGCCGGTGTGTTTCGAAATACCCACGCCCAGTGCCAGAGCGATCGCAACCGCCAACACCAGGATCACATAAAAACGCTTCATCGGCTCTACTCCTGGGTCGCCGGCGTGCCCGCCGACGCCTTGGCTTCATCGGCAGACAGATGACGGCGCTCAAGATAGGCCTGCACTGCGGCCAGGCTGCTGGCCAGGTCCGGCGTCACCACCGAAACCGCCTTGGGCTCGAGCTCGGCAATGCGCGCCAGCATCGCCTTGCTCTGCGGGTTGTCCTGATTGAAGTTGTCCTGCAGCACGCTGCGCGCTTCACCCAGCGAGCGGCTGTACACCGCCGTTTCGCCGTTAAGTGCGGCCCACTGGGCTTGCTCCAGCGCCAGGCTCAGCGCCAGGCGCACCTGATTCAGGCCTTGGCCGGCGAGCAACGGGCGAATGTTGTCATCGGGGTTGAAGTCGATTCGGAAGTAACGAGAGATCTGCTCCCACCACTGGCTCAGGCGATTTTCCGTATCGGTGGTCGAGCGCCCTTCGGATGCAGGTTCAGTGAGCTGATACTCCGGTGCGATAGCCGCAAGCGCTACGACCTGATCGCGCAGTGCCGCCAGTTGCAGGTACAAACCGGTGCGGTCGGGTTGCTCGGTACTGCGTAGCGCGGCAAGGCTCTTGGCCAACTGCTCGCGGGCGGCGTAGGCGCCTGGGTCACTCTGTTCGCGCAGAATTTCGTCAGCACCCTGGACCAGTGACTGGGCGCTGTTGATGTCCTGCAAGGCAGAGAGGCGCAAGCTGGCCAGGCGGATCAGGTGTTCGGCTTCAGCCAGGCGCCAGTCCTGGCGACTGGCGCCCAGCACGGTTTCAAGGCGTTGGCTCAGACGCTGCTGGTCACCCTGCAATTGGGCGACCAGGCGGCGGCGCTCCTCAAGCTCGTCCGCCCCAGGCAACTGCGCCAGGCGCGCCGCCAGCTGTTGCTGGCTTTGCTTGAGGGATTGGGATTGATCATCAAGGGTCTGTACCTGGCCCAACTGCTGCTGGTTGCTGGCTTGCAGGGCACGGACCTGCCAGATCCCCCAGCCACCGGCGGCGACGCCTGCGGCACCGAGCAACAGGGCCACAACCGCCAGGCCATTGCCACGGCGTGGCGCGGCGACCTGCGACTCAACCGGCGCATCAAGTGCGGGTTGGGTGTCATCTTTAGGCAAGGTTGTTTCGCTCACGTATCCGTCCTTTGCGTATCAGAGAGTGGGCGCCGCATGCCTTATGAGGCAGCGCTGCGCAACGCCACTAACAAAGCCGCGGCACTCGCGCCGCGACAATCCACAACTTTTTCTGCACCAGCGGCCCGCGCCATTTCAGACACGCGAGGGCTGGGCACGAACAACGGCAGCTGAGCCACCTTCGGCCAATCGGGGCCGGCCAGGGCTTGCAGGTGTAAAAAACCCTGCCCACTGCTGACCACCAGGCCGTTCAAGCGTTCCAACTGGATGCGTTGCATCAGCGCCCCGGCGGGGTAAGCCGGGAGGAAACGACGATACAACTCCAGATAATCGACACTAGCACCTTGCTCACGCAAACGCTCAGCCAGCAACTCCCGGCCGCCCTCGCCACGCAGGATCAACACCCGGGCACCGGGCTGCGCGGCAGCTTCGCGCAAGGCCGGCAATTGAAGCAAGGCCTCGCTGTCGTCGCCGGTTTGCGGATAGTGAACGTTGAGACCGTGATCGGCCAGTACCTGCGCAGTGGCAGCGCCCACACTGAACCACGGCAACGATGGCCAGGGCTGCTGCAATTGCTGCACAGCCAGGCGTGCAGCCGGTTTGCTCACCACAATCACCGCGCTATAGCGGCCCAGGTCAGCAAAAACAGCCCGTTGCTCGGGCGTGGCGGGCAAAGCTTCGGTATCCAGCAACGGCAGGCTGCTGCTGAAAATACCAGTTTGGGCCAACAACGCAGCCACGGCCGCCGACTCTTCAGCGGGCCGCGTCAGCAGCACGCGCCAATCGGTCACTGCGGGCCGGCCTCGCCGTAGACTTTTTGCAGAATGGCGCCGGCGCCCTTGCCCAGCAACTCTTCTGCGACCTGGATACCCAAGGCGGTCGCGTCACGTTGTGGCCCACGCACCTGGGCGGTGAGCAACGTGCCGCCGTCCGGATCACCGACCAAGCCACGCAGCCAGAGGTTTTCACCTTCAAGCACCGCGTAGCAGGCAATCGGCACTTGGCAGCCACCGTTGAGGTGCTTGTTGAGGGCACGTTCAGCAGTGACACGCACTTCGGTGTCGTGGTGGTCGAGGGGTTTGAGCAAGGCATGGATTTCGCTGTCGGCGGTGCGGCATTCAATGCCGACTGCGCCCTGCCCGCCGGCTGGCAAGCTGTCTTCGACGCTGATGGCCGAGGTGATGCGGTCTTCGAAGCCCAGGCGGATCAAGCCGGCAGCCGCAAGGATGATCGCGTCATATTCGCCGGCGTCCAACTTGGCCAATCGGGTGTTGACGTTGCCGCGCAAAAAACGAATCTGCAGGTCCGGGCGACGGGTCAGCAATTGCGCCTGACGACGCAGGCTGGAGGTGCCGACGACGCTGCCCAACGGCAGGTCATCCAGGGACACGTAGGTATTGGAGACGAAGGCATCACGCGGGTCTTCACGCTCGCAGATGCAAAAAAGACCCAGGCCTTCGGGGAAGTCCATGGGCACGTCTTTCATCGAATGCACGGCGATGTCGGCTTGGTTTTCGAGCAGCGCGGTTTCCAGTTCCTTGACGAACAAGCCCTTGCCGCCGATCTTCGACAGGGGTGAGTCAAGCAGCTTGTCGCCGCGACTCACCATGGGCACCAGGGATACTTTGAGGCCTGGATGAGCCTGTTCAAGGCGTGCTTTGACGTATTCGGCCTGCCACAAGGCCAGGGCGCTTTTACGAGTGGCGATGCGGATTTCGCGAGAGGACATGGATCAATCCGTACTGAATAGATACGGCAGATAATAACAGCTCAGGCAAACACGCTTTGATTTGAATCAGCAAGTGCGGGGCCTCCCTGGCCACGTCGCACCGGGATATCGGAATGCAGGCCTCGCTACAGCCCTTGGGCTAAAGCTGCTGCATCATCTTGCGCACGCCGGCGACATGACGTCGGCTGACGATCAAGGCATCACCGTTAAGCCCTTTAAGGAACAACTGAAAGTGCCCCAAAGGCGTGCGCTGCAAGCGTTCTATTCGCTCGCGCGCCACCAGTGCGTTGCGGTGGATGCGCACGAAGCGGTCGCCAAACTCATCTTCAAGGGCCTTGAGCGGCTCGTCGAGCAACACTTCGCCGGTCTCGTGACGCAGGGTCACGTACTTGTGATCGGCAATAAAGTAGACCACCTGGTCCAACGGGATCAGTTCGATGCCCTTGCGGGTCCGCGCGCTGATATGGCTGCGCGGCCCATTGCCACTTTGGGCGGCCGGCTGGGTCAGCGCAGCGAGTTGCACGCGGTTTGGTCGCTCGGCCTTCTTAAGGGCCTTGAGCAATGCTTCACTCGCCACCGGCTTGACGATGAAGCTGACACCGCTGGCTTCCAGGGTCTCGGTGGAAAACTCTTCTTGAGCGGCACACAGCACCACGGCAGGTGGCGATTCTCGCTCACTCAAACGGGCGGCGACTTGCAGGCCATCAAGGCCCGGCAAGCGGATATCGAGCAACACCACGTCCGGCTTGAGGCTGTCGATCAGCGTCAACGCCTCTTCGCCGTTGGTGGCGCTCGGTTCAAGGACTGTATAACCCTCGAGTTCACTGACCAAACGGCTCAGTCGCTCGCGGGCTTGGGGTTCGTCATCAACGATCAGGACATTCATATTGCGCTGGATTCCTGCGTGAGTCTCGCACAAGGATAGCGTAGACAGGTGCGGTGACTTGCGTCACAGCGATCCACGCTAAGACTAGCGCGAGCGGCAAAAAGTGCCCCGGCAGCGGCACCCAAATTTACCCGGACCTGTTCAATTGCGCCCAAGACCTGCTGCCTTTGGGCATCGTCGTAGGGTTTGCTGATACACAATCCGAATACCCCCCTTTTTTAATGGATAGTCTGGGCTATGACCGCATCACCCGACTTTGGTGCATTCACGCTCTATCAGTGCAACTGTAGACGCTCGCTGAGACGATATTGCTCAATCGTCAAATATCGTTTCAATTAACGCCTGCCCCCAGTCTCGTCCCGGATGCGTTCGGCGGCAAGGCACTTAGCCATCCTTGGCGCAAATAAAAATGCCGATCACCCGTAGCATCGCCTCAACGGGCAACCCTGTTATTATCGGCGGCACACCTCCACGCCTCTTTTTAAGCAGATCACGAGCGAATCCATGAGCACCGACAAGACCAACCAGTCCTGGGGCGGCCGCTTCAGTGAACCCGTCGACGCCTTCGTCGCGCGCTTCACCGCCTCCGTCACCTTCGACCAGCGCCTGTACCGCCACGACATCATGGGCTCGATCGCCCACGCCACGATGCTGGCCAAGGTCGGCGTGCTGACCGACGCCGAGCGCGACAGCATCATCGACGGCCTGACCACCATCCGCGGTGAGATCGAAGCCGGCACGTTCGACTGGCGCGTCGACCTGGAAGACGTGCACATGAATATCGAGGCGCGCCTCACCGACCGCATCGGTGTGACCGGCAAGAAACTGCACACCGGTCGCAGCCGTAACGACCAGGTGGCCACCGATATCCGCCTGTGGTTGCGTGACGAGATCGACCTGATCCTGGCCGAAATCACCCGCCTGCAAAAAGGTCTGCTGGAGCAGGCCGAGCGTGAGTCGGGCACCATCATGCCCGGTTTCACCCACTTGCAAACCGCGCAGCCTGTGACCTTCGGCCACCACTTGCTGGCCTGGTTCGAAATGCTCAGCCGCGACTACGAGCGCCTGGTGGACTGCCGCAAGCGCGCCAACCGCATGCCGTTGGGCAGCGCGGCATTGGCCGGCACCACTTACCCGATCGACCGCGAATACACCGCGCAGCTGTTGGGTTTCGACGCCGTGGGCGGCAACTCCCTGGACGGCGTGTCGGACCGCGACTTCGCCATCGAATTCTGCGCCGCCGCCAGCATTGCGATGATGCACCTGTCGCGCTTCTCCGAAGAGCTGGTGCTGTGGACCAGTGCGCAATTCCAGTTCATCGACCTGCCGGACCGCTTTTGCACCGGCAGCTCGATCATGCCGCAAAAGAAAAACCCCGATGTACCGGAGTTGGTGCGCGGCAAGAGCGGCCGTGTGTTCGGCGCGCTGATGGGCCTGCTGACCTTGATGAAAGGCCAACCCCTGGCCTACAACAAGGACAATCAGGAAGACAAAGAGCCGCTGTTCGACGCTGCCGACACCCTGCGCGATTCGTTGCGTGCGTTTGCAGACATGATCCCGGCGATCAAGCCCAAGCACGCGATCATGCGTGAAGCGGCATTGCGCGGTTTCTCCACTGCCACCGACCTGGCGGACTACCTGGTGCGCCGTGGCCTGCCATTTCGTGACTGCCACGAAATCGTCGGTCATGCTGTGAAGTACGGCGTGGACACCGGCAAGGACCTGGCGGAAATGAGCCTGGAAGAACTGCGCCAGTTCAGCGACCAGATCGAGCAGGACGTGTTCGCCGTGCTGACCCTTGAAGGCTCGGTGAATGCCCGTAACCACGTGGGCGGCACTGCGCCGGCGCAGGTCAAGGCAGCCGTTGTGCGCGGCCAGGCACTGCTCGCCAACCGCTAAAAGCATCGCAGGCAAGCCAGCTCCCACACTTGAATGGGTTCACAATTCAAAATGTGGGAGCTGGCTTGCCTGCGATAGCGTCATCCCTGCCGCCAAATATCTACTTCTTGGCCGCAATCATCGCCATAAACGCCGGCATCGCTGCCTCCCTGTCCGCCGCCACCCTCTTGGCGTTGGGCATCTCATGCAAGCGCTCCAGCAAGGCCTTGGCCTTCGGCAACTGCGCCAGCAAATCCAGGCCAAACAGCTTCTCGCCCACCGCGCAGGCGAGGTTCACGCTGTACATGAAATACAGATCGGCAATCGTGAAGCTCTCACCCGCCACATACGGCGCGAACTTGCCGTGCCGGCCCAAAGAACCAACCCCCAGCAACAACTCAGCCTTGGTTTTGTCCTTGATCGCATCCGGCACCGGCATACCAAAGAACGCCTCGGCAAAACACGCGCGGGCGGGCAACTCGATATACAGCTCGATCTCCCGGCACAACGCCAGCACCTGGGCGCGCTGATACGGGTCGGCGGGTAGCAATGACGGGCCTTCCTGGGTTTGCTCGATGTACTCGAGGATCACGCTGGTTTCGTTGATAAAGCCTTGCTTGACGCCCAGCACCGGCACCTTGCCACGCGGGCTGACGGCCAGGGCTTCAGGGGTTTGGCCTGCGTAAAACGGCACTTCTTCGAACGGCAGGCCTTTCTCCAGCAGCGCCAGTTTGACCATGTTGTAGTAGTTGCTGACCGAAAATCCGTAAAGCTTGAGCATTGCGAATGCCTCCAGGCCGGGTGTGGGGTTGGCTGCAAGAGTTATAGATCCATGCAGGCCGCCTGACCAGCAGCATCAGTTGCCTGAATGGCGGTAGACTGGCGCCCTTTCCTTGAGGAGCCTGCCATGAGCGAGCCGACCGATATCGACAGCGACGAAGAAGAGTTCACCGAAAATACACTGATCGAAGCGATCGAAAATCAAATCGAAAGCGACAACCCGCCTGCCGCCAAGGCTACGTTCAACAAACTGACCCTGGTGGGTTATGAGCGTGAAGAGATCCTGAATCTCATGGCTCACGTGCTGGCTTTCGAGATCGACGCGATGCTGGACGAGGATCGCGCATTCAATACCGAATGGTACGAAACAGCCCTGCGGGCGCTGCCTGAGTTGCCGCCGGAAAAGGAATAATCCGGGCACGCAGCAACACGCTGGACAGTTCGGCAAAGTGCGTTCACCTTATGGCCTGCTAGCCTCTAATAAATTTTAGAAAGTCTGGAGTCCTTATGTCGTATACCCCTGAGTTGGTTGCCGAACTGGAAATCCTTGTACTCTTCCCCTTGGACAGCACCAAGGAAGGTCTGAAAGTCCACCAGACCGCCGCGCCTACTGCCATCGCCGCTGCCAAACGCCTTCATGCCAAAGGCCTGATCGACCAGCCGGATGGGGGCTACCTGACCAGCCTCGGCCGCGACGCTGCCGAGCAAGCGCAAACCCTGCTGACTATCCTGACTACCGCCACTACCAAAGAAGCTGCCTGACACCTTACTGTCGCCCATGGGGTCCGCCTGCTGCGGATTCCGAGGGCGTTGCTGTGGGCCGCACAAAATTCTGACGCCAAAAAGCCACATATCATCTAAACCTCCTACGCTTCTGGCTGTAAACTCCTACACGGCCGCCCACGTCGGGCTCTGCGAGCCAACGACCCAGAAATGACCCGCACCCATGAAATCCGCCCCGACTTGGACGAAGGCATCGACCGCAAGGTGCTGGCCCAGTTGCGTGCGCGCTTCATGGCCCTCAATGCAGGCCGCATGGCCCGCGCCGTCGAAGGGCTGACGCCGCGCCAACAAAGCGTGCTGACCCTGCTGCCGTTGTTTTTCCACGTCAACCACCCGCTGTTGCCCGGCTACGTCTCGAGCAGCACGCCGGCAGGCTTGTCGAATTTCGAACCCGACGCCCAGGCCCTCACCGAAGCCCAGCGCCTGACCCGCTCGTTCTCCTATAAGCCGCGCCATGGCAACCCGCCGCGGCCGATCCATGGCCTGTTCCTGATGGGCAGCCTCGGCACCCTGGCCCAGGCGGACCAGAGCGACATGGACGTGTGGGTCTGCCACGCTCCGGACCTTGGCGAGAACGAACTGGCCGAGCTGCGCAAAAAGTGCCAGTTGCTGGAAGCCTGGGCCTTGACCATGGGCGCCGAGGCGCATTTCTTCCTGATCGAGCCGACGCGCTTTGTTTCAGGCGAGCGCGATACGCAACTGAGCTCTGACGATTGCGGCACCACCCAGCATTACCTGTTGTTGGATGAGTTCTACCGCACCGCCATCTGGCTCGCCGGGCGCACGCCCATCTGGTGGCTGGTGCCGGTCTATGAAGAAACCCGTTACGCCGAGTTCACCCACGCGCTGATCTCCAAACGTTTTATCCGCGCCGATGAAACCCTCGACCTCGGCCACCTGGCGCACATCCCGCCGGGCGAATTTATCGGCGCGGGGTTGTGGCAACTGTTCAAGGGCATCGAGTCGCCTTACAAATCGGTGCTCAAGCTGCTGCTGACCGAGGTGTACGCCAGCGAACACCCGAACGTGCACTGCCTGAGCCTGCGCTTCAAACGTGCGGTGTTTGCCAACCAGATGGACCTGGATGAGCTGGACCCGTACATCGTGGTCTACCGTCGCATCGAGGAATACCTCAGGGCGCGCAATGAACCCGATCGCCTGGAGCTGGTACGCCGCGCGCTGTACCTGAAGGTCAATCGCAAGCTCAGCGCCGGCCAACGCAGCACCAGCTGGCAGCGGCTGTTGCTGGAACGCCTGGCCCATGAATGGGGTTGGGACCAGCGCCAACTGGCCTTGCTGGACAGCCGCAGCCAGTGGAAAGTGCGCCAGGTGGCTTCCGAGCGCCGCGCATTGGTCAGCGAACTCAATTACAGCTACCGCTTTCTCACCCAGTTCGCTCGCACCGAGCAGACCGTCAGCCTGATCAACAAGCGCGACCTCAATGTGCTGGGTCGGCGCCTGTATGCCGCGTTTGAGCGTAAAGCCGGCAAGGTCGAGTTCATCAACCCCGGCATCGCCCCGGACCTGGCCGAAGACACCCTGACCCTGGTGCAATCGCCCAACCGCAAAGAGCCCGGCCAGCACCACTGGGGCTTGTACAACGGCAACCTCACGGCG
This sequence comes from Pseudomonas sp. 2995-3, assembly GCF_002742565.1. Lineage (NCBI taxonomy): Bacteria > Pseudomonadati > Pseudomonadota > Gammaproteobacteria > Pseudomonadales > Pseudomonadaceae > Pseudomonas > Pseudomonas sp. 2995-3. Next base: position 95,757 of record NZ_LJSB01000315.1, on the reverse strand, counting down.
CTGGAATGGGAGCACTTCGCGCCGATCAAGCGCAGCCGCGACCTGTTGGAAATGCTCACCTGGTGCCATCGCAACGGCGTGATCGACAGCAGCACGCGCCTGGCCTTGCACCCAGGCGTCAGCGACATGACGGAATTCGAGCTGTTCAACCTGCTGGGCTGCCTGCAACAGACCATCGCCCTGCCCCTGGCCAGCGTTGATGAAGACCGCCTGTTGCGCTCGGCGGTACCGGAAGAGGTGCTGTTGCTGATCAACGTCGGCGTCGACCCGCTCAAGCATCACCGCGACTTGAATATCCTGATGACCACCGAGCGCACTGACTCCCTGAGTTACGCCGGTGTGCGCGACAACCTGGTGCTGACCCTGGATCAGGTCACGCTCAACAGTTGGAACGAGGTATTGGTCAGCCGCTACGACGGCCCCCATGCACTGCTCGACTGCCTGCGCGACTACCTCAACCAACTGCCGCCGAACCACCTGCCACGCCTGCGGGTGCGCTGCTTCTGCCACAACCGTGCGCAATTCATTGCCCAGCGGGTGGAAGAAATTTTCGACACCGTGCAGAACCTGCTGCTGAGCCAGTCCAATCACCGCTACCTCCTGCAGGTGCAGCAGCACTATCACGTGATGGAACTGACGCCGGGCCAGGCCACTCACGTGCCACTGCTGACCCAGGATGCGCTGATCGCCTACCTCAGCGAAGAACTGGCCAGCTACAGCCCGCTGCACCTGGACGCCATGGCGCTGGAAGACCACGACCTGGCCCTGCTGCTGCCCATGGGCGTGGCTGATTGTGTGCAGGTGTTCTACCGGGTCAATGAAGGCTTCGCCGAGCTGTATGTGCTGGATGAGTTCAATGCGCTGTGGCAGCAACGCTTGCCGTTTCATGATGAGCAAAGCCTGCTGGCGCCACTGCAGCGCTTCCTGCAGTCGATCATCTATCGCCGCGAAGCGCTGGCACCGCTGGACACGCAACAGCCGCTGGGTGAAGTGCAGATTTTGTATTACCAACTGTTGCCGTCAGGCAGCCACCGCGCCCGCGGCATCGAGCCTCGGCCGGTGCCGCAAAACCCGGCCAACAAGCCGTTTTATGACGTGCAGGCGATTATCGGCAAGGCCGCACCCGGCCAGGTCGGCATCACGCTGTATTGCAATCAACGGGAGTTTTCGGAGTTGGAGTTCGGCGACCAACTGTTTGCCGTGGTCGCCCAGGAAATCGTCGGGCAACGCCGGGAGACCGAGCTTTACCGCTGCTACATCACCGACCTGGACCTGTCCGGCCTGCTCGGTGATGTGCAAAGCCCGAGCAACTTGTATCTGCGTTACAAGGCCGAGCTGGAGTTGTCGCTGAATGCGGCGCTGAGCCAGATTTAGAGAGGGAAGGCGCCGCCATCTTTGGGCTGGCCTTCGACGCTGAGCAATTCAAGCTTGAGGGTTTTGCCGCCCGGCGCCGGCCAGTCGATGTGCTGGCCCACTTGCAGGCCAAGCAAGGCGCTGCCTACCGGAGCCATGATCGAAATTTTGCCTTCATCGGCGTTCGCGTGCTTCGGGTACACCAGGGTCAGGTGGTAGTCCTTGCCGCTGCCTTGCTCACGGCAATGCACGCTGGAGTTCATGGTCACGACACCCGCAGGCACTTCATCGTGGCCAACCACGTCTTCGGCGCGGTCGAGTTCGGCTTGCAACGCTTCGGCGCCGGGAGAGTCGTCGCCCAAGCGGTCGATCAATTGCTCCAGACGCTGCACGTCAAGACGGGTAAGAATGATGGAAGGTGCGGTCATGATTCAGGCAGACTCCTTTTTTCTGCACAAAAAAGCAAAACCCCGCCAGGAAAAGGCGGGGTTCTCACGGGCCTCGATGAGTTGAGGCGTACCCGGACACTACCACAGCGTCACAAATAAACAAGACGGCCTCAGGCGCGCGCCCTGCGCTGTTCGGCCTCGGCGCAGATCACTCGACGCCGGGCATCGTCGGCGGAGCGCCATTCGCGGATGTCTTCCACGTGCCGGTAGCAGCCAAGGCAGACTTTTTGCTCGTCCAGGCGACACAAACTGATACAAGGTGACGGCACTGCCGGGCTGACATTGCTGAACAGCGGCTTGGGTGGGCGTACAGGTGCAGGCTGGGTCACGATCAGATCTCGTCGAAGTCCAGCTCAGCGCCGGCTTGTTCCTGGACCAGGCGTGCGAGCATTTCGCTTAACAGCTCATCGCTGGTATCGCACTGCCAGTTTTTGTCTTCTTCGTTGTAGTCGAAGTGAAAACCACCCGAACGCGCCGCCAGCCATAGCTGACGCAGCGGCTCCTGACGGCTGAAGATCAGTTGGGTGCCGTTTTCAAACTTAACGGTCAGCACGCCAGCCGAGTTCTCCAGGTCCACATCCAGGCCGCTGTCGTCGAAAATATCTTCCAGCGCCTGCTGGGTCGAATCCACCAGGTCGTGAAAACGGGCTTCGGTCAAACTCATTGTGGGAACCTCGAAAAGTGTCTGGTCACGCTCAAGCGGCGCACGATACGGACGCGCCATGATGATTGCAAAGGATACCGATTTCATTACCCGCAGCCGCGTGAAATATCCTCATTTAGCGTAGGCCGAATCGCGACATGCTCGGCAAACCCCCGCCGGACGGGTATTACGGCGCATAGGCAAGCTGCCGGGTGGTCGGTATACTCGGGCGCAATTAATGCATATTCAAGGATTTCGCCATGAAGCGCCTGATCTCTTCCCTTGCTGCGCTCGTCGCGGTCGCTTGCCTCGTTAGTGCCTGTGGTCAAAAAGGCCCGCTGTACCTGCCCGATGACAGCAAAGACCCGAACGACCAGGCACAGTCGTCGCAGAAAGCTGCGAAAGCGCATAAGCACGACACTTACTAAGGGAACATCATGGACGCTTTTAACTACCGGGACGGCGAGCTGTTCGCGGAAGGCGTGGCGCTGTCCGCGATTGCCGAGCAGTTTGGCACCCCGACCTATGTGTACTCGCGTGCGCACATCGAAGCCCAATACCGCTCGTTCACCGACCCACTGGAAGGCGTTCCACACAGGGTGTGCTACGCGGTCAAGGCCAACTCCAACCTGGGTGTACTGAATGTCCTGGCGCGTCTTGGCGCTGGTTTTGACATCGTTTCCCGTGGCGAGCTGGAACGTGTTCTGGCTGCCGGCGGCAAGGCTGACAAGATCGTCTTCTCGGGCGTCGGCAAAAGCCGCGAAGACATGCGCCGCGCGCTCGAAGTGGGCGTGCATTGCTTCAACGTCGAATCCACCGACGAGCTGGAGCGCCTGCAAGTGGTCGCCGCCGAGATGGGCGTTCGCGCGCCGATCTCCCTGCGCGTCAACCCGGACGTCGATGCCGGCACGCACCCGTATATCTCCACCGGTCTCAAAGAGAACAAGTTCGGCATCGCCATTGCCGACGCCGAAGACGTGTACATCCGTGCCGCACAGCTGCCGAACCTGGAAGTGCTGGGTGTCGACTGCCATATCGGCTCGCAACTGACCACCCTGCCTCCGTTCCTGGACGCCCTTGATCGCCTGCTGGCGCTGACCGATCGCCTTGGCGAGTGCGGCATCTACCTGCAACACATCGACCTCGGTGGTGGTGTGGGTGTGCGTTATCGCGATGAAGAGCCGCCGCTGATCGCCGATTACATCAAGGCTGTGCGTGAGCGCACCGAAGGCCTCGGCCTGACCCTGATGTTCGAGCCGGGCCGTTATATCGTTGCCAACGCCAGCGTGCTGCTGACCCAGGTCGAGTACCTCAAGCACACAGAGCACAAGGATTTCGCCATTGTCGATGCAGCAATGAACGACCTGATTCGCCCGGCGCTGTACCAGGCGTGGATGGACGTCACTGCCGTAACCCCGCGCGAGGGCGAAGGCCGCGCCTACGATATCGTCGGCCCGATCTGCGAAACCGGCGACTTCCTGGCCAAGGATCGTCAGCTTGCGCTGGAGGAAGGCGACCTGCTGGCCGTGCATTCGGCCGGTGCCTACGGGTTTGTCATGAGTTCCAACTACAACACCCGCGGCCGTGCCGCCGAGGTGCTGGTGGACGGTGATCAAGCGTTTGAAGTGCGTCGCCGCGAGACGGTAGCCGAGTTGTTTGCTGGCGAAAGCCTGCTGCCGGAGTAAGCCATGCTGCTGCGTTTTACCAAGATGCACGGGCTGGGTAATGATTTCATGGTCCTGGACCTGGTCAGCCAGCACGCGCACATCCTGCCTAAGCACGCCAAACAGTGGGGCGACCGGCACACCGGCATCGGTTTCGACCAGTTGCTGATCGTCGAGGCGCCGAGCAACCCGGAGGTGGATTTCCGTTACCGGATCTTCAACTCCGACGGCTCCGAAGTGGAACAGTGCGGCAACGGTGCGCGCTGCTTTGCGCGCTTTGTGCTGGACAAACGCCTGACTGCCAAGCGCCAGATTCGTGTCGAGACCAAAAGCGGCGTAATCGAGCTGGACATTCGCAGCGACGGCCAGATCAGCGTCAACATGGGCGCGCCACGCCTGGTGCCAGCGGATATTCCGTTTCAGGCCACCGAGCAGGCCGCCAGTTACGCGCTGGATGTAGAAGGCAAAATCGTCGACATCGCTGCCGTCTCCATGGGCAACCCCCATGCCGTACTGCGGGTCAACGACATCAACAACGCCCCGGTGCATGAGCTGGGGCCGAAGATCGAGCATCACCCGCGCTTTCCGGCACGGGTCAATGTGGGCTTTTTGCAGGTGATCGACCGTACCCGTGCGCAACTGCGTGTATGGGAACGCGGCGCCGGCGAAACCCAGGCGTGCGGCACCGGTGCTTGCGCCGCAGCCGTCGCCGCGATCAGCCAGGGGTGGATGGATTCGCCCCTATTGATCGACCTGCCGGGTGGGCGTTTGTCCATCGAGTGGGCAGGGCCTGGCCACCCGGTGATGATGACCGGGCCGGCCTCGCGTGTATACGAAGGACAGGTCCGTCTATGAGTGAGCCAAGCTAATGACCGATAAGCCTCAAGTACCCGCCCAAGCAACCCCAAGCGAAAGTCTGGAGGCCGCTGCTGTCGCGGCGTACCTTGAGGCTAATCCGGACTTCTTCGTCGAACACGAAGAACTGCTGCCCGCCCTGCGCATCCCCCACCAGCGTGGCGATACCGTGTCGCTGGTGGAGCGGCAGATGAAGATCCTGCGCGAGCGCAATATCGAAATGCGCCATCGGCTTTCACACCTGATGGATGTGGCCCGCGACAACGACCGCTTGTTCGACAAGACCCGCCGCCTGATACTGACCCTGATGGACGCCAACAGCCTGGAAGAAACGGTCATCGCCGTGGAAGACAGCCTGCGCCAAGACTTTCAGGTGCCGTTTGTCAGCCTGATTTTGTTCAGCGACAACCCGATGCCGGTGGGCCGCTGGGTCAGCGGCAGCGACGCGCAAACCGCAATCGGCGGCCTGCTCTCGGAAGGCAAGACCATCAGCGGCACCTTGCGTGAACACGAGCTGGATTTCCTGTTTGGCGCCGAACAGCGCAAGCAGATCGGCTCCACCGCCGTAGTCGCCCTCAGCCATCAAGGCTTGCACGGCGTGCTGGCGATTGCCAGCCGTGACCCTGCGCACTACAAAAGCTCGGTGGGCACGCTGTTCTTGACCTACATCGCCGAAGTGCTGGGCCGCGTCTTGCCCCGCCACACCACCACCCTGCGCGCGGTGCGCTAGCCATGGAACGGCAACTGGACGCTTATTGCGCTCACCTGCGCAACGAGCGCCAGGTGTCGCCTCACACCCTGGAAGCCTATCGACGGGACCTGAACAAGGTCCTGGCGTACTGCGAAAAACAACAGATCACCAGCTGGAAGGCGCTGGATATCCAGAGCCTGCGCAGCCTGATCGCGCGCCTGCACCAGGCGGGCCAGTCTTCGCGCAGCCTGTCGCGCCTGCTCTCAGCGGTACGCGGCCTCTATCACTACCTCAACCGTGAAGGCCTGTGCGACCACGACCCGGCCAACGGCCTGTCGCCGCCCAAGGGCGAACGGCGCCTGCCCAAGACCCTCGACACCGACCGCGCCCTGCAACTGCTGGACGGCGCCGTTGAGGATGACTTCCTGGCCCATCGTGACCAGGCGATTCTTGAGCTGTTTTATTCCTCGGGCCTGCGTTTGTCGGAGCTGACCGGCCTGAACCTGGATCAGTTGGACCTGGCGGACGGCCTGGTACAAGTGCTCGGCAAGGGCAGCAAGACCCGTGTGCTGCCGGTGGGCAGGAAGGCCCGCGAAGCCTTGCAGCTGTGGTTGCCGCTGCGCCTGTTGACCAACCCGGCCGACGATGCGGTGTTTGTCAGCCAGCAAGGCCGACGCCTGGGGCCACGGGCGATTCAGGTGCGGGTCAAGGCGGCCGGCGAGCGCGAACTGGGGCAAAACCTGCACCCTCACATGCTGCGACATTCTTTTGCCAGCCATATGCTGGAGTCGTCCCAGGACCTGCGCGCCGTGCAGGAGCTGCTCGGCCACTCCGATATCAAGACCACGCAGATCTATACCCACCTCGACTTCCAGCACCTGGCGACGGTATACGACAGCGCCCATCCACGGGCCAAACGCATCAAGGGCGGCGACTCATGAGTATCAAGCTGATCACCTTCGACCTGGACGACACGCTCTGGGACAACGTACCCGTCATCATCAACGCCGAGGCGTCGATGCGCGAATGGCTGGCACTTAACGCCTCCAAGGTTGGCGACTTGCCTCTGGAACATTTCGCCAGCCTTCGCCAGCAGGTGTTGGAGCGCCATCCAGAGCTTAAATATCGCATCAGCATCCTGCGTCACAAGGTCCTGATGCACGCGTTTGAAGAGGCGGGTTACCCACAGCCTGAGGCCACGCAGATGGCGGATGTGTGCTACGAGGCGTTTATTCACGCCCGTCACCAGCTCACGCCGTTCCCGGAAGCGGAGCCCATGCTAAAGGCGCTGCGCCAGCACTTCCTGCTGGGCGTGATCACCAACGGCAATGCCGATGTGCAACGCGTGGGGCTGGCGGATTACTTCCACTTTGCCCTGCGCGCCGAGGATATCGGCATTGCCAAGCCGGATGCGCGGCTGTTTCAGGAAGCCTTGCAGCGCGGTGGCGTGGATGCAAGTCAGGCCGTGCATATTGGCGATCACCCTGGCGATGACATCGCCGGTGCGCAGCAGGCCGGGCTTCGCGCGGTGTGGTTCAACCCGACGGGCAAGGCGTGGGAAGCGGATAAGCAGCCGGATGCAGAGATTCGTAGCCTGACAGAGTTGCCGGGGCTGCTGCGCAGCTGGCAGTCACGCTGAAGATTCAAAGTGGGAGCTGGCTTGCCTGCGATAGCGGTCTGTCTGACCCACCGCTATCGCAGGCAAGCCAGCTCCCACAGGGCTATGCAATGAATTTTAAGAATTTGTTTCAGGCATGAAAAAGCCCGCAGCGACGGCGGGCTTTTTCTTACAAGCAGTCTGCTGACCTCAGATAGGTCGGCTGCCGTACTTGTTATCCGGCTTCTTCGGTGGGTCTGCCACCACGTTGGCCTCGACTTCCTGCACTTTGCCGCCTTTAGCGAGGAATTCTTCCATCGCACGGGCCAGCGCATCGCGCTCTTTGTTCTTGGCTTCAACGCTCGGCAGTTCGTCTACCGAGACAGCGGCCTTGGCTTTGCCTTTGGCTGCCGGGGCGGGTGCATCATCGCCACCGTCGTCGTCAGCAACGTCTTCAGCTGCCGCTTCAAGGCCTTCTTCAGCCTCGTCGTCGTCGCCTACTTCAAGGTCGTCGTTTTCCAGATCATCGTCGCTCATGTTCTACCTCATGACTTGCGAAAAGCAGATTAGTTATAGCCCAGCTTCACCCTCTGTCGAGGTCGCCGGAAAAAAACCACATCCACTGGATAACCAGTGGCTTATGCCCCATCACCGTGCAAGGTGGCGAGGACTTTACGAGCACCGCCATGATCACGGTGCTCGCCCAGATAAACACCTTGCCAAGTCCCTATCGCCAAGCGGCCGGCCTTGACCGGCAAACTCAACTGGCAGCCCAGCAGACTGGCCTTGAAGTGCGCCGGCAGATCATCCGGACCTTCGTCGTTGTGTTCGAACCCTGCACGCCCTTGCGGCACCAGCGAGTTGAAAAAACGCTCGAAGTCACGGCGAACCGCCGGGTCGGCATTCTCGTTGATGGTCAACGAGGCCGAGGTGTGCTGCAGCCACAAATGCAACAGGCCTACTCGGCAAGCCTTTAACTCAGGCATGCCGGCAAGCAACTCATCCGTTACCAGGTGAAAGCCCCGGGGCTTGGCCCGCAGGGTAATCAGGGTCTGTTGCCACATACAGTTCTCCGCCCATCGGCGCGCATTCTAGCGCGGTCTGGGAAAAAACAAAGTGTCGAATACGCCTACATGCATGTAAGACTTTCGCATCCTCAAAAGTGCCGTGTGGATCCCATCACAAACTCGGCAAAAAACCCATCCGCCTTTAGCCACAGACAAACACCAGACAAAAAAATGCCCGGCAAGCCGGGCATCTTTTTTTCGCGTACTTACAAGTTGTAGCCGCGTTCGTTGTGTTGCGCCAGATCGAGGCCCACCGCCTCTTCTTCGTCGGTCACCCGCAGGCCCATCACCATGTCCAGCACCTTGAGGATGATGAAAGTCACGATGGCCGTGTAGATCACGGTGAAGCCCACGCCTTTGCACTGGATCCAGACTTGCGCCGCGATGTCAGTGGTGGCCGCGTTGAAGCCGCCCAGCGAAGGCGCTGCGAACACGCCGGTGAGGATCGCGCCGAGGATACCGCCGATACCGTGCACACCGAAGGCGTCCAGGGAGTCGTCGTAGCCCAGTTTGCGTTTCAGGGTGGTGGCGCAGAAGAAGCACACCACGCCCGCTGCCAGGCCGATGACCAGAGCGCCCATCGGGCCAACAGTGCCGGCAGCCGGAGTGATTGCAACCAGGCCGGCGACTACGCCCGAGGCAATGCCCAGTGCGCTTGGCTTACCGTGGGTGACCCACTCGGCGAACATCCAGCCCAGCGCCGCAGCAGCGGTAGCGATCTGAGTGACCAGCATCGCCATACCGGCAGTACCGTTGGCCGCCGCAGCAGAGCCTGCGTTGAAGCCGAACCAGCCAACCCACAGCATGGCTGCACCGACCAGGGTGTAACCCAGGTTATGCGGTGCCATCGGGGTGGTCGGGAAGCCTTTACGCTTGCCAAGTACCAGGCACGCCACCAGGCCGGCCACACCGGCGTTGATGTGCACCACGGTGCCGCCGGCGAAATCCAGCACGCCCCAGTCGCCCAGCAACGAGCCCGGACCGCCCCACACCATGTGGGCAATCGGCGCATAGACCAGGGTGAACCAGACGCCCATGAAGATCAGCATCGCGGAGAACTTCATACGCTCGGCGAATGCACCGACGATCAGCGCAGGGGTAATGATGGCAAAGGTCATCTGGAAGGTGACAAACACCGCCTCAGGGAACAGCGCCGCAGGGCCGGTGATGCTCGCCGGGGTTACACCCGACAGGAACAGTTTGGACAGGCCGCCCACGAACGAGTTGAGGTTGACGACGCCTGCTTCCATACCGGTGGTGTCGAACGCCATGCTGTAGCCGTAAACGAACCACAGGATGGTGATCAGGCCGGTGATGGCGAAGCACTGCATCATCACGGAAAGAATGTTTTTGGAGCGCACCATGCCGCCGTAGAACAGCGCCAGGCCCGGAATGGTCATGAACAGTACCAGCGCGGTGGATGTGAGCATCCACGCCGTGTCGCCGGAATTGAGGACTGGAGCAGGGGCTGGGTCCGCCGCCAATGCCAGGGCCGGCATTACGAGGGACAACAGGGCTCCTAGCCCCGCGAATTTACGCAGAGTCATATTGTTTTCTCCTGGGGCGTTGGGGGTTTGGCGGCTTAGATTGCGTCGGTATCGGTTTCGCCGGTACGGATGCGAATAGCCTGTTCCAGATTGACCACGAAGATCTTGCCGTCACCGATCTTGCCGGTGTTGGCCGCCTTGGTTATCGCCTCGATAACCCGGTCAAGATCCTTGTCGTCAATGGCGACATCAATCTTCACCTTTGGCAGGAAATCGACCACGTATTCCGCGCCGCGATACAGCTCGGTGTGACCCTTCTGCCGACCGAAGCCTTTGACCTCAGTAACGGTAATGCCCTGCACGCCGATCTCGGACAGTGACTCGCGTACATCGTCCAACTTGAACGGCTTGATGATGGCAGTGACTAGCTTCATGAAAACTCTCTCCCGAATTGGTGGACTTGCCCCAGGAAAACAAACCCGTCTCAAGTCTAAGCGCAGTGCCTGGCTTTGTAACGCGTCGTCGCCTCGGCATTTGCCGTTGCGACGCCAGCGAACCACTGGTGACGAAACCTGTACCCCTGATCCGTCGGCGCACTGCATTCGTCACAGCGACTGCATCAGTGCATGGGTCATGATCGTCTAAGCAGAAACCTTGCCAGCTCCGTAAAAACCACTGAAATCAGTCCTTTGCCCACTTATGCCCACCTGCGGGGCGTATTGGCGGCTGCAATGCGCACAAAAACAGTGCGCAGCCGCCCAGCCCTCTGCGCGAAAAGCGTGCGCTCGCGGCCGTGAAAGGACTATAGACGCTGCGTGATACACTGCCGGCCAACAGTTTTCCGGAATATTTCCCATGCTCGCGCCCAAAGACCTCCTCGACGCCCTGAGCGGCCACGCCTCTCGCCTGTTCAGCGGCGAAACCCCGCTGCCCCGCAACGAAATCGAAAGCCAGTTCAAGGCGCTGCTGCAAAGCGGCTTCAGCAAGCTTGACCTGGTGAGCCGGGAAGAATTTGACAGCCAGATGGTCGTACTGGCCCGCACGCGTGCGCGGCTGGAGAGTCTGGAAGCGAAGGTAGCGGAGCTGGAAGCGCGGTTGACGCCACCCGCTGCTGAATAAACCCGGCCCCTGTGGGAGCTGGCTTGCCTGCGATAGCGGTGTTGAATTCACTGGCGCTATCGCAGGCAAGCCAGCTCCCACGGTGTTCTGCGTCGCTCTTTGGATACGTTCAGTAAAACCTCCCGCCCTCGAAAGCATCTCACCTCGTCTACCCTTGAAAAACCCGCAGGAAGCGGCCTCCCACTCAAGGAACGAGCATGTCCCTCGCCATCGTCCACAGCCGTGCCCAAATTGGCGTAGAAGCCCCCGCCGTTACCGTCGAAGTGCATATGGCCAATGGTCTTCCATCGCTTACCTTGGTGGGCCTGCCGGAAACCGCCGTCAAGGAAAGCAAGGACCGCGTGCGCAGCGCCATCCTCAACTGTGCGCTGCAATACCCGGCCCGCCGTATCACCCTCAACCTGGCGCCCGCCGACCTGCCCAAGGATGGCGGGCGTTTTGATCTGGCGATTGCCTTGGGCATCCTGGCCGCCAGCGTGCAGGTGCCGGCATTGATGCTCGATGACGTGGAATGCCTGGGGGAATTGGCCCTGTCCGGTGAGGTGCGGGCGGTCAAGGGTGTGCTGCCTGCCGCGCTGGCCGCGCGTAAGGCCGGGCGCACCGTGATAGTGCCGCGGGCAAATGCCGAGGAGGCGTGCCTGGCGTCGGGGTTGAAGGTGATTGCAGTGGACCACCTGCTGCAAGTGGTGGCGCACCTGAATGGGGTTGTGCCGATTGAGCCGTATAAATCCGACGGCTTGCTGTACTTGAACAAGCCCTACCCGGACCTGAGTGAGGTGCAAGGCCAGCTTGCCGCCAAGCGCGCACTGCTGATTGCGGCGGCGGGCGCGCACAACCTGCTGTTCAGCGGGCCACCCGGCACCGGCAAGACCTTGCTCGCCAGCCGCCTGCCTGGTTTGCTGCCGCCCTTGAGTGAGCAGGAAGCCCTGGAAGTGGCGGCCATTCAGTCAGTGGTCAGCCTGGCGCCGTTGAGCCATTGGCCGCACCGTCCGTTTCGTCAACCGCACCATTCAGCGTCGGGGCCGGCGCTGGTGGGCGGCGGGTCAAAACCGCAGCCGGGGGAAATTACCCTGGCCCATCATGGCGTGCTGTTTCTGGATGAGCTGCCGGAGTTTGATCGCAAGGTGCTGGAAGTGCTGCGCGAGCCGCTCGAATCCGGGCATATCGTGATCTCCCGCGCCCGCGACCGGGTGAGTTTTCCGGCACGTTTTCAATTGGTGGCCGCCATGAACCCCTGCCCTTGCGGCTATTTGGGCGAACCCAGCGGGCGCTGTCGGTGTACGCCGGAGCAGATTCAGCGTTATCGCAACAAGCTCTCAGGGCCGTTGCTGGACCGGATCGACTTGCACCTGACCGTGGCACGGGAGACCACTGCGCTGAACCCGACCCAACACACTGGCGATAATACGGCGACGGCTTCGGCGCAGGTGGCAGAGGCTCGAGAACGCCAGCAAAAGCGCCAGGGCTGCGCCAATGCCTTTCTGAATCTGCCGGGGTTACGCGAGCACTGCACACTGGCAAAAGCCGATGAAGGCTGGCTGGAAGGCGCCTGCGAGCGACTGACCTTGTCCCTGCGCGCAGCCCACCGGCTGCTCAAGGTAGCGCGCACCCTGGCGGACCTTGAGCGGGTTGAAAACATTGCCCGGCATCATTTGCAGGAGGCCTTGCAGTACCGGCCTGCGGCAGTCGGCTAGCGCTTAATGAACGCAAATTCTGTGGCATGTGGGCTTTTGTGGCGAGCGGGCTTGCCCCGCGTTGGAGTGCGAAGCGCTCCTGATCCGGCCAATACGATTCAACCGGTAGAGCCGGGGCCGCTGCGCAGCCCAACGCGGGGCAAGCCCGCTCGCCACAGTGAAATGGTGTAAATACCGAGCCCTTATGCGGAGAAACCCAACAGCAGCTGCGCCACTTCCATGACCTCATCCAGCACCGCCTCGGCCGATTCCACAGACGGCTTGAGCATCAGGTCATCGGCATACCCCATCGCCAATGCGAAAATTTGCCGGGCCGCGCGTTGCGGCGAGTCGCAGCGAAATACACCCTCAGCCACGCCTCGCTCAATCACCTCGGCCAGCATGCCTTGCCACTGCGCGTTGATCACCAGATACGCCTGGGCCATTTGCGGGTCGTGCATGGCTTCGTCCCAGGCATCCAGCCACAACGCCCAGCCGGCATCAGCGGTGCTCGGCAGGCAATCACCTAAAAAACCCACCAGCGCCTCAAGCGGCGGCGCATCCGCCAACGGCTCGCGCACTTCATCCAATTGCTCATTGGCAAAGCGCACAAAGGCTTCGCGACGCAGTTCGTTCCAGTCGCTGAAGTAGTGATAGACGTGGCTGCGCGACAAGCCGGCATGCTCGGCCAGGTCGCGGGTGGACACATCGGCAAAACCCTTGCTGCGAAACAGCTCCAGGGCGGCGGCGATGATCTGGTCTTTACGGTCGATACGCGACATGGGCAATTCCTTCGGGCGCCGGTAGATAAGCGGCGCTTGCTTTTTGAGCGATCGCTCAAGGATACTTGAGCAGTCGCTCAATAATAGCGTCTATCACTCCTTTGGTGCACCCATGTCATCCGTGACCCCGCAAATCCTGATTGAAGAAAGCAAGAAAATCGGCCAGCAATCCGCCGGCCAAACGCTCAAGGCGATCGCCAAGGCATACCCCGGCAAGCTGTTCTGCACACTGTCACTGGTGGCGCTGGAAAATGCGCTGCTGCTGGCCTACCCGCTGTTTGCCGGGTTTGCGGTGGACTCGATTATCCGTGGCGATGCCACCAGCGCATTGTTCTATGCGTTGGTGGTGATGGCGTTCTGGGTGGTCGGCGCGGCGCGACGGGCGCTGGATACGCGCACTTTTACGCGGATCTACGCCGACCTTGCGGTGCCGGTGATTCTCAACCAACGCCAGCAGAACCACAGCACCTCAAAATCCGCCGCGCGGGTGGTACTTGCGCGCGAATTCGTCGACTTCTTTGAAAAACACGTGCCGATTATCGCCACCGCGCTGGTCTCGATTATTGGCGCAGCGGTGATGCTGATCGTGATTGAGCCGTGGGTCGGCCTGGCGTGCCTGGCCGCCCTGCTGCTGTGCATGACGCTGCTGCCACGCTTTGCCCAACGCAACCAGGCGCTGCATGAGCGCCTGAATGATCGCCTGGAGAAAGAAATCGGGTTAGTCGAAAAAGTCGGCGCACCGACCTTGCGTCGCCACTACCACGTGCTGTCACGCCTGCGCATCTGGCTGTCTGACCGCGAGGCCGCCGCGTACCTGTTTCTCGGCACGCTGGCAGCCCTGCTGTTTGTGGTCGCGATCAGCCAGTTGGCTTTGTCGCCGGCGGTCAAGGCCGGCCACATCTACGCGGTCATGACCTACCTGTGGACCTTCGTCACCAGCATGGACGAGGCACCGGGGATGGTCGACCAATTGGCGCGCCTAAAGGATATCGGCAAGCGCGTGGACCCAGGCCTGGGCGAGCATTAAGCCTTAACGAAAACGGTCGACCTCCTGCCGCAAGCCTGCCGCCAGGGTTTCCAGTTCCTTGGCGGTAATGGCCAGGTTCGACACCACTTCGCGCTGTTCGCTGTTAGCCAATGCGATGCTTTGCAAGTTGCTGCTCAGCACGTTGGCCGTGCTGCTCTGCTCCTGGGTCGCGGTGGTAATGGCGGCAAACTGCTGGCCTGCCGAACGGCTTTGCTCGTCGATGCGCGCCAGGGCCGAAGCGACGTCGGCGTTGCGCGACAGGCCTTCCTGCATCAACACGTTGCCATGTTCCATGGTGCTGATGGCGTTGCCGGTTTCCTGCTGGATGCTTTGGATCATCACCGAGATTTCGTCGGTGGCCTGGCGCGTGCGCGAGGCCAGGTTGCGTACTTCGTCGGCAACCACCGCAAAGCCCCGGCCTTGTTCACCGGCCCGCGCCGCCTCGATGGCGGCGTTGAGCGCCAGCAGGTTGGTTTGCTCGGCAATCGAGGTGATCACGCCGACGATTCCGCCAATTTCCTGGGAGCGCTGGCCCAAGGTGTTGATCACCGTGGCCGTGCTGTTGAGGGCGGTGGCGATATGCTCCAGCGACGACGACGCCTCTTGCATTGAGGTGCGGCCAATACGCGTTTGCTGGGCGTTTTCCTGGGCCAGTCGCTCGGTATTGCCCATGTTGTCGGCAATGTTCAGCGAGGTGGCGCTGAACTCTTCCACTGCGCCAGCCATGCTGGTGATTTCGCCGGACTGCTGCTCCATGCCCTCATAAGCCCCACCCGACAGGCCGGACAACGCCTGAGCCCGGCTGTTGACCTCTTCGGCCGCTTTACGGATGTGCGAGACCATGGTCGAGAGTGCTTCGCCCATCTGGTTGAAGCTGCTCGCCAACTGGCCGATTTCATCATGGCTGGACACATTCAAGCGTGCGCTCAAATCGCCAGCGCCCAAGGCTTCGGCCTGGCGCACCAAGTCGCTCAAAGGCTGCAACTTGCTGCGCAGCAACCACACCGCCGCGCCTACTGCCAGCAACATCGCCAGTACGCTGCCGATCACCAGTCGAATACCCACCGCCCAGGTGACTGCACGTATTTCGGACTTCGGCATGCTCGCCACCACCGACCACGGGCCGCCTTCGAACGGCACCGCGACACTGTAGAAATCTTCGTCCTTGTCGCTCCAGAAGCGGCCTTTGCCTGGGTTCTTGGCCAGATCAAGTATCACCGGGACCGCCTGATCCAACGCCTGCACACCCGCCGGTGGCACCAGCCAGTGCTTCTGTTCGTCCAGCAAGGCAAGCGAGCCAGTCTGGCCGATACGGAAGCGCTTGAGGTTGTCGAACTGGGCCTTTTGCTCATCGGTGTAATCAAAGCCGATAAACAACACGGCGATCACCTTGCCGGCGGCATCGCGCACGGGGCTGTACTGGGTCATGTAGGCGCGATCGAACAACACCGCCCGCCCGATGTAATTCTGCCCGGCCAACAGGCGCTGGTAGGCCGGATGCTGGTGATCCAGCACAGTCCCGATGGCGCGATTGCCATCTTGTTTGGTCAGGGAGGTACTGATGCGAATGAAGTCTTCGCCACTGCGCACAAACACCGTGGCCACGCCGCCGGACATCTGCTTGAACTCGTCCACCTCCGCGAAGTTGTTGTTCAACACCTCATCGCCCAACAGCAGACTCGGGGTCTGCACACCGGCCACGGAGACTTGCTGGTCCGCGCGCACACTCAAGCCGGCGCCAAAGCGCTTTTCAAACAGCCCGCTCAATCGCTGAGTGCTCTCGCGCAAGGTGCTGTGAAAGGTGTTGAGTTGGTCGGCCAGCAAGCGTGCCTCGCTGGCCAGGTGTTCCTCGCGGGTGTCGAGGTTGGCCGAATCCAAGGAACGCAGGGCAAAAACAGTACTGCCGCTGATGACGACCGCCAAAATAACGGCCAAGGCGAGGCCTAACTGGGAGGCGATCCGAGCGCGAGGTTGAGACATGACAGCTCCTGGCCGAGGCCAGGATCATCCTGATCTCTTAGCGCAGCTCGGCAAATTATCTGGTGGGAAACGCTGGAAAATAAGGGTTCCAGCACACCTTATTCGGCAAGCGCAGACAATACTTGAGCGATTTACAGGGGTACCGCGCAAACGATTGCACCGAAGCGCTAGGCCAGGCGTTCAACCTGGGGCAATTCCATGGCATTGACTTCGCCTTGAAGAAACTCCGCCAATCGCCGCAAACGCTCGCCACCGGGACGGGTTTTCGGCCACACCAGGTAGTAATTTTCCCCACTGGCCACCGCCGTCGGCCACGGCAGGCTCAAACGGCCCTGGGCCACATCTTCGGCCACCATCAGCAAATCGCCCATGGACACGCCGTAACCCCGCGCGGCGGCGATCATGCCCAACTCCAAGGTATCGAACACCTGCCCACCCTTGAGCGACACCTGGGACGACAACCCCATGTGCTCCAGCCAATTGCGCCAGTCACGGCGGTCGGGTGTGGGGTGCAGCAGCTCGGCGCTTGCCAGACGCGGGACGTCCCACGGCCCGTCATTGAGCAGGTTGGGCGCACCCACCGGGATCAGCAGTTCGGGGAACAGGTAGCAGGCCTCCCAATCCGCCGGAAAGTGCCCGTAGCTCAGTAATACAGCGCAGTCGAAGGGTTCCTGGTTGAAGTCCACTTCATCCACGCTCATCCATGCACTGGTCAGTTGCACTTCATTGCCAGGCTGCAAGGCGCGAAAGCGACTGAGCCGCGCCAGCAACCAGCGCATGGTCAGGGTCGATGGCGCCTTCATGCGCAGGATGTCGTCTTCGGCGTTCAGGGTGTGGCAGGCGCGTTCCAGCGCCGCGAAGCCTTCGCGCACGCCGGGCAACATCAGGCGCGCCGCTTCGGTGAGCTGCAGGTTGCGGCCACTGCGCTGGAACAGGCGGCAGGCGAAGTGCTCTTCGAGCGTGCGGATATGCCGGCTGACAGCACTTTGCGTGATGGAAAGCTCATCCGCCGCACGGGTAAATGAGTTGTGCCGGGAGGCGGCTTCAAAGGCGCGCAAGGCATACAGCGGCGGTAGACGGCGTGCCATAGAAGAACCCCCTCAGATCAATACCCAACCCTACCATGAGTTTTAATCATGCGAATGATCGCTTTTATCCTTTTGTGTAATGCCTCGGGAGCGCCGAGAATCAGCCCTTTCCCAACCCTCTGACTTTTTGAGTGTGATGATCATGCAACATCCGGTGCGTACTGAACTCTGGGCCATTCTGCGGCTGTCGGGGCCGTTGATTGCCTCACAGTTGGCGCACATGCTGATGGTGCTGACCGACACGCTGATGATGGCCCGCCTGAGCCCCGAAGCCCTGGCCGGTGGCGGCTTGGGCGCGGCGAGCTATTCGTTCGTCGCGATCTTCTGCATCGGTGTGATTGCCGCCGTCGGCACGCTGGTCGCCATCCGTCATGGCGCCGGTGACATCGAAGGCGCCACTCGCCTGACCCAAGCAGGTCTTTGGTTGGCGTGGTTGATGGCGTTGGTGGCCGGCTTGCTGTTGTGGAATCTCAAGCCCGTGCTGCTGATGTTCGGCCAGACCGAAACCAACGTGCAGGCGGCTGGGCAATTCTTGACCATCCTGCCGTTCGCCCTGCCCGGCTACCTGAGCTTCATGGCCTTGCGCGGTTTCACCAGCGCCATCGGCAAGGCAACGCCGGTGATGGTGATCAGCCTGGGCGGCACGGTACTCAACTACTTGCTCAACCATGCCTTGATCGAAGGCATGTTCGGTCTGCCGAAGCTCGGCCTGATGGGCATCGGCCTGGTAACAGCGATCGTCGCCAACAGCATGGCCCTGGCGCTGATGTGGTACATCCGCAGCAACCGGGCTTACGCAGCCTACCCGCTCGGCGCGGGCCTGCTGCGCCTTAACACTCAGTATCTGCGTGAGCTATGGCGCCTGGGCCTGCCGATTGGCGGCACCTATGCAGTGGAGGTCGGTTTGTTTGCCTTCGCGGCGTTGTGCATGGGCACCATGGGCAGTACGCAATTGGCAGCGCATCAGATTGCCCTGCAAATCGTTTCGGTGGCGTTCATGGTGCCGGCGGGGATGTCCTACGCGATTACCATGCGCATCGGCCAGCATTACGGCGCCGGGCAATTGCTGCAGGCGCGCATGGCCGGGCGGGTCGGCATCGGTTTTGGCGCGTTGGTGATGTTGGGATTTGCCGTTGTGCTGTGGCTGTTTTCCGATGCGCTTATCGGGCTGTTTCTGGACCATAACGACCCAGCCTTCCACGACGTCATCGTGCTGGCGGTCAGCCTGTTGGCCGTGGCGGCGTGGTTTGAGTTGTTCGACGGCGTGCAAACCATTGCCATGGGCTGTATTCGCGGGCTGAAGGACGCCAAGACCACCTTCCTGGTGGGTTTGGGTTGCTATTGGCTGATCGGCGCGCCGTCTGCTTGGTTGATGGCGTTCACCCTGGGCTGGGGCCCAACGGGCGTGTGGTGGGGTTTGGCGCTTGGGCTGGCGTGTGCGGCCGTCAGCCTGACGTGGGCGTTTGAGGCGAAGATGAAGCGGATGATTCGGCAGGAGCCTGAAGTGCGCACGCAATTCCCGGCCATGCAACCAGACTAGAGAATGTACTCGGCCAATGTGGGAGCTGGCTTGCCTGCGATGGCGGTGTGTCAGGTGCCAAATTGGCTGGCTGGCCCACCGCTATCGCAGGCAAGCCAGCTCCCACATTTTTGATTGGGTTTACAACCTTCAGCCCAGCAGCGCCTGCTGGCTCTTGCCGAACGTCAAATACTCCACCAGCTCCGGCAACGGCAACGGCTTGCTGATCAGGTAACCCTGGGCCTGATCACACCCAAACAGCCGCAACAACGCCAGCTGTTCAGGGGTTTCCACCCCTTCGGCCACCACTTCCAGGTTGAGGTTGTGGGCCAGGTTGATCATGGCATGCACCAGCTTGCGGTTTTCTTCGCGCTCTTCCATGCCGCCGACGAAGCTCTTGTCGATCTTCAGCAAGGCAATTGGCAGGCTGTTGAGGTGCACGAATGAGGAAAAACCGGTGCCGAAATCATCCAGGGAAAACCGCACACCCAAACGGCCAAGGGCGTCCATGGTCTGCTTGACCAAGTCACTGCGGCGCATCACGGCGGTTTCGGTCAGCTCGAATTCCAGCCACTGGGCTTCGACACCACGCTCGGCGATCAGCCGGCTCAACGTCGAAAGCAACTGGCTGTCCTGGAATTGGCGAAACGACAGGTTGACCGCCATATGCAGCGGCGGCAGGCCGCGTTCGCGCAGGTCTTGCATATCGCGCAAGGCCCGCGAGATCACCCAGTAACCCAATGGCACAATCAGGCCACTCTGTTCGGCCAAGGGCACGAATTCGCTGGGTGGCAACAGGCCACGCTCGCCGTGGCGCCAGCGCACCAGCGCTTCCAGGCCGACGATATGCCCGTCGTCCAAATCCAGGCGCGGCTGGTAATGCAGCTCCAGTTCGTCGCGGCGCAGAGCACGGCGCAGCTCACTTTCCAGGTCGGCCAGGCTGCGGGCGTTGCGGTTGATGCGTTCGTTGAAGATGTGAAAGGTACAGCCCTGGGTACTCTTGGCCTGCTGCATGGCGATGTGCGCGTGCCACATCAGCGGGTCGGCCCCGGCGCGGGCACGGGCATGTGCCACGCCCAGGCTGCAGCCGATCAGCAGGCTTTCGCCATCCACCCAATACGGCTCGGCCATGGCTTCGGTAATGCGCTCGGCCATCCACTCGGCGCGCTGGGGCGCACGGCGGGTGTCGATCAGCAGGGCGAATTCGTCGCTGCCCAGGCGCGCCAGTTGGTCACCGGCTTCGAGTTGGCTCTTGAGCCGCGAGACCACTTGCAGGATCAAACGATCGCCGGCCTGATGGCCCAAGGCGTCGTTGGCGTGACGAAAATTGTCGAGGTCCAGATGGCCGAGGGCCAGGCCACGGCCTTCGTTTTCAGCCAGGCGCGCCGCCAGCAAGGTCTGGAAACCCTGGCGGTTGGCGATACCGGTCAGCGGGTCCTGTTCGGCCAAGCGCTGCAGGGTGTTTTCCAGCACGCCGCGCTCACGCACGTGGCGCAGGCAGCGGCGCAAGGTATCGGTATCCAATGCACCAAAGACCAGCCAATCGCTCACACCCAGCGGTGAAACCAGCGGTTCCTGCTCCAGCAGCAATATGCACGGCAGGCTGCAACGGCCTGGGCCGGGTTGCAGGCTGGGCGTGGTCAATAACACGGCACTGTGGTCGTCATCGAACAGACGACTCACCGAGTCCCAGTTGGGCGCGCTGACCAGCACAGCCCCATCGCCCATCGGCGCCAGGCACTCGCGCAACAACGCTGCCCACGCTGGCTCATCGGCCAGTAGCAGCAAACGCAAGGGTTCGACAGGCGTAGACAAGCTAGCTCCCTAGACTCTGCAAAATTTTTTGGCGGCGGGCATTATGACGCGCGGCCTGATAATCACCAATGATAAGGGTTATCAAATACGCTAACGGTATACATTCGCTGCAGTTACCCGTCACATCCTGCGGCAAAGTATCAAAACCGGCAAATTTAGATCGAGTGGTACGTCACACCGTCGTTCTAAAGCAGCAGAATCTTGCCAGCCTGTTAAAATGCCCGCCCTTTTGAACAACGACTCCCTGATTTCTGTATGTCCCGACTCAATCCCCGGCAGCAAGAAGCCGTGAACTACGTCGGCGGCCCTCTATTGGTGCTCGCCGGTGCTGGCTCCGGCAAGACCAGCGTGATCACCCGCAAGATCGCGCACCTGATCCAGAACTGCGGCATCCGTGCCCAGTACATCGTCGCCATGACCTTTACCAACAAGGCCGCGCGCGAAATGAAGGAGCGTGTCGGCACGCTGCTCAAGGGCGGCGAAGGCCGTGGCCTTACGGTGTGCACGTTCCACAACCTGGGCTTGAACATCATCCGCAAGGAGCACGTGCGGCTGGGCTACAAGCCGGGCTTCTCGATCTTCGACGAGACCGATGTGAAGTCGCTGATGACTGACATCATGCAGAAGGAATACGCAGGCGACGACGGCGTGGATGAGATCAAGAACATGATCGGCGCCTGGAAAAACGACCTGATCCTGCCCCCCCAGGCCCTGGAAAACGCGCGCAACCCCAAGGAACAGACCGCCGCCATCGTCTACACCCACTACCAGCGCACGCTCAAGGCGTTCAACGCGGTGGACTTCGACGACCTGATCCTGCTGCCGGTAAAGCTGTTCGAGGAACACGCCGACATCCTCGAAAAATGGCAGAACAAGGTGCGCTACCTGCTGGTGGACGAATACCAGGACACCAACGCCAGCCAATACCTGCTGGTGAAAATGCTCATCGGCACGCGCAACCAGTTCACCGTGGTAGGCGACGACGACCAGTCGATCTACGCCTGGCGTGGCGCGCGCCCGGAAAACCTGATGCTGCTCAAGGACGACTACCCGTCCCTGAAAGTGGTGATGCTGGAGCAGAACTACCGCTCCACCAGCCGTATACTGCGCTGCGCCAACGTGCTGATCTCCAACAACCCCCACGAGTTTGAAAAACAACTGTGGAGTGAGATGGGCCATGGCGACGAGATCCGCGTGATCCGCTGCCGCAATGAAGACGCCGAAGCCGAGCGCGTGGCCGTGGAAATCCTCAGCCTGCACTTGCGTACCGACCGGCCCTACAGCGATTTCGCGATCCTGTATCGCGGCAACTACCAGGCCAAGCTGATCGAGCTGAAGTTGCAGCACCACCAGGTGCCGTATCGCCTGTCGGGCGGCAACAGCTTTTTCGGACGCCAGGAAGTAAAAGACCTGATGGCCTACTTCCGGCTGATCGTGAACCCGGATGACGACAACGCCTTCCTGCGCGTGATCAACGTGCCGCGTCGGGAAATCGGTTCGACGACCCTGGAAAAGCTCGGCAACTACGCCACCGAACGCAAGATCTCGATGTACGCCGCCACCGACGAAATCGGCCTGGGCGAGCACCTGGACACGCGCTTCACCGATCGCCTGTCGCGCTTCAAACGCTTCATGGACAAGGTACGCGAGCAGTGCGCCGGCGAAGACCCGATCAGCGCCCTGCGCAGCATGGTCATGGACATCGACTATGAAAACTGGCTGCGCACCAACAGTTCCAGCGACAAGGCTGCGGATTACCGCATGGGCAACGTCTGGTTCCTGATCGAGGCGTTGAAAAACACGCTGGAGAAGGACGAAGAAGGCGAGATGACCGTCGAAGACGCCATCGGCAAGCTGGTGTTGCGCGACATGCTTGAGCGCCAACAGGAAGAAGAAGACGGCGCCGAAGGCGTGCAGATGATGACCCTGCACGCGTCCAAGGGCTTGGAATTCCCTTACGTGTTCATCATGGGCATGGAAGAGGAAATCCTTCCGCACCGCTCCAGCATTGAAGCTGACACCATCGAAGAAGAACGGCGCCTGGCCTACGTGGGCATTACCCGCGCACGTCAGACACTGGCCTTCACCTTCGCCGCCAAGCGCAAGCAATACGGCGAAATCATCGATTGTGCCCCCAGCCGGTTCCTGGATGAACTGCCGCCGGACGATCTGGCCTGGGAAGGCAATGACGACACCCCGACCGAGGTGAAGGCCGTTCGCGGCAACACCGCCTTGGCGGACATACGCGCGATGTTAAAGCGCTAGAATCGACTACTTTTTAATCTACTTTCGGCGCACACCGCGCCATTAGAGGAAGCTTTCCGTGGAAGCACTGCACAAGAAAATTCGCGAAGAAGGCATCGTGCTTTCCGATCAGGTCCTCAAGGTTGATGCCTTTCTGAACCACCAGATCGACCCGGCACTGATGAAGTTGATCGGCGACGAATTCGCCGCGCTGTTCAAGGACTCGGGCATCACCAAGATCGTCACCATCGAAGCCTCGGGCATCGCCCCGGCGATCATGACCGGCCTGAACCTCGGCGTACCGGTGATCTTCGCCCGCAAGCAACAGTCTCTGACCCTGACTGAAAACCTGCTGTCGGCCACTGTGTATTCCTTCACCAAGAAGGTCGAAAGCACCGTGGCGATTTCCCCACGTCACCTGACCAGCAGCGACCGCGTGCTGGTGATCGACGACTTTTTGGCCAACGGCAAAGCGTCCCAGGCGCTGATCTCGATCATCAAGCAAGCCGGCGCGACCGTTGCAGGCTTGGGGATTGTGATTGAGAAGTCGTTCCAGGGTGGCCGTGCGGAGCTGGATGCGCAGGGTTATCGGGTTGAGTCGCTGGCGCGGGTGAAGTCGCTGGCCGGTGGCGTCGTCACCTTCATCGAGTAATCACTGCCTGAACTCGATTAAAAATGTGGGAGCTGGCTTGCCTGCGATGAGGGCCTGACAGTCGACAACTCTGTCGACTGACACTCCGCTATCGCAGGCAAGCCAGCTCCCACATTTGATTTTTGGTGCCTGTCAGTGCGCGGTGGCTTGGAGGCCAGCAAGCAGCAAGCGCTGATACAGATCCTCTTTCAACCCCTCCGGCTGATCCAGCCGCATGCGCTTCAAATGCTCGGGAAACGCCTCCGGCTCCGGTGCATCCAGTGCCGCCCGGCCCAATTCCAGAATCTCCGTCAGCTTGAATTTGCTCTTGAGCCAGTTAAGGGCGCGCAACAGGTCCCGTTCCTCATCGGTAAAATCAGTGCCCAACGGATATTCCGGAAACAACCGGCGATGCCGCGCCTGAATGCCCTTGAGCCGCTCCGGCGTATTCTCAGTAAAACGTGGGTCCAGTTCGAAGTCCTTGGCCAGCTTGCCAGCCTTTTGCGCCTGTTCGATCAGGTCGTTCTGGAAGCGCGAGTCGGTGACCTTGAGCAAGGCCTCGATCACCTTGGCATCCGTCTGACCGCGCAAGTCGGCAATGCCGTATTCGGTAATGACGATATCCCGCAGGTGCCGTGGGATGGTGCAGTGCCCGTACTCCCAGACTATATTGGAACTGACCTCACCCGCCGACTCGCGCCAGCTGCGCAGAATCAGGATTGAACGCGCGCCCTCCAGCGCATGGCCTTGCGCAACAAAGTTGTACTGCCCGCCCACGCCGCTGAGTACGCGACCGTCTTCGAGCTGGTCGGCCACGCCCGCACCGAGCAGCGTCACCATGATCGCGCTGTTGATAAAGCGCGCATCCAGGCGTTGCAGACGCTTGAGTGCTTCCTGCCCGTACAGCTCGTTGATGTAGCTGATGGCGGTCATGTTGAATTCGAGGCGTTTGGCGTGAGTCATTTCCTGCAAACGCTGGTAAAAGCTGCGCGGCCCGAGGAAGAAACCGCCGTGAATGGAAACACCGTCGGGCTGCGCGGCGTCATCCAGGGTGCCGGCGTTGGCCTGCTGCTGGGTCGTCACATCCGGGTAGACCTTGCGCCGAATAATCCCGGCATCGGCCAGCACCAGCAGGCCGTTGACGAACATTTCGCTGCATCCATAAAGGCCACGCGCAAAGGGCTCGACACCGCCTTCGCGGCTGATCAAAGGCGCCCACTGGTAAACATCCAGATCCGTCAGCAACAACCGGTAGGCTTCGTTATCGGCCTGGCGCGCCAGTAAGGCGGCGGTCAGCGCATCGCCCATAGAGCCAATGCCAATCTGCAACGTGCCGCCATCGCGCACCAGGGTGCTGGCATGCAAGCCGATAAAGTGGTCTTGAAAGCCGACCGGCATATTCGGTGTGGAGAACAACGTGGTGCTGTCCTTCTCGTCGATCAGGTAATCGAAGGCGTCCATACCCAGTTCGGCATCGCCGGGCATATAGGGCAAATCGCTGTGAACCTGGCCGACGACGAGGATGGTTTCGCCTGCTTCGCGGCGCTTGGCGATCATCGGCAGCAGGTCGAGGGTGATATCGGGGTTGCAGCTCAAGCTCAGCCGGTCGGGGTGTTCGGCGCTGCTGGCGACCAATTGCGCCACCAGGTTCAAGCCGGCGGCGTTGATATCGCGGGCAGCGTGGCTGTAGTTGCTGCTGACGTAGTCCTGCTGCGCCGACGCGCTATGCAGCAGGCTGCCGGGCTGCATGAAGAACTGCTGCACACGGATGTTCTTTGGCAGGCTGTCCTTGTGCAAATCCGCCAGGAAATCCAGCTCGGGATAGTCGCCGAATACCCGCTCGATAAAGGGTTCGAGAAAGCGCTTCTGCAAGCCGTCACCCATGGTCGGGCGGCCCAGGGCCAGTGCGGTATAGATCGTCAGCTCGCGCTCCGGCAGCTTGGCGATACGCCGGTACAGCGCATTGACGAACAGGTTGGGCTTGCCCAGACCGAGCGGCATGCCCATGTGGATATGCGCCGGCAAGCGTGCCAGTACGTCGTCAACTGCTTGCTCGATTGAACACAACTGCACCATCCGACCCTCCTGAACATTCCGTGATTAGGGGTTGGACCGAGCTTGCCGGGTCTTTGCTGCAATGAACAGCGTTGAAGTACAAATCGCAGGCACAAAAAAGCCGCTGGTCAGCGGCTTTTTGGCGAAGATCGGTTTATTTCAGCCCCGACATCTTCTCGATTGCGCCTTTCAGCTCAGCATCCGAGCAATCGGCGCATGTGCCTTTTGGCGGCATGGCGTTCAAGCCGGTGATCGCCTTGGCCAGCAGGCCGTCGAGGCCGCCCTGGTGGTCGGCGCGGTCTTTCCAGGCCGCGTTGTCACCGATCTTCGGTGCGCCCAGCAAACCCGTGCCGTGGCACGCATTGCAGTGCTTGGCAATCACGTCATCCGGCGTCTTCGCGCCACCGCCGCCGCCCGCAGCCACGGCAACTTCCATCCCTTTGCATTCCTGGCCCTGGACACACACCTGGCCGACAGGCTCCAGGCGCTTGGCAATTTCATCATTGGTCGCAGCTTGAGCGCTGACAGCCCATAGGGCCAGTACGGTTGCTGGTGCAGCCAGCATTTTCATAATTAGGTTCACGCGTTCACCCTCAATGGTGGCTATTCACGCCTGCGGCCACGGTTTCGCAGGCGGCGAAAGTATAACGGTTAGCCCGTCATGCCGAAACAACCCTATTAAATAAAGGGAGATTCGGCCTCACGGTTACAGCAACGGGTGTGTCTGCAACGCTGGCAGCACGCCTCTTCTGTCAAAAGTTCGCAGGTGTGGCTGCGCTGATTAGCCGCGCCGGCACGTCGAACGGGTTGCGAAAACGATGCGGCTTGGTGCTTTCAAAGTAGTAGCTATCGCCGGCTTCGAGCACAAAAGTTTCAAGACCGACCACCAACTCCAGGCGACCTTCCACCAGAATCCCGGTTTCTTCGCCTTCGTGGGTGAGCATTTCTTCGCCCGTGTCGGCGCCCGGCGGGTAGATCTCGTTAAGAAACGCAATCGCCCGGCTGGGGTGCGCGCGCCCGACGAGTTTCATGGTGACGGCGCCGTCCGAGATGTCGATCAGCTCATTGGCTTTATAGACGATCTGCGTCGGTTTTTCCTGGAGGATCTCTTCGGAAAAGAACTCGACCATGGACATGGGGATGCCGCCCAGCACCTTGCGCAAGGAACTGATCGAGGGGCTGACACTGTTTTTTTCGATCATCGAAATGGTGCTGTTGGTGACACCCGCGCGCTTGGCGAGCTCACGCTGGGAAAGACCTTTGAGTTTACGGATGGATTGCAGTCGTTCGCCGACGTCCAATGCAGGAGCCTCCTAGGATTCAGGCTTTGTTGTAGTTGAGCGTTATCATGGCGACAGCGTTCAGTATTTACAACACTTGGACCTAAATCCCGGTGGGCTCTGCTCGTAGGCGCTGCTTAAGCCCCGCAATAGAGCCTTGGTACGCGGCGCAGGTTGCAGAAAATCTGGTAGGGGATGGTCTCGGCAGCCGCCGCCACGTCACTGGCAAGGATATTTTTGCCCCACAGCTCCACGGTGGAACCGAGGCCGGCCTGGGGCACGTCGGTGAGGTCAACGCAGAGCATGTCCATGGACACTCGGCCCAGCAACTGGCTGCGCTGGCCTGCCACCAGCACTGGCGTGCCGGTCGGTGCATGGCGCGGGTAGCCGTCGGCATAGCCCATGGCAACCACGCCGACGCGCATCGGTTTTGGCGTGATGAACTTGGCGCCGTAACCGATCGGCTCACCGGCCGGCAATTCACGCACGCAGATGACTTTCGATTCCAGGGTCATCACCGGCTGCAAACGCGCAGCGATGGCCTGGTCCTCACCAAACGGCGTGGCACCGTAGAGCATGATGCCTGGGCGCACCCAGTCGCTGGACATATTCGGCCAGCCCATCACCGACGGCGAATTACGCAGGCTGACCTCGGCCGACAACCCTTGGCGCGCCGCTTCAAACACCGCCACTTGCTCGTCACTGCGCACGCAATCGAGTTCATCGGCGCGGGCGAAGTGGCTCATCAGTACGATCCTGGCCACTTTGCCGCTGGCCAGCAGGCGCTGGTACGCCTCGTGGTAATCCTTGGGGTGCAGGCCTACGCGGTGCATGCCCGAATCGAGCTTGAGCCAAATGGTCAGCGGTTTGCTCAGCCGGGCTTGTTCGATGGCTTCCAACTGCCACAACGAATGCACCACGCACCAAAAATCATGTTCGATGATCAGCGGCAGTTCGTCAGCTTCGAAAAAACCTTCCAGCAGCAATACCGGCGCACGAATCCCGGCAGCCCGCAGCTCCAATGCCTCCTCGATGCACGCCACCGCAAACCCATCCGCCTCGGCTTCCAGCGCCTGGGCCACACGTACGGCACCATGGCCATAGGCATCCGCCTTGACCACGGCGAGGGCTTTGGCCCCCGTCAGTTCACGGGCCAATTGGTAGTTATGGCGCAGGGCTTGGAGGTCGATCAGGGCACGGGCAGGACGCATGGCGGCAGGCTTCTAGGCGGTAAAGTGAAGAAAAACCGGCGCCGACTATCAGCCACGGCGCCGGGGGAAAAAGCTACGTTTAAGGCAGCGCAGCCACCACGGACAGCTCTACCAGAATTTCCGGTTCGCACAGTTTGGCCTCAACCGTGGCACGGGCCGGGGCCACGCCTTTAGGCAGCCACTTGTCCCACACCGCGTTCATGCCGGCGAAATCGGCATCGATGTCTTTGAGGTAGATCGTCACCGACAGCAACTTGGTTTTGTCGGTGCCGGCCAGGTCCAGCAAACGCTCGATATTGGCCAGGGTTTCGCGGGTCTGCTGTTCAATCCCGGCATTCATGTCGTCGCCGACTTGGCCTGCCAGGTACACGGTACCGCTGTGAACAACGATCTGGCTCATGCGCTCATTGGTGAGCTGGCGCTGGATTGACATGTTTTGCGGACTCCTGGTGGTTACTGCCGTAACGGGAAATATCGAGACCTTCGGCGCTGATCTGCGGCGTTTTTTTCGCCATCAGGTCAGCCAGCAAACGGCCAGAGCCGCACGCCATGGTCCAGCCAAGGGTGCCGTGGCCGGTGTTCAGGAACAGGTTCTTGAACGGGGTGGCACCGACAATCGGCGTGCCGTCGGGTGTGGTCGGGCGCAGGCCGGTCCAGAAAGTGGCTTCGGTCAAATCGCCGCCCTGAGGATAAAGGTCGTTGACGATCATCTCCAGGGTTTCACGTCGACGAGGGTTCAGCGACAGGTCAAAACCGGCTATTTCAGCCATGCCGCCGACGCGGATGCGGTTGTCGAAACGGGTGATCGCGACCTTGTAGGTTTCATCAAGAATGGTCGAGGTCGGCGCCATCGCCGGGTTGGTGATCGGCACGGTCAGTGAGTAACCCTTGAGCGGGTACACCGGCGCCTTGATCCCCAGCGGCTTGAGCAGCTTGGGCGAGTAACTGCCCAGGGCCAGCACGTAGCGGTCGGCGGTTTCCAGCTTGCCATCGATCCACACGCCATTAACGCGATCACCGGCGTAATCAAGGCGCTGGATGTCCTGTTCGAAACGGAATTCCACGCCCAACTGCTTGCACATGTCCACCAGACGCGTGGTGAACATCTGGCAGTCGCCGGTCTGGTCATTGGGCAGGCGCAGGGCGCCGGCGAGAATATCGGTGACGCTGGCCAGGGCTGGCTCAACACGGGCAATGCCGGCGCGGTCGAGCAGCTCGAACGGCACGCCGGATTCTTTCAATACAGCGATGTCTTTGGCTGCGCCATCCAATTGCGCCTGGGTGCGGAACAACTGGGTAGTACCCAGGCTGCGGCCTTCGTAGGCAATGCCGGTTTCAGCGCGAAGTTCGTCGAGGCAGTCACGGCTGTATTCGGACAGGCGCACCATGCGCTCTTTGTTCACCGCGTAACGGCTCTGGGTGCAGTTGCGCAGCATCTGCGCCATCCACAGGTACTGATCGATATCGGCAGTGGCCTTGATCGCCAGTGGCGCGTGGCGTTGCAGTAACCACTTGATGGCCTTGAGCGGCACGCCTGGCGCGGCCCAGGGCGAGGCATAACCCGGCGACACCTGGCCTGCGTTGGCGAAACTGGTTTCCATGGCAGCGGCGGGCTGACGGTCGACCACAACCACTTCAAAGCCGGCCCGCGCCAAATAGTAGGCACTGGTCACCCCAATGACGCCGCTACCCAAGACCAGAACGCGCATTTTTATATCCTCATCACGGGCTTAGCCGCTGACGTGTGTTATTCGAGCAATGATGGGCGCAGTGTAAAAAACAATGACCAGTGCATTTCACTATATAAATGCCTATATTTGGCGACAATTCTCGGCAAAAACCCTTTTCACAGAGGCGTATCCCCTATGCGTACCAACACCCAGACCAAGCGGGAGCTGGACAAGATCGACCGCAATATCCTGCGCATCCTGCAAACCGATGGGCGTATTTCGTTTACGGAGCTGGGGGAAAAGGTCGGGCTGTCGACCACACCGTGCACCGAGCGGGTGCGCCGCCTGGAGCGTGAAGGGATCATCATGGGCTACAACGCGCGGCTCAACCCGCAGCATTTGAAGGGGAGTTTGCTGGTATTTGTCGAGATCAGCCTGGATTACAAGTCGGGCGACACCTTTGAGGAATTCCGCCGCGCCGTGCTGAAGCTGCCCCATGTGCTGGAGTGCCACTTGGTGTCAGGCGACTTCGACTACCTGGTGAAAGCGCGGATCTCCGAGATGGCCTCGTACCGCAAATTGCTCGGCGATATCTTGCTCAAGCTGCCGCATGTGCGCGAGTCCAAGAGCTATATCGTGATGGAAGAGGTGAAAGAGAGCCTGAACCTGCCGATCCCCGACTGACCAAATGACACAATTCGGTCAAATGTGGGAGCTGGCAAGCCAGCTCCCACATTTTTTTGATCCAGTACATCCGTCAGACCAGTACTTGCCGGGTACTCGCCATGTACTCGTGAATTTGCTTCTCAACCCTAGGGTGAATCAATTCCACCGGCCGCCGCCCATTCGGGCACGGCAACGTCTTGGTAGTGCCAAACAACCGGCAGATCAGCGGCCGCTCGTCATACACCGTGCAGCCGTTCGGCCCCAGGTGCACGCAGTTCAGCTCGTCCATGGCCGCCTCCTGCTCGGCGGCAGTCTTGCGTGGCAGGCGCGACATTTCCTCGGGTGAGGTGGTCACCGGCCCACAGCAGTCGTGGCAGCCGGGGACGCACTCGAACGAAGGTATCTGCCTGCGCAGCGCGCTGATTTTCTGGCTGTTGCAACTCATCGAAACACTTACCGAACGGCGAATAGGCGTGGATTCTGACGCAAAACGTGCTGCGCAGACAGCTTCGTCCGACCGCTGTATCCTGCGTCAAATTTTCCAAACAGGGATGCTCCCCATGACCGCCAGCGCCCGGCACACCGCTTCCTACTACGCCGCCAGCAGCGTTTCACAGCCCGACTACCCGGCGTTGATGGGCGAAGTGCGCGCCGATGTGTGCGTGATTGGCGGCGGCTATTCCGGCCTAAACACAGCGCTTGAGCTGGCCGAGCGTGGCTTTAGCGTGGTGCTGCTGGAAGCGCGCAAGCTCGGCTGGGGCGCCAGCGGCCGCAACGGCGGCCAGC
Organism: Pseudomonas sp. 2995-3; assembly: GCF_002742565.1. NCBI lineage: Bacteria > Pseudomonadati > Pseudomonadota > Gammaproteobacteria > Pseudomonadales > Pseudomonadaceae > Pseudomonas > Pseudomonas sp. 2995-3. The sequence continues at coordinate 64,405 of NZ_LJSB01000315.1, read as the reverse complement.
TGATTCGCGGTGTCGGCCACGGCCTGGACCAGTTCAGCAACGTGATCGGCAGCGACGGCGTGCGCCAGATGAAGCTGATGGGCCTGGAAGCCGTCGAGATCGTGCGCGAGCGGGTCGAGCGCTATCAGATCCCCTGCGACCTGACCTGGGGTTACTGCGACCTCGCCAACAAACCCCGCGATCTGATCGGCCTGGCCGAAGACGCCGAAGAACTGCGCAACCTCGGTTATCGCCATGAAGTACGTCTGCTGCAAGCCAACGAGATGAGCAGCGTGATCGGCTCCGAGCGCTATGTAGGCGGCATGATCGACATGGGTTCCGGCCATTTGCACCCGCTGAACCTGGCCCTCGGCGAAGCCGCCGCCGCGCAGCAGCTGGGCGTGAAGCTGTTTGAGCAGTCCGAAGTGACGCGCATCGACTACGGCCCCGAGGTCAACGTGCACACCGCCAATGGCAACGTGCGCGCCAACACCCTGGTGCTGGCCTGTAACGCCTACCTCAACGGCCTGAACCCGCAATTGAGCGGTAAGGTGCTGCCCGCCGGCAGCTACATCATCGCCACCGAACCCTTGAACGAAGCCCAGGCCGCCAGCCTGCTGCCGCAGAACATGGCGGTGTGCGATCAACGCGTGACCGTGGATTACTTCCGCCTGTCCGCCGACCGCCGCCTGCTGTTCGGCGGAGCCTGCCACTATTCCGGCCGCGACCCGCAGGACATCGGCGCCTATATGCGCCCCAAAATGCTCAAGGTGTTCCCGCAACTGGCGGACGTGAAGATCGACTACCAATGGGGCGGCATGATCGGCATCGGCGCCAACCGCCTGCCGCAGATTGGCCGGCTGGCCGACCAGCCCAACGTGTATTACGCCCAGGCCTACGCCGGCCATGGCCTCAACGCCACGCACCTGGCAGGCAAGCTGCTGGCCGAAGCCATCAGCGGCCAACAGCAGGGGCGTTTTGATTTGTTCGCCCAGGTGCCGCACATCACCTTCCCCGGCGGCAAACATCTGCGCTCGCCGCTGTTGGCGCTGGGGATGCTCTGGCACCGCTTCAAAGAGCTGCTCTGATCAGTCGCGCCAGAACGGCTTCATGCCTTCCTGGCGCGCCTGTTCGGCAGTCAACCCGACGTCACACAGTTGCTCACCGGTCAGGTGCAGCAAGGCTTTGCGCGTGTAGCGGCGGTGCCAGAACAGACGCCAGCGGCTGATATCGCGCGGCGCCTTCGCCCGCTCCTGCCCTGCCTGCAATTGCTGACTGTGTAACATCAGCCGCACATCGCTCATGCCGTTCATCGTGTTGCCCCTCATTTGCCTGTTGCCATGAGTGACTAGGATGGGCGCGCGGGCAAAACCATTACAGATTCAACCAATCCTTATTAAATCCATACAGATACTGCCCATGAAGGGCTGAATCCTGTATTTTGCGCCTATCTGTACTGGTCCCTCGGAGCGATCACCATGACCCTCTACGTCAACCTCGCCGAATTACTGGGCACGCGCATCGAGCAGGGCTTCTATCGCCCCGGCGATCGTTTGCCGTCCGTGCGGGCCTTGAGTGTGGAACACGGGGTGAGCCTGAGCACCGTGCAACAAGCCTATCGCTTGCTCGAAGACAACGGCCTGGCAATGCCAAAGCCCAAGTCGGGCTACTTTGTGCCGGTCGGACGCGAGTTGCCGGCGCTGCCGGAAATCGGCCGTCCGGCACAGCGTCCGGTGGAAATCTCGCAGTGGGACCAGGTGCTGGAGCTGATTCGCGCCGTGCCGCGCAAAGACGTCATACAGATGGGCCGTGGCATGCCCGATGTATTGTCGCCGACCATGAAGCCCCTGCTGCGCAGCCTGGCCCGCGTGAGCCGCCGCCAGGACCTGCCGGGGCTGTATTACGACAATATCCTTGGCTGTATGGAATTGCGTGAGCAGATCGCCCGACTGTCTCTGGATTCAGGCTGCCAGCTGACTGCCGAAGATATCGTCATCACCACCGGCTGCCATGAGGCGCTGTCCGCCAGCATTCACGCGATTTGCGAGCCTGGCGATATTGTTGCGGTCGACTCGCCAAGCTTTCACGGCGCGATGCAAACCCTCAAAGGTCTGGGCATGAAGGCCCTGGAAATCCCCACCGACCCCATCACCGGCATCAGCCTCGAAGCACTGGAGCTGGCACTGGAACAGTGGCCGATCAAGGTCATCCAGCTGACCCCCAACTGCAATAACCCGCTGGGTTACATCATGCCCGAGGCACGCAAACGCGCACTGCTGACCCTGGCCCAGCGCTTTGACGTGGCGATTATTGAAGACGACGTGTACGGCGAATTGGCCTACAGCTACCCGCGTCCGCGCACGATCAAATCTTTCGACGAAGATGGCCGTGTGCTGCTGTGCAGCTCGTTCTCGAAAACCCTGGCGCCCGGCCTGCGCATCGGCTGGGTAGCGCCAGGGCGCTATCTTGAGCGGGTGTTGCACATGAAATACATCAGCACCGGTTCCACAGCGACGCAACCGCAGATCGCCATAGCCGAGTTCCTCAAAAACGGTCACTTCGAGCCGCATTTGCGGCGGATGCGCACCCAATACCAGCGCAATCGCGACTTGATGCTCGATTGGGTCAGCCGTTATTTCCCCGCCGGCACCCGTGCCAGCCGGCCCCAAGGTAGCTTCATGCTATGGATCGAGCTGCCGGAAGGCTTTGATACCTTGAAGCTTAACCGTGTGCTGGTGGAACAAGGCGTACAGGTGGCGGTGGGCAGCATCTTTTCCGCCTCCGGCAAATACCGTAATTGCCTGCGCATGAACTACGCTGCCAAGCCAACGCCGCAGATCGAAGAGGCAGTGCGCAAGGTCGGGGCCGCCGCGATGAAGATGCTTGCCGAGGTGACCGACTGACCTTTCCCCGCAATCTGCCGTCATATCCCACAACCGCCCTGACCTGGAAGCAGTGCCTTTGATGATTCGACGGCTTTTACCGTTTTTACTGCTGGGCGCCCTGACGCTGAGTGGCTGCGCCACGGTCGATGCACCGCGCATCCCCAGCGACGCCCTGCCTGCGGCGCAATCCTCGTTCGGGCGCTCGATCCAGGCCCAGGCGGCGCCGTACCAAGGTCGTTCGGGCTTTCGCCTGTTGCCCAACAGCAGCGAAGCCTTCATGGCCCGTGCCGAACTGATCCGCAATGCTCAGAGCAGCCTCGACCTGCAGTACTACATCGTGCACGACGGCATCAGCACGCGCATGCTCGTGGATGAACTGCTCAAGGCCGCCGACCGTGGTGTGCGCATCCGTATCTTGCTGGACGACACCACCAGCGACGGCCTCGATCAGGTTATCGCCACCCTCGCCGCCCACCCGCAGATCCAGATTCGCCTGTTCAACCCGCTGCACCTGGGCCGCAGCACCGGCGTGACACGGGCGATGGGCCGGCTGTTCAACCTGTCGCTGCAACACCGGCGCATGCACAACAAGCTGTGGCTGGCGGATAACAGCGTGGCCATTGTCGGCGGGCGCAACCTGGGCGACGAGTATTTCGATGCCGAGCCCAATCTCAACTTCACCGATATCGACATGCTCAGCGTCGGCCCGGTGGCCGAGCAGCTCGGGCACAGCTTTGATCAGTACTGGAACAGCGCGCTGAGCAAGCCCATTGACGACTTCGTCTCAAGCACCCCGTCCAAGGGTGACCTGAACGCCGCACGCGCACGCCTGCAAGACTCGTTGGCTGAGTCGCGCCAGCAGAACCACGCCCTCTATAACCGCTTGCGCACTTACCAGACACAACCGCGCATGGACATCTGGCGCCGCGAGCTGATCTGGGCCTGGAACCAGGCGTTGTGGGATGCGCCGAGCAAGGTGCTGGCCAAGGCTGACCCCGATCCACGCTTACTGCTAACCACTCAGCTGGCGCCGGAGCTGGAAGGCGTCAGCCATGAGCTGATGATGATTTCGGCGTATTTCGTGCCGGGGCAACCCGGGCTGGTGTACCTGACCGGGCGCGCCGATGCGGGCGTGTCAGTCAGCCTGCTGACCAACTCCCTCGAAGCCACCGACGTGCCTGCCGTACACGGCGGCTACGCGCCCTATCGCAAGGCGTTGCTGGAACACGGCGTGAAACTCTATGAGCTGCGCCGCCAACCGGGCGATGCGGGCGGTGGCAGTGGCCCACACCTGTTTCGCCGAGGCGCCTTCCACGGCTCGGACTCCAGCCTGCACAGCAAGGCGATGATCTTTGATCGGCAAAAGTCGTTTATCGGCTCGTTCAACTTCGACCCGCGCTCGGTGCTGTGGAACACCGAAGTCGGGGTGCTGGTAGACAGCCCCGAACTGGCGGAACACGTGCGCAACCTGGCGCTGCAAGGCATGGCGCCAGCGTTGAGCTATGAGGCGAAACTGCAGAATGGCCAGGTGGTGTGGGTGACCGAGGATAACGGCCAATTGCACACACTGACACGGGAGCCGGGCAGTTGGTGGCGCAGGTTTAATGCGTGGTTCGCCACCAGTGTTGGCCTGGAGCGCATGCTGTAAGAACAACAGGGTCAACTGTGGGAGCCGGGCTTGCCCGCGATAGCGGAGTATCAGGCGCCATTTGGGCAAGCTGACACACCGCTATCGCAGGCAAGCCAGCTCCCACAGTTGATTGCATTTCAAATGCTTAGGCAGGCTGTGCGGCGCCGAATGCGCCCTGGCGCAGTAGCAACACCACCAGCCCCAGCGCCCCGGCCGCCATCAACAGCGGCAGCGCATGCCCGCTGATCCATTGGCTGCCCGCGCCCGCTACCAGAGGCCCGATCAGGCAACCGATGCCCCACAGCTGCGCTACGTGAGCATTGGCACGCACCAGCGCATCGTCGCGATAACGCTCACCGATCAGGATCAGCGACAAGGTGAACAACCCACCGGCACTCGCGCCAAAGATCACCCACACCGGCCAGATCAACTGCGTATGCAATAGCAAAGGAATCGCCAGGCTTGAGGCCAGCAACAACACCGCGCAGCTCAAGAACAAGGTGCGCCGTGGCAAGTAATCGGCCAAAGCGCCAATGGGCAATTGCAACAGCGCATCACCGACCACCACGGTGCTGACCATGGCCAAGGCAATCTCGGCGGTGAAACCCTGCTGCAGGCAATACACCGGCAGCAGCGTCAGAATCATCGCCTCGAACGCGGCGAACAAGGCGACCGCCCAGGCAATTGCCGGCAGCGTCAGGCAGAAACGCCACAGATCACTGAACGTCACGCTGAAGGACTCGGCGGTTGGGGCACCGGAACGCCCCAGCAGCAACAGCGGCGCGACCACCAACAAGCCAACGCCCACCCAGAAGCCATAGTCATGGTCAGTGCCCAGTACGCCCAGCAGCAACGGGCCCGACAATTGGCTCAAGGCATAGCTGCAACCGTACAGCGCCACCAGGCGGCCACGCCATTGCTCGACCACCAACTGGTTGATCCAGCTTTCACCCAGGATAAACACAATGGTCAGGATCACCCCGATCATCAGCCGCAGCACCAGCCACACCGGGTAGCTGGGTAGTATTGCCAGCAAGCCGATGGAGATGGCACCGGCCCACAGGCACAGCCGCATCAGGTTGGCAGTGCCCAGCCACGAGGCCAGCCGGCTGGAGACCTTCGCGCCGAGCAGTACGCCAAAAGCCGGCATGGCGGCCATCACGCCAATGGCGAAGCTGCCATAACCCCAGCCTTCGAGACGCAGGGACACCAGCGGCATGCTGACGCCCAGGGCCAGGCCGACACTGAGGACAGAGGCCAGCACGGCGAAATAAGTCGCCCAACGCATTTCCACGCTCCTGTGGATAATTATCAAGATCACACAAAACAGTGTGGGAGCGGGCTTGTGTGGGAGCCGGGCTTGCCCGCGATGCAGACACCTCGGTTTATCTGTTACACCGAGTTGATGCTATCGCAGGCAAGCCAGCTCCCACACAAACCGGCTCCCACATTTGACCTGCGGTGTTGCTTACAGCTTGATCCAGGTCGATTTCAGCTCGGTGTACTTGTCGAACGCGTGCAGCGACTTGTCGCGACCGTTACCCGACTGTTTGAAACCACCAAAGGGTGCGGTCATGTCGCCGCCGTCGTATTGATTGACCCACACGCTACCGGCGCGCAAGGCCTTGGCAGTCAGGTGTGCCTTGGAGATATCAGCGGTCCACACGGCTGCGGCCAGGCCATAAATGGTGTCGTTGGCAATAGCGACCGCCTCTTCGGCGCTGTCGAATGTGATAACCGACAGCACTGGGCCGAAGATTTCTTCCTGGGCGATCTTCATGGCGTTGGTCACGCCGTCGAAAATCGTCGGCTCCACATAGGTGCCACCAGTTTCTTGCAGGGTGCGCTTGCCGCCCGCCACCAGCTTGGCGCCGTCGGCATGGCCAGCTTCGATGTACGACAGCACGTTATTCATCTGCTGGGTGTCCACCAGGGCACCGACGTTGGTCGCCGGGTCCAGCGGGTTGCCTGGCTTCCAGCCCTTGAGAGCCTCGATCACCAGCGGCAGGAATTTATCCTTGATGGAGCGCTCGACCAGCAGGCGCGAACCGGCGGTGCAGACCTCGCCCTGGTTGAAGGCGATAGCGCCCGCGGCAGATTCGGCGGCGGCTTGCAGGTCCGGCGCATCAGCAAACACGATATTCGGGCTCTTGCCGCCCGCTTCCAGCCATACACGCTTCATGTTCGACTCGCCGGAGCGGATCAACAGTTGCTTGGCGATTTTCGTGGAACCGGTAAACACCAGGGTGTCGACGTCCATGTGCAGCGCCAGCGCGTTGCCGACGGTGTGGCCGTAGCCCGGCAGCACGTTCAACACGCCTTTAGGGATGCCGGCCTCAACGGCCAGGGCCGCGATGCGGATGGCAGTCAGTGGGGATTTTTCGGACGGCTTGAGGATCACCGAGTTACCGGTGGACAGCGCAGGGCCGAGTTTCCAGCAGGCCATCATCAGTGGGAAGTTCCACGGCACGATGGCGCCCACTACGCCGACCGGCTCGCGGGTCACCAGACCCAACTGGTTGTGCGGGGTGGCGGCGACTTCGTCGTAGATCTTGTCGATCGCCTCGCCGCTCCAGCTAAGGGCGTTGGCGGCGCCAGGCACGTCAATTCCCAGGGAGTCGGAAATCGGCTTGCCCATGTCCAGGGTTTCGAGCAGCGCCAGTTCTTCGGCATTGGCGTTGAGCAGCGCGGCGAAACGGATCATGACGGCTTTGCGTTTGGCCGGCGCCAGGCGCGACCAGACACCAGAATTGAACGTAGCGCGGGCGTTCTCGACAGCGCGCTGGGCGTCGGCGGCGTCGCAGCTGGCAACGGTAGCCAGCAAACGGCCATCGACCGGGCTGATGCATTCGAACGTGTCACCGGAAACAGCAGCGGTGTACTCACCATTGATGTAGGCGCGGCCTTCGATCTTCAGATCCTTGGCGCGTTGTTCCCAATCGGCACGGGTCAGGGTGGTCATGCGAGTGTCCTCCTCTTATTGAATACAAGGGCCAGGTGATGTCCCCCGGCAGCCTCAAAGAATTCTTGCCCGGCCAGCCTGCTGTTCGGCTCAAGGCAGCTGCCACCCTAAACCAGCGGCTGGGGGTGTTTCAATATATTTGACATAACGGCGGTAAACGCCCTTGCGATGTTCATTTTAATAAACATAGACTTTGGGCTCTCCAACCGCAGGCCAGACGGGACACGCACATGAGCATCCAGGATATCGTCGACTTCAGCCAAGCCAACACCACCCCGGACCGCTACCGCCCGGCCGCCGAAAAAATCCTCAAGGGCGACCCCGAGCAGACGATTTATAACCACTACAACAGCCCGTGCGGCCAGATGAACGCCGGCGTGTGGGAAGGTGAAGTCGGGCAGTGGAAGGTCAATTACAGCGAGCATGAGTATTGCGAGATTGTGCAGGGGGTTTCGGTACTGCGTGATGCCGATGGCAATGCCAAGACCTTGCGTGCCGGCGACCGTTTCGTGATTCCTGCCGGGTTCAGCGGCACCTGGGAAGTGCTGGAGCCGTGCCGCAAGATCTACGTGGTGTTCGAGCAGAAAGCCTGATCAGCACATTTCAGGCAAAAAAAAACCCGTCTCGTGAGAGACGGGCTTTTTTTCACAAGGAAGAAAATCAATTACTTGATTTTGCCTTCTTTGTAGATCACGTGCTTGCGAACGCGCGGGTCGAACATTTTCTTTTCGAGCTTGTCCGGGGTAGTACGCTTGTTCTTGTCGGTAGTGTAGAAGTGACCAGTACCGGCGCTAGAGATCATTCGAATCAATTCACGCATGATAAAGCTCCTTAAATCTTGCCAGCGGCGCGGATTTCGGCCAGCACGACAGTGATGCCACGCTTGTCGATGATACGCATGCCTTTGGCAGATACACGCAGGCGAACAAAACGTTTCTCTTCTTCAACCCAGAAGCGGTGATGCTGCAGGTTCGGCAGGAAACGACGACGGGTTTTGTTATTTGCGTGGGAAATGTTATTCCCAGTCACCGGACCCTTACCGGTAACTTGACAGACTCTCGACATGCCTCAGCCCTCTAAAACCACATGCCCAACCCGGCATGGGTTGGCCGCTTAATCTCTCAGTCATTTGGCGCCAGGCGCCGCGTTTCTTTAAGGGTCTTACCGGCTACACCTACAGTGAAGGAACCGGGCCCCTAGAAAAGAGCGCTGCTTTATACCAGAAAGACCCCAATGCAACAACAGCCCGTGTGTTTTTACCGGCGTAAATCTTGGCAATAGACGCCCGAACCGTTGCCAGGAGGGGCCGCTGTAACAGCCGACCACTCGTCGCACAGAATGATTTACCGCGCTCGCCGGCACACAAAAGTACAAGGCGAAACGCGCTGAGGCGCCATCAAAACAGCATTTGCGCCAAAAGCACAGGCAAAAATGGGCTAGTCATTTATCAATCAGACCACTACGGTAGGCTTTTTCCAGACTGCACTCGCAGATGGGCCTTCGATTTGCAAAGGAAACCGAATATGCGCCTCGCTGCCCTACCGCTATTGCTCGCCCCTCTATTTATCGCGCCGCTGGCCTCTGCCGCCACCAATCTGAGCGTTTGCACCGAGGCCAGCCCCGAAGGGTTCGATGTGGTGCAGTACAACTCGCTGACCACCACCAACGCCTCGGCCGACGTGCTGATGAACCGCCTGGTGGACTACGACGCCACGGCCGGCAAGCTGGTGCCGAGCCTGGCGGACAGCTGGCAAGTGTCGCCCGATGGTCTGACCTACACCTTCAAACTGCACCCGAACGTGAAGTTCCACCGCACCGAGTATTTCAATCCAAGCCGCACCCTGACCGCCGAAGACGTGCGCTTCAGCTTTGAACGCATGCTCGACCCGGCCAACCCATGGCACAAGATCGCCCAGAGCGGCTTCCCCCATGCGCAGTCGCTGCAACTGCCCGCATTGGTCAAGAAGATCGATGCTCTCGACCCATTAACCGTACGCTTCACCCTGGATCACGCCGACTCCACCTTCCTCGCCGCCTTGAGCATGGGTTTTGCCTCGATCTACCCGGCCGAATACGCCGACAAACTGCTCAAGGCCGGCACGCCTGAAAAACTCAACAGCCAGCCAATCGGCACCGGCCCGTTCGTGTTTGTACGGTTCCAGAAGGATGCCGTGGTCCGCTATAAAGCCAACCCGGATTACTTTGCCGGCAAACCGGCTGTGGATAACTTGATCTTCGCCATCACCCCGGATGCCAACGTGCGCCTGCAAAAGCTGCATCGCGATGAATGCCAGATCGCCCTGTCGCCCAAGCCACTGGATGTGAGTGAAGCCGAGAAAGATCCTGCACTCAAAGTAGAAAAAACCCCGGCCTTCATGACCGCATTCGTCGCGATCAACAGCCAGCACCCGCCGCTGGACAAGCCCGAAGTGCGCCAGGCAATCAACCTGGCCTTCGACAAAGACAGCTACCTCAAGGCCGTATTTGAAGGCACCGCCGAAGCAGCCAATGGCATTTACCCACCCAATACCTGGAGTTACGCCAAGGACTTGCCAGGTTATCCACAGAACATCGCCAAGGCCAAGACGCTGCTGGAGCGCGCCGGACTCAAGAACGGCTTCAAGACCACAATCTGGACTCGCCCCACTGGCAGCCTGCTGAACCCCAACCCCAACCTCGGTGCCCAGTTGCTGCAAGCGGACCTGGCCAAAGTCGGCATCCAGGCCGAGATTCGCGTAATTGAATGGGGCGAACTGATCCGCCGCGCCAAAGCCGGCGAACATGACCTGCTGTTCATGGGCTGGGCCGGCGACAACGGCGACCCGGATAACTTCCTAACCCCGCAGTTCTCATGCGCTGCGGTAAAATCCGGCACCAACTTTGCCCGCTACTGCGACCCGGCCCTGGACAAGCTGATCAGCGCCGGCAAGACCACCAGTGAACAAGGCGTGCGCAGCAAGTTGTACCAACAGGCCCAGGCTCAGATTCAGCAGCAGGCATTGTGGCTGCCATTGGCACACCCCACCGCATTCGCCCTGACGCGCAAGAATGTTGACGGCTACCAGGTGAGCCCGTTTGGGCGCCAGGATTTCTCCAAGGTCAGCGTCAAGCCCTAAGCAGCAAGCTGCAAGCCGCTTGTGGCTTGCAGCTTCAACCTTGCAGCTGCTCCCATCCTACAACCAGCCGTATTCCGCCATCGACAGCGGGTCGCCATCTCCCACGATGATGTGGTCGAGCACCCGCACATCCACTGACTCCAAGGCCTTTTGCAATATTTTGGTTAATTTTCGATCAGCCGCACTTGGCTCGACGCTCCCGGACGGATGGTTGTGGCACAGGATAAGAGCCGCCGCGTTGTAAGCGAGCGCGCGCTTGACCACTTGTCGCGGATAAACGATGGCCGCGTCGATGGTGCCCTCAAATAGCGCCTCAAAGCCCAGCACCCGGTGCTTTGAGTCAAGAAACAGGCAGCCGAATATTTCGTGGGGCTCGTGGCGCAGCAAGGCCTTGAGGTACTCACGTACGGCCAGCGGGCTTTCCAGCACCGAGTCGGCACGCAAGCGTTCGGCCATATGCCGCCGAGACATTTCCAGCACCGCCTGCAACTGGGCAAATTTCGCCGGCCCCAGCCCCAAGTGCTGGCTGAACAGCGTCTGGCTGGCCTCCAACAACGGGCGCAGGCCACCGAATTGCGCCAATAGATGGCGCGCCAGGTCGACTGCGCTTCTGCCGGAAACCCCGGTACGCAAGAAAATCGCCAACAACTCGGCATCCGACAGACTCGCCGCGCCCCATTCCAAAAGCTTCTCCCGTGGGCGTTCCGCCACAGGCCAATCGCGAATACTCATCCCGCCTCCCTCTGCACGTGCGCCGCTGTTGCCTGGCGGTCGCTGTGTTATCTTAAGCCCTCTTTTTTGCATGTGATTTCCCCTGGGGAGGGGGCATCGCAGGCGTCACTGAACTGGCATCACTGAACTGGAAAGGCAAACCAATGCAGCGTCTGTATCGGAAACGCATCGTTCTCGGCGTCGGCGGCGGCATTGCCGCCTACAAGAGCGCAGAACTGGTTCGCAGGCTCCTGGACCAGGGCGCCGAAGTGCGCGTGGTCATGACCCGTGGTGGCAGTGAGTTCATCACCCCGCTGACCATGCAGGCCTTGTCTGGGCACCCGGTTCACCTGGACCTTTTGGACCCGGCGGCCGAAGCTGCCATGGGCCACATCGAGCTGGCAAAATGGGCCGACCTGGTGTTGATCGCCCCGGCCACCGCCGACCTGATCGCCCGCCTGGCCCAAGGCATCGCCGATGACCTGTTGACCACTCTGGTACTGGCCACCGACGCCACCGTCGCCATCGCACCGGCCATGAACCAGGCCATGTGGCGCGACCCGGCCACCCAGGCCAACACCCAACTCCTGCAAAGCCGTGGCCTTAAAGTATTTGGCCCGGCTTCGGGCAGCCAAGCCTGCGGCGACGTGGGCATGGGCCGCATGCTTGAGGCTACTGACCTCGCGCTGTGCGCCGCCGAGTGCTTTCAGCACCTGGCTCTCACGGGCAAACATGTGCTGATTACCGCCGGCCCGACCCAGGAAAACATCGACCCGGTGCGTTACATCACCAACCATAGCTCAGGAAAAATGGGCTTTGCCTTGGCGGAAGCCGCGGTCGAGGCAGGCGCACGCGTCACCCTGATCACCGGCCCGGTGCACTTGCCAACCCCTGATCGCGTCACGCGAATCGACGTAGTCAGCGCCCGGGACATGCTGGCGGCCTGTGAAGCGGCCATTCCCTGCGACCTGTTTATCGCCTCGGCAGCGGTTGCAGACTACCGCCCGGAAGTTGTCGCCCCGCAAAAGCTTAAGAAAGACCCTACAAGCGGCGACGGCCTGCTCCTGCAAATGGTGCGCAACCCGGATATCCTGGCCACCATCGCCACGCGCCCGGACCGCCCGTTCAGTGTCGGTTTCGCCGCCGAAACCGAGCACTTGCTGGACTACGCCGCACGCAAATTGAAAGACAAAAACCTCGACCTGATCGTTGCCAATGATGTCGCCAACCCGAGCATCGGCTTCAACAGCGAGGAAAACGCCTGCAGCGTGATCGACCGCGAGCTGCACGCCACCCTTTTCGCCCAGACCAGCAAGGGCAAGATTGCCCGCCAACTGATCTCATTTATCGCCCAACGGCTGAACCAGGTTTAATTTACATGCACGCTTTGCAAGCCAAGATCCTCGACCCCCGCATCGGCAACGAATTTCCTCTGCCGGCCTATGCCACTCCGGGCTCCGCCGGCCTGGACCTGCGCGCCATGCTCAAGGAAGACACCGTCCTTGAGCCAGGCCAGACAATCCTGATTCCTACCGGCCTGTCGATCTACGTCGGCGACCCAGGCCTGGCGGCATTGATCCTGCCGCGCTCCGGCCTGGGCCACAAACATGGCATCGTGCTGGGCAACCTCGTAGGCCTGATCGATTCGGACTATCAGGGCGAATTGATGGTGTCGTGCTGGAACCGTGGCAACACCGCGTTCAACATCGCTGTCGGCGAGCGCATCGCCCAGTTGGTGCTGGTACCGGTGGTACAGGCACACTTCGAACTGGTGCAGGAGTTCGACGAAACTCAGCGCGGCGCAGGTGGTTTTGGGCATTCCGGCAGCCACTGACTAAGCTGAACCTTGCCGGATGCAGTTGTCCGGCAAGACGCCACCGCATGGCTATTCAGGATGAAGAATGTGCGGATTTATTCAGCGATATTTACATAATGAAATCAATGCATTATACGATTCATCAAAAAGTGTCAGCACGGCGATGGCATTTTTGCACCACGAACTCTCTGCCGAAAACACCGTCATACCCTTCAGTTTTAGCCTGCCGGTCAATCACTTTAAGACCAGCCTTGCCCCCTTCAGATGGAGTTCACCCCCGCGATGAGTACCGCAGCCCGAGTAGCCCCGACATTCCCCGACAGCATCTTCCGCGCCTACGACATTCGTGGCGTGGTGCCCAAGACCCTGACCGCCGAAACCGCCTACTGGATCGGCCGCGCCATCGGAGCCCAGAGCCTGGCCCAGGGCGAACCTAATGTCTCGGTAGGCCGTGATGGCCGCTTGTCCGGCCCGGAGCTGGTGGAACAACTGATCCAGGGCCTCGCCGACAGCGGTTGCCACGTCAGCGACGTCGGCCTGGTGCCGACACCAGCGCTGTACTACGCGGCCAACGTACTGGCCGGTAAGTCCGGGGTGATGCTCACCGGCAGCCATAATCCCTCGGACTACAACGGCTTCAAGATCGTGATTGCCGGTGACACCCTGGCCAACGAACAGATCCAGGCCCTGCACGACCGCCTCAAGACCAACGACCTGACCAGCGGCAAAGGCAGTGTCACCAAAGTCGACATTCTGCAGCGCTACTCTGACCAGATCACCGGCGACGTCAAATTGGCCCGCCGCCTGAAAGTGGTGGTGGACTGCGGCAACGGCGCGGCTGGCGTGATCGCTCCGCAACTGCTCGAAGCCCTCAACTGTGAAGTGATCCCGCTGTTCTGCGACGTCGACGGCAACTTCCCCAACCATCACCCGGACCCAGGCAAGCCTGAAAACCTGGTGGACTTGATCGCCAAGGTCAAGGAAACCGGCGCCGACGTGGGCCTGGCTTTCGACGGTGACGGCGACCGTGTTGGCGTGGTGACCAACACCGGCGAAAACGTGTTCGCCGACCGCCTGCTGATGCTGTTTGCCCGTGACGTGGTGGCGCGCAACGCCAACGCCGAAATCATCTTCGACGTGAAGTGCACCCGCCGCCTCACGCCGCTGATCAAGGAATATGGCGGGCGCCCGCTAATGTGGAAGACCGGTCACTCGTTGATCAAAAAGAAAATGAAGGAAACCGGCGCGCTGTTGGCCGGTGAAATGAGCGGCCACGTGTTCTTCAAAGAGCGCTGGTTCGGTTTTGACGACGGCATTTACAGCGCCGCACGTCTGCTGGAGATCCTCAGCAAGGAAAAATCCACGGCACAGGAGCTGTTTCAGACCTTCCCGAATGATATTTCTACACCAGAGATCAATATACATGTGACCGAGGAGAGCAAATTCAGCATCATTGACGCACTGCACGATGCGCAATGGGGCGAAGGCGCCAACCTGACCACCATTGATGGTGTGCGAGTCGATTACGCCAAAGGCTGGGGCCTGGTTCGCGCGTCCAACACCACACCGGTGCTGGTCCTGCGTTTCGAGGCGGATACCGAGGCTGAGTTGCAGCGCATCAAGGACGTGTTCCACGCCCAGTTGAAACGTGTTGCCCCTGATCTCCAATTACCGTTCTGATTTTTTTACCGGAGCCCTGAATGACCCTCGAACGCGAAGCCGCTGCCAACACTGCCAAGGTCCTGTCCGAAGCGTTGCCTTACATTCGACGCTACGTCGGCAAGACGCTGGTGATCAAGTACGGCGGCAATGCCATGGAAAGCGACGAGCTGAAAACCGGTTTTGCCCGCGACATCGTGTTGATGAAAGCCGTGGGGATCAACCCGGTGGTCGTCCATGGTGGCGGCCCGCAAATCGGCGACCTGCTCAAGCGCTTGTCGATCGAGAGTCACTTCATCGATGGCATGCGCGTCACCGACGCGCAGACCATGGACGTGGTGGAGATGGTCCTTGGCGGCCAGGTCAACAAGGACATCGTTAACCTGATCAACCGCCATGGCGGCAGTGCCATCGGCCTGACCGGCAAGGACGCGGAACTGATCCGCGCGAAAAAGCTGACGGTGACCCGCCAGACGCCGGAAATGACCCAGCCGGAAATCATCGACATCGGCCAGGTCGGCGAAGTGATCGGCATCAACACCGACTTGTTGAACCTGCTGGTCAAGGGCGACTTCATCCCGGTGATCGCGCCCATCGGCGTGGGCGCCAACGGTGAGTCCTACAACATCAACGCCGATCTGGTCGCCGGTAAAGTGGCTGAAGCACTGAAAGCCGAGAAGCTGATGCTGCTGACCAACATCGCCGGGCTGATGGACAAGGAAGGCAAGGTATTGACCGGTTTGACCACTCAACAAGTGGACGAGCTGATTGCCGATGGCACCATCTACGGCGGCATGCTGCCGAAGATCCGTTGCGCGCTGGAAGCCGTGCAAGGCGGCGTGGGTAGCTCGCTGATCCTGGATGGCCGCGTGCCGAATGCGATCCTGCTGGAAATCTTCACCGATACGGGTGTGGGTACGCTGATCAGTAACCGCAAGCGGCCTTAAACGCCAAAAACCAAAAGGCCCCGCTCAATCCAATTGAGCGGGGCCTTTTTTGTTTTCACAGTTCCAATGTGGGAGCTGGCTTGCCTGCGATGACGGCGGCACATTCAAGAACTGCACCGCCTGACATACCGCTATCGCGGGCAAGCCCGCTCCCACAGGGGTTCGGTGTCAGACGCCGAACTGCTCACGGTACGCACGCACTGCAGGCAAATGCTGCTTGAGCTGCGCGTCATCTTCCAGGTATTGCAGCACTTGGTTCAACGAAACAATGCTCACCACCGGAATACCGAAATCACGCTCCACTTCCTGGATTGCCGACAACTCACCGTTGCCGCGCTCCTGGCGGTTCAGCGCGATCAGCACGCCGGCGGCCTTGGCACCTTCCTGGGACGCGATGATCTGCATCACTTCACGGATGGCGGTGCCGGCGGTGATCACATCGTCGATGATCAGCACGTCGCCCTTGAGTGGCGCACCGACCAGGCTGCCGCCTTCGCCATGAGCCTTGGCCTCTTTGCGGTTGAAGCACCATGGCAAATCCAGCTCATGATGTTCAGCCAGGGCCACGGCCGTAGCGGCCGCCAGAGGGATGCCCTTGTAGGCTGGCCCGAACAACACGTCGAAGGAAATACCGCTATCGACGATGGCTGCCGCATAGAAACGACCCAGCTGAGCCAGGGCCGAACCCGAGTTGAACAGGCCTGCATTGAAGAAGTAAGGGCTGGTGCGCCCGGACTTCAGAGTGAACTCACCGAAGCGTAAAACGCCGCGATCGATGGCAAAACGAATGAAATCGCGTTGATACGCCTGCATGAAAAAAGCCTCAGATACCACGGATTTAGCTAATTAGGTAGACGGCGTGTATCATACACGCACGCGATTTTTGGGGCCATTTATGCGGATCATCAGTGTGAACGTCAATGGTATTCAGGCTGCAGTCGAGCGTGGTTTGCTCAGTTGGCTGCAAGCACAGAATGCCGACGTCATCTGCCTGCAGGACACCCGCGCCTCCGCCTTTGAACTGGACGACCCAGCCTTCCAACTGGATGGCTACTTCCTTTATGCCTGTGATGCCGAAGTCCCTGCCCAAGGTGGCGTGGCTCTGTACTCACGGTTGCAACCCAAGGCGGTCATCAGCGGCCTCGGCTTCGAGACAGCCGACCGCTACGGGCGCTACCTGCAAGCCGATTTCGACAAGGTCAGCATCGCGACCTTGCTGCTCCCTTCGGGGCAGAACGGCGATGAAGACTTGAACCAGAAGTTCAAGCTAATGGACGATTTCGCCCGTTATCTGGATAAACAGCGACGCAAACGTCGCGAGTACATTTACTGTGGCTCGCTGTACGTGGCGCAACAGAAGCTGGATATCAAGAACTGGCGCGACAGCCAGCAATCACCGGGTTTCCTGGCGCCGGAACGGGCCTGGATGGACGAGATTGTCGGCAACATGGGCTATGTGGATGCCCTGCGCGAAGTCAGCCGTGAAGGCGACCAGTACAGCTGGTGGCCGGATAACGAACAGGCTGAGATGCTCAACCTGGGCTGGCGTTTTGACTACCAGTTGCTGACCCCAGGTCTGCGCCGGTTCGTTCGCAGCGCACGCCTGCCGCGTCAGCCGCGTTTTTCGCAGCACGCGCCGCTGATCGTGGACTACGACTGGACGCTGACCATCTAAGGTCTTTTTCCGGGCACAAAAAAACCGACATCGCTGTCGGTTTTTTTGTGCCTGCTCATTATTTGACCACTCGCCAGGTCAAGGGGTAGCGATAGGCAATCCCCTTGTTGGCCTTAATGCTACCGATGATCGTCAGCACCACCGTGGCGATTGCCAGGGCAAACATCAGGAAAAACCCGATCACCGCGAAGGCCAGCACAATGCACGCCATCCAGGCGATGGCTACGGTGATCTGGAAGTTCAGGGCTTCCTTGCCCTGATCATCAATGAACGGGTCCACTTCCTTCTTCATCTGCCACAGGATCAGCGGCCCCACGACACTGCCGAAAGGGAACACAAACCCCAGAAACGCCGCGAGATGACACAACATGGCTCCCTGGCGCACTTCGTAGGAAGGCGTAGGTACGGGCATTTGGCTGTCATTCATGGCGCTTCTCCTTGAGGCAGGCTCAGTCGGCCAGTGCGGCGTTCTGCAGTTCGAAGATTTCGGTCATGCCTTTCTGGGCCAGGGCGAGCATGGCGTTCAGGTCGGCTGGCTGGAATGGCGCGCCTTCGGCGGTGCCCTGCACTTCGATGAAACCACCGGTGCTGGTCATCACTACGTTCAGGTCGGTCTCGGCGGCCGAATCTTCCAGGTAGTCCAGGTCCAGCACAGGCTCGCCCTGATACATGCCAACCGACACAGCGGCGATCATCTGCTTGAGCGGGTCGCCGCCTTTGAGGCCGCCGCGCTTCTTGATCACTTTAAGCGCATCTACCAGGGCCACCATGGCGCCAGTGATGGAGGCGGTGCGGGTGCCGCCGTCAGCCTGGATCACGTCGCAGTCGACGTACAGGGTCACGTCGCCCAGCTTGGACATGTCCAGGGCTGCGCGCAGCGAGCGGCCGATAAGGCGCTGGATTTCCAGGGTGCGACCGCCTTGCTTGCCACGGCTGGCTTCACGCTGGTTACGCTCGCCGGTAGCGCGCGGCAGCATGCCGTACTCGGCAGTCAACCAACCCTGACCTTGGCCTTTAAGGAAGCGCGGCACGCCGTTTTCGACGCTGACGGTGCAGATCACTTTGGTATCGCCAAACTCGACCAGTACAGATCCCTCGGCGTGTTTGGTGTAGTTGCGGGTAATGCGGATCGAGCGGAGCTGATCGGCAGCGCGACCACTTGGACGTTTCATAGGGGATACCTGTACGAAGGACGAAAAACTGCCGAGCATTATAGAGCCGCGAACCGTTTCGGGGCACTTCTAAAAAATTCGGTTACGAATGGCCTGGTCGGCGCCCATTGTTTGGGCGCGCTCGCCCCACTGCGCTACAATCCTGCGCCTTCGCAGCCTGTCGGCTTCAAAATTTACCCATCAGCCCGCATTTGCGGGTCTGCATCGCGAGGTACTTCCATGGTGCACAGCATGACCGCCTTCGCCCGCGTCGAAAAAGCCGGCGCCCAGGGCACCCTGAGCTGGGAACTGCGCTCGGTCAACAGCCGCTACCTGGAGCCGCACCTGCGCCTGCCGGAATCCTTCCGCGACCTCGAAGGCGCCGTGCGTGAAGCGTTGCGCCAGGGTATCTCGCGGGGCAAGCTGGAATGCACCCTGCGTTTTACCGAAGAAACCACCGGCAAGCCGCTGCAGGTCGACCGCGATCGCGCCGCGCAACTGGTAGCCGCCGCCGAAACCATCGCCGGCCTGATCAAGCAACCGGCCGCGCTGAACCCGTTGGAAGTGCTGGCCTGGCCCGGCGTACTGGTGGCCGACGCCACCGACCCGCAAGCCCTCAATGCCGAAGCCCTCGCCCTGTTCACCCAGGGCTTGAAGGAACTCAAGGCCGGCCGCGAGCGCGAAGGCGCCGAACTGGCCCGCCTGATCAATGAGCGCCTGACTTCGATCGAAGAAGACGTGGTCACCCTGCGTGAGCTGGTGCCGCAGATGCTCGCCACCCAGCGCCAGAAGGTTCTGGACCGCTTCACCGACATGAAGGCCGACCTCGACCCGGTGCGCCTGGAACAGGAAATGGTGCTGCTGGCGCAAAAGAGCGACGTAGCCGAAGAACTCGACCGCCTGAGCACCCACATCCTCGAAGTGCGCCGCGTACTCAAATCAGCGGGTGCCGCCGGTCGGCGCCTGGACTTCCTGATGCAGGAACTCAACCGCGAAGCCAATACACTGGGTTCCAAGGCGTTTGATCCGCGCAGCACCACGGCTGCGGTCAACCTCAAAGTGTTGATCGAGCAGATGCGCGAACAAGTACAGAATATTGAGTAAGGCAACTTCCATGACCCACAGCACCGGCACCCTTTACATCATTTCTGCGCCATCGGGCGCGGGCAAGAGCAGCCTGGTCAAAGCCTTGACCGACGCCGACGAGCAAATCCGCATTTCGGTCTCGCACACCACCCGCGCCATGCGCCCAGGTGAAGTGAACGGCGTGCACTATCACTTCGTCGAGCGCACCGAGTTCGTCAAGATGATCGAACACGGCGACTTTCTGGAGCGCGCGGAAGTGTTCGGCAACCTCTATGGCACCTCGCAAAGCCACCTGCAGCAGACGCTGGACGAAGGCCACGACCTGATCCTGGAGATCGACTGGCAGGGCGCCGAACAAGTGCGCCAACTGATGCCCAAGGCGCGTTCCATCTTCATCCTGCCGCCGTCTTTGGAAGCGTTGCACCAGCGCCTGACCAACCGCGGCCAGGACAGCGACGAGATCATCGAAGGCCGCATGCGCGAAGCCGTCAGCGAAATGAGCCACTACGTCGACTACGACTACCTGATCATTAATGACGATTTTGCCCACGCACTGGATGACTTGAAGGCGATTTTTCGCACCAATCAGCTCCAGCAAAAGCGCCAACAGCAGCGTTTTGGCAAATTACTCGCTGAACTGCTTGGTTGATTGGCGCTTCCCAAAACCGCTGCAAGGGCTTTACATTGGCACTTGTAGCGGTTTTGCGAGGGCGCGGGGAAAATCAGCGCTTCCCTAAACGCTGGTGATTTTTTAAACTGTTTAGTCCGCTCGCCCAACCGGGCAGCGCGCATCTTGCATTCGCTCCGAGGAATACCATGGCCCGCGTAACCGTTGAAGACTGCCTAGAACACGTGGATAACCGCTTTGAGCTGGTCATGCTCTCTACCAAGCGTGCCCGTCAACTGGCCACCGGCGGCAAAGAGCCCCTGGTCCAGTGGGAAAACGACAAGCCTACCGTTGTAGCCCTGCGTGAAATCGCTGAAGGCCTGATGAGCTACGAGTTCATCGCCAACGCTGAAATCGTTGAAGACGAACCGCTGTTTGCAGCGTTCGAGGACGAGTCCAACGAGGCCGTCTAAGCCTATGCCTGGTCGACGTAGCACGGCGCGGGGTCACAGCCAACGGCAGGAGTTCATACTTTGCCGAGCATAGACGCCCTCGCCGATCGCTTATCGGCCTACCTCGGCCCAGACCAGGTCAACCTGGTCCGCCGAGCGTATTTCTACGCCGAACAAGCCCACGACGGCCAGCGCCGCCGAAGCGGCGAGGCGTATGTCACCCATCCTCTTGCGGTGGCAAATATTCTTGCCGACATGCACATGGACCATCAGAGCCTGATGGCCGCGATGCTGCATGACGTGATCGAAGACACCGGCATCGCCAAGGAAGCGCTTAGCGCGCAATTTGGTGAAACCGTGGCCGAACTGGTCGACGGGGTCAGCAAACTGACCCAGATGAACTTCGAGACCAAGGCCGAAGCCCAGGCAGAAAACTTCCAGAAAATGGCCATGGCCATGGCGCGGGATATCCGTGTGATTCTGGTCAAGCTGGCCGACCGGCTGCACAACATGCGCACGCTGGAAGTGCTGTCCGGCGAAAAACGCCGGCGCATCGCCAAGGAAACCCTGGAAATCTACGCCCCCATCGCCAATCGGCTGGGCATGCATGCTATTCGTATCGAATTCGAAGACCTCGGCTTCAAGGCCATGCACCCGATGCGCTCGGCGCGCATCTACCAGGCGGTCAAGCGCGCACGGGGCAACCGCAAGGAAATCGTCAACAAGATCGAAGAGTCGCTGAGCCACTGCCTGGCGATCGACGAGATTGAAGGCGAAGTCAGCGGCCGGCAGAAGCACATCTACGGCATCTACAAGAAGATGCGCGGCAAGCGCCGGGCCTTTAACGAGATCATGGACGTGTACGCGTTCCGGATCATCGTCGACAAGGTAGACACCTGCTACCGCGTGCTGGGTGCTGTACATAATTTGTACAAACCCCTGCCGGGGCGCTTCAAGGACTACATCGCCATTCCCAAGGCCAACGGCTATCAGTCGCTGCATACCACGCTGTTCGGTATGCACGGGGTGCCGATCGAGATCCAGATCCGCACGCGAGAAATGGAAGAGATGGCCAACAACGGCATCGCCGCCCACTGGCTATACAAATCCAGCGGTGACGAACAGCCAAAAGGCACCCACGCCCGTGCTCGCCAGTGGGTCAAAGGCGTGCTGGAAATGCAACAACGTGCCGGCAACTCCCTGGAATTCATCGAAAGCGTGAAGATCGACCTGTTCCCGGACGAGGTCTACGTGTTCACGCCCAAAGGCCGAATCATGGAGCTGCCCAAAGGCTCCACGGCGGTCGACTTTGCCTACGCGGTGCACACCGACGTCGGTAACAGCTGCATTGCCTGCCGGATCAACCGTCGCCTCGCGCCGCTGTCCGAACCGCTGCAAAGCGGCTCCACGGTCGAGATCGTCAGTGCTCCCGGCGCGCGCCCGAACCCGGCCTGGCTCAACTTCGTGGTCACCGGTAAAGCGCGGACACACATCCGCCACGCCCTGAAGTTGCAACGCCGCTCCGAATCCATCAGCCTCGGCGAACGCCTGCTGAACAAGGTCCTCAACGGTTTCGACAGTGCCCTGGACAAAATTCCGACAGAGCGCGTACAAGCGATGCTCCACGAGTATCGCCAGGAAACCATCGAAGACCTGCTGGAAGATATCGGCCTGGGCAACCGCATGGCCTATGTAGTCGCTCGTCGCCTGCTCGGCGAAGGCGAACAATTGCCAAGCCCGGAAGGTCCGCTGGCGATTCGCGGCACCGAAGGCTTGGTGCTCAGCTACGCAAAATGCTGTACGCCGATCCCGGGCGACCCGATTGTCGGCCACTTGTCGGCGGGCAAAGGCATGGTGGTGCACCTGGACAACTGCCGCAATATCACCGAAATCCGCCACAACCCGGAGAAATGCATCCAGCTCTCTTGGGCCAAGGATGTCACCGGCGAATTCAACGTCGAGCTGCGTGTGGAGCTGGAGCATCAGCGCGGCCTGATCGCACTGCTTGCCAGCAGCGTCAACGCGGCCGACGGCAATATCGAAAAAATCAGCATGGATGAACGCGATGGTCGCATCAGCGTGGTCCAGTTGGTGGTCAGCGTGCACGACCGCGTGCACCTGGCCCGCGTGATCAAGAAACTGCGCGCCCTGACCGGAGTGATCCGCATCACCCGTATGCGTGCATAGCCCCTCTCTTACAAGGAGCAACTCATGACCAAGACTGTTATCACCAGCGACAAAGCCCCGGCCGCCATCGGCACTTACTCCCAGGCGATCAAGGCGGGCAACACCGTCTACATGTCCGGCCAGATTCCGCTGGACCCAAAGACCATGGAACTGGTTGAAGGCTTCGAAGCACAAACCGTACAAGTCTTCGAAAACCTGAAATCCGTAGCCGAAGCCGCCGGCGGTTCGTTCAAGGACATCGTCAAGCTGAACATCTTCCTCACCGACCTGAGCCACTTCGCCAAGGTCAACGAGATCATGGGCAAATACTTCGAACAGCCGTACCCAGCCCGCGCTGCCATCGGCGTTGCTGCGCTGCCAAAGGGCGCACAGGTTGAGATGGACGCGATTCTGGTCATCGAGTAAAACACCCGGCGCAGCCTCAACAGGCTGCGCCGACTTCGTTTCAGAAGGATTTCATGATGCGCAAAGCGCTTGTAGCCACTTCGTTGCTCGCCCTGTTGCTCGGCGGCTGCGCCAGCAACCCCGCCGACCTGGATGTGAGTGGCACCTGGATCAACCAGGCCGCCATCAACGCGGCAGCCAAGGGCGGCCCTTTGCGCGAAGCGCTGCAGAGTTTTGGCCCGAACCTCGAATGGGAGGTCAATACCAAGGCTTTGCAGGCGCGCTACTACAACGGCTTTGAAGTCGCCGAAGGCAAGTTGCTCGGGGATAAATCCGGCGCCTGGAACGTCGAGTTCTACGGCAGCTCCGCCACCGAACTCAAGCGCAAAGGCAAACAACTGCTGCAAGTGGCCAACGATAACGAGCCCGAGCAACTGTTCGCCCGTGCCAAGGATCCCGCCCCGGAAGGTGCGCCACTGGGCGCCAACTTCGAACGGGCACTGTATGCAGCCTATATGGGCGGCGAATGGAAGATTACCGACGGCAACGGCGACGGTTCCACAGTGCAGTTCCAGGCCGACGGAAAGGTCGCCGGCCTGCCAGGCGTCGACCGCTACTCGCTGTGTCTGGCGGGCGACTGCGCCTCTATGAGCGGCGGCTACGACAGCATCTGGCTGCAATTGAACGGCCAGGGCAACCCCTGGATCTTCACGCGCAAAGGCAAGCAGTTGGCGATATTCCAAGCGATCAACACCGCGCTGGCCGACGAGGTGCCGCAGTTCACGCCCGGCCCGCGCCAATGGCTGCTTGAGAAGAAATAACCAGCATCACCCTGAAGCAAATGTGGGAGCTGGCTTGCCTGCGATGACGGTGGCTCAGTCGAGATAGAGGTCGACTGATACTTCGCTATCGCAGGCAAGCCAGCTCCCACATTTTTTGACTGCGTTTCAGCCCTTGAGAATCGCCGCATACCCTTCGCGATAAGTCGGGTAGGTCGGCACCCAGCCCAACGCCTTAGCCCGGGCGTTGCTGCATTGTTTGCTGCCGGCACGCCTTACACTGGCGTCATCCGCCCACTCCGTCACGCCCAGGTACTCGCGCAACCAGCCCACCACCTCCGCCAATGGCGCTGGGGCATCGTCGACCCCGATGTAGATTTTTTCCAGCGAGCCACCCTGCTCTACATGACGCAGCAAAAAGGCCAGCAAACCTGCCGCATCATCCGCGTGAATCCGGTTGCCATACAACGGCGGATCGATCGCCACGCGATAGCCCTGGCGTACCTGGGTCAGCAGCCATTCGCGGCCCGGGCCGTAAATCCCGGTCAAGCGCACGATACTCGCTGGGATCCCACTGTTGAGCGCGACCTGCTCGGCCTCCAGCATGACCTGGCCGGAATAGCCCGTCGCCCTGGTATCAGATGTTTCGTCGACCCACTCACCATTCTGCTGGCCATACACGCTGCTGCTGGAAACAAACAGCAGGTGCCTGGGCGCCTGGCCGTAGTCACTCAGCCACTCCAACACATGCTGCAACCCTTGCACGTATGCCGCGCGATACCCGGCCTCATCGTGGTCGGTGGCGGCCGCGCAATACACCAGGTAATCCACTGCGCCGATCGGCCAGGTCTCAGGACAATCCTTTTTGAACAGGTCGCCGGCAATGCCGATCACGCCATCGGGGAGCTTTGAAACATCACGGCGCAGGCCATGAACCTCCCAATTCGCGCCGAGCAATTGGCTAGCCAGCCGGCTCCCCACATCGCCGCAACCGGCAATCACAACAGAAGGCGCAGACATCATAAAACTCCGTTCTTAAAGGTCTAGATTAGCCCTCGCAGATGACGAGCGGCCAGAAAAAGCACAAATAAAGTTACTGTATTACTTCTGTTAACAAGAATTACTTGCAATAATAACGGCCCATTTGTCCTCGACCCTCAAGGGTCTGGCAGGACGATCACTCAATTTTTCCTCTCAGGTCCGGCCAGCATGACACGTAATACAAACCCCGCTTCGCCAACCAAGCTTCACAGCCCATCCCGCGCCTGGCGTGCGATTGCTGCGCTGCTGTTCAGCGTACTGCTGGCACCGACCGCTGCCTTCGCTGATGCCACCGCCCCAGCCGCACCGGCTGCTGCCGAGCACACCGGCGCTACGCCAGCTGCTCCTGTTGCCGCCCCGGTTGCCACAGACCCGGCCCAGGCTGCAGGCGACGTCGCACCTGCCGACGAAACCGGTGTAGTGTTGGAAGAAGACAACAGCCTGGGCATGGCCCATGACCTGTCGCCGTGGGGCATGTACCAGAACGCTGACGTCGTGGTAAAAGCCGTGATGATCGGCCTGGCCATCGCCTCGATCATCACCTGGACCATCTGGATCGCCAAGGGCTTCGAGCTGCTGGGCGCCAAGCGCCGTCTGCGCGCTGAGATCGTCCACCTGAAAAAAGCCACCACCCTCAAGGAAGCCAGCGAGAGCGCGACCAAGAAGGGCACCCTGGCCAACCTGCTGGTACACGACGCTCTGGAAGAAATGCGTCTGTCGGTCAATACCCGCGAAAAAGAAGGCATCAAGGAACGCGTCAGCTTCCGTCTCGAACGCCTGGTTGCAGCATGCGGCCGTAACATGAGCAGCGGCACCGGCGTGCTGGCCACCATCGGTTCCACCGCACCGTTTGTCGGCCTGTTCGGCACCGTGTGGGGCATCATGAACAGCTTCATCGGCATCGCAAAAACCCAGACCACCAACCTCGCCGTCGTCGCCCCCGGCATCGCCGAAGCCCTGCTGGCAACCGCGCTGGGCCTGGTTGCAGCAATCCCTGCGGTGGTGATCTACAACGTCTTCGCCCGTTCGATTGCCGGCTACAAGGCCCAGGTATCGGACGCGTCGGCAGAAGTCCTGCTGCTGGTCAGCCGCGACCTCGATCACCTGCCTACCGAGCGCAGCTCGCAACCGCACATGGTGAAAGTGGGGTAATCGGCCATGGGCCTGCATTTGAATCAAGGCGACGACGAACTCGTCGAGAACCACGAGATCAACGTCACGCCGTTTATCGACGTAATGCTCGTGCTGCTGATCATCTTCATGGTGGCTGCGCCGCTGGCGACCGTGGATATCAAGGTCGACCTGCCCGCGTCCAGCGCCAAGCCTGCGCCGCGGCCGGAGAAGCCGATTTTCCTCAGCGTCAAGGCGGACCAACGCCTGTTCCTGGGCGAAGAAGAAGTCAAAGCTGAAACCCTGGGCCCGGTGCTCGACGCCAAGACCCAAGGCAAGAAAGACACGACGATCTTCTTCCAGGCCGACAAAGGCGTGGACTACGGCGACCTGATGAGTGTGATGGATGCCCTGCGGGCAGCCGGCTACCTCAAGGTAGGCCTGGTCGGACTTGAGACGGCAGCCAAGAAATGATCACGACGCGCCACAAACTGACGCGTTATGGCACCAGCCTCGCCGTCGTGCTGGGCGTGCATGCCGTCGCGATCATCATCGCGCTCCAGTGGTCCGCGCCGCATCCGGTAACACTGCCACCGGCGGCGATGGTCATCGACCTCGCGCCGATGCCTGCACCGCCGCCGCCAGCTCCACCCAAGGTTGTCACACCGCCGCAGCCGCCTGCCCCCGTGGAAGAGCTGCCCCTGCCAAAACTGGCTGAGGCACCTAAACCAACGATCCAGGTGCCCAAGCCGGTCAAGCCAAAACCGAAGCCGCAGCCGCCCAAGCCGGTGGAAAAGAAGCCCGAGCCGCCCAAGGAAAAACCTTCCGAAGAACCGCCGAGCGAATCGCCACAAAACAATGCGCCAGCTGAAAAGTCTGCCCAGCCGGTTCCGGGCCCGTCGCCACAACAGGTCGCAGCCAAAGCGTCCTGGGAAGGCGCCCTGCTGGCGCACTTGCAGAAGTACAAGAAGTATCCGCCAGGTGCCCAACAGCGAGGCAAGGAAGGCTTGAACCGCCTGCGCTTTGTGGTCGATGCCGAAGGCAACGTGCTGTCCTATGAGTTGGTGGGCCGCTCCGGCAACGCCGATCTGGACCGTGCGACCCTGGACATGATCCGTCGAGCCCAGCCACTGCCCAAACCACCGGCCGATATGTTGAAAGGCGGCAGCGTCGAAATCGTCGCGCCATTTGTTTACAACATTGAGAAGCGCCGCCGGTAAGCGGCAAACGGGAGCCGGCTGGTGTGGGAGCTCCCACACAAGCCAGCTCCCACATTTGGTTTCACCACTTCAGCAAAATCCTCAACATTCCCCGCTCAATCCCCATCAAAGTTCTGATAACGTGCGTCTATCGATTGCAGCCGGTATGCTTGGCCCGCAACCTCATGGACGCCCGCTATGACTCTTACAGAATTACGCTACATCGTGACCCTCGCCCAAGAGCAGCACTTCGGCCACGCGGCCGAGCGTTGCCATGTCAGCCAACCGACGCTGTCGGTGGGTGTGAAGAAGCTTGAAGACGAACTCGGTGTGCTGATTTTTGAGCGCAGCAAGAGCGCCGTGCGCCTCACGCCGGTGGGCGAAGGCATCGTCGCCCAGGCCCAAAAGGTACTGGAGCAAGCCCAAAGCATCCGCGAGCTGGCCCAGGCCGGCAAGAACCAGCTGACTGCACCGCTCAAAGTCGGCGCCATCTACACCGTCGGCCCGTACCTGTTCCCGCACCTGATTCCGCAACTGCACCGCGTTGCGCCGCAGATGCCGCTGTATATCGAAGAAAACTTCACCCATGTACTGCGCGACAAACTGCGCAATGGCGAGTTGGACGCGATCATCATCGCCCTGCCGTTCAACGAAGCAGACGTGCTGACCCTGCCGCTCTACGACGAACCGTTCTACGTGTTGATGCCGGCCTCCCACCCGTGGACGCAAAAGGACACCATCGACGCCGGCCTGCTCAACGACAAGAGCTTGCTGCTGCTGGGCGAAGGTCACTGCTTCCGCGATCAGGTACTGGAAGCCTGCCCGACCCTGACCAAGGGCAACGACGGCGCCAAACATACCACCGTGGAATCCAGTTCCCTGGAAACCATTCGCCATATGGTCGCTTCCGGCCTGGGTATTTCGATCCTGCCGCTGTCGGCAGTGGACAGCCATCACTACGCCCCCGGCGTGATCGAAGTGCGCCCACTCACGCCGCCGGTGCCATTCCGTACTGTGGCGATTGCCTGGCGCGCGAGCTTCCCGCGCCCGAAAGCCATTGAGATCCTGGCCGACTCGGTCCGTCTGTGCTCGGTGGCCAAGCCGAATGCTGCGAGCTGATTAACGGTATGACAGAGCTGTCGCAGGTGTCGGTCACCGCACTCAAAGGTGTCGGTGACGCCATGGCCGAAAAGCTGGCCAAGGTCGGCCTGGAGAACCTCCAGGACGTGCTGTTCCACCTGCCCCTGCGCTACCAGGACCGCACGCGTGTGGTGCCCATCGGCCACTTGCGCCCTGGGCAGGATGCTGTGGTCGAAGGCACCGTCAGCGGCGCCGATGTGGTGATGGGCAAGCGCCGCAGTTTAGTCGTGCGCCTGCAGGACGGCACCGGCGGCCTGAGCCTGCGTTTCTACCATTTCAGCAACGCGCAAAAGGAAGGCCTCAAGCGTGGCACCCGCGTGCGTTGCTACGGCGAAGCCCGCCCCGGTGCATCCGGCCTGGAAATCTACCACCCGGAGTACCGCGCAATCACCGGCGACGAGCCGCCTCCGGTGGATACCACTCTCACGCCGATCTACCCGCTGACCGAAGGCCTGACCCAACAACGCCTGCGCCAGCTGTGCATGCAAACGCTGACGATGCTCGGCCCCAAAAGCTTGCCCGACTGGTTGCCTCTGGAGCTGGCGCGCGACTACCAACTGGCGCCGTTGGACGATGCGATTCGCTACCTGCATAACCCACCCGCCGACGCCGACGTCGACGAACTCGCACTGGGCCATCACTGGGCCCAGCATCGCCTGGCCTTTGAAGAGCTGCTGACGCACCAACTGTCCCAGCAGCGCCTGCGCGAAAGTATGCGCTCCCTGCGCGCGCCGGCGATGCCCAAGGCCACGCGACTACCTGCGCAATACCTGGCCAACCTCGGCTTTGCGCCAACGGGGGCCCAGCAACGCGTGGGCAATGAAATCGCCTACGACCTCAGCCAGCACGAACCCATGCTGCGGCTGATCCAGGGCGACGTGGGCGCAGGTAAAACCGTGGTGGCCGCCCTCGCCGCCTTGCAGGCGTTGGAAGCCGGTTACCAAGTGGCGCTGATGGCGCCCACCGAAATTCTCGCCGAACAGCACTTCATCACCTTCAAGCGCTGGCTTGAACCGCTGGGCCTGGAAGTGGCGTGGCTGGCCGGCAAGCTCAAGGGCAAGACCCGCGCAGCGGCGCTGGAGCAGATTGCCGGTGGCGCACCGATGGTGGTGGGCACTCACGCATTGTTCCAGGACGAAGTGCAGTTCAAGAACCTCGCCTTGGTGATCATCGACGAACAGCACCGCTTCGGTGTGCAACAGCGCCTGGCCTTGCGCCAGAAAGGCGTGGGCGGGCGCATGAACCCGCACCAGTTGATCATGACCGCCACACCAATCCCGCGCACCTTGGCGATGAGCGCCTACGCCGACCTCGACACGTCGATCCTCGATGAGCTGCCGCCCGGCCGCACGCCGGTCAATACCGTGCTGGTCACCGACACGCGCCGCGTCGAGGTCATCGAACGCGTGCGCGGCGCCTGCGCCGAAGGCCGTCAGGCGTATTGGGTGTGCACGCTGATCGAAGAATCCGAAGAGCTGACCTGCCAGGCCGCCGAGACCACGTTTGAGGACCTCACCAGTGCCCTGGGCGAGCTGAAGGTCGGGCTGATCCACGGGCGCATGAAGCCTGTGGAAAAAGCCGCGGTGATGGCCGAGTTCAAAGCTGGCAACCTGCAACTGCTGGTAGCCACCACGGTGATTGAAGTCGGCGTGGACGTGCCCAACGCCAGTTTGATGATCATCGAAAACCCCGAGCGCCTGGGCCTGGCCCAACTGCACCAACTGCGCGGCCGTGTCGGCCGGGGCAGCGCCGCCAGCCACTGCGTGCTGCTGTACCACCCGCCGCTGTCCCAGATCGGCCGTCAGCGCCTGGGCATCATGCGCGAGACCAACGACGGTTTTGTCATCGCCGAAAAAGACCTCGAACTGCGCGGGCCCGGCGAAATGCTTGGTACTCGCCAGACCGGCCTGCTGCAATTCAAGGTCGCCGACCTGATGCGCGATGCCGACTTGCTGCCCGCTGTGCGTGATGCGGCGCAAGCGCTGCTGGAGCGTTGGCCGGAACATGTCAGCCCCTTGCTCGATCGCTGGCTCAGGCATGGGCAGCAATACGGCCAAGTGTGACGCCTGACTCACTTATCCAACCAACAGTTGTATCAAGCTGGTTATACTTCGGTGACTGTACGAAATTGGATCAGGCCATGTCAGAAGTTGCCCTCGCCACAGCCCCACTGCCCGCCCCGCCGGTCATTCGGGCTCTGCTCGCAAAACTCGCCATCCCCTACACGGAAGTGACCGAACACGCCGGCCTGAATCCCGCACAAAAAGTCCAGGCAGTACTGCTGGAAGATGCCGTGGGCGCACTCATGGTGCTGTTCCCGCAAAGCCAGTTACTCGACCTCAACCGCCTGGCTGAACTCACCGGCCGCCGCCTCACGGCCGTGTCGCCGGACCGCATCGAGCGCATGCTGGCCAAGCACGACTTGAGCCTGTTGCCCGGCCTGCCGGTACTGACCAGTTCGCCGTGCCTGTATGAAGGCAGCCTGCTCAGCGAACCCAGCCTGTTGGTGCATTCCGGCGAAGCCGGGCTGCTGCTGGAAATCGCCAGCATCGATTTCAAGACCATGCTCACCAAGGCCAGCGCCGGGCACTTCGGCGAACCGCTGAGCAACATCCGCCCCAACCTTGATCGCCCGAACGATGACCGCGAGGAAATCACCCAGGCGATGCAGGCGTTCACCGCCCGCCGAATCCAGCAGCGTCTGGAAGCGACCATCGAGATTCCGCCGCTGGCCGACACCGCGCAGAAAATCATCAAGCTGCGCGTCGACCCCAACGCCACCATCGATGACATCACCAGCGTCGTCGAAACCGACCCAGCCCTCGCCGCCCAAGTGGTGAGCTGGGCAGCGTCGCCGTACTACGCCTCGCCAGGCAAGATTCGTTCAGTGGAAGACGCCATCGTACGCGTGCTGGGCTTTGACCTGGTGATCAACCTCGCGCTGGGCCTGGCCCTGGGCAAAACCCTGAGCCTGCCCAAGGACCACCCGCACCAGTCCACGCCGTACTGGCACCAGTCGATCTATACCGCTGCTGTGATCGAAGGCCTGACCCGCGCCATGCCCCGCGCCCAGCGCCCGGAAGCCGGCCTGACCTACCTGGCCGGCCTGCTGCATAACTTCGGTTACTTGCTGTTGGCCCATGTGTTCCCGCCGCACTTCTCGCTGATCTGTCGCCACCTGGAGGTCAACCCGCACCTGTGCCACAGCTATGTCGAGCAGCACCTGCTGGGCATCAGCCGCGAGCAAATCGGCGCCTGGCTGATGCGCTACTGGGACATGCCGGACGAACTGTCCACCGCCCTGCGCTTTCAGCACGACCCGACCTATGACGGGCAATATGCTGAATATCCCAACCTGGTGTGCTTGGCGGTACGTTTGCTGCGCAGTCGTGGAATTGGTTCCGGGCCGGATGAGGCGATACCCGACGCCCTGATCGAACGTTTGGGCTTGAGCCGGGAAAAGGCTGAGGAAGTGGTCGGCAAGGTACTGGATGCCGAGGTGCTACTACGCGAACTCGCGTCCCAGTTCAGCCAGGCATAAGTCTGTCGCCTGCTACATAGCTTTCGCAGGCAAACCAGCTCTCACACTTAACTGCGTTCCAACTGTAGAACGCGGTCGAATGTGGGAGCGGGTTGCCCTGATCTGGATGGTCTGATCCTGAATCGCATCATAATGCCAGTTAATTACTCCTCGCCTTTTGAGCGGCGAAGGCGAAAGTGACATACCTACCCAACGAAATCATGGCACTCTAACAACTTACAAATATAAAGTAACATCTGATACGGAACTGTCCCGCCCAACTAATCCACATAGAGCATGCCGGTAAGTTTTCTTACCATTAAAACTCTGGATTCTGCCTATGTCTATTTCATCCACCGTTAGCAACTTTATAACTAACAACCCAATAAGCGCCTACCCTTCACCTACAGCTACCGAACCCTCTGTAAACATCAACGGCAGTCTTACACCTCGCAGAGACCAATATGGGACCGTACTGGTTGTAACGACGCCTGACCCAGGCGCACCACAAAACGTCAATGGCCGCACTTATCACCCTGCCTCCGAAGTAAGAATTTATACGGGACATGCGGATGATAAAATCGATATAAAAGTTATTAATGATCGCGTCGTCGCCATTATCAATGGGCACGCCGTCAAGCTGGACATCGACGCCTCTAACCCCGAGGGCAATCAAGGCAAACTGTTCATAGACAGCGGCGGTGGCGATGACAGTGTAAAGATAGCCCCTGACGTCAAGACCAGTGTAACCATTCACACTGGCCCAGGCAAAGACACCGTGAGCACGGGAGGCGGCTACGCTCAAGTATATCTGGGCGACGGCAATGATACCGGTGAACTAGCCTATGGCGGCGGAGAATTATACGGTGAAAACGGCGATGATACCTTGGCAGGAGGTACAGGCAGTAACTTCATTAATGGTGGCGCGGGAAAAAACACTATAAGGGGTGGTACACCCAGCGATTCATCTCGAACGGCGATCTCCGCCGAAGGTACAAGCGACACTATTATTGGCCGCTCTGACAACACGTATATCCAGACCAAGGCCCAATTCACCTCTATAAAACTTTACCGGCAATTTGATAGCGAAGTCGACATTCATGAAAGTGCCGGAAATACCGAAACCAACGAATATAAGAGCCGGCAACATGTGACCGATGGAGACATACGGTTTTCAGGCAGATTCGACCCAGCCAAAGACCGTCGTATACGTGTGAACCAACAGGACTAACGACCTACTTACAGGCGCTCTCCTCGGGGTTTTCAGTGCCCCGAGGACTCCAGAAAGCTAACCAGCTGTTTTTTTACGCGGCTTCAAATACTTGGTCAGCCCCTGGAACCAGATCACCAACGCCGGGTTGCCCTTGATCTGGATCGACTTGTCCTGAATCCCCGTCATGAACGCCAGTTGCTTGTTCTTCGCCTGCATCGTGGCGAAGCCGTAGGCGGCATCTTTAAAGGCGATAGCAAAGGCTGGCGCCGGGTGAACACCTGAGCGGCTGGTGATGCGCTGGTCTTTGACGATGAAGTGACGGGCAACCTTGCCGTCGAGGGTCTGCAACTGGAACGCCAGGTCTTTATCACCCAGCTGTTGCTGAAAGGCAGGATTGGTGCGGCTGGCTTTGCCCATCATCAGGCCCAGCACCCACAGCAGAAGACGAAATTTCATGCACACAGCCTCAGTGTATTTATTAAGTGGCCGCAGCAGTGTAACGATTTACCGGCAGAACGCCACCGATCTCGCGCTTTAGCAGGAGATCGGCAGGCGTTTAACGCTTATAGCAACATGTTGCTTAAACGTTAGGGCACGGCACTGGCGCCCAGTCGGCCAGGTTCGGATCGCGGCAGGTGCCTTCGATCTGCGCCTTGCCAGCGCTGGCGACCTGCTTGCTTTCAGCCTGCTTGGTTTGCACGGTCTGAATACTCTTCTCGGTGGTCACCGCTTCTTTCGGCACGGTTGGCAGCACCGGTTTTTTGGCGACTTTGGCAGGCGTCTTGCCTTTCTTCGCCGGCACCACCTGCGGCGTCGTGTCGGCCTGGGCCACGGTCACTACGTCAGCACGCTGCACACCCACTTGTTTCAGATCTTGCTCGTAAGCCTGGGTGTAGTTGTTCAAGTCTTCGCTGGCCTTGCCGTTCACTGCAACGATCAGGTCATTGGACTCTTTCAAGCCAGCCACGATTTCCGCCAGGCGCTTGCGGCCTTCAGTGTCGTTGACGGTCTTGGCCTTGCGGTCGGCCACCAGCTTGGTGAATGCGCTCTGATAGCACTGCTGGGACGCCTTGGCGTAGGCCGTGCTGCGGTCGATGTCGGACGCGCTTTTATTGAAGTCGGTGGAGTAGGACGCGATGCGCTGGTTGTCATCGGTGATCTGCTTCTGACGCTCGGTGTAGTAACCCGCTGCGCCACCCGCCAGGGCGCCGCCCGCTGCACCGATGGCGGCATTACGGCCACGCTTGTCGGAGTCGCCGGTCAGCGCGCCCAGCAATGCACCGCCGGCTGCGCCAAGCGCCGCACCGGTGACGACCGACTTGGTCATATTCGAATCGGTTGCACGCAAGTGCTGCACCGGCTCGTAGCAGTTGGGGTAGTACTCGACCTTGGTGCTCGACGCGACCTTGGAAGCCGGCGACGTGGCGCAACCTGTCAACACGGTGCTGAAACCAGCTGCGATCAGCAGCAGGTGACGCTTGGAAACCGCCTTACGGGAAAAAAGCATAGGTGTGTTCTCTTTTAAGTTTGACTTGCCCAGCACGGCCCACCGCCGCCTGAGTCCTTTCCAAGCTCGCCATACAACCAGCGGTCAAGACCGCTGACCGCTCGCTGCGAGCAATTCCTTCAAGATCGTTGCCGGGTCGGCCCGCTGTTGCTTGCGGTAGTTGCCGACATGGCGAACGAACAGTGTCGCGCGCGTCACCAGGCTCTTGCCGAGCACTGGCTTGCGATCCAACTCTTCCTTGATCCTTTGAAACTGGGCCTGGATCACCGCATCGGTGTAGCGCGTGCCGGTGGCCAGGTTGTCGATGTAAATCGCCACTGCGCCGTCGAGGGCGCTGCGGCCATTGGTGATGGCCATGTCGAACAGCTGCGCGCTGGCCTCATCCTTGTTGTCTTTGGCCTGCTGGCGACTCTTCTGCAGGTTGGCCAGGCGGATGTTGTAATTGCTGATGGTCTCGGCCACCAACGCGGCCGACTGGATCAGGTTGCCCGCGGCTTCTTCGCGCTGCTGGGCGATCAATGAAACGTTGCGTTTCAGCTCTTCGTTGACCAGGCCGAGTTCGGCTTGCAGCTTGGGGTCGACACTGGCGGCAATGATGCTGTCCAGGCGCTTGGTCGGGTCCTGGGCGTCATCGATGGCGTCAGTCAGCGACGCCAGGCGGCCTTCTTTCTGCCACTGGTCGAACAGCTCCTTGTAGCGCGAACGCGGCGCCGACAGTGCACCGATCGCCACGCGAAAACCGGTGGTTTCGTTGCTTTGCTCAGTGCCATCGGCAGCGAACAACGGGTACTCACGGCGCATGCCGGTAAACAGCGTGCCCTCGCCTTCCAGGTAGTTGCCGCCCTTGACCACAAAGCCCCCGTAGGTGCCCTGGCGGCGCCCGGCATGCACCAGCTGGAACGATTCCTGGACCATTTCCGCTGCGTTGCCGATCACGTCAAACAGGCCGATCGGGTTGGGCAGTTTGGTGCCGATGGGCATCAAGCGCGCAGCCTGACCGGTGCCGCCGGCAACCTGGTTGAACACCGCGTAATCACCCAGCGGGCCGTCGCTCTCGCTGCCGTCGACGCGGCGCGGGAACAGTCGCCCTTCCAGTTCCTGACGGCTCACCGCCTGGCCACCGCGTGCGGCGTATTCCCATTCCACTTCGGTGGGCAGGCGCACAAAACCCAGGCCGCCGTCGTCGGCCGAAGAACCGCGGCCGCTCACCGGCAGCAGCTCACGGTGGTATTTCATCAGCCAGGCGCTGTACACCGCCGAGAAACGTTCAGCTTCGAAACGCGATAGTTTTACCTTGGGCAAACGTGCGGCCATGCCGGTCGGCGCATCACAGGCTGGAGCCGGTTCGCCGCTGGCCAGCGACTGCGCCTGGGACATCACCTGCGCATACTGGCGGGCAGTCACTTCGTACTTGCCGATGAAATACAGCATCGGCTTGAGCGGAGTTTTGGCGTCGGTTTTCGGCATCAACGGCGCGATGACTTTGTTCCAGTCCTTGGGCAGATCCTTGAGCGTGAACTGGCCGTTGATAAAGTCGCGGCGGTAGCCGGAAATAAACGATTGCTGATAACCCGCCTCGCCTTCGGCAAAGGGGTAACCGAGGCTGATCTCGCGGTCATCCAGCGTGCCTTGGGCCAGCACGTAGGCGTAGCGGAACACCATATTGCCTTCGCAGGGCAGCGGCAGGCTCACGTCATCCGGCAACGGCTTGGGGTTATCCAGTTTGTCACTCGCTTCATCGGCCCAGGCCAACGAGGCCAGGCTCAGCGCCACACAAGCGCCCAGTAACTTATACATCTCTGATTCCTTCAGAAGCCTGGATCCGCGCCCCCCGCCAACCGCCACAGGCCGCCGCCACGGCGCTGACGCCGAGGATTGCAACCAGGGCCAGGACGTAGTGACGCGCCAGCAGGTGACTGGCATATTCGCCCGCCCCTTGCACAAATAGTTTATTCAAAGCAGCCTCGGCCAGGCCATACAGCCCGGCGCTTAGCACGGCGGCAAACCCTGCGCTGTAGAGCGCCTGCAACACCACAAACAACAACAGTGCGCCGGTGGAAAACCCCAACAGGCGCAACACCGACAATTCCCGCCGCTTGCGCGCGACAGCCGCCAGCGCCCCGGCGAAGATCGCTGCAAACGCCCCGACCAAGGCCAGCCCGGCAATAATCCAGAACACCAACGACAGGTTACGGCTCAACGACTGCACCTGGGCGATGGTCTGTGCCTGGGTCGACACCAACAGATTCTGCCCGGCGAAATACACCCGCAGCGGCTCCACATCAGTAAGGTTGCGTGCGTAAAGACGAAACGCCGGGTACACACGCAGCTCGTTCAACCCGACCTCATCCCCGTCCCAGCCCAACACCGGCACGGCACGGCCATCGCGGTAATCTTCCGCCGCTTCCAGCAAGCCCAAATCAGCAAACAAGCCGTCACGGGCGAAGGCTTCCAACGGCAACACCGCCAGCACCTGCAGGCGCGCGTTGCGGGCTTCGACGCGCCCCGCCACTTGCCGCGCAAAGCGGGTTTCCAGCCAATCCCCAGGCCGCGCCGCAAGCTTTTCGGCTGCGGTGTGGCTCAGCACGATCTGGTCCAGGCCCTTGGGCATTGGCAAACCACTGAGCAACGGGTCACCCGCCGCCGTCGGCAGCATTTCCAATGCCAGCGTGCCCACCTGCGCGGTCGCCGCAATTTGTCGGGTACGCGGCACGGCAAAGGCCACATCGCTGCGCCGACCTAGCTGCTGGATAAATTCGCTGCTGAATCGACCACCGCCCAATGGGATAATTTCACGGGTGGCCGGATCGGTCTCCAAGCGTTCGGTCAAACTGCCAACCAGTCCAAATTTCAGGCCGAATAACACCAGCAGCGGCGCGATCACCGCCACCAGCGCCAGCACCGAACAGGCCGACAGCCAGGCGTCATTGCGGTAATCCTGCCAGGCCAGCGAGGCCACCAAGCCGATGCGCATCAGCACACCTCCCCGAGCGTGGCCGTGACGCCGCCATCAGGGTCGCGGCGGCAACCGATGCGCCGTACCTGCAAGCCGCTGGCGCGGGCCAGGGGTTCGTCATGGGTGGCGATCACGCAGGCGGCACGGTGTTCGCGGGCCTGGGCCAGCAACGCCTGCATCACGCGCTCGGCATTCAGTGGGTCCAGCGACGCGGTCGGCTCATCCGCGAGCACCAATTGCGGCGCATGGGCCAGGGCACGGGCGCAACTCACGCGCTGGCGTTGGCCCACCGACAGGTCCGCCGGTTTCTTCGCCAACTGGTCACTGATCTCCAGCTGTTCAGCCAGGCGCGCCACGCTGCCGTCATCCTTCAAACCCAGCAATTGCCGCGACAAGGCAATATTGCCGCGCACATCGAGAAAACCCAGCAGGCCGCCGGTTTGCAGCACGTAACCCAAGTGCTGGCTGCGCAGCGCAGCCAGGGTAGATTGCTGATCGGCACGCCATAGCCCGCCGATATCGGTGTTGTCGAATTCAAACCGGCCCACCTGATCCGGCGCCAACACCAGCGCGAGCAAATCCAGCAAAGTGCTTTTGCCGCAGCCACTGGGCCCGATAATCGCCAACTGCTCACCGGCACGCAGCTGCAAGGCCGGAATCACCAGGCTGTAACGCTGGCTCCCCGTGCCCCGGCTTTTGTGCACCGCGCTCAAGTTCAGCATTACGGCAGCGTCGACAACGGTACGCGGTACAACGCATCGCCCGGCTCGGCATCGCCGAAACGGACCCAGTTGGCCACATCATTGTGAAAGGTTTCGTAGAGGCGGATTTTCGAATCCAGCTCGTCGATAAAGTCTTCCTGCTCGGCCACACTCAGCGATAACCACAAGTCCTGGGTCATGTTCAGCGACTTGCTGCGGTACGGCAGGCCTTCCAGGTATTCACCGAGCAGGCCACCGTCAGCCAGGTTGCCGCCCTTGCGCAGGGCCTGCGGGTCACGGCTCATATAGGCTGAAGCGCTGGCAATTTCCTGGAAGAAATCCTTGGGCGAGGTCTGGGTTTTACGCGCGGCATCCACGATCAGTTTCAGCGATTGCTGCAGGTCGTTTAGCTGCAATTTTGTGAGCATCACGCACACCTGGAACGCCGGCAGCGCCGGGTTGGTCAGGTCACGATCGGCGGTCCAGGCGCTGACCAGTTGCGGCGCCTGGCTGGCGGTTTTACGGCCGAGGAAGTCCATGTGCATGGCGTAGCCGACTGCTGCGGATTTATCCGCCAGGCTCGGCGCGCTACTCAGCAGCGGCACCGGTTGCGGTGTGTCGCTGCGGACCTGGTGCACCAGGTTGGCGAACACTGTGCCAATCTCATCAACCCGCTCGCCCAGCTTGTGTACATCACCCCCGGGCACCGGCGTGTAAAGGTCGCCGATCTGCGGGTTGGCGTCTGCGGTCAGCACGCGGTACTGGGTTTCGGCACCGGCGTGGGTTTTCTTGCCGGCATCGGTACGCAGGTGCAGGGCGTAAATCTTGATCTGCTTGCCGAGTGCCGCCTGGCGCACTTCGGCTTCGTTCATCTGGGTGGCGGCGAACGGGTCGTTCTTGCGCAGCGCGCCGGCATCGGTGACCAGCAAAATGATGCGCCCGCCGTAGCCAGACCAATCCATGCCATCGACCGCCTGCATCACCCCGGCAAACGCGTCCTCATTGAACGAGTGACTGGACACCGTGGACGCTTTGACCTGGCGCGCCATATCGAGGAAGCGCTGCGGGTCGCGGCCCTGATCAAGGCTGATGAGCGTCTTGGCGACGTATTCCAAACCAGGGGTTTTCTTGATGCTGTTACGAAAGCCCACCAGCCCGAAGCTCACGCTATCAAGCTCACCGCGCTCGGCAATGCGAGTTTGCAACTCATGCACCACATCGCGAACCTGGTCGATGTAAGGCTGCATCGAAACCGTCGTGTCGACCACCAACACCACGGCCGTGCGGAAAGCGTCTGCGGCGATTGCTTTGGTGGCCGGCTTGGCCGCCGCGCTGCCCGGGTCGATGGACGCCACATTGAGCAACTGCACCGGCTGGCCGTTTTCGTCGAAGCTCTCTTTGGAATCAAAAATCGGCAGCAGGTAAAACTGGTTTTGCGGCACAGCACTGGCTGTCGGCTCAAGCGCCAGCACCTGTTGATTGTCTTCGCGGTTCTTCTGCGCCTTGGCCAACACGTTTTTGGCGGCGGCGGGATCAGCCAACAGCTTTTCCACCTGCGCCGATTGGCGCAGGAACATCACCGGCGCCCGGCCCGAGCGCTCGGTAAACTTAAGCACCAGGCTTTGCTTCCAGTCGCTGACTTGAGCGGCTGGCAACCAACCATCGCTGCGCCCATCGGTTGCGGCGCCGACACGCACCCACGGGCTGCCGTCGATGTCTTTACGCTGGTAAACATAGAGCACCGAAAACGCCGGCAGGGCTTCGTCTGCTGCACCACCGGCATCATGGGACAGCTTGGCGCCCGGCTTGCTGAGCACGCGCTGGAACAAGGTCTTTTTACCGGCCATCAGCAACGGCCGCTGGCCGCCATCCGCCTCGGCCACCACCGGCTTTACCTCCGGCGGTGGCGTGGTCTTGGGCACCACGGCGACAGGCGGTTTGGCAGGTTCATCGCTGCCGCTCAGCCACCAGTAACTGACGCCACCAATAGCCAGTGCAACCGCCACAGCGACAGCGGCCAGGGCCAGCACCGGACCACGGCGCTGCTCGGACACGGCGCGGTGTTGCGTGGGAGTTACCACCGGTTGACGCACCGGTTGCGGCTGGGGGTTGTCGGTCGGAATCTCGATGGACACTGGCGTCATTCCGGCCAAGTCAAAACTCAGCGGAATCGGTAACGGCCGCACCAGCGTGGCTTCCGGCGAATCTGCGGGCAGTTGGTCGAGCGCGCGCAGCAACGCCGCCGCATCCGGAAAACGCTCGGCCGGGTCTTTGGCCAACAGCTTGCGCAGCACCTCCTGATAACGCCCGTGGTGCACCGGCAGTTCCGGCAGCGGCTCGGTCAGATGCGCCAGCGCAGTGGACAGCGCATCGGTGCCGCTGTACGGCAGCTTGCCGACGAGAATTTCGTAGAGCACCACGCCCAACGCATACAGGTCGGCGCGGCCATCAATTTCCTGGCCACGCGCCTGCTCCGGGCTCATATAGCTCGGCGTGCCCACGGCAAAACCGGCTTGGGTGAACTGGGTGCGATCGTCCAGGGACTTGGCGATGCCGAAGTCCGACAGCACGGCGGTACCGTCAGCGCGAAACAGAATGTTCGCTGGTTTGACGTCGCGGTGTACCAAACCCTGTGCATGCGCATAGCCCAACGCCGAAGCGATCTGGCGAATCAGCGTCACGCCCTGCTCCGGCGTCAGGCCGGCGGCGATACGCTCCTTTAGCGTGCCGTTGGGCAGGTATTCCATGGCCATGTAGTACAGCTCACCGACATTGCCGATGTCATGGATGGTCACCGTGTGCGGATGCGACAGGCGCGCCAGGGTCTTGCCCTCGCGCAGGAAGCGCTCGCAGAAGCTCGGGTCGGCCGCCAGCGCCGCCGCCATCACCTTCAAGGCCACCTTGCGCTCCAGCGAGCGCTGGGTCGCCAGGTACACGCTGGCCATGGCGCCTTCGCCGATCTCGCCTTCGATGTCGTAGCCAGGGATCACAATGTTCATGGCGAGACCTTCACGACAATGGCAGTGATATTGTCCGGCGCGCCACGGTTGAGCCCCAGGTGCACCAGGCTGCGCACGATTTCGTCCGGCGCGTCGTGGCTCAGCACTTCACGTATTTCATGGTCTTCGACGGTCTTGTTCAGGCCATCGCTGCACAGCAGGTAGCTGTCGCCGGGGGAAATCAGCAGGTCAGTCACCGCCACTTCCAGCTGCGCCTCCACGCCCACGGCGCGGGTGACGATATTGGCGCGAGGATGCACGCGCGCGTCGGCTTCGCTGAGCAGGCCGCTGTCTTGCAGGTCCTGCACGTAGCTGTGATCGCGCGAAATGCTGTCCAACTGCCCTTCGCGCAGGCGGTACAGGCGACTGTCGCCGGCCCATAAACACACGCCACGCAGGCCACGTGCGGCGAGCACCACCACGGTGCTGCCCATCATGCTCACGCCACGGTTGGCGGTTTCTTCACGCACCGTGGCGTTGATGCGGATCAGGTCATTGCGCAAGGCCGCCGAGTATTCATCGAGAGAACGCCCCACCGGCACGTTGCGCAGGCTGTCGACGATCAAGCTGCTGACGTAATCGCCGGCCGCATGCCCGCCCATGCCATCGGCTACCACCCACAGGCGGTTTTCCGGCAGGTCCAGGCACGCGTCTTCATTGACCTGGCGCACCATGCCCACATGGCTTTTGCTCGCGGATTTAAACGTCGCCCCCATCTACACCACACCTTCTTGTCCGAGCAAAAACTGCGCAAAATCGCCGGCAGCCGGCAAACCCTGGCACCGCAATAAACCTGGGGAAATACGTTGTGAGCCACGGCCCCACCACAGGCTGGCACCCTCACAAGCCTGCTCGGCCAGTGCGGTCATGCGGCTGTGGGGCACGGTGGCGGCGACCCGCTGCAGGCCCGCGAAGCGACTGTCTACCGCGCGCGGTTCACTGGCCGGGATGCCCAGGCTGTCAACGCCATCGTTAAAGCCTTCAAACGTAGCGCCAGTATCCAGGGTGCTGAGCAACAGCTCTTCAGCCTGCTCAAACCACGTATCCGGGCCACCCACCAATGACGCCGGGTTAGTGTCGTGATCAAGCAACGCCACCACGGCCAACGGGAAATAGCGCCCGACCCGATCAATACTTGGCATCACCACGCCTGCCGCCGCGTCCGGCCCGCATACGCCCGGCGCCAGCACAAACCGCCACAACGGGCTGACCAGATAGACGTTGAGCCAATCGCCACCCAGGCTGCTCTGGCTGGCGAGCAAACCTGCGGCCAGCCAGCTGTCCCACGGGCCGATAAAACTCTGGGGCAAGGCGCGGCTGACAAAGTCACCGCGGCTGGCCAACTTGCCGTAGAAGCCCAGCGTGTTCATAGCCGCTCCGGCAGGCTGAAGCCACTGAGTACGCGGCTCTTGAACGGGTTGAAGGCGCTGTTGGCGCGCAACTCGTAGGCGATGCTCGCGCCATCAACCCGCAAACGCAGGTTGAAGCGGTCCGGCGAATTGCCGGCGCTCAGGTCCGATTGCTCCAGCAGACGGAACCATGCCCATGGGCCGTCCAGGGTCACGCCGGAACGGCCACTGGCCGACGGCGGCGTGATCGAAATACGCACCAC
This sequence comes from Pseudomonas sp. 2995-3, assembly GCF_002742565.1. Lineage (NCBI taxonomy): Bacteria > Pseudomonadati > Pseudomonadota > Gammaproteobacteria > Pseudomonadales > Pseudomonadaceae > Pseudomonas > Pseudomonas sp. 2995-3. The sequence goes on along the minus strand of NZ_LJSB01000315.1, from coordinate 21,381 downwards.
GCCGATACTGCCGGGGTTCGGCCATTGCATCGCTACCGGCCGGCTTGGGCCGTGGTCGTAGCTCAGTTGCTGGCCGTCGAGGTCGAGCAGGAACTGAGTGATGGTCGGGTCCATCGACACCGGCTTGAGTTCGAAACGCACGATCGGCTGGGTGCCCCCCGATCTAAAGAACGCGTCACGAATAGCCGCCGCACGCTGGAAGGTTTGCAGCACGCCCGGCGCGATCCCAAGCTTCTGCGCCGCGCCCGGCTGCCAGCGCCAGGTCTGTGCGGACGTATCCACGTAAGGCTGCAGGTATTTGCGGAAATAGTTATCCATCACCCCGCCCACGCCGAAGAACTGGCCGAAGTCATCGAGCGTGGCGTCCCGCGCGCTGCCCGGCGACATCGGATAACGCCCCGCCAGAGACTGGCGATACACGTTGACCACTTCACTCACCCACGCCGCATTCAGCTGGTTACGCACCCCGCCCATCATGCTGCTGGTGGTGGAGTTGACCACCGACTTGACCATGCCCTGCACCAGCGGCGGCTGGCGCTCGGCATTCAAGCTGACCCGCGTGGCCGCAGCGGCCGCCTGGTTCTTGGCCTCGCCAAGCAAGGCGTCGCCACTGGCGCCGACCATGGCGCTGACTTGCACATACAGCGCGTTCATGTCCGCCAACAGGCCGTCGATGGCCGCCGGTTCGCCTTCGTTTTTGCTGACGATGCTATTGAGTTCGGCAAAGTGCGCGGTCACCGGATCGTCCGCCGCTTGCGGTGCATTAGCGCTTGGTTGCTCCTGGCCGAGCAGGCTGCCGAGGCGTTCCTTGAGCTTGTCGACACCGCCTTCCACCGGCACGCCTTTGGCGGCCAATTGGCGTTCTTCAGCTTGCAGATCGGTCTCTTTGGCCACGGCTACCAGCAGCTTTTTAAGCGGCGAAGTGGGGCCGGAAATCACCCGCAGCACATCGGCCGCCTGGGCCACGCTGGTGATCGGCACAAAGTCGATGTCCGCGAGCAAGGCGTCCCATTGGCGCTGGTAGTCCTGGAAGTACAGGCGGCGCACGTCGGCGGCCAGGCTCACCACGTTCTGCTGATCGGCTTGCTCACGGCCCAACACCCATTGTTCTTCCGCGAGCGTGCCAGTCTGGTTCAGGCTGCTGAGCAGGAACGCCTGACGATAGCCTTTGGCAGTGAAGAACCCACTCAACGGTTCGCCCAATGGCTTGCCGCTTTTACGGCTGAACACCAACGCAGCATCACGGCCGGCGGCTTCGTTGAGGCGAAAGTCGGGGATGCCCTCGGGCAGCTTCTGGCGCTTGACCCGGTCGTACACGCGTTGCGCCACCGGCAGCTGTTGCAGTTGGCGACGCAGGTCATCGATCAGGCGTGGGTCCAGCCGCGCATTCGGCGGGTGACGGTCGAACAGCGCCTGCAAGTGCCCGGTCAACGCCTGGCGCTGATCGGCCGGCAGGTCACGCGGCAGGTTGCGGTCCCAATCCAGGGCGACCCAGGCCTTGATGAAGTCCGGGTCGTAGTGCTCGTTATCGGCGAGCATCAGGTAGGCCTTGAGGCCCTCGTAGAGGAAGTCGGAATTGCCGCCGCCATGCAGTTGCTCTTCGATGCGCGTCACTAGTCGCGGCGCGAACACGGCGATCAAGAGCTTGCGATAGACACTGGCAGATTCGGCTTCGAGCATATCGCCCTGATACAGGCCCAGGCCTTCGGACCAGCTCGGCGAATCGCCCGCGAGGTTCTTCACCGCGTTGAGCAGCGGCAACACTGCCAGCACTTCACGCTGCGCCGGGCTGAGGTTTTGTACGGTCTGGCCCAGCGGCGCAACCTTCTGGTCAACCTGGGCGATATACGCCTGGTTGGCACGATAACTCACCCACCAGAGGCCACTGACCACCACCACAAGGGCGATGGTAGCGGCCAGCACACCGCGTGCAATCCACTTGCGGCGGCGCTCGACTTTCGGGTTCACACCCACCAACCCACGCTCGGCAAACGCCACGGCGGTGAACAACTTTTCGATGAAATAACTGCGCCCGGTGCCGCTCTGTCGTGCCAGGTGCTGGCGGTCCAGGTTCATGCTCTGGGCCATGGCGCCGATCAAGCGATCAATCGGGCTGCCTTCCTGGGTGCCGCTGGTGAAATAGACTCCGCGCAGCAACACGCGCTCTTCGAAGGCGTTGGGTTTGAACACGCCTTCGAGGAAACCTTGCAGGCAATCTTTCAACGCACCGAACTGCTGCGGGAAGCCGTAGATCAGGTCACGCCGCGCCGGGTCACGCTCCTGTTGCAGGCGCTCCACCAGCCGTTCATTCAGGCGCTGCTCAAGACCCGCAAACTCGCTTTGCAGATGGGCCAGCGGGCTGTCGCTGTTTTTGCCGTCGTCCAGGGCGAAGGTCATGCCCCACACCTGGGCGCGGTCTTCCTTGCTCAGGTTGTCGAAGAACTCCATGAAGCCCGGCACCAGGTCGAGCTTGGTCAGCATCAGGTAGATCGGGAAACGCACGCCCAATTGGGTGTACAGCTCCTGGATCCGCAGGCGAATCGCCGCCGCATGGGCGGCGCGTTCGGCCTCCGTACCGAGCAGCAGATCCGAGAGGCTGATGGCGATAAACGCGCCATCAATGGGCCGACGCGAACGCTGCTTTTTCAACAGATCGAGAAAGCCCAGCCACGCGGCTTTATCCACTGTGGAGTTGCTGTCCTGGGTGGTGTAGCGGCCAGCGGTATCGAGCAAAACGGCCTGGTCGGTAAACCACCAATCACAATTGCGCGTACCGCCAACGCCGCGCACAGCACCGGCGCCCAACTGCGCAGCGAGTGGAAAGTGCAGGCCGGAATTGACCAGCGCGGTGGTCTTGCCCGAACCCGGCGGCCCGATGATCACGTACCACGGCAGCTCATAGAGATTGCGGCGCTCATCACCGCCGAGCTTGGCCTTTTTCAGCAATGCCAGGGCTTCGTCCATACGCTGGCGCAAGGTCGACAACTCTTCGGCCGTGGCGACGCTGTTGGGGTCGGCCGGGGTTTCGGCGGCGAGGCTGCGCATCACTTCGGCGGCCTGGCGGCGCGCCTGGATAATGCGCACTACGCGGTAGGCGATCCACAGCGCAAACACCAAGATAATCAACACCCAGCGCCGCCCTTCCGGCACCAGCACATCGAGCAACGGCCCCACAAACCAGATGATCAGGCTCAGGGCAATCAGGCCCAGCACGGGGATCACCCAGCGAATCATGAAACTGAAAAACGCCTTCACTCGACGCCCTCCGCCAATACGGTGATTTCAACCCGACGATTGCGGGCACGGCCTTCGGCGGTGGCGTTGGTCGCCACCGGCTCGGTGTCGCTGCGGCCTTCAGCGCTGAAGCGGTCCGCCTGGCCGGTCTTGGCCGCCAGGATGTCCAGCACCGACTTGGCCCGCGCTTCGGACAATGCCCAGTTGGACGGGAAGCGCAGCGTGGCAATCGGGCGGTTATCGCTGTGCCCGGTCACGCGGACCTGGCCCTTGACCTTACGGATGGCGTCAGCGATGCGCAGCATCAGTGGCTCGAAGTCATCGCGGATGCTGGAGCTGGCAGACGCGAACAGTTCATCGCCGCGAATCGTCACCACGGAGCGGTCGACCTTGTCTTCCACGGCCACGCGGCCCGCCTTGATGTCTTCCACCAGGAAGCCGGCCAGACGCGGCCGCTCGATGACCTTGGGCTGCGCCACCGGGCGGTCGATGGCCTGCACCGGAATCTCGCCCAGGGCATGGATATTCTTGAACACCGGCTCCGCATCCGACGCCAGTTTCATGCGCAAGCCAAACAGCAACGCCAGCAACAGCGCCAGGCCGATGGCCACAGCGATCCACGGCGGCATGAATTGCGCGAGGCGATCACGTGCCACCGTCACGCCGCGCCAATGCGGCGAGAGTTCGCGTTCGTGCTCACCACGCGCACTGCGAATCGCAGCAGCGGTGCGCTCCCGCAAGGCTTCCAACTGGCTGCGACCGTCATTCATCACGCGGTAGCGGCCTTCAAAACCCAGGCACATGCACAGGTACAACAGCTCCAGCAGGTACAGGCGCTCACGCGGGCTTTGCAGGCAATGGTCGAGCAACTGGAAGACTTTTTCGCCGCCCCAGGCTTCGTTGTGCACGGTGATCAACAAGCTCTGCTTGCCCCAGTCGCTGGCACTGCCCCATGGCGTGCTGAGTACGGCTTCATCGAGCGCCGTACACAGCGCGTAACGCGCCAGCAGCACTTCGTTGCGCGCCACACCGGCGGCTTCGGCGCGCTCTTCGAACTGGCGCAGGTAGGCCAGCAACTGCGCACGCAAACTGGCCGGCGCCGGATGGGCGATGGTGTTGCGCAGGCGCGTCAACAGCGCCAACAGCGGCCCGGCGGCGCTTTCCAACGGGTTCAGGCCCTGGCTTTTGCCGGTGAGGATCGGCGCGGCCGGCATCGACAAAGGCGCCGGTTCGGCACGTGCAGGTTCCGGTGCACGACCACCTGGGCGAGGCATGAACTGGGTGCGGTCATCATCATTAGGATGCATCGCCAATTATCCTCGGATCGCCCAGAAGGCCAGGTTCAAGCCCGGGAACTGCCCGGCGATATGGAAGGCAAACCCGCCGGAGTTGTTCAGTTGCTGCCAGTGCTCGCTGCCACGGTCCAGCTCGTAATAGGTGCTGCCTGCGTGGTACGGGATCTGGCGTGGCGCAACCGGCAACGGCAGCAGGCCGATACCTGGCAATTGCAGGTTGACCATGTCGCGGATGTGCTCCACCGAGCCGACTTTGCTCTGCTGGCCGAAGCGGGCGCGCAGGGTTTCGCCGGGCACGTCGGCGCGTACCACGAGGATGAAACTGGCGCTGTCGAGCAGGGTTTTGTCGGCGAGCATGGCCACGTGGATGCCATAGGCTTTTTCCACAATCGGGATCGGCGTGGCTTTGCTGTCGATCAGCATCGACAGCGCTTCACGCAGGGCCGCCATCACCGGGGCGAAACTCAGGATCAGGTCATCGTGCTGGTATTGCGGGTATTCCTGCGGGCGCCGGCCCGTGGTGGAAAACGTGGCGAACTCACCCGCCAGGCTCACCAGCTCGCTGAAAAACCGCTCAGGGTGCAGCGGGCTTAACTGGCTCAGATGCTGGATCAGCGGCTGCGCGCGGTTGACCAATTGCAGCAGCATGAAGTCGGCAATTTCCGAAGCACCACCCGCGCCCGAGGCGACCACGCGGCCCGCCAGGGCTTCGCCGCGCTGGTGCAACAGGCCGAGCAGTTCGCTGCGAAAGGCCGTCAGTGGTTTGCTCGCGGCCACGTCCAGCACCGGTGGGATGTAAGTATCGTCCAGCACCAGTGCACGGTCGGCACGCTTTTCCTTGATGCGCACCAGGCCGATGGCGGCGTAGTCACTGATGCCATCCTGCGCGGTCAACAGGCGCAGCGCTCGGGAACCCACAGCCACTGGCGCGCGGTTTTCAAACGGCGCGTTATCGTCGCGCACTTCGCGCACCTGGCTGACGTACCGTGCCGCTTCCAGCGCTTCGCCTTCATCCACCGTGTCTCGCGCACCGGCGCGCTTGAGCGGCAAGGCCAGGTACACCAGGCCGTCGCGCAGGTTGTCGTCGATATTCAGCGGGCTCGGCGCCAGATCATCCTGGGGAATATTGAACGGCGTGCCGTCGGGCAACAGGCCACGCGCCGACACGATCGCCAGCTTGCCCTGGGCCAGCAGGCCCTGATCAATAAGCAACTCGGAAAAGCCCCAGGCACCGGCGGACAACGGTCGGCTGCGCGCGTCGATGAGGTTTTCCAGGTAACGGTCATGCTGCTGGAAGTGCTGCGTTCCGATGAACATGCCTTCCGACCAGACCACGCGATTGTTCCAGGACATGGGGGCTCCGAGGGTTTTATTGGGCAGGGCTGGATGGGGGAACCACGACGTCGGCGCGTACGGCGCGCACATCGAGGCTGATCTGATATTCGGTGTATTGGCGCGCCGGAACCGTGAGCACCGTGCGCCATTGCGCGCGGTCCAGCTCGCGATAGCCCACCAACAAGCCGATCTGGCGTGTGGAAGGGTCAAGGTCGCGCTGGATGCTCAGTTGCTGGCCGGGTTGGATCATCACTTCATCCTGGTCCAGCAGGTCCAGGCCAAGGGTGGATTGCGCGCGATCGGCCAAGGCGAAGTAGTCGGAGCGACTGAAGGTGGCGGCGTTTTTCAGTTCGAAAATGCGCACCCGCACCGGAGCAGCCTGGCCGTTGGCGCCGGGGTTGAGCCCGGCAATGGCGTGAAAGTGCAGCTCGACGGCGGCAGTGCCCGCTTCGGCTTCAGCGGCAACCTCGGGTTTGACCGCGTCCTTGGCACACGCCGTCAGCAACAGCGCGGTGGCGGCTGCGAGTAAAAACCTGGGAATCATCCTGCGTCCTCAATGACGTACTTAGCTATCCGTTTTATCCATTATTGCGGCGCGTTTTAGCGTCGCTGTCGTGCGCTGTGTTCTTCGTATGCTCGGCTGAATTCGCGACCGAACAGGTCCTGGAAATCTTCCTGGGCCTCACGGGAAATATTGCTGTAGAGCTCGGTGAACTGCTGCCAGTACTGCGCCTGGCGCGAGCCGTTGAACAGGCTCGACAGCCCGGCGGGCTTGCCCATGCGCTCTTCCAGCTGTGCCGGTTCAAAACGCGTGAGCAGGTGTTTGATCGCCGCTTCCACACCGGCCATTACTGCCAGTTGGTGAGCGCGCAGGTCGTCGAAACTCTCGCGCACGGCGACGTCCGGCGCCATAAACGCTTGGTTGCCATGACGAAGCAGCAGCAGCAAGGCTTCGTCAGCATTCGGCGCAAATTTCAACGGATTGTTTTCAGCCGGCTGGATCATCGTCTGCTGCATGCGGAACTCGCCCTTGAGGCTCGCGCGGGCACGCAACACGTCGATCAGGCCTTCGACCATAAGGCGGTAGCTGCGGCCGATGCTTTCCATTTGTGCTTCGGCTTGAGCCTTGTCGAGGCGCAATTGGTCCAGCCCGGCGCCGCGCAGGAAGGCTTGCAGCAAGTCGGGCTGTTGGGTGATGGCCGGGGCGGTTGGCTGGACGACCGGCGCTGCTGGCGGTTCAGGTGGTGCAACCGGCTGTGGCGCTGCAACAACGGGCGCGGGCGTGTCGCCGAACAAATCCCAGTCTTCAGGAATAACCGAGCCCGACACCACGGGTTGCTCGACCACAGGCACCGCGACCGGCGTTGGCGGACGAAAATCGTGCTGCTCGCTGGGTACGTGGTCCGCCACAGTTGGCGGCGGCACGGTGGTCGGAGTGAGGAAGTCGAACAGGTCCGGCAGCGTGTCCATCGACGAGGCGCCCTGGAACTGCGGCGCGATCACAGGTGCAGGTGCAGGTGCAGGCTTGTTCGCCACCGCGCCCATCAGCGCTTCAAAACTGTTCGGCGAATCGCCGCTGAACGGCTGGCTATCAAGCGCCTGCACGTTGAAGTCGATACGTGCCTGGATCTCGTAATCGCCGATGCGGATCAACTCGCCATCTTGCAACGGCTCGCTGTTCCCTCTGCGCATTCGGATGCCGGCCTTAACCAGCTCCACGCCGTTCGTACTGTTATCGGTTAGGTAGTAACGGCCATCTTTGTATTGAATAACGCAATGTTGCGAGGAGACTAACCGCTCTGGGTCAGGCAGTACCCAGTCATTGTCGGAATTGCGGCCAATAGCCATCACGCCCTGATCCATGGACTTTTCAGGGCATTGCCCAGGGGTAATCTTGTGATAACTAGTGATAGTCAAACACAGCGACATCTTGCCTCCTTGCTGATACATCGCGCGCGGCCTATTCCAAGGGAGGGCGCTTCCCGCAAGCGCCCTGCCAAGTCGTGCAAACGACCGTAAAATCTGCTTTTGTCAGCATGATTGCTGATCTTAACCGGCTTCTGTGACAAAAACCCTGTCCTGGGCCGCCGTCAGCCCCGTCAGTCGCGCAGTGTGTTAAACACCGCACATCTGTCACAGAGGGCGAGTAGCTTACCTTGACAACGCGTAACTACTACACCAAAAATGCACAACTTCTTGAACATAAGTGATGGCGCAATAGTGGCGCACTGAATATATGACCAAGAAAACATGCAAAGTTCATTGCGTAACTTATGCATGCATTGCCCGCCGTCTAACGGGCTGATAAGGAGATCGAATCAAGTGGATGTGCCGTTGCTGCTCGCCGCCGTTTCCGCGACTTCGCCCTGTGGTGAAGACATGGAATATGACGCGCAATTCCTTCAATTGGAACGTGACGCCAAGGGCCAACCCGAGCGCAGCATGGGCGACTCGATCCTGCCCGCCGAACCCCCGCAGTGGCGTAGCATCCAGCAGCAAAGCCTCGACTTGTTGCAACGCAGCAAAGACCTGCGCATCACCCATTTCCTGTTGCAAAGCTCCCTCGCCCTCCAGGGTGTGGCCGGGCTTGCCGAAGTCCTTACGCTGATCAACGCGCTGCTGCGCGAATACTGGGCCGACCTGTACCCGCGCCTGGATGCCGACGACGATAACGACCCCACCGTACGCATCAACGCCCTGTCCGGCTTGACCAGCGACGCAACCATACGCTTGCTGCGCGAGAGCATCCTCACGCGCTCGCGCACGTTTGGGCCAGTGAGCCTGCGCGCGGCGCTCAACGCCAGCGGCCTGTCGAACTTCCCGGATGAACAACTCGGCGCCCAGCAACTCAACGCCGCGTTCCTCGACAGCGACCCCGAGCAGCTGCAAGCCACGCGCGACGCCCTGAGCGCCGCGCGTGCCGCCTGCGAGGCCATCGAACAACAAGTCAGCGACCAGGTCGGCTCGGCCCAGGGCGTGGACCTGAGCCTGCTGAAGCAACCGCTCAAGCAGGCGCTGCAGATCCTCAATCAAGCCGTACCCGACCCTGCAGGCAGCAGCGAACCCGAGGCTGTCAGTGAAGACAATGCCCCCTCGGTCGATTTCGCCGCCGCCCCCGCAGCACCGCGCCCAACGGGCGACATCGCCACCCGCGATGACGTGCTGCGCAGCCTCGACAAGATCCTTGCGTACTACACCCGGCACGAGCCTTCGAGCCCGCTGCCGGTGCTGTTGAACCGGGCGAAGCATCTGGTGCACGCCGACTTTGCGGCCATCGTGCGCAATCTGATCCCCGACGGCATTTCCCAATTTGAAAACCTGCGCGGCCCGGAAAGCGAATAAGCCGCCGGACTGTGCAGTAACAACACCGTCGCTCAAGCGACCAGGAGCAGCAACGTGGCGAAGCAAAGTTCTCAGAAATTCATCGCGCGCAACCGTGCGCCTCGAGTGCAGATCGAGTACGACGTCGAGCTTTACGGCGCCGAGAAAAAGGTCCAGTTGCCCTTCGTGATGGGCGTGATGGCCGACCTCGCCGGCAAGCCTGCCGAGCCGCTGGCGCCTGTGGCTGATCGCAAGTTCCTTGAAGTAGACGTCGACAACTTCGACTCGCGCCTCAAGGCCATGCAGCCACGCGTAGCCTTCCACGTACCGAATGAGCTGACCGGCGAAGGCAACCTGAGCCTGGACATCACCTTCGAAAGCATGGACGACTTCAGCCCGGCCGCCGTGGCCCGCAAAGTCGATTCCCTCAAGCAACTGCTCGAAGCCCGCACCCAGTTGGCCAACCTGCTGACCTACATGGACGGCAAGACCGGCGCTGAAGAAATCATCATGAAGGCGATCAAGGACCCGGCACTGCTTCAGGCACTTGCCAGCGCGCCTAAGCCAGCAGGGGACCAGTAATCATGACCGACAATACCGCCCGCGAAGGCAGCCAGATCCTGGGTGCTACCGAAGAAGCCAGCGAGTTCGCCAACCTGCTGCTGCAAGAATTCAAACCCAAGACCGAGCGTGCCCGCGAAGCCGTGGAAACCGCTGTGCGCACCCTGGCCGAACAAGCCCTGGCGCAGACGGACCTGGTCTCCAATGACGCGATCAAGTCGATCGAATCGATCATCGCCGCCATCGACGCCAAGCTCACCGCCCAGGTCAACCAGATCATCCACCACCCGGATTTCCAGCAGCTGGAAAGCGCCTGGCGTGGCCTGCACTACCTGGTCAACAACACCGAAAGCGACGAGCAACTGAAGATTCGCGTGCTCAATATCGCCAAACCTGAACTGCACAAGACCCTGAAGAAATTCAAGGGCACGGCGTGGGACCAGAGCCCGATCTTCAAGAAGATGTACGAAGAAGAATACGGCCAGTTCGGCGGCGAACCGTACGGTTGCCTGGTGGGCGATTACTACTTCGACCAGTCTCCACCGGACGTCGAGCTGCTGGGTGAGTTGTCGAAGGTCTGCGCCGCCATGCACGCGCCATTCATTGCCGCTGCTTCGCCCACCGTGATGGGCATGGGTTCGTGGCAGGAACTGTCGAACCCGCGCGACCTGACCAAGATTTTCACCACCCCGGAATACGCTGGCTGGCGCTCGCTGCGTGAATCGGAAGACTCGCGCTACATCGGCCTGACCATGCCGCGCTTCCTGGCGCGCCTGCCGTATGGCGCCAAGACCGACCCGGTGGAAGCCTTCGCCTTCGAAGAAAACACCGACGGCGCCGACAGCTCCAAGTACACCTGGGCCAACGCCGCCTACGCGATGGCGGTGAACATCAACCGCTCGTTCAAACACTACGGCTGGTGCTCGCGCATCCGTGGCGTGGAATCCGGCGGTGAAGTGGAAAACCTCCCGGCCCATACGTTCCCTACCGATGACGGTGGCGTGGACATGAAGTGCCCGACCGAAATCGCCATCAGCGACCGCCGTGAAGCGGAGCTGGCGAAGAACGGTTTCATGCCGCTGCTGCACAAGAAAAACACCGACTTCGCCGCGTTCATCGGCGCCCAGTCGTTGCAGAAACCGGCCGAATACGACGACCCGGACGCCACCGCCAACGCCAACCTGGCCGCGCGCCTGCCGTACCTGTTCGCCACCTGCCGCTTCGCCCACTACTTGAAGTGCATCGTGCGCGACAAGATCGGTTCCTTCAAAGAGAAGGACGAGATGCAGCGTTGGTTGCAGGACTGGATCCTCAACTACGTCGACGGCGACCCTGCGCACTCAACCGAAACCACCAAGGCCCAGCACCCGTTGGCCGCCGCCGAGGTGATCGTGGAAGACGTCGAAGGCAACCCGGGTTACTACAACTCCAAGTTCTACCTGCGCCCGCACTACCAGCTCGAAGGGCTGACCGTGTCGTTGCGCCTGGTATCGAAACTGCCTTCGGCAAAAAGCGCATAACTAATGGTAGGACCGGCTCTTCTGTGGGAGTCGGGCTTGCACGCGATGCAGGCACCTCGGTTTTTCAGTCAGACCGCGGTGATGCAATCGCAGGCAAGCCAGCTCCCACAGAACAGCATTGCCCCTTTGGGCATCACCAAATTCAGTGGCCCGTGCCACACAGGGAGAAAACATGGCTGTTGATATTTTCATCAAGATCGGCGACATCAAGGGCGAGTCCATGGACAAGGCCCACAAGGACGAAATCGACGTGCTGAACTGGAGCTGGGGCATGGCCCAGTCCGGCAACATGCATGTGGGCGGCGGTGGCGGCGCGGGCAAGGTGAATATCCAGGACCTGTCGCTGACCAAGTACGTCGACAAGGCTTCGCCCAACCTGATGATGCACTGCGCCAGCGGCAAGCACATCGACAAGGTCAAGCTGACCGTGCGCAAGGCCGGCGGCGAAAGCCAGGTCGAGTACATGGTGATCAACCTGGAAGAAGTGCTGGTCACGTCCCTGAGCACCGGCGGCTCGGGCACCGATGATCGCCTGACCGAAAACGTCACCCTGAACTTCGCCCAGGTGATGGTCGACTACCAGCCGCAGAAAGCCGACGGCACCAAAGACGGCGGCGCGATCAAGTTTGGCTGGAACATCCGTTCCAACACCAAGCGCTGATAGCCCTGGCGGCCGCAGCACCTCGCTGCGGCCCCTGGCACCTTGTCCCTCTCTTAGCCCGTCCGTGGAGCTGCTTTGGTGGTAACTGAAATCGCTTCCCGCGACCGTCTGCAACCGTCCCTGCTGGACCGGCTGACCGACGATGACCCAACCAACCTCAAGGAAAGCGCCGACAAACGCGTGCTGTCCCTGACCCAATTAAAAGCCTCGGTGCTGCGTGACCTGGCGTGGTTGCTTAACACCACGTCGCTCCTCGACGCCGATGCCACGTTGCACACCCCGGCTGGCACATCGGTGGTCAATTACGGCCTGCCTGCGCTGGCCGGCAACAGCGTTTCCAGTGTGGATATCAAAGCCCTGGAAGCCTTGATCTACCAGGCGATTGCCACTTTTGAACCACGTATTTTGCGCCACACGCTGCGCGTAAAAGCCCGCGTGGGCCATGGCGAGATGAACCACAACGCATTGAGTTTCGAGATCGAAGGCGACCTGTGGGCGCAGCCGGTGCCGTTGCGCCTGCTGCTGCAAACCGACCTCGATCTGGAATCCGGGCATGTGCGTGTGGTCAATGCCGACCAGCGGAGGCGCCCATGAACCCGCGCCTGCTGGAGCTGTACAACCAGGAACTGCACCACGTGCGCGAAAGCGCCGCCGAGTTCGCCAAGGAATACCCGAAGATCGCCAGTCGGCTGACGTTGTCCGGCATGGACTGCGCCGACCCGTACGTCGAACGCTTGCTCGAAGGCTTTGCCTACCTGACTGCCCGGGTGCAGCTCAAGCTCGACGCCGAGTACCCGACCTTCACCCATAACCTGCTGGAAATCGCTTACCCGCACTACCTCGCGCCCACGCCGTCGATGACCGTGGTGCAAATGCAGACCGACCCCGACGAAGGCTCGCTGGCCAGTGGTTTCCTATTGCCGCGCGACACAGTGTTGCGCGCCGCCTTGGGCCGCGAAACCCAGACCTGCTGCGAGTACCGCACCGCGCACCCGGTGACGCTGTGGCCGTTGCAAGTCAGTAATGCTGAGTACTTCGGCAACCCCGCCGCTGTGTTGGGACGCCTGGCCGCCAGCGAGCCCAAAGCCAAAGCCGGCCTGCGCCTGACTCTGCGCACCGGCGCCGAATTACCCTTCAACAGCCTCGACCTCGATAACCTGCCGCTGTACCTCAGCGGTGCCGATGAGCAGCCGTTTCGGCTCTACGAACAGTTACTCGGCAACGCCTGCGCCGTGTTTGCTCGCAAACCCGGTGGTGATTGGGTCGAGCGCCTGCCGCAAGACGCGCTGCGCTCCCGTGGTTTTGACGATGCCGATGCGGCCATGCCGGTGGTGGCGCGCGCGTTTCAGGGTTATCGGCTACTGCAGGAATACTTCGCCCTGCCCCACCGCTTCCTGTTCGTTGAATTCGCGCAGCTGAGCCGTGCGGTGAAACGCTGCGACGGCCAGGAGTTGGAGCTGATCGTGCTGTTCGACCGTCACGAGCCGAGCCTGGAAGGCAGCGTCGGCGCGGCGCAGTTCATGCCGTTCTGCACGCCGGCGATCAACTTGTTTCCCAAACGCGTGGACCGCATTCACCTGTCGGACCGTGTCAACGAACACCATGTCATCGCCGACCGCACGCGGCCGATGGATTTCGAAATTCACTCGTTGAGCGGCATCACCGGCCATGGCACTGGGCCGGAGCAGCCGTTCCTGCCGTTCTATGCGGTGCGTGATCCATCGCGTTATGGCCGCGACCAGGCGTACTACACCCTGCGCCGTGAACCTCGCGTGTTGTCCAGCGACCAACGCCGTAACGGCCCGCGCTCTACCTATGTGGGCAGCGAAACCTTTGTCAGCCTGGTCGACAGCCAGCAAGCGCCGTACCGCCATGATTTGCGCCAGCTCGGCGTGACCGCGCTGTGTACCAACCGCGATTTGCCGCTGTTCATGAGCGTGGGCAACGGCAAGACCGACTTCACCTTGGCCGACAGCGCGCCGGTGTTGTCGGTGCGCTGCGTGGCCGGGCCGAGTCGTCCGCGTGCCAGCCATGCCCATGACGCCAAGGCCTGGCGCCTGATCAGCCAGCTGTCGCTCAACTACCTGTCGCTGAGCGAGCAGGGCCAGGGCGCCGGCGCCTTGCGCGAACTGTTGCGCTTGTATGGCGACAGCAACGACGCGGCGCTGCAATTACAGATCGAAGGTTTGCGTGAGGTCAGCAGCAAAGCGGTGACCCGGCGCCTGCCGATGCCCGGCCCGATCGTGTTTGGGCGCGGTCTGGAAATCACCCTGGAATTCGATGAAAACGCGTTTCGCGGCACCGGCGTGTTCCTGCTCGGTGCGGTGCTGGAACGCTTCCTGGCACGTTATGTGTCGATCAACAGCTTTACCGAGACGGTGATCCGTACCACCGAACGCGGCGAGATCATGCGATGGAAAGCCAAGCCCGGTCGACGTCCGACCCTGTGAACACACTGGATGCGATGCATCAGGAGCCCTGGGAATACGATTTCTTCCAGGCGCTGCGACGTATCGAGTGCGAATCGCCAGCGCTGCCGCGCCTGGGCCATTCCCTGCGCCTGGCCGATGACCCGCTGCGCCTGGGGCAGCAGGCGGACTGCACCTTCGCACCGGCCACATTGGCCTCGGTCGACCCTGGCGGCGATGGCAAACCAGCGCGGCTGGAGCAATTCTTTTTCGGCCTCGGCGGCCCCAACGGCCCGTTGCCGCTGCATATCACCGAGTACGTGCGCGAACGCCAGCGCAACAACGCCGACAGCACCAGCAAACAGTTTTTGGATGTGTTCCACCATCGCCTGCTCAGCCTGTTTTACCGGGCCTGGGCCGAGGCGCGACCGACCGTCAGCCACGACCGCCCGGATGATGACTACTGGTCCGCGCGCCTCGCAGCGCTGTGTGGTCGAGGCATGCCGAGCCTGCTGAATCAGGGGTTGATTCCGGATACCGCGAAGCTGCACTACAGCGGTCACCTGTCGGCGCAAACCCGCTACCCGGACGGCTTGAAGGCCATTCTCAGCGAGTACTTCGGCCTGCCGGTAGAGATTGAAGAATACGTCGGCCAGTGGCTGGAACTGCCAGAGCGCAGCCGCGTGAGTGTCAGCGCCAACCAGTTGGGCGTGGACTTTTGCCTGGGCAGCCATGTGTGGGATCGCCAGCATAAATTCCGCATCCGCCTCGGCCCGCTCAAGCTGGACGATTACATGGGCATGCTGCCCGGCAGCCAGCCGTTCAACGAGCTGGTGGCGTGGGTGGCCGAGTACCTGGGCCATGAACTGGACTGGGACTTGAACCTGGTTTTGCAACAACCCGAAGTCCCAAAGCTGCAACTTAATGGCCACTTCCGCCTGGGCTTCAACACTTGGCTCGGCCAACCCGAGCATGACGCCAACGACCTAATCCTGGCCCGGCATTACGCCGATCACGCCACTACCTCAAGGAATCCAGAGCATGGGTGAAATCAGTCGCGCCGCACTGTTCGGCAAACTCAACAGCGTGGCCTACAAGGCCATCGAAGCCGCCACCGTGTTCTGCAAACTGCGGGGCAACCCGTATGTGGAACTGGCCCACTGGTTTCACCAGTTGCTGCAACTGCAGGACTCGGACCTGCACCGCATCATCCGCCAGTTCAACGTGGAGCCGGCGCGCCTGGCCCGTGACCTGACCGAAGCGCTGGACCGCTTGCCGCGTGGTTCGACGTCGATCACCGACTTGTCGTCGCATGTGGAAGAAGCCGTAGAGCGCGGCTGGGTCTACGGCAGCCTGATGTTCGGCGAAAGCCAGGTGCGTACCGGCTACCTGGTGCTGGGTATCCTGAAGACGCCGAGCCTGCGCCATGCGCTGCTGGGCTTGTCCGCCGAGTTCGACAAGATCAAACCCGAAGCCTTGAGCGAGCGTTTTGACGAATACGTCGGCGACTCACCGGAGAATGCGTTGAGCGCCAGCGATGGCTTCAACGCCGGCGTACCTGGCGAAGCCAGCGGTGCCATGGCGCCGAGTGCGATGGGCAAGCAGGAAGCGCTCAAGCGCTTCACCGTCGACCTGACCGAACAAGCGCGCAGTGGCAAACTCGACCCGATCGTGGGGCGTGATGAAGAGATCCGCCAACTGGTGGACATCCTGATGCGTCGACGTCAGAACAATCCGATCCTCACTGGCGAAGCCGGCGTGGGCAAGACCGCTGTAGTCGAAGGGTTCGCCCTGCGCATCGTCGCCGGTGACGTGCCGCCTGCGCTCAAGGATGTGGAACTGCGCAGCCTCGACGTGGGCCTGCTGCAAGCCGGTGCCAGCATGAAGGGCGAGTTCGAACAGCGCCTGCGCCAGGTCATCGAAGACGTGCAGGCTTCGCCCAAGCCGATCATTCTGTTTATCGACGAAGCCCACACCCTGGTAGGTGCCGGTGGCGCCGCCGGAACTGGCGACGCCGCCAACCTGCTCAAGCCTGCGCTGGCCCGTGGCACCTTGCGTACCGTGGCCGCCACGACCTGGGCCGAGTACAAAAAACACATCGAGAAAGACCCCGCGCTGACCCGCCGCTTCCAGGTGGTACAGGTGGCCGAGCCGTCGGAAGACAAAGCGCTGCTGATGATGCGCGGCGTGGCCTCGACCATGGAGAAACACCATCAGGTGCAGATCCTTGATGAAGCCCTGGAAGCCTCGGTGAAGTTGTCCCACCGCTACATCCCCGCACGTCAGTTGCCAGACAAGTCCGTCAGCTTGCTGGACACTGCCTGCGCACGCGTCGCCATCAGCTTGCACGCCGTACCAGCCGAAGTGGACGACAGCCGCCGTCGCATCGAAGCGCTGGAAACCGAGCTGCAAATCATCGCCCGCGAGCATGCCATCGGTATCGCCATTGGTGCGCGTCAAACCAATAGCGAAACCTTGCTGAGCGCCGAACGTGAGCGCCTGGCGACTCTGGAAAGCCGCTGGGCCGAAGAAAAAACCCTGGTTGATGAGCTATTGGCAACTCGCGCGACCTTGCGCGAAAAAGCTGGCGTGGTAGACAGCGGCAACGATGAGTTGCGCGCCCAACTGCTCGACCTGCAACAACGCCTCACTGCGCTGCAAGGCGAAACCCCGCTGATCTTGCCGACCGTGGATTACCAGGCCGTGGCCTCGGTGGTCGCCGACTGGACCGGCATCCCGGTGGGCCGCATGGCGCGCAACGAGTTGGAGACAGTGCTCAACCTCGACCAGCACCTGAAGAAACGCATCATCGGCCAGGACCATGCCTTGCAGATGATCGCCAAGCGCATCCAGACCTCCCGCGCCGGGCTCGATAACCCAAGCAAGCCGATTGGCGTGTTCATGCTCGCCGGCACCTCGGGTGTGGGCAAGACCGAAACCGCCCTGGCCCTGGCCGAAGCCATGTACGGCGGTGAGCAGAACGTCATCACCATCAACATGAGCGAGTTCCAGGAAGCCCACACCGTGTCCACACTCAAGGGCGCGCCACCGGGTTATATCGGCTACGGCGAAGGCGGCGTGCTGACCGAAGCGGTGCGGCGCAAACCCTACAGCGTGGTGCTGCTGGATGAGGTGGAAAAAGCCCACCCGGACGTGCACGAGATCTTCTTCCAGGTGTTCGACAAGGGCGTGATGGAGGACGGCGAAGGCCGGGTGATCGACTTCAAGAACACCCTGATCCTGCTGACCACCAACGCCGGCACTGAACTGATTTCCCAGGTGTGCAAAGACCCGGCGAACATCCCGGAGCCGGAAGAAATCGCCAAGGCCCTGCGCCAACCGCTGCTGGAGATTTTCCCGCCGGCACTGCTGGGCCGTTTGGTGACGATTCCGTATTACCCGCTGAGCGACGAAATGCTCAAGGCGATTACCCGCCTGCAACTGGGCCGCATCAAAAAGCGCGTGGAGAACACCCACAAAGTCGCCTTCGATTACGACGACGCTGTGGTCGATTTGATCGTCTCGCGCTGCACCGAAACCGAAAGTGGCGGGCGCATGATCGACACCATTCTCACCAACAGCCTGCTGCCGGACATGAGCCGTGAGTTTCTTACGCGCATGCTCGAAGGCAAGGCACTGGCGGGTGTGCGTATCAGCAGCCGGGATAATGAATTGCACTACGACTTCAGCGATTGACCTGACGAAACGCAATTCAACTGTGGGAGTGGGCTTGTGTGGGAGCTGGCTTGCCTGCGATAGCATCACCTCAGTGCGCCTGCCACACCGAGGTGCCTGCATCGCGGGCAAGCCCGGCTCCCACACAAGCCAGCTCCCACAGTTGGATTCGGTTTCTTCAGTTATTTAGGTATTTACGGGACTACCGATGCTATTCAACCAAGCCTCACGCCTGGCCAAGATCACCAGCCCGCTCGGGCCGGATGTGCTGCTGCTCAATGAAATGGGCGGCGGCGAAGAGCTGGGCAGGTTGTTCAACTATGAGCTGCGACTGACCTCTCTGGACGCCAACATCGACCTTAACCAGTTGCTGGGCAAGCCGATGAGCGTTGGCGTGCAGCTGGCGGACGGTGGCGAGCGGCACTTCCACGGCATCGTTGCGCGTTGCAGCCAGAATATCGACCAAGGCCAGTTCGCCAGTTATCAGGTGACCCTGCGCCCATGGTTCTGGCTGCTCAGCCGCACCTCGGACTGCCGGATTTTCCAGAACCTGAGCATCCCGCAGATCATCAAGCAAGTGTTCCGCGACCTGGGCTTCTCCGACTTCGAAGACGCGCTGAGCCGCCCTTATCGCGAGTGGGAATACTGCGTGCAGTACCGCGAGACCAGCTTCGATTTCGTCAGCCGCTTGATGGAACAGGAAGGTATCTACTACTTCTTCCGCCATGAACAGGACCGTCATGTGCTGGTGTTGGCCGATGCTTATGGCGCCCACACCACGGTGCCGGGCTATGCGTCGATCCCGTACTACCCCAAGGACGAGCAGCAGCGCGAACGCGACCATATGCACAACTGGCACCTGGCGCAGGAAGTGCAGCCTGGGTCGCTGGAGCTTAACGACTACGACTTCCAGCGCCCCAGCGCCAGTATCGACGTGCGCTCGGCCATGCCGCGCCCGCACACCGCCGGCGACTACCCGCTGTACGACTACCCCGGCACCTACGTGCAAAGCGCCGACGGTGAGCACTATGCGCGCACCCGCATCGAAGCCCTGCAAACCCTGCATGAGCAGATCGAGTTCAACGGTAATGCGCGGGGCCTGGGCTCGGGCCATTTGTTCAGCCTCACCGGTTTCAGCCGCCAGGACCAGAACCGCGAGTACCTGATCGTCGGTTGCCGCTATGCCATCGTCCAGGAAAGCCTGGAAACCGGCGGCGGCTCGGGGTCGGCGCAGTTCGAAAGCAGCCTCACCTGTATTGACGCCCAACAAAGCTTCCGACCGCTGGCCAGCACCTATCGGCCCATCGTCAAAGGCCCGCAGACTGCGCTGGTGGTCGGTCCCAAGGGCGAGGAAATCTGGACCGACCAGTACGGCCGCGTGAAGGTGCACTTCTACTGGGACCGTCACGACCAATCCAACGAAAACAGCTCATGCTGGATTCGTGTGTCGCAGTCCTGGGCCGGCAAGAACTGGGGCTCGATGCAGATCCCACGGATCGGCCAGGAAGTGATCGTGAGCTTTCTGGAAGGCGACCCGGACCGCCCGATCATCACCGGCCGTGTCTACAACGCCGAACAGACCGTGCCTTACGACCTGCCGGAAAACGCCACCCAGAGCGGCATGAAAAGCCGCTCCAGCAAAGGCGGCACGCCGGCCAACTTCAATGAAATCCGTATGGAGGACAAGAAGGGGCTGGAGCAGCTGTATATCCACGCCGAGCGCAATCAGGACATCGTGGTGGAGGTGGATGAAAGCCACTCGGTGGGGCATGACCGCAACAAGAGCATTGGGCATAACGAGACGGTGATGATTGGTAATAACCGCCTGCGCATCGTCAAGCAGGAGGACATTCTCTCGGTGGGCCAAAGGAAGACCGACAGCATCAGCCAGAGCTACGTGATTGAAGTGGGCGAGAACCTGCGGCTGGTCTGCGGCGAAAGCATTCTGGAGTTGAATGCCAGCGGCCAGATCAACCTCACGGGTGTGAACATCAGCTTCTATGCCAGCGGCGATGCCGAGTTTAATACCGGTGGCCTTCTGCACCTCAACAACGGCGGCGGCGCTGGCGCCACGCCCGATGGCCAAGGCGTCAAAGCCAGCATCGACGCCAATATCAAAGCCGCGTTCCCCACGCCTAAAAGCTCCTGACGAGACCTGTTTGCCATGACGTACCGAATCAACGAATTTCAGTTCCAGCTGCCGGCCGCAGAGTTGCAGGACGCGACGATCAATATTCTCAAGTTTCCCGAGCTGGGCACTTCTTTGATCGTCAGCCGCAGCTTGCTGGCCGAAGGCGAAACGTTGCACAGCAACTTCGACGACCAACTCAAGCGCCTGGAAAAACAGGTGCAGGATTTGCGCTGCCAACCCAGCGTTACCGTGAGCCTGGGCGCCGCTCAAGAGGTGGAAGGTATCGAGTTGCGCAGCCAGTTCAACAAGGGCAATGACAAGGTGTTCCAGTATCAGCTGGCGCTGGTGTTGCCGGGTACGCGCAAGATGCTCGCCTTGAGTTATGTGAAGGCCGAAAAGCTAGGCGATGCCGAGGCTGCGCACTGGGCATTGATCAAAAACTCGTTGTCGTTCGACGCTATTTCTTGATGAGCCGCCTGCATGTCTGACGCGTTATGGGCAGCCCGGATGGGCGATGCGCTTTCCCACACCTCGATGATGGCGGACATCCTCGGCGGTGTGCTGGAAGTGGCGGCCAATATCGCGATCACGGCGGTGGCGACGGCGGCCGCGGTTGCGGCCACCGGCATTACCGTGGTCACCGGTGGCCTCGGCTGTTTCCTGCTGGGTGCGGTGGTGGGCACGATTGTTGGCCTAGCCATGAGCAAAAGTGGCGCGGACAAAGGGCTGACCAAGATATGCGATGCCTTCAGTAACGCCCTGTTTCCGCCCACGGTGCAGGCGAACATTCTCACCGGTTCCACCGACACCCTGACCAATAACATGCCTGCGGCTCGTGCGGCCGGGGCGATCAGTTCCCATGTCACACCGGCCGGTACTGAGCTGGAAGCGCCCGAACCGGAACCCGAAGCCAGTTATCTGGACATGGCCGCAGGTTTCTTTTCGCAGATGTGGCGCCCTACCGTTGCCACACCTGCACCGGGCGCTGTGCCCAAGCCGCTGGACCTGGTGGTGTGTATGAAGCACCCGCCCATGCCGCCGCAGTTTCTGGCCGAAGGCTCGGAAAAGGTCACGGTCAACGGCCAACCCGCCGTGCGCAGTGGTGATCGCAGTACCTGCGATGCGACGGTGGTGTCGTCCGGGCTGATTTCCTCCAACGTGACCATTGGTGGCGGTTCGGTGGTGGTGCGTGAGATTCGCAGCGGCAAGACGCCTGGCGTCGGGTTGGCGGTTACAGCGC
>NZ_LJSB01000314.1:0-249240 GCF_002742565.1 Pseudomonas sp. 2995-3 | reverse complement strand
GGAGCGTGCCCTACGAAGTATGCGTCGACATTCAGCCGCATCCCGAGGGCGGCGAAACGCTCGTGTATACCGACGAGCAGGGGCGGCCCATCGACATGGGCGCCATTCCGTTGGGCGGCGCAGTGTTCAGCCCGGGCGAAGGGCTTGCCGTGCGGCGACACCTCAATGGGCAATTGCTGATCGAAAGCGACGACGGCATGTACCGCTTGTTCGAAGCTGCGCCAGCAAACCCGTCGCAACTGCGTCTGAGCCAACTGGGTGATCGTAACGACAACCGTATCTATATCGACTATGACGAAGCCGGACGTTTGGTGCGCCTGCGCGATACGTTCGATCTGGTTCAGGTTGAGCTGATCCGTGATCAGGGCCATGTGAACCGCATTGAACGCCTGTACCCGGAACAACGTCGCGAAGTGCTGGTGAGCTATGGCTACGACGCGGCAGGCAATCTCGCGCAAGTGCGTGATGCAACCGATCAAGTGCAGCGGCGTTTTGCCTACGATGCCGGGCGCCGAATGGTGGAGCATCAATTACCCACCGGATTGCGCTGTTTCTATGAGTGGGCGTTGATCGAAGGCCTGGAATGGCGCGTGGTTCGGCATTGGACCGATGAGGGCGACGCTTACCAGTTCGACTATGACCTGCAGGCTGGCCTCACGCGCATCACCGACGGCCTGCAGCGCGTGAGTACGCGGTACTGGAATACTCAGCATCAGATCATTCAGTACAGCGACAACCTCGGCCAGACTTGGCTATTTGAGTGGAATGACGAACGTCAGTTGCTCAGCGCGACTGATCCGTTGGGTGGGCGCTATGAATACAGCTACGATGATAGCGGTAACGTAATTGGCGAAACCGACCCGCTGGGCCGCAGTGATTCGACCTTGTGGCTGGAGCATTGGGCTTTACCGCTGGTGGAAACCGACGCCGCCGACAACAGTTGGCAGTATCGCTACGACCCTCGCGGCAATTGCATCGCCGAGACCGATCCGCTGGGCTATATCACCCGTTACCGCTATGACGCCCACGGCCAGCCAGTAGAAATCATTGATGCCACTGGCAAAAGCAAACAACTGCGCTGGAATCCGTTTGGGCAGTTGGTCGAGCATATCGACTGCTCGGGCTACCCGACGCGTTTCAGCTACGACAACCGTGGCTATTTGCAGGTCATCACTGATGCCTTGGGTGAACGCACGCAGTTCAGCTACGACGCCCAGGGGCGTTTGCTCAGCAGCCAATTACCGGATGGGCGCACCGAGCAGTATCAGCGCGACGCCAGCGGGCAGTTGGTGGGCTACACCGACCCCGCCGGGCACACCACACTCTACCAACACAACCGGCGAGGCCAGGTACGCCAACGCACCGATGCCCATGGGCGGCAAGTGCAGTTTGGGTATGACAGCTACGGGCGGTTGCAAGCGCTGGTCAATGAGAACGGTGAAAGCTATCGGTTTGCGTGGGACGCCGGGGATCGGCTGACCGAGCAGCAAGACCTCGACGGCAGCGCCAAACGCTACGACTACGACTTGCTCGACAACATCACGACGGTGACTGCTCATCCTGCACCTTATGGCAATGGACTGGCGGTGGTGCCCGAGACGCCACCCGCGCCCATCGTTCATCGGCTGGAGCGTGATGCGGTCGGCCGACTGGTCGCCAAAACCACCGACGGTGGCCGCACCGACTACCGCTACGATGCGGTAGATCAGCTCACGGCTGTGACCTTCACTGATCTGCAAGGCAACGCCCAGGCGCTGGGTTTCGCCTACGACGCCCTCGGCCAGTTGCTTGCCGAACAGAGTGCCGGTGGCAACCTGCAACATCACTACGACGAACTCGGCAACCTGATCCAGACCCAGTTGCCGGACGGCCGCTGGCTCAACCGCCTGTACTACGGCAGCGGCCACCTGCACCAGATCAACCTCGACGGCCAGGTCATCAGCGATTTCGAGCGAGACCGCCTGCACCGCGAAGTGCTGCGCACCCAAGGCCAGCTCAGCACCCGCAGCGAATACGACCGCAGCGGCCGCCTGCGCTCACGTCAGCGCCGCCTGAACAGCCAGCCAACGCTGATGCCCGCAGCGGCGCAAAAGCAGTTCGAATACGACCCCGCCGACAACCTGATCGGCAAACTCGACCAACAACCCGCGGCGCAACATCGCCAACTGCTGCACTACGACGCCACCGGCCGCATCATCGCCAGCCAGGACAGCCTGCACGGGCAGCGCGAAACCTTCGCCTACGACGCCGCCGCCAACCTGCTGGATGGCCCGCAAGCGGGTGCCGGGTTGGTGGTGCATAACAAGCTGCTGACGTATCAGGACAAGCGTTATCGCTACGATGCGTTTGGGCGGATGGTCGAGAAGCGCAGCGCCAAGCGAGGGGTGCAGCGGTTTGCGTATGACGCTGAGAGCCGGTTGGTTGAGGTGCGTAATGACGATGGTAGCGTGGTCAGGATGGTGTATGACCCGCTAGGCCGTCGGATAGAAAAAACCGAGCATGGCGGTGATGGATATCCACTGGGGGAAACGCGGTTTACCTGGGACGGCTTGCGGTTATTGCAGGAGCATAAGCACAGTCAGACGAGTCTTTACGTCTATGAAGATGAAGGCTACCAACCCTTGGCTCGCGTTGACGGTGCCGGGCCGTTGCAGAAGATTCGTTACTACCATAACGACCTGAATGGGTTGCCGGAGCAGCTGACAGAGATGGATGGCCACATGCTCTGGCAGGCGACTTATCGGGTGTGGGGCAACACGCTGGAAGAGGTGCGTGAGCCTTATTACATTGAGGAGCAGAACCTGAGGTTTCAGGGGCAGTATCTGGACCGGGAGACGGGGCTGCATTTTAATACGTTCAGGTTTTATGATCCGGATATGGGACGGTTTACGACGCCGGATCCGATTGGGTTGCAAGGTGGCCTGAATCTCTACTTGTACGGCGCAAATCCCTTTACTTGGAGCGATCCACTAGGCTGGGTTCAAACACCGCTGAACAAACCTGGTTTTTATGTATACGGACTCTACGCCCCCAATGCCAAAACACCGTATTACATTGGTCACACAGAGCAACTTCCCGCCGCACGTGAAAAACAGCACGACAGGTCCACACGTCTCGGAAAAGGGGAGCTTAAAGTGTTGAAGGGCCAGGATGGCAAGATGACTTACACTCAAGCCAAGGGCTATGAACAAGCGTATCGCGAGAAATACAAAACGAAGGGCAAATTCCCAGGCAACGTCATTGAACCCATTAATAAAGGCCGCACTGATGCGCGTGGAAAATCTCACTATAAAAACTATAAAGTTGCGGCGAAGGCGCTGGGCCTCAAACCAAGCAAAGTCAAATCCTGTACATAAATGAGGCCATTGCATGAAAACCCTGAAGTCACCTAAACCGGGCGATCTTTTTTATATCCCGGCCCTCAACTCTTCAGATGAGACTGGGTTTGTTATTGCCCGCTATATCGAGCTCATTCCCCCTGCGCTGGGGCATCTGATCGAGGTTTTTGCGAAATTTTATACGCAAATACCCGTGTCATTGAGCGAGGTAGACACCTCCACACGTCTGTTCCGACCGATTTTCTGCAGCATGCTTTTCTCGGAAATTCCTCGATGGAAGATCCTTTTCAGTGATCCGGACTACAAAAAAGAGTCCTCTGGATATGACGAAATTCAATTCGCGTTCGAGTCAGAAATCTGGGTAGGCGGTGTCAGCAAGCCCGCTACAGAGCAACAGCTGAACAACATTGAGCCATCCATCTGCTGGCGCATGCATCACATTATTTTCAGGGTGATCGCACACTTACGTGGAGCGATCTCTGATGCTGAGCCGATGGACTATGAGAAGTTACCCCCCGACTTGCGCATTGATAGCACCATCGCCTCAGAACGAGTAAATAAGGCCGCACTCAGCGCACAAGCATTATTCGCCGCCCAATAAAAACGGGAGAAAAGAGGGCAGGTTTTATGGCTATACCGACCCCGCCGGGCACACCACGCTCTACCAACACAACCGGCGTGGCCAGGTACGCCAGCGCACCGATGCCCATGGGCGGCAGGTGCAATTTGGTTACGACAGCTACGGGCGGCTGCAAGCGCTGGTCAATGAGAACGGTGAGAGCTATCGGTTCGCATGGGACGCCGGGGATCGGCTGACCGAGCAGCAAGACTTCGACGGCAGCGCCAAACGCTACAACTATGACTTGCTCGACAACATCACCGCGGTGACTGCTCATCCTGCACCTTATGGCAATGGACTGGCGGTGGTGCCCGAGACGCCACCCGCGCCCATCGTTCATCGGCTGGAGCGTGATGCGGTCGGCCGACTGGTCGCCAAAACCACCGACGATGGCCGCACCGACTACAGCTACGATGCGGTAGATCAGCTCACGGCTGTGACCTTCACTGATCTGCAAGGCAACGCCCAGGCGCTGGGTTTCGCCTACGACGCCCTCGGCCAGTTACTTGCCGAACAGAGTGCCGGTGGCAACCTGCAACATCACTACGACGAACTCGGCCACCTGCACCAGATCAACCTCGACGGCCAGGTCATCAGCGATTTCGAGCGCGACCGCCTGCACCGCGAAGTGCTGCGCACCCAGGGCCAGCTCAGCACCCGCAGCGAATACGACCGCAGCGGCCGCCTGCGCTCACGCCAACGGCGTCTTGCGGCTCAGCCATCGTTGATGCCGGCGACAGCGCAAAAACAGTTCGAATATGACCCCGCCGACAACCTGATCGGCAAACTCGACCAGCAACCCGCCGCGCAACATCGCCAACTGCTGCACTACGACGCCACCGGCCGCATCATCGCCAGCCAGGACAGCCTGCATGGGCAGCGCGAAACCTTTGCCTACGACGCCGCCGCCAACCTGCTGGATGGCCCGCACGCAGGCGCCGGGTTGGTGGTGCATAACAAGCTGCTGACGTATCAGGACAAGCGTTATCGCTACGACGCGTTTGGGCGAATGGTCGAGAAGCGCAGCGCCAAGCGAGGGGTGCAGCGGTTTGCGTATGACGCGGAAAGTCGGTTGGTTGAGGGGAAAAATGGGGACAGATTTATTTCTCATCTCACTCTAGCTCTTAAATAAATGCGTCCCCTTTTCCGCTAACACCTACCCTGCAACAACAACGGAAAAGGAGACAACTTTATTAAACTCAGCAAAATTAAATAAATCTGTCCCCTCCTCCCTTTTTTAAAAAATCTTATTCCGCATCATCCTCTTTATCGATTTCCTTGGCAGCTTTCAATTTTTTAACCATTGTATTCATATACTTGTAGCGCTGCTCAATAGTCTCTACACGAGACTTATCTGTCGGTGCTTGCGAAGATTCAGGTTCGGAATAGGGGCAGTAGACAAGTCCGTATCGTTCAGCGATGCCTTCCATCTGCCCCTCTATTGTGTCCATCCTCTTCTCAAGGCCGGTCAATCGCGCATTGATGTCGGTTGACGCCGCGGGGTCTTTACCTACGGCGTTAGCGTCTGCCCCTTCGTTGATGGACAGAATGGTGTTGGCCAATAACTCTGTTTTTATTTCAGCACCTTCCAGGCGTGCTTCTATTTTTTGTTGATCTGTCGCGGACGGATCTACAGTACTCTTTGTTCCGTCTACGTTCTTTTTCTCTGCGCCGGGCATTTTCGATTGCGCGTCAATTCTATCCGTCATGGCTTTCGACGTTACATGCTGGGCAACGCTGAGTGGAAGGTTGATCAGGGTACTTACACCCGCCTCAACGAACGAGTTTCGCGCCTGAGTGGCCAGTGAGGAGGCAATGGGAGGGAACTGCAAAGCGCCAACAGCCCTGGCGGTATTGGCAGCACTCGCAACACTGCTTGGCCTACTCGCCGAGGGTGCGGGCCTAGGTGGTTTAGGTGGCGTTAGCGGTTTTGGCGGTTTGAGTGGCCTTGTTGCAGGTATTCTGGGGCGAAACCTAAAACCCCTGATCGTTCTATTACTATGCTCCTCAGCGGTACCTTCAGGGTAAGCATTTGGATCTAATGTATGCGCGCCCGGTTTAGTCGGTTGGGAGGACTGATCGAGTAGTCCTGGTGGCACCGGTAGTTTTGGTTGTGCCACATCGACGTTAGTCAGGGGCGGAAGGAGGGGAACATAGGCTTGATTGGATAGTTTCATTTTTTCTCCAAGTAAGTTATCGACTTAAGGAGGGCTCCCTGCAACCTCAGCCTATACGTGGTTGCATAAAGCAAAACCGTTCCAATTCAAATAGCAGCCTAACTCCGTACGCGTGACTACTGCGCTGAATCTGAACATTTAAATAGTTATAAAAAACATCGAGACGACCCGTTGCTTTGCCCCCCACCTTTAGAGCCATTGAAGTGCCGGTGCCATCACCCGCTTTAACGACGCCCAACAAAAATGGGCACCCAACCCAGTCGGCGTGCCCATTTTCTTACCAACCCGCCTCCCTTCAGACGGTCCTGCTATTACGGGTTGACGCTGTCTTTGAGCGACTTGCCCGGCTTGAATGCAACGGTGTTGCTCGCCTTGATTTTCACTGGCTCACCGGTTTGCGGGTTTTTGCCGGTGCGGGCGCCGCGGTGGCGTTGCAGGAAGGTGCCGAAGCCCACCAGGGTGACGCTGTCCTTGCGGTGCAGGGCGCCGGTGATTTCTTCGAGAACGGCGTTGAGGACGCGGTTGGCCTGCTCTTTGGTCAGGTCTGCTTTTTCTGCAATAGCGGCTGCGAGTTCTGGTTTACGCATAAGTGAAGCCTCTTTGACGGTTTTTTGTTGTTATGTCCGTGCTGCTCTCTGGTGGAGCAGCGCCCAAGGCGCCGCAGGCTCTACTCTGCGGCAGACGGGAGTGAGGATGGCATGCCCTCGCACGCTCCGCCAGTCTCGCGGCGACCTTTCTGGGGGTAAGAAGGTGCTGATTCCGACAGAACGACCGGCATTTACGCCAGCAATGGCGGAAGTTCTTTGTTAAGGGCAAGTTTTTCCATGACGGCGCTGCCGGTCAGCGCATAACCCAGCAGGCGGCCGCTGGCGTCGCGGCACAAGGCCTTGATGTCGGCGCCCTGCCCTTCGACGCTCCACACGCCTTCGGTGCCGCGTGGCGGCGGCGATACCACCAGAGGGCAGATCGGGGTTTTGACGGTGATCGGCATCGGCCCATAGCTGACGGCGGTGGCGTTGCCGGCAAGGGTTTGGGCCAGGGCGCGGGCGCAGCTCATCAATGGCATCACGTACAGCAGGTTGAGGCCATCGACCTCGGCGCAGTCGCCCAGGGCGTAGATGTTGGCGTGGGAGGTCTTGAGGTGGCGGTCCACCATGATTCCACGGTTGATCTGCAGGCCGGCGGCAGCAGCCAGGTCCACGCGCGGACGCAGGCCGATGGCCGAGACCACCAGGTCGCAGTGGATCACTTCACCATCCGACAGGTGCGCTTCCAGGCCATCCGCCGTGCGCTGCAAGCGGTTGAGCACCGGGCCCAAGTGGAACCGCGCGCCGAGGCCTTCCAGCCCGGCTTGCACAGCGCCAGCCGCTGCTGGGTGCAGCAGAGTCGGCATGACTTGCTCGCAGGGTGCGACCAGATCAATTTCATAGCCGCCAAGTATCAGGTCGTTGGCGAATTCACAGCCGATCAGGCCCGCGCCCAGCAGCAGCACACGGCGCTTACCGGCAGCAGCGGCACGGAAGCGTGCGTAATCTTCAAGGTCATTGATCGGGAAAATCAGTTCCGCCGCATCGCCTTCTACCGGCACGCGCACGGCTTCTGCGCCCCAAGCCAGGATCAGGTCGCGGTAGGCTACCGCTTCCTCGCCGATCCACAGGCGTTTGTGGCCCGGGTCGATGCCGCTGATGCGCGTGTGGGTGCGCACTTCGGCCTTGAGTTGCTCGGCCATGGCGCCCGGCTCAGCCATGCTCAGGCCATCGGCTTCCTTGTTCTTGCCAAAGCCGGTGGAGAGCATGGGCTTGGAGTAGGAGCGCCCGTCATCCGCGGTGATCAGCAGCAACGGGGTCTCGCTGTCGAGCTTGCGAAATTCCCGGGCCACGTTGTAACCGGCCAGCCCTGTGCCGATGATCACGACAGGTGCGTTCATTCCTTTCTCCTTGTAGTACGTTTCTTAAACCGATGTTTAGCCGATTTCGATCATTTCGAAATCCATTTTGCCCACGCCGCAGTCCGGGCACAGCCAGTCTTCCGGGACGTCCTGCCACAGGGTGCCCGGTGCGATACCGTCATCCGGCCAGCCGTCTTTTTCGTCATAGATCAGGCCGCAGACTACACATTGCCACTTCTTCATTACTTGCTTCCTCAGGGTCCAGGCATCTTGGCCGACGGTCGATAGACCAACGTTGCCGTGCGGCTCAGGGCGTTTTGTACTGATCGGGGCCGGCAGATGCAAGCATGTTCGGCGCAAACGGCCGGTTCAGCCCGGCAAAAGTTCAGGACGCCATGGTAAGCTCGCCGCCTCTTTTACTGCCAAAACTGACTCA
This sequence comes from Pseudomonas sp. 2995-3, assembly GCF_002742565.1. Lineage (NCBI taxonomy): Bacteria > Pseudomonadati > Pseudomonadota > Gammaproteobacteria > Pseudomonadales > Pseudomonadaceae > Pseudomonas > Pseudomonas sp. 2995-3. The sequence goes on along the minus strand of NZ_LJSB01000314.1, from coordinate 240,782 downwards.
CCGTGCCGCACTCAATCGCCTGTCCCGATGCTTGCCAATGGCTGACCCAGAGCCTTCTGAGCCCAATGCCCGCGCCATTGACCCTCAACTGGCTGTTCGACGAAGGCTCGCTGACGCGCCGGCTTACGTGGCTGTCCAACGACGGCTTCAGCGTGACGCCACTGTTCGAAGGCTGGCAGCCACTGCGCGAGGATGAATGTGCGGCGTTGGGTATGGCCCCGGCCACGGTCGGCTGGGTACGCGAGGTGTATTTGCGCGGGCATGGCCAACCGTGGGTGTTTGCCCGCAGCGTGGCGGCGCGCAGTGCCTTGCAGGGCGATGGCTTGCACATGGACGAATTGGGCAGCCGTTCGCTGGGCGAGTTGCTGTTCTGCGATCAGGCCTTCACTCGCCAGGCGATCGAGGTATGCCATTACCCACGGCAATGGCTGCCGAGCGCCGACCAGGCCGATGGCCTGTGGGCGCGCCGCTCGCGCTTTGATCGCGGGCCGTTGAGCGTGCTGGTCGCGGAAATTTTCCTGCCCAGCTTCTGGCATGCGCTGCATGACCATCCGGAGAACTGCTGATGTATCAACGTCTGCTCAAGTCCTTGAACCGCCTGAACCCCAGGGCGTGGGATTTCATTCAGTTGACCCGCATGGACAAACCCATCGGCATTTACCTGCTGTTGTGGCCGACGCTTTGGGCGCTGTGGATTGCGGGCAAGGGCTCGCCGTCGTTGCTCAATATAGTGATTTTCGTGCTGGGCGTGGTGCTGACCCGCGCCGGCGGCTGCGTGATCAATGACTGGGCCGACCGCAAGGTCGACGGCCATGTGAAACGCACCGAGCAACGGCCGCTGGTGAGCGGCAAGATCAGTTCCAAAGAGGCCTTGGTGTTTTTTGCGGTGCTGATGGGCATCAGTTTTCTGCTGGTGCTGCTGACCAACGCGACCACCATCCTGCTGTCCTTGGGCGGCCTGGCGCTGGCGGCGAGCTACCCGTTCATGAAGCGCTACACCTATTACCCACAAGTGGTGCTGGGCGCGGCGTTTTCATGGGGCATGCCGATGGCATTCACTGCCGAGACCGGGTATTTGCCGGCCACGGCGTGGCTGCTGTACATCGCCAACTTGCTGTGGACGGTGGGCTACGACACGTATTACGCGATGACCGACCGCGATGACGACTTGAAGATCGGGGTGAAATCCACCGCCATTCTGTTCGGCGATGCGGACCGCGTGATCATTCTGACCCTGCAAGGTTTATCGCTGGTGTGCCTGCTATTGGCGGGGCAGCGGTTCGAGCTGGGTGGCTGGTTCCATCTGGGGTTGCTGGCGGCGGCGGGCTGTTTTGCCTGGGAGTTCTGGTACACCCGGGACAAGGATCGGATGAAATGCTTCAAGGCGTTTTTGCATAACCACTGGGCGGGGTTGGCGATTTTTGTCGGGATTGTGGCGGATTACGGGTTTCGGTAAGTCAGTGCTGACGCCATCGCGGGCAAGCCCACATTTGGAACGCATTCCCCTGTGGGAGCGGGCTTGCCCGCGATGGTTTCAGCCGCACTGCGTGGTCAGGGCTTGATTACGTGCCACGCCCCGCCCTTGCCATCACCGGTCTTGTCACCCGCCTTCTTGTCATCCTTGTAGGTGTAGACAGGCTTGCCTTTGTAAGCCCACTGACTGGTCTGGTCGTCGCGGGTAATGACTGTCCAATCACCCATCGACTTGTCAGTAGACTCAGCCTTCAGCGGCGGCCAGTTGGTCGCACACTGGTCTTTGCACACCGACTTGCCGTCGGCATCCTTGTCAAAGGTGTAGAGGGTCAGCCCCTTGTGATCCACCAACATTCCGTCGTGAGTCATCGCCGGCTCCGCCGCAAACGCCAGGCCCGGCAGCGTCAACGCCGCCGATACCAACAGGGCTTTCCATGAAACAGTGCTGTAAGTCATCGGAACCTTCCTTTTGTGGTTGTCAGGATTCGGACCCAAAGGGTAGTCCAGAGTGCCGTGAATTGCCCGATCGTCTAAATTACTGTCACACGACTGCAATAATTCCGTTATCTAATGCGGCGCAAGACAGTTAAATGACAAGAGGATTTTGAGCATGGTTGGCAGGAGCATTCTGATCGTTGACGACGAAGCGCCCATTCGCGAGATGATCGCCGTTGCGTTGGAAATGGCCGGCTATGACTGCCTGGAGGCGGAGAACTCCCAGCAGGCCCATGCCATTATCGTCGACCGCAAGCCGGACCTGATCCTGCTGGACTGGATGCTGCCCGGCACCTCCGGCATCGAACTGGCCCGTCGCCTCAAGCGTGACGAGCTGACCGGGGATATCCCGATCATCATGCTCACCGCCAAGGGTGAAGAGGACAACAAGATCCAGGGCCTGGAAGTCGGCGCTGATGACTACATCACCAAGCCGTTTTCCCCACGTGAGCTGGTAGCGCGCCTGAAGGCCGTACTGCGCCGTGCCGGCCCTACCGATGGCGAAGCGCCGATCGAAGTCGACGGGCTGATCCTGGACCCGATCAGCCACCGCGTGACCATCGACGGCAAGCCGGCCGAGATGGGGCCGACCGAATACCGCCTGCTGCAATTTTTCATGACCCACCAGGAGCGCGCCTATACCCGTGGGCAATTGCTGGACCAGGTGTGGGGCGGCAATGTGTATGTGGAGGAGCGCACGGTTGACGTGCATATCCGCCGCCTGCGCAAAGCCTTGGGCGATGCCTACGAGAATCTGGTACAAACCGTGCGCGGCACCGGCTATCGCTTTTCCACCAAAGGTTGAGCCGGCCCTTCCTTTCCTTAACAGCTGACAAGGACGCATGTTTAAGTGAACCAGAACTGGCATGGCACCCTGATTCGCCACATGCTTCTGTTGATCACCGGTTGCTTGGTGGTGGGTTTGATCAGCGGTTATTACGGTTGGAGCCTGGCCGTTGGTATCGGCCTGTACCTGGGCTGGACCCTCAAACAATTGCTGCGCCTGCATGAATGGCTGCGCCAGCACAAACCCGACGAAGCACCACCCGACGGCTACGGCCTGTGGGGCGAAGTGTTCGACAGCATCTACCACCTGCAACGCCGCGACCAAAGGGTTCGCGGGCGCCTGCAGGCGGTGATCGACCGGGTGCAGGAGTCTACCGCTGCGCTCAAAGACGCGGTGATCATGCTCGACAGCGACGGCAACCTGGAGTGGTGGAACCGCGCTGCCGAGACCTTGCTGGGCCTCAAGACGCCCCAGGACAGCGGTCAGCCGGTGACCAACCTGGTGCGCCACCCGCGCTTCAAGGAGTACTTCGAACAGGAGAACTACGAAGAAGCGCTGGAAATCCCCTCGCCTACCAATGACCGCGTGCGCATCCAGCTGTACCTGACGCGTTATGGCAACAACGAGCACCTGATGCTGGTGCGCGACGTAACGCGCATTCACCAGTTGGAACAGATGCGCAAAGACTTCGTCGCCAACGTCTCCCACGAACTGCGCACACCGTTGACGGTGATCTGCGGCTACCTGGAGACGCTGCTGGACAACGTCGACGAGATCAACCCGCGCTGGAGCCGTGCCCTGCAGCAGATGCAGCAGCAGGGCTCACGCATGCAAACCCTGCTCAATGACCTGCTGTTGCTGGCCAAGCTGGAAGCCACCGATTACCCGTCGGACAACCATCCGGTGGCGGTGCAAAGCCTGCTGCAGACCATCAAGAATGACGCCCAGGCGCTTTCCGGCGAGCGCGGGCAACAGATCACACTGGAAGCCGACCCGCAGGTATTGCTCAAAGGCAGCGAAGGTGAGTTGCGCAGCGCGTTTTCCAACCTGGTGTTCAACGCCGTGAAGTACACCCAGGACAAGGGCAATATCCGCATCCGCTGGTGGAGCGATGAGCACGGCGCACACTTGAGCGTGCAGGACTCCGGCATCGGTATCGACGCCAAGCACCTGCCGCGCCTGACCGAACGCTTCTACCGCGTCGACTCAAGCCGCAACTCCAACACCGGCGGCACCGGGCTGGGCCTGGCGATCGTCAAACACGTGCTGTTGCGCCACCGCGCACGGTTGGAGATCAGCAGCGTGCTGGGGCATGGCAGCACCTTTACCTGCCATTTCCCACCGGCGCAGATGACCCGTTCGCGGGTGATCGGCACAGATGAATAACCCGAAAACAACGTAAATCTAAGTGTGGGAGCTGGCTTGCCTGCGATGGCGGTGGGTCAGCTGAAATCACCTCAACTGGCAGGCCGCTATCGCAGGCAAGCCAGCTCCTACATTGGATTTGCATGGTTTGGCAAAAGGCTTTCCAGGCTCCGCCCGGCAGCGGGCACTAGGCAAGCGCCCCGTCAGCCGCTACATTGGCCGACTTGCGCCTGCCTTTCAGGCCTGTCTGTCACCCCTTATTGAACACACGGAACCTGCAAAACCCCATCATGGACCCTTCCCCTGGTATCACCCTCGCTACACTCTTCGCCGATTTCGGCATGATTCTTTTTGCACTGATCCTGGTACTGCTCAACGGTTTCTTCGTTGCAGCGGAATTTGCCATGGTCAAACTGCGCGCCACCCGGGTCGAGGCCATCGCCCACAAGAACGGCTGGCGCGGGCAGATCCTGCGCACCGTCCACAGTCAGCTCGACGCCTATCTGTCGGCCTGCCAATTGGGTATTACCCTCGCCTCCCTGGGCCTGGGCTGGGTCGGTGAGCCGGCCTTTGCGCACATCCTCGAGCCATTGCTGGGCGCCATCGGCGTGCAATCGCCTGAAGTGATCAAAGGCGTGTCGTTTTTTGCCGCCTTCTTCGTGATTTCCTACCTGCACATCGTGGTCGGTGAATTGGCCCCCAAGTCCTGGGCAATTCGCAAACCCGAGCTGCTATCGCTGTGGACGGCGGTGCCGCTGTACCTGTTCTACTGGGCCATGTACCCGGCAATCTACCTGCTCAACGCCAGCGCCAACGCCATCTTGCGTATCGCCGGCCAAGGCGAGCCCGGCCCGCACCATGAGCACCATTACAGCCGCGAAGAACTCAAGCTGATCCTGCACTCCAGCCGTGGCCAGGACCCAAGCGACCAAGGCATGCGCGTACTGGCTTCGGCTGTGGAAATGGGCGAGCTGGAAGTGGTGGACTGGGCCAACTCCCGCGAAGACCTGGTGACCCTGGACTTCAACGCCCCGCTCAAGGAAATCCTCGCGCTGTTCCGCCGCCACAAATTCAGCCGCTACCCGGTGTATGACGCCGATCGCAACGAGTTTGTCGGCTTGCTGCACATCAAGGACCTGCTGCTGGAACTGGCTGCCCTGGACCACATCCCCGAGTCGTTCAACCTGGCCGAGCTGACCCGCCCGCTGGAGCGTGTCTCGCGGCACATGCCGCTGTCACAGCTGCTGGAGCAGTTCCGCAAAGGCGGCGCGCACTTTGCCCTGGTGGAAGAAGCCGACGGCAAAGTCATCGGCTACCTGACCATGGAAGACGTGCTGGAAGTGCTGGTCGGCGATATCCAGGACGAACACCGCAAGGCCGAGCGCGGCATCCTCGCCTACCAGCCAGGCAAACTGCTGGTGCGTGGCGACACGCCGCTGTTCAAGGTGGAGCGCCTGCTGGGCGTGGACCTGGACCACATCGAAGCCGAAACCCTGGCCGGCTTGATCTACGACACGTTGAAACGCGTGCCGGAAGAGGAAGAAGTGCTGGAAGTTGAAGGCTTGCGCATCATCATCAAGAAGATGAAAGGGCCGAAGATCGTCCTGGCCAAGGTGTTGCTGCTGGATTGACGCCTCAATTGCCCAACGCAAAGTTGGGCAATTTGCCAAGCGGCTGGTTGAACTCATACGGAATCGAAACCAGCCCGGCCTCGGAAGCCTTCTGCACCACAAAATGCAGATGCGGCCCGCTGCTGTTGCCGGTATTGCCCGACAACGCCAGTGGGCTTCCCACCACCACACGCTGCCCTGCCCTTACGCTGACCGAACCTTGCTTGAGGTGCAAATACACGCCCTCGGTGCCGTCATCGTGGCGTATGCGCACGAAATTCCCGGACGCGTCATTACCGCGCCCGGCCTGGTTATTTTCGGTCTTCACCACCATCCCGCTACGCGCCGCAATGATTGGTGTGCCTTCGGGCATGGCGATGTCCATGGCGTAGCGGCTCTTGGCGTCGGTGTGGCTGAAGCTGCCGTTAGGGCCTTGGGTCAAGCGAAACGGCCCACCACGCCAAGGCAAAGGATAGCGATAGGCTTGCTGTGGATAACTTGATGTGGGCATATCCAGCACCGGCCGTTTGGTCCGTTCCACCCGGCGCTCCTGCATCACAAATGCCTGGGCGCCCGGCGTTTGCCGGTCGCTGAAAGACACCACGCCATTGGCATCGGTGGTTTTGTAGAGGGTCATGGCCAGGGTCGAAGTGCAAACCGTGGCCAGCCCACAGAACAGGACTAGGCGAATGAACATGACGTACCTGCCGGGATGACTGTTCGGCAGGCTAGCAAGGGTTGATGACAGCTCTAAGCGGGCAGCGCGGTAAAGCAGATATCCACATTCATCCGGGCGGCGGCCGACAGGTTGACCAGCGCATCAAGGGAAAACTTGTCGATCTTGCCGTTGAGCACGTCGTTCAAGCGCGGCTGACTGATACCGAGCCTTTGTGCCGCGTCTTTCTGAGAAAGCTCCCAGCTGCGGATGGTGTTGCACAACTCCAACAACAACTTTGAGCGCATGCGCATATTGGCGGCTTGTTGGGGCGTGTCTTCCAGAGCATCCCAGACGCTGCTGAAACGTTCGGTGTGAATTTTTGAGTCTGTCATGGGCTTAACCTATCTCCTGCAATCTGGCACGAGCCAGTTCGATATCCCGCCCTTCGGTTTTCTGTGTGGTTTTGCGCAGCGCGTGCAGCACATAGACTGCTTCCGGCCGATTAATCACATAGAACACTCGAAACGCTCCTGATTCCTCAGTGATCCGAATTTCGCTGACGCCCCTCCCGATAGTCTTCATCGGTTTGCAATCAAAAGGCTGTTCACCCTGCTGCAAGAGATCCAACTGAAAGCCGGCAGCCCTTCGGGCGTCGAGAGGGAATTCTTTGAGATCCTTGAGCGAGCTTCCTAAAAACACCACATCCTTATGCCTTGGCATTTGCTTCTCCTTTCCTGGAAAGAAGAAGCCTAATCGACGATTCAGCCAAAGGCGGTGCAGGTGTGTTTCAAGGCATAGCAAAGGCTCGATAACACTGACGCGTTATCGATAGACTATATCGAAATTGATATAAATCAAGCGACCCAGCGGGAATCAGACGGTCGGTCGATTCCCTTGATTCAGGCGATCAAGCTCCCGGCACGAAGTGCTTCTGCGCCGTACCGCGCGCGATCAGGCGGGAGATGTAGTCGAGCTTCTGCGCATCCTGGTCAATAAACCGGAAGGTCAGTTGCAGCCAGTCGCTGTCAGGCCGTGGCTCATAGGCGACGATGGCGTGCAGGTAGCCGTTGAGGCGCGCGACTTCGGCGTTCTCGCCTTGCTCAAGGTCGAGCACGGCGCTTTCCAGCACCTGGGGCAGCACTTCACCGCGACGGACCACCAGCAACGCTTCCTTGATGCTCAGCGCCTTGATCACACATTGCTGGTTGCCGCTGGACAGCCGCAGTTGGCCCTGGCCGCGACCGCCGGCAGGCGAGGCAGCAGGCGCTTGCACCGGTTGGCTGTTGAGCAGGCCTTTGCTCGGCGCAGCTATCGGCGCCGGTTTGGCCGCCTCGGGCTTGCCGCCGGTCAAGGCATTGAGAGAGTCGTTGCCGAAGGCCGAGTTCATCTTGGTCGGCGCGCTGGCGATAAGGGCGTCGAGACGGCCGATCTTGTGCAAAGCCTGCTTGACCTTGTTCAGCAGTTGCTCGTTGGTGAACGGCTTACTGACGTAACCGGAAACCCCGGCCTGGATCGCCTGCACTACGTTTTCCTTGTCGCCACGGCTGGTCACCATCACGAACGGCATGGCTTTGAGATGGGCTTGTTCACGGCACCAGGTCAACAGCTCAAGGCCAGACATCTCAGGCATTTCCCAGTCGCACAGCACCAGGTCGAAGGTCTCACGCATCAGGATGGATTGCGCCTTTTTGCCGTTTACCGCGTCTTCAATCTTGATGCCTGGGAAGTAGTTGCGCAGGCACTTCTTCACCAAATCGCGGATAAACGAGGCGTCGTCCACCACCAATACACTGACTTTACTCATCGACCCTTCATCCTATTAAAACTTCGGCATGCAAAACGCCTGACTGATGGCATTTTGCCAAAACTCGCTGGTCACAGAAGGACTTATTGCTCCTGCTGCGCAAATAAATTCAGATGCCACAAACGAAAACGCCCGACCAAAGGCCGGGCGTTAATGTCTCGGGCAACCTTACTTATCGTCAGTTTCGCCCGGAACATTAGGGATTTGATCGGCCGTGCCTTCAACTTCGGCTTTCATGCGCTTGAGGCCCATGTGCCGCACGTCGGTGCCGCGCACCAGGTAAATCACCAATTCCGAGATATTGCGCGCGTGGTCGCCGATCCGTTCCAGGGAACGCAATACCCAGATGATGTTCAAGACCCGCGAGATAGAGCGCGGGTCTTCCATCATGTAGGTGGCCAGCTCGCGCAGTGCGGTCTTGTATTCGCGGTCGATGGTCTTGTCGTATTGCGCCACCGACAACGCCAATTCGGCGTCGAAGCGGGCGAAAGCGTCCAGCGCATCGCGCACCATATTGCGCACTTGGTCACCGATGTGGCGCACTTCCACGTAACCGCGTGGCGCCTCGCCTTCTTCGCACAGCTGGATAGCGCGGCGGGCGATTTTGGTGGCTTCGTCGCCGATGCGCTCCAAATCGATCACCGACTTGGAGATGCTGATGATCAAACGCAGGTCGGAGGCCGCCGGCTGGCGACGGGCCAGAATGCGCAGGCATTCTTCATCGATATTGCGTTCCATCTGATTGATCTGGTCATCAATCTCGCGCACTTGCTGGGCCAGGCCAGAGTCGGCCTCGATCAACGCAGTAACGGCATCGTTGACTTGCTTCTCCACCAGCCCGCCCATCGCCAGGAGGTGGCTGCGCACCTCCTCAAGCTCGGCGTTGAACTGCGCGGAGATGTGGTGGGTAAGGCCTTCTTTGCTAATCATGGGTTTGCTCCGCAAAAGCTGTAAGCCGCAAGCTACAAGCTGCAAGCTGATGTGTGTCGTTGATCAAACTGCTTCCACTTGCCGCTTGAAACTTGCGGCTTGCAGCTGGGGCTAGCCGTAACGACCGGTGATGTAGTCTTCGGTCTGCTTCTTCGCCGGGTTGGTGAACAAAGTGTCGGTGTCGCCGAACTCCACCAGCTTGCCCATGTACATGAACGCGGTGTAGTCGGAAACCCGCGCCGCCTGTTGCATGTTGTGGGTCACGATGACGATGGTGAACTTGGACTTGAGTTCGTAGATCAGCTCTTCGACTTTCAGCGTCGAGATCGGGTCGAGTGCCGAGCAGGGTTCGTCGAGCAGCAACACTTCCGGCTCCACGGCGATGGTGCGGGCGATCACCAGACGCTGCTGCTGGCCGCCGGACAGGCCGAGTGCCGAGTCGTGCAGGCGGTCTTTAACCTCGTCCCACAGCGCCGCGCCTTTCAAGGCCCACTCAACGGCTTCGTCGAGGATGCGTTTTTTGTTGATGCCCTGGATGCGCAGGCCGTAAACCACGTTTTCGTAGATGGTCTTGGGGAACGGGTTCGGCTTCTGGAACACCATGCCCACGCGGCGGCGCAGCTCGGCCACGTCTTCGCCCTTGCGGTAGATGTTAGTGCCGTACAGGTTGATCGCGCCTTCTACGCGGCAACCGTCAACCAGGTCGTTCATGCGGTTGAAGGTGCGCAGCAGCGTGGACTTGCCGCAGCCGGACGGGCCGATAAAGGCGGTCACGCGCTGCTTGGGGATGTTCATGCTGACGTCGAACAGCGCCTGCTTTTCACCGTAGTACAGGCTCAGGCCCGGAACTTCGATGGCCACGGTTTCCTGGGCCAGGCTCAGGCTCTGCTTGTCGCGACCCAGGGCCGACATGTTGATGCCGTGGGTATGGGTTTCATGTTGCATGGGATGCTCCCTGTGCTACCAATTCGTTTGGTTGAACCGCCGGGGCGGTTTACTCAAAAATCTGTGTCTGTCTCTGGACCCTTGAGGAGCTGGCTTGTGTGGGAGCTGGGCTTGCCCGCGATGCAGGCACCGCGGTGTGTCAGCCACACCGCGATGATGCTATCGCAGGCAAGCCAGCTCCCACACAAGCCGGCCCCACAGGGGATCGCTTTAGCTGTCCAGCGCCTTGTATTTTTCGCGCAGGTGGTTACGAATCCACACCGCCGACAGGTTGAGCGTGGCGATCACCAGCACCAGCAGCAAGGCGGTGGCGTATACCAGCGGTCGTGCGGCTTCGACGTTGGGGCTCTGGAAGCCAACGTCATAAATATGGAAGCCCAGGTGCATGATCTTCTGGTCAAGGTGCAGGTACGGGTAGTTGCCATCCAGCGGCAGCGACGGTGCCAGCTTGACCACACCCACCAGCATCAGCGGCGCCACTTCACCGGCGGCACGGGCCACGGCGAGGATCATGCCGGTCATCATCGCCGGGCTGGCCATCGGCAGCACAATCTTCCACAGCGTTTCCGCCTTGGTTGCGCCGAGTGCCAGGGAACCCTCACGCACGGTACGAGGAATCCGCGCCAGGCCTTCTTCGGTGGCCACGATCACCACCGGCACCGCCAGCAGCGCCAGGGTCAGCGAAGCCCACAGCAAGCCCGGCGTACCAAATGTCGGGGCCGGCAGGGCTTCGGCGAAGAACAGGCGGTCAACCGAGCCACCCAGTACATACACAAAGAAGCCCAGACCGAACACGCCGTAAACGATGGCCGGTACGCCGGCCAGGTTGTTCACCGCGATACGGATAATGCGGGTCAGGGTGTTCTGTTTGGCGTATTCACGCAGGTACACCGCCGCCAGCACGCCGAACGGGGTCACGATCATCGCCATGATCAGCGTCATCATCACGGTGCCGAAGATGGCCGGGAAGATCCCGCCTTCGGTGTTGGCTTCCCGTGGGTCGTCGCTCAAGAATTCCCAGACCTTGCTGAAGTAGAAACCCACCTTGGTCAGGGTGCCCATGGCGTTCGGCTGGTAGGCGTGCACCACTTTGCCGATGCCGATTTCGATTTCTTTGCCGTTGCCGTCGCGGGCCGTCAGGCTGTCGCGGTTGAACTGGGTGTGCAGGTCGGCCAGGCGCGCTTCGATGTCCTGGTAACGGGCATTCAGCTCGGCGCGGCCGGAGTCCATGTCGGCCTGGGCGGCAGCGTCGAGCTTGCCTTCCAGCTCCAGCTTGCGGCCGTGCAGGCGGATGCGCTCCAGGCCAGCGTTGATCGCGCCGATGTCGGTTTTCTCAAGGCTCTTGAGCTGGGCCGCCAACTTGTTCACACGATCGACGCGGGCTTGCAGCTCCGGCCATGCGGCTTCGCCTTCGGCGATCACCTTGCCATCTTGCTTGACGTTGACCAGGGTGCCGTAGAAGTTGCCCCACTCACGACGCTCGATGGCCATCAGGTTCTTCGGGGTGGTCTGGTCTTTCAACCACTCGCCGACGATCCAGGTGAAGTCGTTGCCATTCAAGTCGCGGTTACCGACCTTGATCAGCTCGCGGGTCATGAATTCCGGGCCTTGGTCCGGCACCGGCAGGCCCGCGCTTTTCAGGCGTTCGCGCGGCACTTCTTCCTTCTGCACCACTTCGCCGATGACGATATGGTTTTCCTGGCCAGGCACGCTGTAGTTGGCCTGGATCAGGTCGGCCGGCCAGAAGTGGCCCAGACCACGCACGGCAATCACGGCCAGCAAACCAATGGTCATGATGACCGCGATGGACACCGCGCCACCGCTGATCCAGACGCCGGGGGCGCCGCTCTTGAACCATCCATTCAGGGAGTTCTGTTTCACAGACTTCTACCTTTCTTAAAGCGACGAGTATTTCTTGCGCAGACGCTGACGGATCAGCTCGGCGAGGGTGTTCATGATGAAGGTGAACAGCAGCAGCACCAGCGCCGAGAGGAACAGCACGCGGTAGTGACTGCCACCGACTTCCGACTCAGGCATCTCCACCGCAACGTTGGCCGCCAATGTGCGCAGGCCTTCGAACAGGTTCATCTCCATCACCGGGGTGTTGCCGGTGGCCATCAGCACGATCATGGTTTCACCCACTGCGCGGCCCATGCCGATCATCAGTGCGGAGAAGATGCCCGGGCTCGCGGTCAGGATCACCACGCGGGTCATGGTCTGCCATGGCGTGGCGCCCAGGGCCAATGAGCCCAGGGTGAGGCCGCGCGGCACGCTGAACACGGCGTCTTCGGCGATGGAGTAGATGTTCGGGATCACCGCAAAACCCATGGCCAGACCGACGACCAGGGCGTTGCGCTGGTCGTAGGTGATGCCCAGGTCGTGGGAGATCCACATGCGCATGTCGCCGCCAAAGAACCAGGTCTCCAGGTATGGGCTCATGTACAGCGAGAGCCAGCCCACAAACAGGATCACCGGAATCAGGATCGCGCTTTCCCAACCATCCGGAACGCGCAGGCGCAGCGATTCAGGCAGGCGGCTGAAGACAAACCCGGCGACCAGGATGCCAATCGGCAGCAACATCAGCAGGCTGAAAATCCCCGGCAAGTGCCCTTCTACATAAGGCGCCAGGAACAGGCCGGCGAAGAAGCCGAGGATCACCGTCGGCATCGCTTCCATCAGTTCGATCACCGGCTTGACCTTGCGGCGCAGGCTCGGGGCCATGAAGTAAGCGGTGTAGATTGCCGCGGCAACTGCCAGTGGCGCCGCCAGCAACATGGCGTAGAACGCAGCCTTCAGGGTACCGAAGGTCAGCGGGGCCAAACTCATTTTGGGTTCGAAGTCGGTGTTGGCGGCGGTCGATTGCCAGACGTATTTAGGCTCGTCGTAGTTTTCGTACCAGACCTTGCTCCACAGCGCGCTCCAGGACACTTCCGGGTGCGGGTTGTCGAGCAGCAGCGGTTGCAGCTTGCCGCCGGCTTCGACGATCACGCGGTTGGCGCGTGGCGACATGCCGAACAGGCCTTGACCATCCACCACCGGATCGACCAGCAGCGTGCGGTGCGCGGTACTGTGGAACACGCCGAACTTGCCGGATGCGTCCAGGGCGGTGAAGCCTTTGCGACGCTCCTCGGCGGTGATTTCAACGATTGGCGCGGTGCCCATCTGGAAGGTGCGGATCTGCTTCAGGCGTTGCTCGCCGTCCGGGTCACGGGCCATGAACCATTGGGCCAGGCCGCCCTTGGAGTTACCGACGATCAGCGAGATACCGCCCACCAGCTGGGTGCTGGCAGTGATTTCGGCGTTGCCGTCTTCCAGCAGTTTGTAACGACCGTTGAGGCTCTTGTCGCGCAGGCTGAACACATCGGCGAGCGCACGACCGTTGATCACATACAACCACTGCTGGCGTGGGTCGATGAAGATTGCCTTCACCGGTTCGGTCATTTGCGGCAGCTCGATACGCTTCTGCTCGCTGGTGACTTCACCGGTCATCATGTTTTCTTCGCGGCTCAGGCTCAGTACGTTCAAGTACGAACCCGCGGAACCTGCAACCACCAGCGACGAGTCAGTGGCGTTGAGGGCGACGTGCTCCAGCGGGCGGCCCTGCTCGTCGAGGACGATGGGCGTTTCGCCGTAGGGGTATTCAATGGCCGGCGTAATGGTCTTTTTGCCTTCCGGGTACGACACTTTATAAGTGTGGCGGAACACCAGGGACTGGCCATTGGACAAACCGAGGATCACCAACGGGCTGCCTGGCTGGTCCTTGCCGATCGAGACCACAGTGGCGCCAGCAGGCAAAGGCAGGTCGACACGTTTGAGCTCGGCACCGGTGCTCACATCAAAGAACAGCGCCTGGCCCTTGTCGGAAACCCGCATGGCAACTTGGTTCTGTTCTTCGAGGGAGATCATCAACGGCTTGCCGGCGTCCTGCATCCAGGCGGGTGTCAGCGCGTCTTCCTTGGTCAGCGAAGCACCTTGGAACAAAGGTGCAACGACATAAGCCAGGAAGAAGAAGATCAGGGTAATTGCGCCGAGCACGGCGAGGCCGCCGATCAACACATACCAACGGGTCAGGCGATCTTTGAGCGCGCGAATGCGGCGCTTGCGTTGCAGCTCAGGCGTATTGAAATCAATACGCTTGGGGGGAGAAGTCGTCGTCATGGTGGAATTGGCCAGATCATTCATGCGCACACCCTAGCGATCCTGTATGACAGAAAGATGACAATGCAGTGACGCAAGAAATCCGCCGCGTAGCAGGGCTGGCAGCGGATTAAAGAATTAGAGGTGTAGACGGGCTTGAAGAGTAAGGGGTTACTGTGACGAGCAAGCTTGCTTGCGCTGGGGGCCGAAGCGCCCCCAAGGCTTGCGACTGCTACGCAGTCGAACGGGAGCAAGCTCCCTCGCCACAGCAAGCCCGCTTCCACAGGGCCCGCTGCTACACCGGTATTGCAGGCTTAGTTGCCTTCTTTCAGGCCCAGGTCAGCCAGTGCCTTGGCGGCAACTTTGGCTGGCAGTGGGATGTAACCGTCTTTCACTACTACTTCCTGGCCCTGTTTGGACAGAACCAGTTTCACGAACTCAGCTTCCAGCGGGGCCAGAGGCTTGTTCGGGGCTTTGTTGACGTACACGTAGAGGAAACGCGACAGCGGGTATTTACCGTTCAGGGCGTTTTCTTCGCTGTCTTCGATGAAGTCAGTGCTGCCTTTCTTGGCCAGGGCCACGGTCTTCACGCTAGCAGTTTTGTAGCCGATGCCCGAGTAACCGATGCCGTTCAGCGAGGAGCTGATCGACTGCACGACCGAAGCCGAGCCTGGTTGTTCGTTCACGTTTGGCTTGTAGTCGCCTTTGCACAGGGCTTCTTCTTTGAAGTAGCCGTAGGTGCCGGATACCGAGTTACGACCAAACAACTGAACCGGCTTGTTGGCCAGGTCGCCGGTCACACCCAGGTCGCCCCAGGTTTTAACATCGGCTTTAGCGCCGCACAGACGAGTCGAGGAGAAGATCGCGTCGACTTGTTCCATGGTCAGGTGCTGGATCGGGTTGTCCTTGTGCACAAACACAGCCAGGGCATCCACGGCAACCGGGATAGCGGTTGGCTTGTAGCCGTACTTCTGCTCGAAGGCCGCCAGTTCGGTGTCCTTCATCTTGCGGCTCATCGGGCCCAGGTTGGAGGTGCCTTCAGTCAGCGCAGGAGGTGCAGTGGCGGAGCCGGCAGCCTGAATCTGGATGTTGACGTTCGGGTATTCCTTTTTGTAACCCTCGGCCCACAGGGTCATCAGGTTAGCCAAGGTATCGGAACCGACGCTGGACAAGTTGCCCGACACACCAGTGGTCTTAACGTAAGCCGGGATTGCCGGATCAACACCAGCGGCCACCGCGTTGGCGGTCGCAACGCCAGCAGCGACAAAAGTCATTGCCGCCATCAAACGTTTCAGTTTCATGCCTTGCTCCTAGCAGATAGGGATAGTTGGATCGGGGCCAAGTATCGGTAGGCCGTGTGAACACTCTATGTCTGGAATATGACAATTAGATGAAAGGCCAGTATTTATGAAAAACCTGACAGGAAGGGGGAAGTGCAATAAATCCGGGGCTTGCGAGGAGGTTTAGGCGGCTGGAGCGATGTTTCGGAAACACTCTGTAATCGTTGCTGGCATTGATCCTTCCCACGCTCTGCGTGGGAACGCATCCAGTGACGCTCTGCGTCACGACCTTCAAAAGCGGACGCAGAGCGTCCAGGCCGGCATTCCCACGCAGAGCGTGGGAACGATCATTCAGCGCCCGCGCTTCCACAGGTAGCCGCCCACCGCCATCCCCATTACACACAGGACAGCCACGTAGTAAGCAGGCCCCATCGGGCTTTCCTTCATCAGCAGCGATACCGCCAGTGGCGTCAAACCACCAAATACGGCGTAGGCCACGTTATAGGAGAACGACAAACCGCTGAAACGCACCACTGGCGGGAATGCTTTCACCATCACGTAAGGCACTACACCGATGGTGCCCACAAACAGGCCGGTCAACGCGTACAGCGGGAACAACCAGTCCGGGTGGGCCATCAGGCTGTGATACAGCGTCCAGGAAGTGGCCAGCAGCAACGCGCAACCGGTGACCAAAACGCGACCGGCACCAAAACGGTCAGCCAGCGCGCCGGACGCAATGCAGCCCAGGCTCAGCGTAACGATCGCCAGGCTGTTAGCTTGCAGCGCAACCGTCGGGCTGAAGTGGTAGACGGTTTGCAGCACGGTCGGGGTCATCAGGATGACCACAACCACACCCGCCGACAGCAACCACGTCAACAGCATCGACAGCACAATGGCGCCACGGTGGTCACGCAATACCGCGCGCAATGGCAACTCGGCAGCCAGGGTTTTGCGCTGCTGCATCTCAGCGAAGATCGGTGTTTCGTGCAGCCAACGGCGCAAGTACACCGACAGCAGGCCGAACACACCCCCCAGCAGGAACGGGATACGCCACGCGTAATCCGAGACCTGCTCCGGGGTATAGAGGGTGTTGATGGCGGTAGCCACCAGCGAACCCAGCAGGATACCGGCGGTGAGGCCGCTGGTCAGGGTGCCGCAGGCATAGCCGATGTGGCGCGGCGGCACGTGTTCGGAGACAAACACCCAGGCGCCAGGTACTTCGCCGCCAATGGCGGCGCCCTGGATGACGCGCATCAGCAGCAACAGCAGCGGCGCCCACAGGCCGATCTGTGCGTAGGTCGGCAGCAGGCCCATGATCAGGGTCGGCACGGCCATCATGAAGATGCTCAGGGTGAACATTTTCTTGCGGCCCAGCAGGTCACCGAAGTGCGCCATGATGATGCCGCCCAGCGGGCGTGCCAGGTAACCGGCGGCGAAGATGCCGAAGGTCTGCATCATGCGCAGCCATTCGGGCATGTCGACGGGGAAAAACAGCTTCCCGACCACGGTAGCGAAAAACACGAAGATGATGAAGTCGTAGAATTCCAGCGCCCCGCCCAAGGCAGACAGCGAAAGGGTTTTGTAGTCGTTGCGGGTCAGCGGGCGCGAAGGTTGCGCGCTGCTTGCGGGCACGGAGGACATGGCAAGGCTTCTCTTATAGTAATCAGAACAGCAAGCCCGGGACTTGCGGCAGGTTTGGCAAGATAGCAAATCGTTTGAAAAAGCACAGCGTCTACCGAATCACAGTTCAAATGGGCGAAATATTCCCCATTCGTGCGCTTTCCCTGCAATCAGAAACACAGTTGCGCGAAAAAGCCGCATAACAGCCGCGATTTGCCGACCAAATGAGCGCCGGGAGGTCGTCGCGGCGCCAGCGTCTCGATATACTCGGCCCTTGCAAGCGCCAAACCCGCTGTCTTGAGGGGCTGCTGTGCCAAAACGTCGTTGGGTGCCACCCAGCCGTTTTGGCAGAGTTTCCCTTTAGTGCGCCTTACGAGAAACGTATCGAGCGGTGTATGTTGGTGCTGAAACGTTTTTCCCGAAGACGGCTATCCACTTGAAACACCCATGAAGCGTTACGGGTCAGAGGCACCCTTGGCATGATCGAACTCGAACAAGAAGATCCTATCCCGCAAGGCGATCTCGCCCTGCAAATCACCGCATTGCCACGTGAAACCAATGGTTTTGGCGATATTTTTGGCGGCTGGCTGGTCGCGCAGATGGACCTGGCAGGCACGGCAATGGCCAGCAAGGTCGCCGGCGGCCGCGTGGCTACCGTGGCCATTGATCGCATGGCCTTTCTGGTGCCGGTCGCGGTCGGTGCGCAATTGTCCTTCTATACCCAAGCCCTGGAAATTGGCCGTAGCTCGATCCAGATGATGGTCGAAGTGTGGAGCGACGACCCGCTGTCCAGTGAATGGCGCAAAGTTACCGAGGCGGTGTTCGTGTTCGTCGCCATCGATGGCAGCGGCCGCACGCGCTCGGTACCGTCGCGCGCGCGTTAAACCTCGTCGGGTTTTGACGGTCAATTGCCCCATTGCCTGCCATTAAAGAGTGCTTCG
The DNA here is from genome assembly GCF_002742565.1 of Pseudomonas sp. 2995-3. Taxonomy (NCBI): domain Bacteria; kingdom Pseudomonadati; phylum Pseudomonadota; class Gammaproteobacteria; order Pseudomonadales; family Pseudomonadaceae; genus Pseudomonas; species Pseudomonas sp. 2995-3. The sequence continues at coordinate 222,737 of NZ_LJSB01000314.1, read as the reverse complement.
TATGCCTGTGCCCCACGTTGAAAGCGTAAAAATCGACGAACTGGACTGCTGGCGCATTCGCCACAACGGCGCTGAATTGATGGTGGCCCAACAGGGCGCGCACATCTTCAGTTACCAGCGCAAGGGCGAGCAGCCGCTGATATGGCCAAACCCTGCGGCGGTGTTCAAGCAAGGCAAAGGCATCCGTACCGGCGTGCCGGTATGCTGGCCATGGTTTGGCGTGTTTGACCGCAACCCGCAGAGCGTCAAGGAAATGCGCCAGAGCGAGCAACCGGCCGGTGCCCATGGTTTTGTGCGCACGGCACAGTGGGAGTTGGCTGCGAGCGAACTCGAAGGCCAGGCGCTACGGGTGGACTTGGTTCTGCCGGTTCCCGAGGGCGGCTTCCCCGGCTGGCCGCATCAGGTCAACCTGACGTTGAGCCTGCTGCTTGACGATCAACTGCACATCCGCCTGACCAGCCACAACCGTGGCACCGACACTGTGACCCTCAGCCAGGCGCTGCACACTTACTTCGCCGTGAGTGACGTACGCAAGGTGCAGGTCGAAGGGCTGGATGGGCTGGCGTATATCGACACCGCCGATGGCTGGGCCGAGAAGAAGCAGTCCGGCCTGCTGCACTTCAGTGCCGAGACTGATCGTATCTACCTGGATACGCCGGCGCAGTTGAATATTGTCGATAAGGATTGGCAGCGCCGCATTCAGCTCACCAGCCAGGGTTCGAGCTCGACCGTGATCTGGAACCCATGGACCGAACGCGCCAAGGCGTTTGACGACATGGCCGATGATGGCTGGCAGGGCATGCTGTGCATCGAAACGGCGAATGTGCTGGATGATGTGGTGAGCTTGGCGCCGGGTCAAAGCCATACTTTGGGCGTGAGCATCAACAGTATCGCCCTGTAAAAACCAATCAACATGTGTGAGCACGCTTGTGTGGGAGCTGGCTTGCCTGCTCCCACACAAGCCCGCTCCCACATTGGGTTCTGCGTCATGATCTAGAGATCGGACTCTTTCACTACCCTGACCTTCCCCGCATCCAGCGCATACGCCGCATCTGCCAGGTCATTGTTGACCTTCTCCACCTTCAACGTGCCCGTCACCCACAGCGGCGTGTAGATATCATCCAGCTTCAGCCCCTTGGGATAACGCACCAGCACCAACTGATTAGGCGGCGGTGGCGGCACGTGGATGCAGGCGCCTGGGTACGGCACCAGGAAAAACAGGGTGCTGCGGCCCTTCGCGTCGGTTTCCAACGGTACCGGGTAGCCACCGATGCGGATGTTCTTGCCGTTCATGGCGGCCACGGTCTTGGTCGAGTACATTACCGCCGGCAAGCCTTTGCTCTGCTTCAAGCCACCTTTGTCGGTGAAGGTGCCTTGGGCTTCGGGGGAGTTGTGGTCGATCTCGGGCATGGCCTCGAGGGCTTTCTGGTCTGAAAGCGGCATCAAGTCGAGCCAATCGGTTTCCGGCAGTTCACCGGCGTGCGCCAGGCCTGAGCCCAACAGGAGGAGTGTGAATAAAAGACGGCGCATGAAAAAGCTCGGCAAGTTCAGATGCCGAGCATTCTAGCCCTCTGCGCCTGCGCAGCGCAGAGGGCTTTGTCGCTTAAATCATTTCTTTCTCAGCAGGCCGTAGATCACCAGCAGCACGATGGCGCCGATCAGCGCGCCGAGGAAGCCCGCGCCTTGACCCGCCTGGTAGATGCCCAGGGCCTGACCACCGTAGGTGGCGACCAGGGAACCTGCGATACCCAGCAGGATGGTCATGATCCAGCCCATGCTGTCGTCGCCAGGCTTGAGGAAGCGCGCCAGCAGGCCGACGATCAAGCCGATAAAGATGGTTCCGATGATACCCATGGCATTTCCCTCTGAATGAAGTGAACTACACCAAAGCCTAGTCAGACTTTAGCGTCCTGCAATCAGAGAGGCGACGATAACCAATGGTTCCCGCCGCCCTCAAGGTTATTGCTCGGCGATCAATGCTTCGACCTTGAGGATCTGCGCCTCAAGGGTCGCACGGTCCTTGCAACGCAGGTTGGCGTGGCCAACTTTACGCCCGGCCTTGAAAGCCTTGCCGTAGTGATGCAGGTGGCAGTCATCAATGGCGATGACTTTTTCTACCGGCGGGACTGCGCCGATAAAGTTGAGCATGGCGCTCTCGCCGACCTTCGCTGTGGAACCCAGCGGCAAGCCCGCCACCGCCCGCAGGTGGTTTTCGAACTGGCTGCACTCGGCACCTTCGGTGGTCCAGTGCCCGGAGTTGTGCACGCGCGGGGCGATTTCGTTGGCCTTGAGGCCGCCGTCGACTTCAAAGAACTCGAACGCCATCACGCCGACGTAATCCAGCTGCTTGAGCACGCGGCTGGAATAGTCTTCGGCCAGGGCCTGCAGCGGGTGGTCGGTGCTGGCCACGGACAGCTTGAGAATGCCGCTGTCGTGAGTGTTGTGCACCAACGGGTAGAAGCGGGTCTCGCCGTCACGGGCGCGCACAGCGATCAGAGAAACTTCACCGGTGAACGGCACAAAGCCTTCCAGCAGGCAGGCAACACTGCCCAGTTCGGCAAAAGTGCCGACCACATCGGCAGCAGTGCGCAGGACTTTCTGGCCCTTGCCGTCATAACCCAGGGTGCGGGTCTTGAGCACGGCTGGCAGGCCGATGCTGGCAACGGCGGCGTCAAGGTCCGCCTGGGACTGGATATCGGCGAAGGCGGGGGTCGGGATACCCAGGTCCTTGAACATGCTCTTCTCGAACCAGCGGTCACGCGCGATGCGCAAGGCTTCGGCGCTCGGGTACACCGGCACGAACTGCGACAGGAAGGCCACGGTTTCGGCCGGGACGCTTTCGAATTCGAAGGTCACCAGGTCGACTTCATCGGCCAGTTGGCGCAGATGGTCCGGGTCGCTGTAGTCAGCGCGCAGGTGTTCACCCAGGGCAGCGGCACAGGCGTCCGGCGCCGGGTCCAGGAAAGCGAAGTTCATCCCCAGCGGGGTGCCCGCCAAGGCCAGCATGCGACCCAGTTGGCCGCCACCGATTACACCGATTTTCATCAATCAATACCTTCAGGCGATACGTGGGTCTGGATTGTCCAGCACGCTGTCTGTCTGCTCAGCACGGAATTTTTTCAGCACCGCATGGAACTGCGGGTGCTTGGCGCCCAGGATGCTGGCGGACAGCAACGCAGCGTTGATCGCGCCGGCCTTGCCGATTGCCAATGTAGCCACCGGAATACCGGCCGGCATCTGCACGATGGACAACAGCGAATCCACGCCCGAGAGCATCGACGACTGCACCGGCACACCGAGCACCGGCAGATGGGTCTTGGCCGCACACATGCCTGGCAGGTGCGCCGCACCGCCGGCACCGGCGATGATCACCTCGATGCCACGGGATTCTGCTTCATCGGCATACTGGAACAGCAAATCCGGGGTGCGGTGGGCAGAGACCACTTTCACTTCATACGGAATGCCGAGTTTTTCCAGCATATCGGCGGTGTGGCTAAGGGTGGACCAATCGGACTTGGAGCCCATGATCACGCCAACCAATGCACTCATCGTCGTGCCTCTTCTCTCTGGGCGCCCGCAGGCGCGTCAAAAAACAACAAGCCACGCGGGAAATCCGGCGTGGCTTGGTGTACGAATTAAGGCCGGTTGGACCGGCCGAAGGCCGCGCAGTATACCGTAATAATCCAGATAAACAGCCCCTGGAATGACCATCTGTCTTACGGCGCAAAGCGGCGGTTTTATTGACTTCCGAGTCAGCGAAACCGGCGCAAATTTCCCCTGAGAAAAAGGGTCAATGTGGGAGCTGGCTTGCCTGCGATAGCATCACCTCACTTATGGCTGATGTACCGAGGCGCCTGCATCGCAGGCAAGCCAGCTCCCACAGTTGATCTGCATTGCGCTCAAGTGTTTTGTGCAGCTCCACCTTCCAACTTGCGCCACAGCAGCCGCACGTTCGCCTTGCGCACCAGCGCGCAGCGATACAAGCGAATCTCCAGCGGCACATGCCATTGCGGGCCGCCGCACACCACCAGTTCGCCACGTGCCAGTTCGGCACGCACGCTCAACTGCGGCACCCAGGCGATACCCAAGCCTTCAAGGGCCATGCTCTTGAGACTGTCTGCCATGGCAGTTTCGTAAATGGTGGTGAAACGCAGGGCGCGCTGGCGCAGCAGCAAATTTACCGAGCGCCCGAGAAAGGCGCCGGCACTGTAGGCCAGCAACGGCACGCTGCCCTCACCCTCCAGGTCGAACAGCGGTTTGCCGTCGGCGTCGGCGGCGCACACCGGGAGCATCTCGGTGTTGCCCAGGTGCAGCGACGGGAAGATTTCCGCGTCCATCTGCATGGCCGCATCCGGGTCGTAGAACGCCAGCATCAAGTCGCAGCCGCCTTCGCGCAGGGCGTGCACTGCATCGCCAACGTTGGTGGCGACCAGTCGGGTCGCGATGTTAAGGCCCTCGTTACGCAGTTGCGCGATCCAGCGCGGGAAGAAGCCCAATGCCAGGGAGTGCGCGGCCGCCACTTGCATGACTTCGCCCTGCCCACCTTCCAGGTGATGCAAATGGCGCAGCACTTCACCGAGCTGTTCGACCACCGTGCGCGCGGTGACCAGGAACAACTGCCCCGCCGCCGTCAGCTCGACGGGCGTGCGCGAACGGTTGACCAACGTCAGGCCCAACGCGGCTTCAAGGCTACGGATACGCCGGCTGAACGCTGGCTGGGTGACAAAGCGCCGCTCCGCTGCCTGGGAAAAGCTGCGGGTTGCCGCCAGGGCGCTGAAGTCTTCCAGCCATTTGCTCTCAAGGTTCATCGCTTCCTCCCACGGACACGCACCATTTTGGCACACACGCCCGCCATGATAACCGGGTCACATCAACATTATGCCGTTTGTGCATAGGCCAGTGTTTAACAGCATTGGCCCAAAAACTTCTACAAGCCTAGCATTCGCAGCGTTCCGGCCTGTTCCGGGTCCATATCGAGATGATTTCCGTCATGTCCTCCGCTGCATCATTCCGCACAGAAAAAGACCTGCTTGGCGTACTCGAAGTACCGGCTCAAGCGTATTACGGCATCCAGACCCTGCGAGCGGTGAACAACTTCCGCCTCTCGGGCGTTCCGATTTCGCATTACCCGAAATTGGTGGTCGGCCTGGCAATGGTCAAGCAAGCAGCCGCTGACGCCAACCGCGAGTTGGGCCAGCTCAGCGAAGCCAAGCACGCTGCCATCAGCGAAGCCTGTGCCCGTCTGATCCGCGGCGATTTCCACGAAGAGTTCGTGGTGGACATGATTCAAGGCGGCGCTGGCACTTCGACCAACATGAATGCCAACGAAGTCATCGCCAATATCGCGTTGGAGGCCATGGGCCACAACAAGGGCGAGTACCAGTACCTGCACCCCAACAACGACGTGAACATGGCGCAGTCGACCAACGACGCCTACCCAACCGCGATCCGCCTGGGTCTGCTGCTGGGCCATGACGCGCTGCTGGCCAGCCTCGACAGCCTGATCCAGGCGTTCGCCGCCAAAGGAGTCGAGTTCGGCCACGTGCTGAAAATGGGCCGTACCCAATTGCAAGATGCCGTGCCGATGACCCTCGGCCAGGAATTCCGCGCCTTCGCCACCACCCTGGGTGAAGACCTGGCTCGCCTGAAAACACTGGCGCCAGAGCTGCTGACCGAAGTGAACCTGGGCGGCACCGCCATCGGCACCGGCATCAACGCCGACCCGCGTTACCAGGCCCTGGCCGTACAACGCCTGGCGCTGATCAGCGGCCAGCCGCTGGTTCCGGCTGCCGACCTGATCGAAGCCACCTCCGACATGGGCGCTTTCGTGCTGTTCTCCGGCATGCTCAAGCGTACTGCGGTGAAGCTGTCGAAGATCTGCAATGACCTGCGTCTGCTGTCCAGCGGCCCACGCACCGGCATCAACGAGATCAACCTGCCGGCACGCCAGCCAGGCAGCTCTATCATGCCCGGCAAGGTTAACCCGGTGATCCCGGAAGCCGTGAACCAGGTCGCGTTCCAGGTTATCGGTAACGACCTGGCCCTGACCATGGCAGCCGAAGGCGGCCAACTGCAGTTGAACGTGATGGAGCCGCTGATCGCTTTCAAGATCTTCGACTCGATCCGCCTGCTGCAACGCGCCATGGACATGCTGCGCGAACACTGCATCGTCGGCATCACCGCCAACGAAGCCCGTTGCCGCGAACTGGTGGAACACTCCATCGGTCTGGTCACCGCGCTGAACCCGTACATCGGCTATGAAAACGCCACCCGCATTGCGCGTATCGCCCTCGAAAGCGGCCGCGGCGTGCTGGAACTGGTGCGCGAAGAAGGCTTGCTCGACGACGCCATGCTCGACGACATCCTGCGCCCCGAAAACATGATTGCTCCACGTTTGGTCCCGCTGAAGGCCTAAGCGTTTGATGCACCGCTCACCAGGTTGAGGGACTAGACACCTCTCACCTTTTGAGGGCCTGAAGGCTCGTTCTTCAGGCCCTTTTTTTTGCCCCAAGGTTGTGAAATGACGCCCATAAAAAATCCAATATCGCCCTGCAAACCCTCCTTGCCTGCAACCGCCTGGCTGAAACCTTTAATCGCCCCGTGCAGACGGATCACGCTCGCCTAGGTATAGTGCCGCCCCTCTTCGCGTCTGCGGCCGTCGGTAACGAGGCCCGCAGACATCGCGAAAGCGCATGAATAACAACACCCGCAAAAGGATTGGGGCGAAGCGTCGTGCACTGCCTGGTGCTGAGCGACGCGTCGGACCGTCCTGCGTTTGCCATTAGAAAAATCAGCGAGGAACACTCCATGCTCGAAGTCATCAACGACTTCCTCTCAGGGAAAGTACTGATCGTGCTCATTGTCGGGCTCGGCGGTTATTTCACGATCCGCTCGCGTTTCGTACAGTTGCGTCACTTTTTCCACATGTTCTCGGTGTTCAAAGACAGCCTGAAGAGCAGCGCCGGCCAGCTCAGTTCCTTCCAGGCGCTGATGCTCAGCCTGGCCGGCCGCGTGGGTGCCGGTAACATCGCCGGTGTCGGCATTGCCGTGACCCTGGGTGGCCCGGGTGCCGTGTTCTGGATGTGGGTCACCGCACTGGTGGGCATGTCCTCGAGCTTTATCGAGTGCTCCCTCGGCCAGTTGTACAAGCGCACCGATGCCGAGGGCACCTACCGTGGCGGCCCGGCGTATTACATCCAGCACGGCTTGCAGAAGCGCTGGCTGGGTATGGTCATGGCGTTCCTGTTGCTGGTGACTTTCGGTTTCGCCTTCAACGGCCTGCAAGCCCACGCCGTGACTCACTCGCTGAACAACGCCTTTGGCCTGGACACCACCTACACCGGCCTGGCGCTGGCGGTATTGCTGGGCCTGGTGTTCATCGGCGGGATCAAGCGCATCGCTTCGATTGCCGACCTGCTGGTGCCGGTCAAGACCCTGGTCTACATCGCTGTGACCCTGTACGTGATCGTGCTGCAATTCGACCACGTGCCGGCCATGCTCGCGACCATCGTCAAAAGCGCTTTCGGCCTCGACCAAGCCTTCGGTGGCCTGGTGGGCAGCGCGATCATCATGGGTGTGAAGCGCGGCGTGTTCGCCAACGAAGCCGGTCTGGGCAGTGCGCCTAACGTGGCGGCAGTGGCCTCGGTAGAACACCCGATCGCCCAAGGCGTGGTGCAGGCGTTCAGCGTGTTCCTCGACACCTTCGTGATCTGTACCTGCACCGCGTTGCTGATCCTGCTCTCCGGTTTCTACACCCCAGGCTTTGAAGGCGACGGCATTGCCCTGACCCAGAACTCCCTGGCGGCGGTGGTCGGTGACTGGGGCCGGATGTTCATCTCGGTAGCCCTGGCGTTGTTCGTGTTCACCTCGATCATGTACAACTACTACCTCGGCGAGAGCAACCTGCGCTTCCTGGTGGGTAACAACCGCAAGGTGCTGATGGGCTACCGTGCGCTGGTGCTGGTGCTGATTTTCTGGGGTTCGATCGAGAACCTGAGCACCGTGTTCGCCTTCGCCGACATCACCATGACCCTGCTGGCGTTCGTCAACCTGTTCGCCCTGGCGTTCCTGTTCAAGATTGCCATGCGCATCCTCAATGACTACGACAACCAGCGTGCCGCAGGCATCAAGACGCCGGTGTTCGACTCCAGCCAGTTCCCTGACCTGGACCTGGACCGCAAGGCCTGGCCGGCCAACCCGGCAAAGCCGGCAGAAGTCACCTCGGCTGAACTGAGCGCTCAAGCGCAACGTTAATCACCGCTAGATGACACGCCGCCCGGCCTTGGGCATGCTCTGGGCCCGGCGGCGTTTTTCGTTCAGGAGATTTTTCATGCAACCAGCTAACAACGTGATGGTGCTCTACACCGGCGGCACCATTGGCATGCAGGCCAGCGCCAACGGCCTGGCGCCTGCGTCGGGTTTTGAGGCGCGCATGCGCGAACAGCTCGCCGATGCAGCAGTGCCCACCTGGCGCTTTCAAGAGATGTCGCCACTGATCGACAGCGCCAACATGACGCCCACCTACTGGCAACATCTGCGCAGCGCCGTGGTTGAGGCCGTGGACGCAGGCTGCGATGCGGTGCTGATCCTGCACGGCACCGACACCCTGGCCTACAGCGCGGCAGCCATGAGCTTTCAACTGCTGGGCCTGCCGGCGCCGGTAGTCTTCACCGGCTCCATGCTGCCGGCCGGCGTGCCCGACAGCGATGCCTGGGAAAACGTCAGCGGCGCGTTGACCGCGCTGGGCGAAGGCCTGGCGCCGGGCGTGCAGCTGTACTTCCACGGCGCGCTGATGGCGCCGACCCGTTGCGCGAAAATCCGCAGCTTCGGTCGCCACCCGTTTGCGGCCCTGCAGCGCAATGGCGGCGTCGCCCAGGCCGACATGATCCCGGCCGCCCTGCATTACCGCCAGCCCAAAGCCTTGGCCAATGTCGGCGTATTGCCGCTGGTGCCGGGCATCGCCGCCGCGCAACTGAACGCGTTGATCGACAGCGGCATCCAGGCGCTGGTGCTGGAATGCTTCGGCAGCGGCACCGGGCCGAGCGATAACCCTGATTTTCTCGCCAGCCTCAAGCGTGCGCAGGAACTGGGTGTAACCGTCGTGGCAATCACTCAATGCCATGAAGGCGGCGTGGAACTGGACGTGTACGAAGCCGGCAGCCGCCTGCGCGGCGTGGGCGTGCTGTCCGGTGGCGGCATGACCCGTGAAGCGGCGTTCGGCAAGCTCAATGCCCTGCTCGGCGCCGGGCTTGAGGCCAGTGAAGTGCGCCGCCTGGTGGAACTGGACCTGTGCGGCGAACTGAGCTGACCGGCATGTAACTTGCTCCACTTCCAGCCATCCCCTGGCTGGAAGTTTCCATGCTGCATTCCCACCTCACCACCCTCAATGCTGTTTCGCTGGTGCTCAACACCTTCAAAGGTTTGCCCCATGAGGCACTGCTGGCCGGCAGCGGCATCTGTGCGGCGGACTTGACCCGGGCCGACACGCGCATCACCACCAATCAGGAAATGCGCGTGTGCGCCAATGCCGTGGCCCTGCGCCGCGATGTCGGCCTGGAGCTGGGCGCACAAATGCATGTGTCGGCCTACGGCATGCTCGGTTACGCCCTGCTCACCAGTGCCACCTTTGGTGACGCATTGCGACTGGCCCTGCGGTATCCGGCGCTGCTGGGAACACTGTTCGAGTTGAGCCTTGAAGAGGACGGTGAGCGAATCTGGTTCACCGCCGGCGACTACCGGGAAAACCCCAGCCTGGAAATGTTCAACGTCGAGCTGTGCCTGGCGTCATTGAAAGTGATCTGCGACGACCTGCTCGGCCAGCCTCTGCCCTTACTGGCTGCGCGCTTTGAACATGATGCCCCCGACTATCGCATGCGCTACGCCGAGCGCTTCCCCTGCACGCTGCAATTTCAGGCCACCGCCAATGCCTTTGCCTTCGACAAACACTGGCTGGACCAGCCGCTGCCCCTGGCCGACGCCATTACTCACCAGGCGATGGCCGAGCGTTGCCGCAAACAAAACCTGGAGTTCACCGGGCGCCAGGCCTGGCTCGGCAGAATTCGCCAGCTGCTCGCCGCACAGCTCAACGCCGCGCCGGGCCTGGAGGGCTTGGCCGAGCAGATGAACTGTTCGGCACGCACCCTGCGCCGGCATCTGCATGACCTGGGCTGCAGCTACCAGGAGCTGCTGGACGAGCTGCGTTTCGAGCGCGCCAAGCAACTGCTGGCTGAGGACCACTGGCCGATTTACCGGATTGCCGAGGCACTGGGCTTCAGCGAAACGGCAAGTTTCAGGCATGCCTTTGTGCGTTGGAGTGGCGTGGCGCCGAGCCAATTTCGCGCATGATGCTTCATTGAGGGGCGAATTCAGGACAGATAATTTGGCCATAATTATCCCCTTTTGGCCGCTCCTGCCGTTCTCTTAAAGCACGCCCGCCGCAAGACTGGACCCACCGATACAGCCTGCGGAGAACAACAAATGCTGACGATCTACTCGGACGATCACCACCTGCACCATGGCCGCTGTGAATTGATGGACGGGCAACTGATGCCCTGCTTTGAAATGCCCTCGCGCGCCGACCACGTGTTGCAACGGGTCAAAGACCGCGAACTGGGCCCGGTACACGCGCCGCAGGATTTCGGCCTGGCACCGCTGCAGCGTATCCACAGCCACGACTACCTCGACTTCTTCCAAGGCGCCTGGCAGCGCTGGACCGAGTACGGCCAGGAGGGCGACTTGCTGCCCTACACCTGGCCCGCGCGCACGCTGCGCCGGGTAATCCCCACAAGCCTGCATGGCCAGTTGGGCTATTACAGTTTCGACGGCGGCGCGCCAATTACCGCCGGCACCTGGCAAGCGGCCTACAGCGCGGCGCAAGTGGCCCTCACGGCGCAGCAGGCCATCCAGAACGGCGCCCAGAGTGCATTCGCCCTGTGCCGCCCACCTGGGCATCATGCTGCGGGCGATTTGATGGGCGGTTATTGCTACCTCAACAACGCCGCCATTGCCGCCCAGGCCTTCCTCGACCAGGGCCACAAGCGCGTCGCGATCCTGGATGTGGATTACCACCACGGCAACGGCACCCAGTCGATTTTTTACGCACGCAGCGACGTGTTGTTCACCTCGATTCATGGCCATCCGGAAGCAGAGTTTCCGTTCTTCCTGGGCTATGCCGACGAGCTGGGCGAAGGTGAAGGCGAAGGCTTCAACTTCAACTATCCACTGCCGGCCGGTTCCGGTTGGGCAGCCTGGAGTGCCGCATTGGAAGAAGCCTGCGCCCAGATCGAGCGCTACGGCGCGGACATCATCGTCGTGTCCCTGGGCGTGGACACGTTCAAGGACGACCCTATCTCGCAGTTCAAGCTCGACAGCCCGGACTACCTGGCCATGGGCGCGCGCATCGCCCGGCTGGGCAAGCCCACGCTGTTTGTGATGGAAGGCGGCTACGCAGTGGAAGAAATCGGCATCAACGCCGTCAACGTCCTCGAAGGTTTTGAAGGAGCAGCCCAATGAACAGGCTCAAGTCACTCGTCCTCTGCGCCGCCGTCATCGGTGGCGCGGCCCACGCCGAAGAGAAAACCCTCAAGGTCTACAACTGGTTCGACTACATCACGCCCAAAGCCCTGGAAGACTTCAAGGCGCAGAACCCCAAGATCAAATTGGTCTACGACATCTTCGACACCAACGAAGCGCTGGAAGCCAAATTGCTCACCGGCAATTCCGGCTATGACGTGGTGGTACCGTCCAACGTGTTCCTGGCCAAGCAGATCGAAGCCGGCGTGTTCCAGCCGCTGGACCGCAGCAAGCTACCAAACTGGAACCACCTCGACCCCAAGCTGATGAAGCTGATCGAAGCCAACGACCCCGGCAATAAATTCGCCGTGCCTTACATGTACGGCACCATCCTCATTGGCTTCAACCCGGCCAAGGTCAAGGCCGCCCTGGGCGACAATGCGCCGGTAGACAGTTGGGATCTGATCTTCAAGGAAGAGAACATCAGCAAGCTCAAGCAATGTGGTGTGGCGCTGTTGGACTCGCCCTCCGAGATCCTGCCACTGGCCTTGCAGCACCTGGGCCTGGACCCCAACAGCAGCAATCCCAAGGACTACGACAAGGCCGAAGCGCTGCTGATGAAGATCCGCCCCTACATCACCTACTTTCACTCCTCCAAGTACATGGCCGATATCGCCAACGGTGATATTTGTGTGGCGGTGGGTTATTCAGGCAGTTTCTCCCAGGCCGCCAACCGTGCCAAAGAAGCCAAAAATGGCGTGACCGTGGACATGCGTCTACCCAAGGAGGGCGCGCCGATCTGGTTCGACATGCTCGCCATCCCCAAAGGCGCTAAAAATCCGGACGACGCCTACACCTTCATCAACTACCTGCTGCAACCCACTGTGATCGCGCCCATCAGTGACTTTGTCGGCTATCCCAATCCGAACAAGGACGCTACCGAGAGCGTCGACCCTGCCATTCGCCACAATCCCAACTTGTATCCGACCGACACCGCCATGGCCACGCTCTACACCCTTAAACCTCTGGACAGCAAAGCCGAACGCGCCAGAACAAGGGCCTGGACCAAGATCAAATCCGGCACCTGAAGCACCTTGGTTTGACGGGCGCCTTCAAATGCGCTCGTGAAGGTGGGCCTATCTAAGCACCGCCTCTCTGTGTGGCCGCGCCCTGGCATGGAACGCCTGGCCTTTACCTCAGGCTAGTTCCACCAAACGGCCAGACAGGGAAGCCTCATCATGAACGCCTCCGCTTCAAGCACCACGCCCACCAACACACCGCGTCCGGATGCACGGATAGCGCTGCTCACCCAGCTCTCTACCGGCCCTTCACGGGCGAACGCGTCTGATCTGATTTAGCGGCGCCACCGCTATTTATCTACCGTCCTCCCGGCAACGGCCATCGCTACCTTGCACATCCTCAACGCCCGTCCAGGCTAGCGATTGCAGCGGAGCAACACATGCCCAACGATCTACTTAACAACAATCATCGCCCACCCAGCACCTATGAACTGCTCACCCAGTTAACCACCGGGCCCACCACCCACGAGGTCGCCGCCACCACGTTGCGCGCGGCACTCAAAGAACTCTACCCCACCCTCAATATCGACCCCGACCTGGCCATGGTGATCAGCCCTCGCTGGAATGTCGTGGGCAGCACTGTCGAGCCGGCGCCAGCCGTTCTCCAATCCCTGACCTCAGTGCTGGCTCATCAAGCGCTGTCCCGCGAGCGGGTAACTTACATCGATGGCGAGCACTTCCTCACTTTGCAGCCGTACGCGGCGGCGCCTGTGCACCTTGAGGTGAAGATCGATGCCATCGCGCGCTTGATCAATGAGTTATCCGACTTTCTGTTCATCGCGTTTCAGGAACAGCAACTTAACTTCTGGAACGCCTCCAACGGTAGCAGCGGACCACGCTGGCAGACGTTTTCCAACTCGCTGAGGAAAGTGTGGAACGTCACCGAAGAGCAAGGCCTGGATGAGCACCAAGCGGCCATGGCCCGTGGAGTGTTCCAGAAACCCGACCGGGACAGACGCTCGTTGAATGATCGCTACAAGAGTCACGCCTACCTGGTTGATGTCGATCTACTCCGGGACGGCGAGTCCACCCACGTCAGTTTCATGGACATCGCCGTGTTGGTTGGCGAGCATGACAAACGCCCATTGATCCTGACGCACTCGCTGGTAAGCGGTTACGAAACCTTTGAGTCACTTGAAACATTCGGCGCCTCGCTGCCCGCCCGGTTGAGTGCGCCAAAGCGCGATACCACGTTGCAATGGCGCTTGTATGAACCCGATGGCAACTTTTTCGACACACTGGCCTGTACTCTGATCGAACTACAAATCCGCGCCATCGGCAGTTACGGCCAGGCCTTTGTCGAGGAGCCGGCAGAGGAGCAGGCAAGCCCGGCCACCGTCGCCCGCATTGTGCCCAGCATCGAAGAGATGAGCGATCACCAACTCTCGAGTATCCGAGACGTTCATCATCAACTGCCCGACTGGCTCGCTTCGGCATCGGACTCGGACACCGCCGCCTATAGCCGCTACATGATCGACCTGGCCCAACTGCATACCCATTATCACGGCGAAACATTCCGGGACGGCATTGCCCCCATTCGCGACTATGCCCGCACACAACTGCAAAGCCGCATCCACTCGCATAAAGACGGTGCGAGCCTGAACCTGGACAAAATCGAGGTGGTGATCGAAAGCCCGGTGGTGTGGGGCACGCTCGTCGTGCCGGGCAGCGTGGACATCACCCGTCGCAGCCTGATCGATCTGGCGTTGGACAACCTCACCGGCCTGCCCACCGGCAACACCACGGTGCACTACAACGGCAATGACGATGGCGTCCCCAGTTGGCTGACCTTCAGCTATTTGAAAGACCTGATCGAAGACGTTGATATCGGCAAGCACTATCCCGTGCTGATCAAACAGAAACTGCTCGATGACCCGGCGCAATCCAGTCACCGCCAGCAGCTCTACATCAACCACCTGCGCCTGCAACTGCCGCTGTTGGCCCTGCAAATGAAAATCCGCCAACAGGGCGCAATTGATGAACTCGGCTACCGCTACGTTGCCGCCGTGATGCACGCCGATGAATACGACCGGCATGTAGACGGGCAGCCCATTGTTATCCGCGCCCTGGTCTTCGTGCCCACCCTGCGCCCCGGCCATGAGCGCGACGTGGTCGCCAATATGTTCGTGATCGGTCCAAGGAACGCCAGCGCCGGTCCGTGCCTGCTTTATCGCCCGTTGCTGGAACCGATGCTGATGCAATTCCCGTCACGGCAAAACCTGCTGTACGCCATCAAGCATGACCGCCCCTTGCGCGAATCGGTGCTGGCCTGGCTGCCGCAAGCGCAAAGCTTCAACTACGCCCAATATGTGTTCCCGGACACCTTGCCCTCGCCCTGGACGGTGGTGCGAGCCCTGGTCGAACCCCTTACCGTGCTGTACATGAGCGGCCCCGTGACCCTGACCGATGAAGAAGTGGGCAATGACGCCCTGGCAATGCTGTTCAAGGCCAACGCCACCGCCATGGTCGAATTGGCGGACCGTCAGTCGGTGTCCAATGTGCAGAAACGCTGGGCGACGTTTCGACACACTGGCTGGCAAATCTTCAACGCTGCCCTGCCGTTCATGGGCCGTACCGTCGGAATTGCCGCCTGGGTCTGGCAAATCATGGACGACCTGCAAGCCACCGAGGAGGCTGTGAACAAGGGGGATCAACAAGCTTCGTGGACAGCGTTAGTCGATGTATTCCTCAACCTGGGCATGGCTCTGACCCTGCACATCGCCCTGCGCCATCCGCGCCCGCTGGAACAGTTCGAGGCGCCGAAGATCGAAACTGAATCCGAGTCAACAACGATCGAAACTGCCGATAAACCACCCGTCACCGAGAAAAAATATACTGCTGTGCAACAAGCAAATATTCCCGACAGCCAACTGCCCGCCAAGCATCAAGACGCGGTACACATCCTGGGGGCCCTGAGCCATAGCCGCTTGGGCCTGGCCAAGACACTTGACGGCTTCAACGTCGCCAAACCCGATAAACTTGGCGAACAAAACAAAACGCCCGGGCGCCACTTGAACCTGTATCCACTTGCAGACAAGTGGTATGCACCGGTTGGTGAGCGTTGGTTCGAGGTAAGGGTGGATGACAACGACAGTGTCATCATCATTGACCCGAAGGCACCGTTGCGTACGGGCCCGCCGTTGATCGGCAACCTGGCGGGCCAGTGGTTTGTTGATGTCCGTTTGCGACTGCGCGGTGGAGGTCTTCGACACCGTCGGCGAGCGGTCAAGGTCGATCAGCCTGAGCGCGTGGCAACACTCATGACCCAGCTCAACGCCTTCGACGCGGTCGCCACCAGCAAACAATTGGACGTGCTTAAGGCAAAGCCTGCACTGGACGCCGCCCCCGGCCCTTCCACGGACCTGCTGCGTACAGCGTTCATAGGCAACGTCGACAACCGACTGGCGGCGTACGATGAAGCGATCAGTCAGTTGAAGTCCTTGAGCATCATCGAGGCCGTGCCCACCTATCAGAGCAACATGAGTGAATACCTGAAACAGCAAATACAACTGACTCAGGTAGTCGTGGAACAACAATTGGTGGGCTATAAAGAGGCCTTGAAGGCTTCGTCCCTGATCCTCGACTCCGAAGTAGACATTGACTATAAAAACCAGGCGCGAAGCGCACAAACCCTGTCCACCTTGAACCTGGCAATCATCAAGCGCCTGGAGTTCATCAACAACCGTTTCAGCGATCTCAAAGTGCTGGGAGATGACGGCGCAACGGTCATTCAAAAAACCCTGAGCGAGTTGCCACTGCTCACCCTCGCTGAGCTCAAATCTCTGGAAATCAGCTTGGGTCGCTACTTGTGTATCGATGAAGAGCAAAGCCAGATCCCTGCCACGCTGCGAGAGCAGGTGGACCAGAGCGTCGATACAGCCGAACTGAACGTCGAGAGTTTCAATGAAATCATGAAACGGGACAGCGGCACGCTGGATGAACGCATTGATGTGCTCAACAGCCTGGTTGAGCAATTTTCCAGCGCAGACCAACGCCTGCTGGACATGCATGCCGAGCACCCGCAGTTTCTGCTGAAACCCCGCCTGGAAAGCTTTCGACAGCACATTGGCGAATTCAGCCAGCGGGCTATTCACGACCTGGCGCAACTGCTGCGCGAGAAAAAAGCCCTGGAGCCCAAGCCCGGCAGCTCAAAAGCCCCGCCCGCGCCACGGCGCAAAGTCATCAAGACACGCTACGACGGCACTTTAATAGCCCAGCCCCAAGAGGCCGACAGCACGCTGGTCGATGTCAGGGCGTCCGTGACGGGCAAGGTACTCGCTACGTTTCATGAAAAAACCCCAGGCGTCTGGGTCAAGCAGCAAAAGGTCAGCCCGCCAGCGCCAGCGCCTGCCGCTGTAGACCTGGATACCAGCATCAACACCGGGCAATCGCTATTGGACAGCGAGCGAGCTGAAACCCGCAAGTACCGGGATTTTTCGCGTAAACCCTGGCATTCGCCCCAGGACATCCAAGATATGTTCGACGCCTACGGCAAACAACTGGAGGACGCGTCAAACGATATCGAGCAAGCGCTGACTCGGCGCAATCTCACCGAAAGCGGTCATACTTCCGCCGCTTCGACCAAGCGCAACCTCAACGAGGCAGCACAGCGGCTTTATCGCCTGGGTAGAAAAACCTACATAGACATGCTCAAACAGCAACCGCCAACTGCGGCGCGGGTGGAGTGGCTGCATAGCCAAGGGCTGATAAAGATCGGCAAAACCTTCAGCCGCCGCGCCGTCAAAGGGCCGCCTAAGGGCTATCTGGACGAGTACGAAGTACGCGATAAAGAGACCAACACTGTGCTGTGGTACGCGCACTTTCACTATGCAACGAAAGGCGCCGCCCTTGAGAAATTCGAGAAGGGCCACCTGAAAACCCGTGAACAACAGCGCCTTGGTGGCTCTCGCCAACGCACCGGCCCCAGTGACTGGGAAATGATAGAAATCCACCGCAGCAGCATCGGTGATCAATTGGCCAAGTCGCTGTTCTTCAACAGCTGATGGTCTTTATGCCTGCCACGCCTGGCGCAAACGTGCCAGCGCCTGTGCGATGTCCGCCTCGGGCACAGCGGCGAACCCCATCACCAGGCCTGCGCGCTGGTCCGGTGGTGGGCTTGTGCACGCCAGCCAATAGCTACTCAAACCATTGATCTCAACATTGGCCGCATGGGCCTGAGCGAGCAACGTCTGCTCGCGGGCAAGGCTGTCCACTCGCACTGTCAGATGCAGCCCGGCCGCAACGCTGGGCAAGGCCCCGACGCCAGGCAACCCGTCCGGCCAACCGGCCAACAAAGCATTGCGCCGGCTCAGCGCAGCGCGGCGCATCCGGCGAATGTGGCGCTGGAAATGCCCTGCCGCCATAAACTCAGCCATCACCGCCTGAGTACTGACTTCGGAGTGGCGCATGTCCACAGCGCGGCGCCGGGTAAACGCTTGCACAAGGGCCGGTGGTAAAACCAGGTAGCCCAGGCGCAATGCCGGGAACGCCACCTTGCCGAAGGTGCCGACGTATAACACGCGGCCACTGCGATCCAGCGCCGCCAAGGGCGACAGCGGCGCACCGCTGTAACGGTACTCTCCGTCATAATCATCCTCGACGATCCAGCCGCCCGTACGCTCGGCCCAGGCCAGCAACTCCAGACGCCGGGCCAGGCTCATCACCACGCCCAACGGATACTGATGGGAAGGTGTGACATAGGCCACACGGCAATCATGCAGAGCGTTGAGCACCTGGCAATCCAGGCCCTCGCTATCTACCGGTACGCCATGCAATCGAGCGCCCGCCAAGGCGAACGCATGGCCGGCGGCGCGATAACCGGGGTTTTCCACCGCCACGCCGTCCCCAGGCTCCACCAGCAACTGTGCACAAAGGCTAATCGCTTGCTGTGCGCCACTGGTGATCACAATTTGCTCAGCCGTGCATTGCATGCCACGTGAACTGCGCAAATAGGCAGCGATCAGACCGCGCAAACGATCGTCACCGGCCGGGTCGCCATAGCACAGCAGTTCCAGGTTCGGCTTGCGCCAGAACGCCCCATTCAGCTTGGCCCATATATCAAACGGGAACAGGTCGAAGGCCGGCACACCCACTCGAAATGCCCGAGGCGGTCCAGCCGGAGGGTGAGCCAGGTGGTTGTTTTTTACCCGTGCCAGGCCCGCCCTATGGATAACTTCATTGTCCAGATCTTCCGGTAAATCCGCCCATTTTGTGGATAAGGCTGGGGATAACCCTGTTGAAAACCCTGTGGATACTTTTGTGGATAGTTTTTTTGCCGTGGGCAGTTGGGCCACATAGGTGCCGTCACCCACCCGGCTTTCGATAAACCCTTCTGCGTACAGCTGATCGTAGGCGCGCACCACGCTGTTTCGGGAAATCGACAATGCCGCCGCCAAATCACGACTGGCGGGTAATCGCGTGCCGCTGACCAGTCGCCCGTCCAGCACGCGCTGGCGCAGGGCCTCATAGAGTTGGCGCGTCAGCCCCTGACGGCGATCCAACTCGATACCTGCGGGGTTGAACGACAGCGGCGGCGCGATGGGCGACATATTGGACCTATGAAATTGGTGCCAGATGGCTCTTACAACGAACCATTAGCCTGCCTAGGATGCAGGCATTCGCCAAGGAAAATTTCCATGTACACACCGCGCGCCTTTGCCCTCAATGATTTGCCTGAACTGCAGCAACTGATCCAGCACACCCGCCTGGCGCAGTTGGTGACCTTTGGTGAGCAAGGCCTGCAGGCCAGCCATTTGCCGCTGCTGCTCAACCCCGATGAAGGCCCGAATGGCACGCTCTACGGGCACTTGGCCAAGGCCAACCCGCAATGGCGTGACCTGCAAAATGGCAGCGAAGCCTTGGTGATTTTTGCCGGTGCCGACGCTTATGTCAGCCCGGCGTTTTACCCGGCCAAGGCCGAGCACGGCAAAGTGGTGCCCACCTGGAATTACATCGCCGTGCATGCCTACGGCAAGGCTGAGGTATTTGCCGACGCCGAGCGTCTGCTCGCGGTGGTCACCGCCCTCACCGATCGCCACGAAGGCAGCCGCGCCCAGCCATGGAAAGTCAGCGACGCCCCGGCCGACTACATTGACGGCATGCTCAAGGCCATCGTCGGCTTCGCGCTGCCCGTCGAGCGCCTGCTCGGCAAGCGCAAACTCAGCCAGAACCGCAGCACAGCCGATATTGCCGGCGTGCGCGAAGGCCTGGCTGCCAGCCTTGATGTGCGCGACCAGACCCTCGCGCGCTTTATTCCCCAAGGAGTTTCAGAATGAGTCAGATCGACATCCGCCAAGTAACAGCCGCCGACCACGTCGCGTGGCTACCGCTGTGGCAGGCGTATTTGAAGTTCTACGAAACCGAACTGCCGGACGCCGTCAGCCAAAGCACCTGGCAACGCCTGATCGATGCCAACGAGCCGACCCATTCGGCGCTCGCCTGGCAGGACGGCAAGGCGGTGGGCATGGTCAACTTTATCTACCATCGCTCCAACTGGAGCATCGAGAATTCCTGCTACCTGCAGGATCTGCTGGTGGACCCAGCCCAGCGCGGCACTGGCGTGGGCCGTAAGTTGATCGAGTTTGTCTACGCCACCGCCAAGGCCGATAACTGTGCCAAGGTGCACTGGTTGACCCACGAGACCAACGCCACCGCGATTGCGCTGTACGAACGCATCGCCGAACGCCCGGGTTTCATTCAATTTCGCAAAGGTCTTTAAGGAGCGCAGCATGCCTATCTCACCCGCCGACTGGAAAGGCGTCCCGGCGCCCACGGTTCAACTGCTTGAAGGGCGTTTTATCCGTCTGGAAAAACTCGACCCGGCGCGGCATGCCGACGGCCTGTTCAGCGCCCTCGAAGGCCCGGGCGCCGATCCGAAACTCTGGGACTATTTGCCTTACGGCCCCTTCCCGGAGCGCGCCACGTTCGATGCCTGGCTCAACAACCATGCAACCAACAGCGACCCGTACTTTTTCAGCGTGATCGACCGCGTCAGCGGCGATGTGCAAGGCATCCTCAGCCTGATGTCCATCGTCCCGGCCCACGGCCGTATCGAAATCGGCCACGTCACCTTCGGCGCGCCGATGCAACGCTCGCCCAAAAGCACCGAGGCGGTGTACTTGTTGGCCAAATACGCGTTCGAGCAGGGCTACCGTCGACTGGAGTGGAAGTGCAACAACGGCAACGCCCGCTCAAAATACGCGGCCGAACGACTGGGCTTCAGCTTTGAAGGGGTGTTCCGCCAGCATATGGTGGTGAAGGGGCAGAATCGCGATACCGCGTGGTATTCGATTCTGGATTCGGAATGGCCCACCGTGGGCGCAGGCTTTGAAGAGTGGTTGTCCGAAGCGAACCAGGCCGGTTCTGGTCAGCTCAAAGGCCTGGCGGAGTGTCGCCGCCAGGCGATTTAAGCCTCAGGCCAGCTTCTGGGCGAGCACCGCAATGTGCTCCGGCCCAATCCCGCAGCAACCGCCTAAATGGCTGGCACCGCGTGCCTGCCAATCGGCGGCCCAGTGCAAGTAGCCGGGTGGGTCGAGATCGTCACGCAGGGGGTCGAGGCCATCGTTCGCGGTGGCCTCCTTGGGCTGCGGCGGGAAGGCGTTAGCGTAGGCGCCGATCTGAATGCTCACCCCCAGGCGCTCAAACGTTTGGCGCGCGGTATCAATGGCTGCGCCAATCACCTCCGGCTGGCTGCAATTGAACAGCAGCACCGCCACACCAAGTTGCGCAGCCGCTTCAGCCGCGTCTGCCACCGGTTCGCCAGAACGCAGGCGTGGCACCTCATCGGTGTCTTCATCCTTCAAGGTAAACGACAGCCAGAACGGTTTTCCGTCCTGCGGCAGGCCGGCGTGGATTGCCCGTGCCTCAACGATTGAACTCTGGGTTTCCGCCAACCATAGGTCGACATGGGGCGCCAGGCCATTCACCAGTGGCGTCAGCAGTTCGCTGACTCGGCCGGCCTCGAACAAATCGGGCCGGTAGGAGCCGAACAGCGGCGGCAATGAGCCTGCCACACGCACCGTCTGGCTTGAAGCCTGTACCGCACGTCGCGCCAATTCACCGGCCAACGCCGCAAGCGCCTGGCCTTCGGCAGCAAACCGCGCTTCGCCAATATGAAACGGCACAACCGCGTAGCTGTTGGTGGTGATGACGTTGGCACCGCTCTGGATATAAGCCGTGTGCACCGCCTCTACCGCCTGCGGCGCTTCGCTCAACGCCAATGCCGACCACTCCGGCTGCCGAAACGGCGCGCCCCGGCGTTGCAGTTCACGGCCCATGCCACCATCGAGAATTACTGCGCTTACTGTGCCCATATGCTTTTTACTCATAAGCTTATGAAAATAACTCACTATGAGAGTCGTTCTTATAACTATTTAATGCGTACCGTCTGGTTAATAACAACCCTTTTTTATTCAGGTGTCGATTGTGAAACTTAAACCGCTGCTGGCCCTGGGCCTGACGATGCTGGCTGCCTCTACCCAAGCCTTTGGCGGTGCAACCCTGGACCGGGTTGAGCAAAAGAAAGAACTGGTGGGCGTGCTGATGGAAAGCTACCCGCCGTTCTCGTTTCTCAACGAGCAGAACCAACTCGATGGGTTTGACGTCGACGTGGCCAAGGCAGTCGCGCAGAAGTTAGGTGTGAAGCTGCGTCTGGAAACGCCGTCCTGGGATGTGATTGCCGCAGGTCGCTGGAGCGGCCGCTACGATATTTGCATCTGCTCCATGACCCCGAGCAAAGCCCGCGCCGAGGTGTTTGATTTCCCGGTGGAGTACTACGCCTCGCCTGCGGTGATCGTTGTGAATGCCAAGGATGAGCGCATCCATGGCGCCAAAGACCTCAGCGGCAAGAAAGTCGGCCTCACCAGCGCGTCCAGCTATGAAAGCTACCTGAACAAGAACCTGGTGATCGAAGGCGCCGAAGATACGCAACTTCAGTACCCGTTCGAGGATGTGCAGATCGCCCCGTACGACACCGATAACGTCGCCTTCCAGGACCTGGGCCTGGGCGCCGGTGTCCGCCTGGATGCGATCCTCACCAACCTGGTCACTGCCCAACCGCGCCTGAATCAGGACAAGCGCTTCAAGCTCGCCGGTGAGTCGCTGTATGCCGAGCCCAATTCGGTGGCCATCGAGAAAGGTGACCCGCAGTGGGATGCCAAGGTGCGTGAAGTGTTCGCGCAGTTGAAACAGGACGGCACCTTGAGCAAGCTGTCGCAAAAATGGATCGGCGCCGATATCAGCAAATGACCGCCTTCCCGACACCTCCCAAGCCGCCGGTGAACGCATCGCGGCTACAGCGACTCTTTGGCTTTCGTACGCGGTTGTACCTGACGTGGGCGGCGCTGTTTTGCCTGTTCGCCAGCTTCTTCCTGAGCTTTGACCTGAAGTTCTCGATCATCCTCGACAAACTGCCCAACCTGGTCGGCGTGCACTTGGCGCCGAACGGGTTTTTGCAAGGCGCAGCGCTGACGCTGTTTCTGTGCCTTTGCTCGATAGTCGCGTCGTCGGTGCTGGGTTTTATCACCGCGCTGGGGCGCCTGTCGAAAAGCGCCGTGGCCTTTGGCATTGCGAGTTTTTACGCCTCGTTCTTTCGCGGCACGCCGTTGTTGATCCAGATCCTGCTGATTTATCTGGGCCTGCCCCAACTGGGCCTGGTACCAGGCGCCATCGTCGCCGGGATCATCGCGCTCTCACTGAATTACGGCGCCTACCTGAGCGAAATCTTCCGCGCAGGCATCCTCGGTGTTCCCCACGGCCAACGAGAAGCCGCCCTGGCCCTGGGCATGCGTGACAGCGCGATCTTCTGGCACGTCACCCTGCCCCAGGCCATGCGCACCATCGTGCCGCCCGCCACCAACCAGTTCATCTCCATGCTCAAAGACTCGTCCCTGATCTCGGTAATGGGCGTGTGGGAAGTGATGTTCCTGGCGCAGTCGTACGGGCGATCAAGTTATCGATACATCGAAATGCTCACGACCGCCGCGATCATTTACTGGGTGATGTCCCTCGGGCTGGAACTGATCCAGGCGCGCCTGGAGCGTCACTACGGCAAAGGCTATGTGCAGCGGGGGTGATGCCTAGGGCAACAGCCTCAACCACGCGCTGACGAGCCTAAGGCAAATGCGGCTTTAATCGCACCGCAGTAGAGACAACTCCCGCAAATCAGGGGTCGATAGCCTGACAGTTATCGCCCCGCCATCTCGCTAAATTCCCGGCCTCATTCACCAGAGGCTATGACTTCATGCCCTTCTCCGTCCTAAACCTTGCACGCGCTATCAGCCTGGCTGTTGGCGTAGCCAGTACTCCGTTTGCCTTCGCAGCTGCACCTTTTCAATTCGAGCTGGATCTTTCCAATGACCGTTGGCAATACCAGCCACCGGCTCCAATCGTGCCCATCGACAGCTACTTCGACCAGGCGACGACTCACAACGGCCAGCAACTGGCTGCAGTGCTTAAACCGGCTTTGCAACGTGCACTGCAAGCCGGCGACCTGACCTCGGAAGAAATCAAAGGCCTGCAAAAAGCCGCTGACGCACTGTCCCAACAACCAGGCGGCCTGGGTGCCGCATTCGAGCAACTGGCAGGCAGCCAAAATGCCAACTTGGCTGGCGCGACCCAAAACGCCACCGCGCACATCAGCGACTCATTGCTCGCAACCCTGCGCACGCTGCCCAGTCATGGCGATGGCCATTTGTGGGTGCAAGGCCTGGGCAACGGCGGCAAGCTCGACAAACAAGGCGGCAGCGACGGGCTCAAACAGGGCACCAAAGGCCTGATGCTGGGCGCCGATTGGGCCGTGGGTGACGCGTGGCGAGTCGGTGTTATGGGCGCCAAGTCCACCAGCGAGCTTCAAGCTCAACGTTTCAAAGGCGAACTCGACAGCTTGCACCTTGGCGGTTATGCCGTGCGCCAGGACGGCCCATTGGCCCTGCGCATGGGGGCGTTCTACAGCGATCACGCGGGCAAGAACAAACGTGACGTCAACTTGCTCGGTTTCAAGGAGCAACTCCAGGGCAACTACAACGCTCAAAGCCAAACAGTGTTTTCCGAGCTGGGCTACCAATTGGGCAGTGCCGACGTACAGGTAGAGCCCTTCGCAGGCCTGGGCTATCAGCGCTACCACCGTGACAGCTTTAAAGAAAAGGGCGGCGTGACCGCGCTGAACGTCGGCTCACAAACCCAGCAAAACCTGAACAGCACCTTTGGCCTGCGGCTGGCCACGGTGTACCGGTTCGACAATCGGATGAGCCTCACACCCCACGTGAGTACCAGTTGGAAGCATCTTTACGGCGAAGTCGACAGCCAAGTGCGCCAATCCACTCGCGCCGCACCGGGAATCATCGACAGTTTCACCATCACCGGTACCTCGTTGGACCGCAATAGCCTCGATATGCAAGCTGGCCTGGACCTCGCCTTGTCCACCGAACACAGCGTGGGCCTGACCTACAGTGCCCATGCCGGTACCCACAGCCGCAGCCAGGGCCTGACGGGGGAGTGGAAGATGAGTTTTTAACCGCGCCGATCGGTAAATTTCAGGCAAAAAAAAGGGGAGCACCTGCCCCCCCGAGGATTAAGCGGTAGTGTCGAAGGCTGGGTCAGCCTTCGATTTCAATCAGGATTTCGCCAGGGTTGACCCGGTCGCCCTTGGCCACGTGAACGGCAGTTACCTTGCCGGCAATCGCTGCCTGCACTTCGGTTTCCATCTTCATGGCTTCGGTAATCAGCACGGCCTGGCCCGCTTTGACCACGTCGCCTTCCTTGACCAATACGTCGACGATGTTGCCCGGCATCGCCGTGCTGACATGGCCCGGCTCGGTCGCGTGCTTGCGCTTGCTGCCGCCACTGCTGACAAACTCATTGAGCGGTTCGAACACCACTTCTTCGGGCATGCCGTCGATGGACAGGTAGAAGTGCCGTTTGCCCTCGGCTTTCACGCCAACACCGGTGATATCCACGCGGTAGCTTTCGCCGTGCACGTCGATGACGAACTCGGTCGGCACGCCTTCACCACCGGCACGCGCCACGCCGCCGGCTTCAGGGATCGGCAACAGCACTTCAGGCGCCAGGGTGCCGGCGTCGCGCTCTTCGAGGAACTTGCGCCCGATATCCGGGAACATGGCGTAGGTCAGCACGTCTTCTTCGGACTTGGCCAATGCGCCGATTTCGCCACGCAACTTGGTCATCTCCGGCTTGAGCAGGTCGGCTGGGCGGTGGTCGATCACCTCTTCGCTGCCAATGGCCTGGCGACGCAGCTTCTCGTTCACGGTGCCCGGCGCCTTGCCGTAGCCGCCTTGCAGGTAGAGCTTCACTTCGTTGGTGATGGTTTTGTAGCGCTCGCCGGCCAGCACGTTGAAGAACGCCTGGGTGCCGACGATCTGCGAGGTCGGCGTGACCAGCGGCGGGAAGCCTAGGTCTTCACGCACACGCGGGATTTCGGCCAGCACTTCGCTCATGCGGTTGAGTGCGCCCTGCTCTTTCAACTGGTTGGCCAGGTTGGAAATCATCCCGCCCGGCACCTGGTTGACTTGCACGCGGGTGTCGACGGCAGTGAATTCGCTTTCGAACTGGTGGTACTTCTTGCGCACGGCGTAGAAGTACAGGCCAATTTCCTGCAGCAGTTCCAGGCTCAGGCCAGTGTCGAATTCGCTGCCTTTAAGGGCGGCGACCATCGACTCGGTGCCCGGGTGGCTGGTGCCCCAAGCGAAACTGGAAATGGCGGTGTCGATATGGTCGGCACCGTTTTCGATCGCCTTCAGTTGGCACATAGCAGCCAGGCCGGCGGTGTCATGCGAGTGGATAAAGATCGGCAGGCTTTGCTCGGCTTTCAATGCCTTGACCAGTTCGCCGGTGGCGTACGGAGTCAGCAGCCCGGCCATGTCCTTGATCGCTACCGAGTCGCAACCCATGGCTTCCATTTGCTTGGCTTGGGCCACAAAAGCGTCAATGGTGTGCACCGGGCTGGTGGTGTAGGCGATGGTGCCCTGGGCATGCTTGCCGGCAGCTTTGACCGCTTCGATAGCCACACGCAGGTTACGCACGTCGTTCATGGCGTCGAAAATGCGGAACACGTCGATGCCATTCACTGCAGCCTTGGCGACGAAGGCCTTGACCACGTCGTCGCTGTAGTGGCGGTAGCCCAGCAGGTTCTGGCCACGCAGCAGCATTTGCAGGCGTGTGTTAGGCAACGCGGCGCGCAGTTTGCGCAGGCGCTCCCACGGGTCTTCTTTCAAAAAGCGCACGCAAGCGTCGAAGGTCGCGCCACCCCAGACTTCCAGGGACCAGTAGCCGACTTTATCGAGCTTGTCGCAGATCGGCAGCATATCGTCGGTGCGCATGCGGGTCGCCAGCAACGATTGGTGTGCGTCGCGCAGGATGGTGTCGGTTACGAATATTTTCTTGGACATTGTTGTATTCCTCACAGGCCTGCGTGGGCGGCGATGGCGGCGGCGATGGCCAGGGCCAGCTCTTCGGGTTTGCGCTTGATCGAGTAGTTGGTCAGCTCAGGGTGGCTTTCCACGAAACTGGTGTTGAACTGGCCGCTGCGGAATTCCGGGTTGCGCAGGATTTCCTGGTAGTAGGCGGCGGTGGTCTTCACGCCTTGCAGGCGCATGTCGTCCAGGGCACGCAGGCCGCGGTCCATGGCTTCTTCCCAAGTCAACGCCCACACCACCAGTTTCAGGCACATGGAGTCGTAGAACGGCGGGATGGTGTAGCCGGTGTAGATCGCCGTGTCGGTGCGCACGCCGGGACCGCCGGGCGCGTAGTAACGGGTGATCTTGCCGAAACTTGGCAGGAAGTTGTTCTTGGGGTCTTCGGCGTTGATGCGGAACTGCAACGCGAAACCACGGTGCTGAATGTCTTCCTGTTTCACCGACAGCGGCAGGCCCGAGGCGATGCGGATCTGTTCACGCACAATATCGATGCCGGTGATTTCTTCGGTGATGGTGTGTTCCACCTGCACGCGGGTGTTCATTTCCATGAAGTACACCTCGCCCTCGGCGAGCAGGAACTCCACGGTGCCAGCGTTCTCGTAACCCACGGCCTTGGCCGCGCGCACCGACAGGTCACCGATGTAGGCGCGCTGTTCAGGCGTCAACTGCGGGCTTGGGGCGATTTCAATGAGCTTCTGGTTGCGACGCTGGATCGAGCAATCGCGCTCGAACAGATGCACCACGTTGCCAAAGCTGTCACCGAGAATCTGCGCCTCGATATGCTTGGGATTGACGATGCATTTTTCCAGGAACACTTCCGCCGAACCGAAGGCCTTGGTGGCTTCGGAGATCACGCGTGGGAAGGCTTGTTCCAGTTCTTCACGACTGTTGCAGCGACGGATGCCGCGACCGCCACCACCGGAGGTGGCCTTGAGCATCACCGGGTAACCAATGCGGTCGCCTTCGGTGAGGGCTTCGGCGATATCAGCCACGTTGCCTTCGGTGCCCGGCGTGACCGGCACACCGGCCTTGATCATGCTGCGGCGCGCTTCGGTCTTGTCGCCCATGCGGCGGATCACTTCGGCCGACGGGCCGATGAACTTGATCCCGCGTTCGGCGCAAATGTCTGCCAGCTCGGCGTTTTCCGACAGGAACCCGTAGCCTGGGTGCAAGGCGTCACAACCGGTTTCCACGGCCAGGTTCACCAGCTTACGCGGGTTCAGGTAACCGGCCAGCGGCTCGGCACCAATGCTGTGGGCTTCGTCGGCACGTTTAACGTGCAACGCGTGGCGGTCGGCGTCCGAGTAAACCGCGACCGAGCGAATGCCCATCTCGGCGCAGGCACGCACGATTCGTACGGCAATTTCACCACGGTTGGCGATCAGGATCTTTTTTATCACTTGGAAATTCCCTTGAGCCGATTGCTGCGTTCTACGACCCGTTGGATCCGGGTCGGCGCGTGACCAAATGTTTCATGACAGTCGCGAGACACACACTAGGCGCAACGGAGGATTAACAAAAATCAATAATTATTGGGTTGTGTATAAGTAAAGACTTATAGTTGGCCGGACGGCCTTGGGCGAGAGGATTTAAATAATGCGTAAGTCATTGATGCGTATGACATTGCGTCAATTACAGATCTTCAATGAAGTGTGTGATTTGCGCTCCTACAGCCGCGCGGCCGAGGAAATGTCTCTCACGCAACCCGCCGTCAGCCTGCAAATTCGCCAGCTTGAAGAGCTGATCGGCCAGCCGCTGTTCGATTACGTCGGCAAAAAGCTCTACATGACTGAAGCCGCCGAAGCCTTGCAGCGCGCCAGCCGGGATATTTTCGGGCGCCTGGAAAACCTCGATATGCAGCTGTCGGACATGCAGGGCTCGCTGCAAGGCCAACTGAAACTGGCGGTGGAATCCAGCGCCAAGTACTTCGTGCCGCACCTGTTCGCGGCTTTTAAACGCCAGCACCCGGAGGTGCAGTTGCACCTCACGGTGGTCAACCGCGCCCAGGTGATTCGCAGGCTGTCGGACAACCGCGACGACCTGGTGATCATGTCCATGGTGCCCCAGGACATGGGCCTGGAATTCCTGCCGTTCCTGAACAACCCGATTGTCGCCGTGGCGCCGCTCGATCACCCGTTAAGCCTGCAAGGGCCGCTGCGCCTTCAAGACCTGGAACCCTACACGCTGCTCATCCGCGAACCAGGTTCCGGCACGCGACTGGCCTGCGAGGAGTACTTCAAGGAAAAACGCGTGCACTTCACCCAAACAGTGGAAGTGGCCTCGGCCGAGGCGCAGCGCGAGTGCGTGAATGCAGGGTTGGGCGTGGCGTTGCTGACGCGCCACGCAGTCAACCTGGAGCTGGCCACCGGCGGGCTCAAGGAGCTGCCGGTAGAAGAGCTGCCGCTGTACCGCAGTTGGTGCCTGGTGCAAGCCAAGGCCAAGCGCCTGTCACCGGTGGCCCATGCGTTCCTGGGCTTTATCCGCAGCGAACGCGTACAGATCAGCGCGCTGGCTGAGCGTTTCGCTGGGCAGCCGCGGGTGCCTGCCAGTGGAGTTCCGGGTAGTCACTGATGCTCTGGAGCAGCTGGCGCTCCTCGCAGCGGTCTTCGATTGCGCGACGGAACGCCATGCGGCGCTGGTCTTCTTGCTGACGACGGGTTTTGACGGTGCTGCTGTCTTCGTAGTGCCGGGCCATTTCGAGTCTCCCAATGCGAGTACGGGGAGTACAGAATGGGCGCAAGGGATGACGGTTTGGCGGCGCGTGGGTTACAGGACGATGAATCTTCTGAAATAAGCGCAAAACCAAGGTGGGAGCTGGCTTGCCTGCGATAGCGGTGGGTCAGCCGACATATCCGGCGACTGATACACAGCCATCGCAGGCAAGCCAGCTCCCACATTTGACCGAGGACGACCTCGAATCAGTCGTCGAGGGCTTTGACGGACTTGGGTGACAACCGCAGGCTGCGCAAGCTGCGCTTCACGCTCTTGAGGTGGTTGACCAGGCTCGGCCCGCGCGCCATGGCCACGCCCATCGCCAACACGTCGATCACCACCAGATGCGCAATACGCGAGGTCAGCGGCGTGTAGATTTCAGTGTCTTCGTGCACGTCGATCGCCAGGTTGACCGTCGACAGCTCCGCCAACGGCGTCTGGCTCGGGCACAGGGTGATCAACGAAGCGCCGCTTTCACGCACCAGGTTGGCGGTGATCAGCAGGTCTTTGGAGCGCCCGGACTGGGAAATGCAGATGGCCACGTCGGTCGGCTTCAAGGTCACCGCCGACATTGCCTGCATGTGCGGGTCGCTGTAGGCCGCGGCAGTGAGCAGCAGGCGGAAGAATTTGTGCTGGGCATCAGCGGCGACGGCTCCCGAAGCACCAAACCCATAAAACTCCACGCGCTGGGCTTGGGACATGGCGGTCACGGCCTTTTGCAGCTCAACCGGATCGAGCTTCTCACGCACTTCCATCAGCGTGTGCAAGGTGGTGTCGAAGATTTTCAGGCTGTAGTCGGCGACGGAGTCGTCTTCATGAATCGCAAACTGCCCGAAGCTCGCACCGGCCGCCAGGCTTTGCGCCAGCTTGAGTTTCAAATCCTGGAACCCGGAACAACCGATGGCACGGCAAAAGCGCACGATGGTCGGCTCACTGATGCCCACGCTGTGGGCCAGGTCGGCCATGGAACTGTGCATCACGGCCGCAGGATCAAGCAGCACGTGATCGGCAACCTTGAGTTCCGATTTGCGTAACAGGTGGCGCGACTGGGCGATATGTTGCAACAGGTTCAAAGGGCAGGACTCTTGTTATTGGCAGACGCCAGGGATGTAGCAAGCTTGTAGTTATACTACAAGAATTACCGTTTTGCCCGCCCGATGCATCACTAAATCGCCCTGATGCCCTTTGAATCAGCGGGCAGCCGCCTTGTAGCCACAGGGGCGGCGTGGCGGTCTTTAAGGAAAGTCTGCATTTTTTCGCAATAAATCTGCCAGCCCTTCAGCGGCCATCGGCCGACTGATCAGGTAACCCTGTACTTCATCGCAGCGTTCGCCGCGCAGGAAATCCAACTGCTGCTGGTCTTCCACACCTTCGGCCACCACCTTGAGCGCCAGCCCGTGGGCCATGGCGATGATCGCGCGAGTGATGGCCGCATCTTCCCGGCCCTGGCCAAGCCCACGGATAAACGTCTGGTCGATCTTCACGTAATCCACCGGGATGCGCTTGAGGTAGCTGAGGGATGAATACCCGGTGCCGAAGTCATCGATGGCCAGCTTCACGCCCAGATCGCGCAGTTGCTGGAAGGTCGCAATGATGTGCTCAACGCTGTCGAGCAGTTGGCTTTCGGTCAGCTCCAGCTCCAGGTATTGCGGGTCCAGGCCGGTTTCTTCCAGCACCTGGCGCACCAGGCTGACCAACTTGCCCTGGCGCAACTGATGCACGGAAAGGTTCACCGACACGCGAATCGGCGCCAGCCCCTGGCGCTGCCACTCGCACGCCTGCCAGCAAGCCTGGCGCAGCACGAATTCGCCCAGCGGCACGATCAGACCGGTTTCTTCGGCCAAGCCGATAAAGTCCCCCGGCGGCACCATGCCCCACTGCGGGTGCTCCCAGCGCACCAGCGCCTCGGCGGCGTTCAGCTTGCCCGTGGCCAGGCACAGTTTCGGTTGGTAGAACACCGTGAGCTGGCGCTCGTCGATGGCCTTGCGCAGGTGGTTTTCCAGCTGCAAACGCTCCAGCGTGCTGGCTTGCAGGCTGTCGGTGTAGAACTGGAAATTATTGCCGCCCAAATGCTTGGCGTGCTGCATGGCCATGTTGGATTGGCTGACCAGCGCAGAAATTTCCCGCGCATTATCCGGCAGCAAGCTGACGCCCATGGAGGCACTGACCACCAGCTCATGCCCCTCCACCGTCACCGGCACCCGCAATTTGGCGAGCAGCCGCGTGGCCACCCGTGCCAGGCTCGACAGGCTGCCGTAGGCATCGAACAGCACGGCAAACTCATCACCGGACAGGCGTGCGATGGTGTCAGCTTCGGGCAAGGCATTGATCAGACGGCGGGCCATTTTCTGCAACAGTTGGTCGGCGACTTCATGGCCGAGGCTGTCGTTGAGCAGCTTGAAGCGGTCCAGGTTGATATGCAGCAGCGCCAGGCTGCGCCCGCCCTGACGCACCCGCGCATGGGCCTCACGCAGGCGTTCGCGAAACAGCGAACGGTTGGCCAGGCCCGTCAGCTCGTCATAGTGAGTGAGGTAGCGCATGCGCTCCTCGGATTCACGCCGCGCGGACAAATCGGCGAAGAAGCCCACAATATGGCTGACTTTTCCCCGAGCATCGCGCACCACATTCAATTGCAGCCACTGCGGGTACAGCTCGCCGTTCTTGCGCGTTTCCACCAACTCGCCCTGCCAGGTGCCATGGCTGAGCAGTGCCTGGCGGATCACCGGGAAGTGACGGCGGGCGTCACGGCTGCTGGGCAGTTCGACGACATTGCGGCCGATCATGTCGTCGATTTCAAAGCCGGTGACGCGACTGAAGGCCTGGTTGACGGCGATCAGCACGTACTCAGGGTCAAGAATCACGATGCCTTCGCTGGCCGCTTCGAACACCGTCG
Source organism: Pseudomonas sp. 2995-3 (assembly GCF_002742565.1). Taxonomy (NCBI): domain Bacteria; kingdom Pseudomonadati; phylum Pseudomonadota; class Gammaproteobacteria; order Pseudomonadales; family Pseudomonadaceae; genus Pseudomonas; species Pseudomonas sp. 2995-3. The sequence goes on along the minus strand of NZ_LJSB01000314.1, from coordinate 190,113 downwards.
AGGCCAGGCGTTGCTGTTCCTCCAGTGCCTTGTCGGCGCTGATGTCGCGGCGCGTGCCAAGCATGCGCGTGACGCGGCCGCCGGGCGTGCGCTCCACGGCGCGGCCACGGTCTTCGATCCACACCCAATGGCCGTCGCCATGGCGCACGCGGTATTCCACCTGGTAATCGTCGCTGCGCCCCTTGAGGTGCTCTACCAGCGCGCGCTTGAGCAGCGGCAGGTCTTCGGGGTGCAGGCGCGGCTTGAGGTGGCTGAGCATCGCCGTGACGTACTCCGGCTCCAGGCCAAACAACTCTTTGAGCTGGGTGTGATGCACCTCGTCGGTTTGCAGGTTCCAGTCCCACAGGCCCAACTCACTGGCTTGCAGGGCCATGGCCAGGCGCGCTTCACTTTTATTCAGGGCCAGGCTGGCGGCGTCCAGTTCCTGGCTGCGTTGCGTCACGCGGTCTTGCAGGCCGATCTGCGCGTCGCGTAATTCCTGTTCGGCCTGGCGACGTTGGCCGACTTCGCGCACCAGTTCCTGATTCAACTGCTCGCTGCGTTGCTGCGCTTGCTGAAGATGCTCGATCAGCGCCTGGTTCTGGAAGCGCCGCAACAAACCGCGCTGGATCAGGCGGTTGACCTGCCACGCCACCAGGCTCAGGGACGCCAGCAAGATCAGGCCGAGCACGCCCCAGCCTTGCTGCTGCGAGGCGCCGTTCCAAAACAGATAGACGATGGGCGGCACCAGGCACGGCACCGCAAAGGACAGGAACGCCGGCAAGCTCACGGCATAGGCCACGCTGGCTGACAACGTCGCGGCGCCAATCAGGCCGAATACCCAGGCCTGCTGCATAAAGCTATTGGCCGGCACCAGGGCAATGGCGGCGGTGGCCAGGGTCAGCCCGCTGACCGCCGAGCCGAGCATGAACATGCGCCGCCAGATCGGCTGGGCCTGGCGACTGGGCATCGCCGAATCAAAGGCCGCCACCTGGATGACGCGCAGGGCTACCAGGGCGAGCAGCCAGACCAGCCAGATGCTGTCCAACAGGTATTGCTTGGGGTTCCACAGCAACCAGGCGCAGACCAGGCCGTTGACCAGCATCAGTAACGTCGGCAGCAATGAGCCTTGATACAACAGGCGAGTGCGTTCGACCGCTATCTCGGTTGCGTAATGTTTACGAATGACCTGCGCGGGCGCCACCGAGGGGCCAAACAGGTCGGGACTGAGGGTCATAGGCAGTGTTCTTATAATGGTGAGCCCGAAACGTGGACGGAGCATACACAAGCAAGCGCTTGGGCCAAACTGCTCCAAGTCATAAAAACCACACGGTTTTTACACACAACCTTCGTGGCCAAAGCGCTTGAGCTAGACCCTGCGCGGGCTGTGGGCCATGACTTACCGGTCATCACCGTCAGCAGAATGTTTGCGCGGCCAGGATCGCCCGGAAAGTTTTGCATCGACCACCCGGCATTGGGATTTGCCCGACTCCCCGCAGCACCCTAGAATGCGCCGATGCGCGATGATCTCTCCCTTTTGCTGAACTCCCTCAACGATGCCCAACGCCAGGCTGTTGCAGCCCCCGTTGGCCGTCAGTTGGTCCTGGCCGGTGCTGGCTCCGGTAAAACCCGAGTGCTGGTGCACCGTATCGCCTGGTTGATCCAGGTCGAAAACGCGTCCCCGCATTCCATCCTGTCGGTGACCTTCACCAACAAGGCCGCTGCCGAGATGCGCCACCGCATCGAGCAGTTGATGGGCATCAGCCCGGCCGGCATGTGGGTGGGCACGTTCCACGGCTTGGCGCACCGCCTGTTGCGGGCGCACTGGCAGGAAGCCGGGTTGAGCCAGACCTTCCAGATTCTCGACAGCGACGACCAGCAACGCCTGGTCAAGCGGGTGATCCGCGAGCTGGGCCTGGACGAGCAACGCTGGCCCGCGCGCCAGGCGCAATGGTTTATCAACGGTCAGAAAGACGAAGGCCTGCGCCCGCAACATATCCAGGCCAGCGGCGATTTGTTCCTGGCCACCATGCGCAGCATTTATGAAGCCTACGAGGCCGCCTGCGTGCGCGCCGGTGTGATCGACTTCTCCGAGCTGCTGCTGCGCGCCCTCGACCTGTGGCGCGACAACCCAGGCTTGCTGGCCCATTACCAGAAACGCTTCCGACACATTCTGGTGGACGAGTTCCAGGACACCAACGCCGTGCAGTACGCCTGGTTGCGCCTGCTGGCCAAGGGCGGCGACAGCCTGATGGTGGTGGGCGACGACGACCAGTCGATCTACGGCTGGCGCGGCGCAAAAATCGAGAACATCTACCAGTATTCCGACGACTTCCCGGACGCGATCACCATCCGCCTGGAACAGAATTACCGCTCCACCGCCGGCATCCTCAAGGCCGCCAACGCCTTGATCGCCAACAACACCGGGCGCATGGGCAAAGAGTTGTGGACCGACGGCGGCGAAGGCGAAGCGATCAACCTGTACGCCGCGTTCAATGAACACGACGAAGCGCGCTACGTGGTGGAAACCATCGAAAGCGCGCTGAAAACCGGCCTGGCGCGCAGCGATATCGCGATTTTGTATCGTTCCAACGCCCAATCGCGGGTGCTGGAAGAAGCCTTGCTGCGCGAGCGCATTCCGTACCGCATCTATGGTGGCCAGCGTTTCTTTGAACGGGCCGAAATCAAGAACGCCATGGCCTACCTGCGCTTGCTGGAAGGCCGTGGCAACGATGCGGCGCTGGAGCGGGTGATCAACATCCCGGCGCGTGGCATCGGTGAGAAAACCGTTGAAGCGATTCGCGACCACGCCCGCCACGCCGATGTGTCGATGTGGGAATCCATGCGCTTGCTGATCGCCAACAAAGGCCTGACCGGCCGCGCCGCCGGGGCATTGGGCGTGTTTGTCGAGCTGATCGAGAACCTGGCGGCCAAATGCGCGGAAATGCCGCTGCACTTGATGACCCAGACCGTGATCGAGCAGTCCGGGTTGATCGCCTATCACGAAGCGGAAAAAGGCGAAAAAGGCCAGGCCCGGGTAGAAAACCTTGAGGAGCTGGTCAGCGCGGCCCGCGCATTCGAAAACACCGAGGAAGACGAAGAGCTGACGCCGCTCGCCGCCTTCCTCGGCCATGCGTCGCTGGAAGCCGGTGATACCCAGGCCGATGAGCATGAAGACAGCATCCAGCTGATGACCTTGCACAGCGCCAAGGGCCTGGAATTTCCGTATGTGTTCCTGGTAGGCATGGAAGAAGGCCTGTTCCCACACAAGATGAGCCTGGAAGAGCCCGGCCGCCTTGAGGAAGAACGCCGCCTGGCCTACGTGGGCATCACCCGCGCCATGCAGAACCTTGTGATGACCTACGCCGAGACCCGACGCCTGTACGGCAGCGAGACCTACAACAAGGTGTCGCGCTTCGTACGTGAAGTGCCGAAGGGGCTGATCCAGGAAGTGCGCTTGTCCAACAGCGTCAGCCGACCGTTCGGCGGCGGCCAGCAGCAGAACTCCAGCAGCATGTTCGCCGGTTCCGAGATTCCGGAAACACCCTTCAGCCTTGGCCAGCAGGTCAAGCATGCTATCTTCGGTGAGGGTGTGATCCTTAACTTCGAAGGTGCCGGCGCCCAGGCGCGGGTACAGGTGAACTTCGCCGAAGGCAGCAAGTGGCTGATGATGGGCTATGCAAAGCTCGAAGCCGTCTGACAATCGCTTGTGGCGAGGGAGCTTGCTCCCGCTGGAGCGCGAAGCGCTCCCATTTTGCGCCGTGCCAATCTATCAGGCTGCGTTTGCCAGTCAGGGGCTGCTTCGCAGCCCAGCGGGAGCAAGCTCCCTCGCCACATAAGCCAATATGATGAAACTTCGCGTTACATGAAGGTTGATGGCCCGCCCTTGTTTTTACCAAGCGCGGGCCAATATCTGAGATAAGTCCTACGGGCCATTCTGAATCGGTCTTACGCAAAAGCCCGAAACATTATGTCGCTAGCCACTGTCACGACACCTGTGCAACATGGCGCGCGTGCAATCCACAAATGGGAATTCCCTTTATGAAACGTTTTCTTAGCATCGCCATGGCGTTGTGCATCGGCCTGACGATGAGCCTCGACGCCAACGCCAAGCGCTTCGGTGGCGGCAAAAGCATGGGCTCGGCTCCGACTCACCAGACCAGCCAAATGGCTCCTTCCGCCGGTGGCATGGGCGGCGCAGCTGCGACCGCTGGTGCAGCCGGTGCCGCTGGCGCTGCTGCCAAGGCCGGCGGTGCTTCGCGCTGGTTAGGCCCTCTGGCCGGTATCGCCGCCGGTGGCCTGCTCGCTTCCATGTTCATGGGCGGCGGCTTCCAGGGCATGCAGATCTTCGACATCCTGATCCTGGCGGTCATCGCGTTTGTGATCTTCCGCTTTATCGCCGCCCGTCGACGCAAGCAGCAGGAGCACCTGGCGCCAGCCGGCGCGCCGATGCAGCGTGAAGTGTTCGAGCAAAAACCAGCCATGGGTTCGATCTTCGGTGGTTCGGCAGCACCTGCCGCCGCCCGCCCGGTGATCAATGCACCGGCCTGGTTCAACGAAGAACGTTTCGTCGAAGCGGCCCGCAGCCACTTCCAGTCCCTGCAGCAGCACTGGGACGCCAACGAAATGGACAAGATCGCCGAGTTCGTGACCCCGCAACTGCTGGAGTTCCTCAAGCGCGAACGTGCCGAAATCGGTGATGCGTTCCAGTCGACTTACATCGACGACCTGCGCGTACAGCTGGACGGTGTGGATGATCGCGCCGACAAGACCATCGCCACCCTGACCTTCAGCGGTGTGTCGAAGACCTCGCGTTTCGACCAGGGTGAAGTGTTCAGCGAAAGCTGGAACATGGAACGCCCGCAAGGCGAGAACCAGCCTTGGCTGGTCGCAGGTATCCGCCAGAACGGCTGATAACCCTACGCTTGAGCACTTGGTAATAAAAACCCCGGACATGTTCCGGGGTTTTCTATTTCGCGGTTGCACTTATAGCGAGCTACTGTATAAAACGCCCTATTAACCGCGCCAACTAGCAAGAGGATCCCGGCCGTGGAAGAAATCATCGAACAATTGCGTGAAGCCAACGAACCGGTCCCGGTTCCTCTGGAGCTGCCTGACGAAGACCAGATTGTGGAAATCGAAGAACAACTGTTCATCGACATCCCGTTTGTATTCCGTGAATTCCTGCTGACCGTCAGCGACGTGGTGTACGGCAGCCTGGAACCGGTGACCGTCACCGACCCGCAGTCCCACACCTACCTGCCGGACGTTGCCGCCAACGCCTGGGACGCCGGCGTTGACCGCAGCATGATCCCGATCTGCCAGGACGGCGATGACTACTACTGCGTCGAAGAGGACGGCACCGTGGTGCTGTGGTCCGGCGAAGAAGAACTGGTCACCGAAGAAACCTGGGAATCGGTTTGGCACTGGGCGCGGGACGTCTGGCTGGAAAGCTGACGCTTTTTGTGGCGAGGGAGCTTGCTCCCGCTGGGCTGCGAAGCAGCCCCAACCAGGGCAACGCGTTTTTCCAGGCGTGGCGAGGTGACTGTTTTAGGGCTGCTGCGCACCCCAGCGGGAACAAGCTCCCTCGCCACAATGACATCAGTGCTCTGATGTATCTTTGTGGTTATCCAGCGTCTCCAGCAAGGCGACCTGCATCCGCGTATGCACGCGGATGAACCACCGCCAGAGCACCGCCGCCACCGCCGCCGTGACCACGGCAATCAGCACCAGCAACTTGTTGGTCGGCAAAATACTCGCCGACAAGGCTGCCAATAGCAGGAAGATCACCAACAGCGACAGGATCGGGATCACCTCCGCGATCACCCGTCGCACACGCTGGGTATGCCGCCCGGCCATCTCCGGTTTCACACTCATCTCCGCCAGCAACATCGACAGCGCCTTGAGCTTGCGGTACGCCGCAATCAGAAACGGCAGCGACAGCAGCAACGCCCCACCCCAGATCAATGCCTTCTGCCAGCTCGGATCACTGATCCAGCCTTCCAGGTCCCCGCCAATGCGCGCCGCGAAGAAGCTGCCGGCAAAGAAGATCGCGATCACCAATGCCAGGTTCACGCCCACTTGCAGGATGATCTTGCGAATCATCGACGCCAGCATCGCGCCCTCACCTTGAGGCTGAATACTGCGCAACCATTCGCCATACAGGCCGAACACCCGGCTCATGCGCTTGGGCATTACCGCGGCAATCTTCAACGACAATGGGTCAGCGCCGCGAATCAGGTACGGCGTGAGCAGCGTGGTGATCGCCGAAACCGCCACCGCCACCGGATAGAGGAAGTCACTGGTCACCTGCAAGGTCATCCCCAGCGCGGCGATGATGAAGGAAAACTCGCCAATCTGTGACAGCCCCATACCCACACGCAGTGAGGTACGGCCATCATTGCCGGCAATAAACGCCCCCAGGCCGCATGACAGCATCTTGCCCAGCACCACCGCCACGGTAATCACCGCGATGGGCCAGGCGTACTGCAGCAGGATCTGCGGGTCGATCATCAAGCCGATGGCGACAAAGAAGATCGCGCTGAACATGTCGCGAACCGGTTCGATCAGGCGTTCAATTTTAATCAACTGGCGAGATTCGGCCATGATCGCGCCGATCAGGAACGCGCCCAGCACCATGCTGTATTCGAGTTTGACCACCAGCAAGCAAAAGCCGAAACACAGGCCCAACACGGTGATCAGCAGCATCTCGTTACTTTCAAACTTGGCCACATAGGCCAACAGGCGCGGCACCAGCAAAATGCCGATGACCAACGCCACGATCATGAACAGCGACAGCTTGCCAACCGTAGAGAACACCTCACCGGAACTCACCGTGCCGCTGACGGCGATGCTCGACAGCAAGGCGATGATGCCGATGCCCAGGATGTCCTCGACGATCAGCACGCCAAAAATCAGTTGGGCAAAACGCTGGTTCTTCATCTTCAGGTCATTGAGCGCCTTGACGATGATGGTGGTCGAGGAAATCGCCAGGATCGCGCCGAGGAACAGCGAGTCCATGGTGTTCCAGTCGAACCAGCGGCCGATCTCGTAGCCGATCCAGATCATCAGGATGATTTCCAGGAAGGCCGCGATAAACGCCGTGGCGCCGACCTTGAACAACTTGCGCAGGCTGAACTCCAGGCCCAGGCAGAACATCAGGAAGATCACCCCCAGCTCAGCCAGGGTCTTGATGGTGTCTTCGTCGTGGATCAGGCCGAACGGCGGCGTGTGAGGGCCAATGATGAACCCCGCGACGATATACCCCAGCACCACCGGCTGCTTGAGGCGGTGGAACAGGATGGTGACAACCCCTGCCACCAGCATGATCACGGCCAAGTCCTGGATAAAGCTGATGGCGTGCATGGCGAGGGGCTCCTTGAGGGGTACTGGCGCTTTTCCCACTTCCACACGCGCCCTTGAACAGTCGCTAAGCGCGGAAGGAAAAGTCTGCCTTGATCGTAAGAAATGCCCTGGGATGGGCTTTTGAAGGTTAACACCACGACTTCCGGCAGAAAGCCGGTGCAATATATGGAAACAGATCGGCGTTCGCGTGACGGCAAGCCGCCCACTGGCGTCCCGTTAGGGAGAGCGCTGTAAAGATTCCAGCACCCGTAGAGGTGTCCCCCAACCAATGCCTACAACCCGTGAGTGTGCTATGGAACCCGGAAACGCCCAGCTGTCGATGACGGTATTGATGACCCCTGACATGGCCAACTTCTCAGGCAATGTGCACGGCGGCACCCTGCTCAAATACCTCGACGAAGTGGCCTACGCCTGCGCGAGCCGTTACGCGGGCCGTTATGTGGTCACGCTGTCGGTCGACCAGGTGATTTTTCGCGAGCCGATCCATGTCGGCGAGCTGGTGACCTTCCTGGCCTCGGTCAACTACACCGGCAACACATCGATGGAAGTGGGCATCAAGGTGGTGACCGAAAACATCCGCGAGCGCTCGGTGCGCCATACCAACAGCTGCTTCTTCACCATGGTGGCCGTGGACGACCAGCGCAAACCCGCCGCCGTACCGCCGCTGCAGCCACAGAACAGCGAAGACAAGCGCCGCTTTGTGCAGGCGCAGCAGCGTCGGCAGATTCGTCAGGAGCTGGAGAAGCGTTATCGGGAAATCAAGGCAGACGGGCCGTAAATTTCGAGCTGTAAACCCAATCGAATGTGGGAGCTGGCTTGCCTGCGATGAGGGCCTGACAGTCGACATCTTTGTCGCCTGACACACCGCTATCGCAGGCAAGCCAGCTCCCACATTGGGTTTTGTGTGCTTACAGGCCGATGGGTGTTGCTTCGAAGCGTACGCGAGGATGCGCGATACGATCCTGAGCCCGTACCAGCTCCAGCTCGTAACTGGCGCAGGCCTGGGTTTCCAGCAGTACTTCATGCACCGCTGCGGCGGTGAATTCGAAGGCCGCCAACAGGCTGTCACCCAACAGCACACGCGCCAGGAATAACCCCGACGTCAGGTCGCCCACGCCCACCGGCTGACGCGGGAACGCCAGCAACGGCCGGCGCAAGTGCCAGCTGCCTTCAGCGGTAACCAGCAGCATCTCGAAACCCTCCGGTAGCTTGCCCGGGTAATCCAGGTGCTTGACCAACACCGCCTTCGGCCCACGGGCCAGCAGCGCCTTGGCCATCGCCAGGCAATCGAACAGCGATTGCGGCTTGCGCCCGGCGAAGCTATCCAGCTCCAGCTGGTTGGGGCACAGGAAATCCGCCATGGCCGCCGCCTCGTCCAGCAGGAAATCGCTGACTTCCTGGGGCACGATGCAGCCTTTTTCCGGATGGCCCATGACTGGGTCGCACAGGTACAGGGCCTTGGGGTTGATGGCCTTGATACGGGCCACGCCGGTAAGAATCGCTCGGCCCTGGTCGGCACTGCCCAAGTAGCCGGACAGTACCGCATCGCAGTTGCCCAACTCGCCAATCGCGGCAATGCCTTCTACCAACGCCGGAATTTGCTGCGGCGCCAGCACTTCGCCCGCCCACTGGCCATACTGAGTGTGATTGGAGAACTGCACCGTGTTCAGCGGCCAGACGTTCACCCCGACCCGCTGCATGGGGAACACGGCGGCGCTGTTTCCGGCGTGGCCAAAGACCACATGAGACTGGATCGCAAGCAGATGAGGTGTGCGTTTCATGCGGGAGATTTCCGTAAAGCCGTTTGAATTCTGGCCGCGCAGTATGCGACTAAACCCAGCCTGTACGACAGACCAGAGACACAGTTAAGCTGCTCTCACTTTGTTGGAGTTCATCGCATGCTGACCCTGGGAAATATCTTCGTGTTGATGCTGTTGGCGACCGGTGCCGCCTGGGTGTGGCACAACCACGGCCTGCGCGAACGGGCGCTGGAGCGGGTCAAGCAGCATTGCGCCAAACTGGATATCGAACTGCTCGACGGCGCAGTGGCGTTAAAACGCATCGGTTTTGTGAAAGATGCCAATGGTCGACGGCGTCTGGCACGCATTTACAACTTTGAGTTCACCGTGACCGGCGAAGCCCGTCACCCCGGGACTATCACTCAGTTTGGCGCCCACAGCGCGCAGATCGAATTGGCGCCCTACCCGTTCGAGATCAAGACACCGCAGCCCAGCGCCGAAGTCATCGAGCTGAGTCAATGGCGCCAGGACCACGCCAGCAAGACCCGTCACTGACGGCACGCGGCCAGCGTGCTCTGTAGCCCAGCCACGTCCTGTGGCTGGCTGAAGATCAATTCAATACGTGAATCGCGGCGCCACTCGCTGGGTTGCCAGGCGAGTGGACCATTATCCACAGCGTTAGCCGACACCCAGGTATCGCCGCTGTGGATAACCAGCTTGGCGCGGCGCCATTCAAGGCCAGAAAGCCAGCTGTGCAGGCGCGCAATGTCGAACGACTGGCTTGGATGCCAGCGCCAACCGATACTCCAGCCACCTTCCTGGGCCTGACTCAGGCAAATGGGCAACGCAGGATCAACCCAGACGGCCGGCATCTGTACCACACCTTTGGGCACCTCGAAGTTATCCACAGCTGCGCCAGCCTGTGCATCCAGGCCGGGCAATTGCTTGAGCGGCAACTGCGCCTGGCGTGTCCAGTAAATCGGGCAAGCAGGCAGTTGCTGTTCTATGGCCTGGCGCTGTGCGGCATCCAACGATTCATCTTTGTTCAATACCAACAAACCGGCGCTGGCCAGCGCTTCCTGCTGCGCTTGCGGCAAAGCTTTGCCCGCTGCCAATGCTTGGGCATCCAATACCAACACACACGGCTGAACCGCGAGCACGCCCTGCCATGGCGCCTCGCGCAACTGCTTGAGCAACTGCGCCGGATGCCCCAGGCCCGAGGGCTCGATAAACAGCCGATCCGGCTTGGCCCTACGCAACAGGCGGCCAAGCCCTACCTGGAACGGTGCACCATTCACACAGCACAAACAGCCACCGGCGACTTCGCCCAGCGCAATGCCGTCGTCGTCCTGTGTTAGCAAGGCAGCGTCCAGGCCGATTTGCCCGAACTCATTGATCAACACGGCCCAGCGCTCGTTGGCCGGGCGTTGAGCCAGCAGCTGTTTGATCAGGCTGGTCTTGCCGGCGCCCAAAGGCCCGGCAATCACGTGGGTGGGAATGTTCTGCAGCATTGGGCTTCATTCAGGCCGGGTAGAGCGCTTGATCCTACGCGGTTATGCGAGCCAATCCAGTGTCAGGATCAACCGGCGCTCGTCGGCCTTGAGTGCGGGTGAGCGATGGATCAAGCCATGGTTCTCGTTACCGTGCCATTTTGTGCCCTTGAGCAGAGCCACTTCGCCGCAGTGGACCTGCTCGATGCGCTCGGTGGGTTCCGCGTCGGGCTGGCTGAGTTTACGCCGGTCCATCACGCCTTCGCGCAGCCACTGGCTGCCGATCCCGGCGTAGGTGGTGATCAGTCGAACCGGCACATGGTCGACGTGAAAACGCGGGCACATGGCCTTGTCCAACAGCCGCAAACGCACGCCAATCCTCTTGGCACCGAGCAGGCAAGCAAACGCGCTGACCAGCCAGGACACATCGGCGATAAAGCCTTCGTAACCTTCAAGATCACGGCAACTGGAGGCCAAACCCTGCAAATTGGGCACAGCCTCCTCATTGTCGAGCTCAATCACCAAGGAATCCGCCAACGGCTCATTGAGCGCCACCAGCAAGGCGCCAAATTCGGCGATATGCAGGGGCAACTGGCGCTGCCACAGCGCCAGGTTGACGTCGTTTTCGAGGATGTCCGACAGCGCCAGCGGGGTTTCACCACGGGTTTGCCGGATCACCGGGCGTAAGGGGATTACCGGGGCCAGCATCAGGCTACCTGCTCATACCAAGGGCCAAAAGGGTCGGCCAACTGGCGCCAGCCTTCGACGCCCTGGGCCATTTCTTCATCGTTAAGCAAGCACGCGTCCAGCTCGGCGCGCATCTGCGCGAAGTCGATGTTTTGCCCGATAAACACCAGTTCCTGGCGGCAGTCGCCGGTACTCAATTGCCAGTTGCCCATGATCGCCGCTACGCTTTCTTCGTCTTGCGGCCACTGGCTTTTCGGCACAAAACGCCACCAGCGCCCGGCAAAACCATGGCGCATCAAGCCACCGGCCTGGGACCAACTGCCGGCATCCTGATGCTTGCTCGCCAGCCAGAAAAAGCCCTTGGAGCGCAGCAGTTTGCCGTTCACCCACGGGCGATCGATAAAGTCGAAGAAACGCTGCGGATGAAACGGGCGACGCGCGCGGTAAGCGGTGGAGGCGATGCCATATTCTTCGGTTTCCGGCACGTGCTCACCGCGCAACTCCTGCAACCAGCCCGGCGCTTGCGCTGCGCGTTCGAAGTCGAACCGGCCGGTGTTGAGGATCTTGTTCAGCGGCACTTCGCCCATCACCATCGGGATGATTTCCGCCTGCGCATTGAGGCGCTCAAGGATGGCCATCAACTCCTCGCGTTCGCGGCTACTGATCAGGTCGATCTTGCTGATCAGGATCACGTCGGCGAATTCGATCTGCTCGATGAGCAAATCGGTGATGGAGCGCTCGTCGTCTTCGCCCAGGGTTTCACCCCGGGAAGCGAGGCTTTCGGCAGCTTGGTAATCGAGCAGGAAATTCATGCCGTCGACCACGGTGACCATGGTGTCCAGGCGTGCGATATCGGCCAGGCTTTGCTCGTTTTCATCACGGAACGTGAAGGTTTCGGCCACGGGCAGCGGCTCGGAAATGCCGGTGGACTCGATCAACAGGTAATCGAAGCGCCCTTCCTTGGCGAGCTTTGTGACTTCTTCCAGCAAGTCTTCACGCAAGGTGCAGCAGATGCAGCCGTTGCTCATCTCCACCAGTTTTTCTTCGGAGCGATTCAGCGTGACGTCGCGCTGAACCTCACTGCCGTCGATATTGATTTCACTCATGTCGTTGACGATCACCGCCACCCGCAGGTTTTCGCGGTTGCGCAGAACGTAGTTGAGCAGCGTGCTTTTACCAGCGCCGAGAAAGCCGGACAGCACGGTAACGGGAAGGCGATTAGTCATCAGGTAATCCTCATCAGGGTTGGCCGGTCAAATCGCCCGTTTATGGCGTTCGCGCAGCTCTTCACGTTCTTTGGCTTCGATAGACAGGGTGGCAGTGGGGCGCAGCAGCAGGCGTTGCAGGCCGATGGGCTCGCCGGTTTCGCGACACCAGCCGTATTCGCCGCGGGCCAGCAGTTCGAGGGCATCGTCGATCTTGTCCAAGAGCTTTTTTTCACGCTCCAGCAGGCGCAGCTGCCACTGGCGCTGCTCTTCGGCGCTGCCGATATCGGCCAGGTCGCTGTTGGTTTCCTGCTCGCGCAGCACCAGGAATTCAGCCTCGATACGCGCCTGCAGTTCGTAGCGCTGCGTCAGCAGCAGCGCTCGGAAGAAGCCTTGCTGAGCGTCATTCATGTAATCGGCGGGCAGTTGGGCCAGGAGCTCTTGTTCATTCATGGGAAGCGGTTCACGGGTCAGGCTGTTTTTTAATGTTATAGTATAACAATACAAATAAGCCAATCCCCGCTTGCTCGCCACGACGAAGGGCGCAATGCTGGAACACTTTCTTGCCCGAGAGGCACTATGAAATACCTGGTGTGTGCCCTGTTATTGGGCGTGGCAGGATCTGCCTGCGCGCAAACGCCGAGCCCGTTGGCGAGCTGCACGCGCAGCGCTAATTTGCTGGCCTGCGTAGACCCGCTGGGCAATGCCTACAGCGTGGCGACGGTTGGCAGCACTACGTATTTGCGCGGTTTTGAAGTGATCGGCAAACGCTATTGGGCACAGACCAGCAGTCGCTATGGGCAGCTGACGTTCTTTACCGGGTTGGCGTCCGATGGTGAGGCGTGGGTCGGCTACGCGCGCCGCGTGGGCTGGACCACCATCAACCGGTTTTCCAGTTCGGGTGGCGCCAGCGCCAAGTTCACGTGCAGCCGTATAGCCGGCTGTTAGACCTGGCCGCTCTTCTGTTCCTGAACCCAGGCCATGTAGCTGTTCATCGGCGGGTTCTTCTCGAAGTATTTTTTCAGGCCGTCGAACAGGCCATCCGCCACGGCTTGTTGATGACGCGCCGTCACCAGCCGCTGGGCGTCCCGAGTGTTGGAGATAAACCCGGTTTCCACCAGGATCGACGGCACGTCAGGTGATTTGAGCACCGCAAACCCGGCTTGCTCCACGCGCTTCTGGTGCAACGTGGTGATGCTTTGCAGGCTGCCCAACACCGAGCTGCCCAGTTGCAGGCTGGAGGCGATGGTGGCGTTCATCGACATATCGAGAATTACCCCGGCGAGCATCGGATCCTTGTCCTTGAGGTTGAGCAATGTCGTGGCGCCCAACAGGTCGGCGCCGTTTTCGCGCTGCGCCATGAAGCGCGCGGTGGCGGAGGTGGCACCGCCTTCCGACAACGCATACACCGAAGCCCCGGAGGCGGTGAGGCGCGGCGCGGCGTCGGCATGCACCGAGATAAACATATCGGCCTTGTGCTGACGGGCGATGTCCACGCGCTTGCGCAGCGGCACGAAGAAGTCGTCGTTGCGCACCAGCTTCACGTCAAAGCCCTTCTCGCGCTTCAAGCGTTTGGCCAGCAGTTGGGCGATGGACAGCACCACATCCTTTTCGCGCTGGCCCTTGGAGCCGATGGCGCCAGGGTCTTTGCCGCCGTGGCCAGGGTCGACCACCACGATGATGTCGCGCTTGGGGTGCGCTTTATCTACTGGAGCCACCAGCGGCGCCGGCTGCGCAGCAATCTGGCGCGGCGCGTGGGTGGCGTTGGTCAGGTCGAGTACCAGGCGATGGCCTTGACCATCCTGTGGCGGCAATAAAAAGCTGTTGAGCTGCATCGGCGAGGCCAGGTCCAGCACGATGCGCGTATCGCTCTTGCCGAAATGCCCCGAACGAATCGAAGTAATCCCACTGTCCTTCAGCGCCAACTGCGAAAAATCACCACTGAGCCCGGCGCCGCTCAGGTCGATGATCACGCGCTCCGGCGACGTCAGGGAGAAGGTCTTGTATTGCACCGGGCCGCTGAGGTCGAACACCAGCCGCAGTTTGTCGTCGGAGCGCCACAAGCGCGCATTACGAATCTGTGTGGCGAACGCCCCCAATGGAAAGGTGAACAGAGGGCTGACCAGCAGCAGATTGAGAAGCTGACGTCTGTGCATGAAAAACACCGCAAATAAAGGAGCGTCCCTGCTCGACATGACTGAAGAAAGACTGGAGCAGAAAAATCATCGTCGACTTAATCGTTATAATATAACATGTCTTTTTATTGCCAACGATGGACCTGCTCATGAATGCGCTGACTTTGCCGGATATCGCCGCGCAGGCTTCACGGCAAGCCTTGCCACTCGACTGGGTGGGGATGTGCGGCATCGCCCTGCCAATCCTCATCGACGGCCAACGCCTGACTGCCACCGCCGATGCAGGCGTAAGCCTGGACGATGGCGAGGCCCGTGGCATTCATATGTCGCGCCTGTACCTGGCCTTGGAAATGCTCGACCAGCAGCTTCTTACACCTGCACTTCTGCGTAATGTACTGCAGCGCTTTCTCGAGAGTCATGAAGGATTATCTAAGAACGCCTACTTGCGCATTCACACGGATTTGTTACTCAAACGCCCGGCGCTGGTCAGCCCGCTGGCCGGTTGGAAAGGCTACCCGGTGTGCATCGAAGCGCGTCTGGAAAACCAGATGTTCCACGTGGAACTAAAAATTGACGTTACTTATTCCTCAACCTGCCCATGCTCAGCTGCGCTCGCCAGGCAGTTGATTCAGCAGCAATTTCTTCAGGACTTCGCCAACAAGCCGGTGCAGCACGAAGACGTATTGACCTGGCTCGGCAGCGCCAACGGCATCGTGGCCACGCCTCACAGCCAGCGCAGCAGCG
This sequence comes from Pseudomonas sp. 2995-3, assembly GCF_002742565.1. Taxonomy (NCBI): domain Bacteria; kingdom Pseudomonadati; phylum Pseudomonadota; class Gammaproteobacteria; order Pseudomonadales; family Pseudomonadaceae; genus Pseudomonas; species Pseudomonas sp. 2995-3. The sequence continues at coordinate 174,769 of NZ_LJSB01000314.1, read as the reverse complement.
CCCAACTGTCGATCCAACTGGACGCCAGCCAGAACACGCTGCCGCTCACAGACCTGATCGACACCGTCGAAGCCGCCCTCGGCACCGCCGTGCAAACCGCTGTAAAACGGGCGGACGAACAAGCCTTCGCCTTGGCCAATGGGCAGAACCTGATGTTCTGCGAAGACGCCGCCCGCCGCCTGAACCTCGCCTTGAAACGCTCGGATGCCGTCAAAGCCTTCCACCTGAAAGTGATCCACGCCGAAAGCCTGCACGCGCACGATGCCGTGGCTGAAAGCCGCTGGACGAGAGACTCTGCATGATCACCTGCAACGCTTTGCGCTGGGGCGCCCCCGGGCAACCACTCACCCCTGCGCTGGATCTGCGCCTGGAAAAAGGCAGCCTCACCGGCATCATTGGCGCCAACGGCACGGGCAAGAGCAGCCTGCTCAAAGTCATCGCTGGGCTGCAAAAGCCGTTGGCGGGCAACGTCAGCGTGGATGTTCCACGTCGTGGCGGCTTATCGTTCCTGCCACAGCAGCAACACCTGGACCGGCAGTTTCCGATCAGCCTGCAAGAGTTGGTCGCGGCCGGTTTCTGGGGTACCAAACTCAGCCCGGAACAACGCAGCCAGCGTCTGCACGCAGTGCTGGAAGACTGGTGCCTCAGCGGCCTGGAGCATCGACCGTTGATGGCGTTGTCTGGCGGCGAACTGCAGCGCGCGCTGCTGGCACGCATGAGCCTGGCTGAAGCGCCAGTATTGCTGCTCGACGAGCCCCACGCCGCCCTCGACGAAGAAGGCCAGGCGCTGTGCTGGAACCATGTGCACGCCTGGCACGATGAAGGCCGCACGGTGGTGATCGTTTGTCATGACCTTGCCTCCGTGCGCCACCACACTCAGCAAGTAGTGCAAATCAAAAGCTCTGGCTGCGTATTTGGCCCCAGTAAAGAACTGATCCGCCCGCAACCTCACATGCAGGTGGCCTGATGCACTTCGCCGCCCACCTGTGGATGCCCTTTCAAGATTTCGTTTTCATGCGCCGTGCCCTGATTGGAGGGTTGGTGCTTGCCTGCAGCACCGCGCCGCTGGGTGTGTTTTTGATTCTGCGGCGCATGAGCCTGATCGGCGACGCCGTTGCCCACGGCATCCTGCCCGGCGCCGCACTCGGCTTCTGGTTCGCCGGCATCAGCCTGCCGGCGCTGACCATCGGTGGCCTCGGCGCTGGGCTGAGCATGGCCGGATTGTCGGCGTGGATCACCCGCCGCACCGGCCTGCGTGAAGATGCCAGCCTCGCGGCCATCTACCCCATTTCGCTCGCCGCGGGTGTGCTGATCCTGGGCATCGCCGGCAAGCGCCTGGACCTCTTGCACCTGCTGTTCGGCTCCGCCCTGGCGGTGGATGAAACCACCCTCACCGGCATGCTCTGGGTCTCGGGTTTCAGCCTGATCGCCATGGGATTGATCTACAAACCGCTGCTGCTGGACACCCTCGACCCGCTGTTCCTGCAAACCGTCAGCCGCCTCGGCCCACTCGCCCACGGGTTATTCCTGACCCTGGTGGTGCTGAACCTGGTGATCGGCTTCCAGGCTATCGGCGCGTTGATGGTGGTGGGTTTGATGATGTTGCCGGCGATTGCTTCACGCTTCTGGAGCCGGCGCCTGCCGGTGTTGATTGCGGTATCGGCGGTGCTGGGATGCCTGTCGGTGTGGCTTGGTTTGCTGCTGTCGTTCTACTACTCACTGCCCAGCGGCCCGGCCATCGTGCTGGTGGCTGGCGGCGGGTATCTGCTGTCCGTGGTTTTCGGCCCGGTGCACGGCTTGCTGCGCCGCCCGCCCTCTCTTACATCCCAATGAGGTGTTTCCCGATGCGCGCTTTACTCGTGCTGTTCAGTCTTCTGCTGCCCTTGTCGATGGCCCAGGCCGCCGACAAACTCCAAGTAGTCACCAGCTTCAGCATTCTCGATGACATCACTCATCAGATCGGTGGCGACCACATCCAGATCAGCAACATGGTCGGCCCCGACTCCGACGCCCACACCTATGAGCCGACGCCGGACGATGCCAAAGCCCTGCTCAAGGCCAAGGTCATCATCAAGAACGGCCTGGGCTTCGAACCCTGGCTGGACCGCCTGGTCACCAGTACCGAAACCAAAGCTACTGTGGTCACCGCCAGCAAAGGCGTGATCTCCCACACCATGGAAGAAGACGGCGAAACCATCCCGGACCCGCACGCCTGGCACAACCTGGCCAACGCCGAAATCTATGTGAACAACATCACCAAGGCACTGGTGGCGGCCGACCCAGCCAACAAGGCTGACTACCTGAGCAACAGCCAGGCCTACCTGAAACAGATCTACCGCTTGCTGGCCGAAGCCAAGACCAAGTTCGGCGCGCTGCCAGCCGGCAACCGTCGCATCGTCACCTCCCATGACGCCTTTGGTTACCTGGGCCAGGCCTATGGCATTCAGTTCCTGGCACCACAAGGTCTGTCGACCGAACGCGAACCTTCGGCCGCCGAAGTCGCCGCGCTGATCACCCAGATCCGCAAAGACAAAGTCAAAGCTGTGTTCATGGAAAACATCAAGGACTCGCGCCTGCTCAAGCAGATCGCTGACGAAAGCGGCGCGCAAATCGGCGGCACGCTGTACTCCGACGCCCTCGCCGCCGAAGGCCCGGCCAGCACGTTCACCGGGCTGTTCGAGTACAACCTCAACACCCTGTGCGCCGCCCTGAGCAAGCCATGACCCTGAGCATGCTCGACCTGGAAGAGGCTGCCCTTGGCAGCCGCTTTCCACTCGAACCCGTGCTCGACGCCCTGCCGTGGAACAGCGATGGCCTGATCGCAGCCATCGCCCAGCAACACGGCAGCGGCGATGTGCTGATGCTGGCCTGGATGAATCGCCAGGCGCTCACCGAAACCCTGGCCAGCGGGCACGTCTGCTACTGGTCACGCTCGCGCCAGCGACTGTGGCGCAAAGGCGAAAGCTCCGGCCACTGGCAACAGTTGATTGAGGCGCGCCTGGATTGCGACGGCGACGCCGTGCTGCTGATCGTCGACCAGCTAGGCCCGGCCTGTCACACCGGGCGGCCGACCTGTTTCTACAACGCCATTGTGGGCGACCACGTTCACATTATTACGGAGCCTGTTGCATGATCCGCAAAAACCCCTCCGGCGACCTGCCGGTGATTGCCGAGTCGGCCTACGTCGACAAGACCGCGATCATCTGCGGCAAGGTCATCATCGGCGAGAACGTGTTCGTCGGCCCCTACGCCGTGATCCGCGCCGACGAAGTCGACGCCACCGGCGACATGGACCCGATCACCATCGGCGCCAATTCCAATATCCAGGACGGCGTGGTGATCCACTCCAAGTCCGGCGCGGCGGTGACGATTGGCGAGTTTACGTCTATCGCGCATCGCTCCATCGTCCACGGCCCGTGCACCGTGGGCGACCGCGTTTTCATCGGCTTCAACAGCGTGCTGTTCAACTGCGCCGTCGGCGATGGCTGTGTGGTGCGCCACAACTCGGTGGTCGATGGGCGCGACTTGCCCGCCGCCTTCTACGTGCCCTCCACCACCCGCATCGGCCCCAATACCGACTTGTCGCAATTCCCGCCGGTGAGCGTCAGCGCCTCGGAGTTTTCCGAAGACGTCGCGCGTACCAACGTCGACCTGGTACGTGGTTACAAAGCCCTGCAAAACGAGTTCTGAACCATGAGCCGCCTGCTGATCCGCAACGCCCGCCTCGTCAATGAAGGCCAGGAATTCGACGCCGATGTGCTGGTCGCCAATGGCCGCATCGAGAAGATTGCCGGCAGCCTTGAAGGCTACAACGAGCCAGTGGAAATCGACGCCCAAGGCCAATGGCTGCTGCCGGGCATGATCGACGACCAGGTACACTTTCGCGAACCCGGCGCGCCGGACAAAGGCAGCTTCTACAGCGAATCCCGCGCGGCAGTGGCCGGTGGCATCACCAGCTTCATGGATATGCCCAACACCAACCCGGCCACGCTGAATCTGGAAGCACTGGCCGATAAAAAGCGTCGCGCTGCGCTGCATTCGGTCGCCAACTACGGCTTTCACTTTGGCGTGAGCAACGACAACCTCGACGTCGTCGCCGCCCTCGACCCACGTGAAGTGGCCGGGGTCAAAGTGTTCATGGGCGCCTCCACCGGCAATATGCTGGTGGACGACCCACGGATTCTGGAGCGGCTGTTTGCGCAAGTGCCGACCATCCTGCTCGCCCACTGCGAACACACGCCGAGCATCCTGGCCAATGAGCAACGCCTGCGCGAGCGTTTCGGCGAGCACATCCCTGCGGTCGCCCACCCGCTGATCCGCGATGCCGAAGCCTGTTATCGCTCGTCGTCCCTTGCCGTGGAATTGGCCAAGCGCCATGGCACGCGCCTGCATGTGCTGCACCTGACCAGTGCCCGCGAACTGGCATTGTTCGAAGACAAACCCTTGGCCGAAAAGCGCATCACTGCCGAAGTCTGCCTGCACCACCTGCTGTTCGATGACCGCGACTACCATCGCCTCGGCCACCAGATTAAATGCAACCCGGCGATCAAGACCCGCGCCGACCGCGACGCGTTGCGCCTGGCCTTGTTGAGTGATCGTCTGGATGTGATTGGCACTGACCATGCGCCGCATACCTGGGCGCAAAAACAGTTGGGCTATCGCGAAGCGCCGTCCGGGTTGCCGCTGGTGCAGCACGCGTTGCCGGCGTTATTGGAACTGGTCATCGACGGGCATTTACCCCTGACCACGCTGGTGGCAAAAACCAGTCACCGGGTGGCCGATTTATTCGCCATCCCGGACCGTGGTTACTTGCGTGAAGGCTATTGGGCCGACCTGGTGCTGATCAAACCCGAGCCCGAAGGCAAACCGGTGAGCAGCCAGCCGATCCTCGCCCGCTGTGGCTGGACACCCTTCGCCGAACGCAGCTTTCGCCACAGCGTGAGCACCACGCTGGTGTCTGGCCACCTGGCGTGGCACAACGGCCAGGTGGTCGACAGCTGCCAGGGCTTGCCCTTGCATTTTCTGCGCTGACCGACGCCAGCGGGCTTGCCTTAATGCCATTCAGTCAAGAAGGCTGAAGGGTAAAAAAGTAACCTGTGGCGAGGGAGCTTGCTGCCGTTGGAGTGCGCAGCAGTCCCATGCTTTTAAAGCAAAGAGCAGGGGCCTCTTCGCGGCCCAGCGGGAGCAAGCGCCCTCGCCACAGAGAAGGTGGCAACCTTCAATAGTTGTGCACCTCTGCTGCGATCAAGCCAACTCCCACAGCTTAAGCGCGGGGTTTTACCGTACCGCAATCGTTGCCCAGCCACTGGGCGTGGGTGTCCAGACTGCCCTTCTGCTGGACGCCGGTGGCATTGAAAGTACCGTTTACCTTGGTAGTGAATTCCTGCTGGCTCTGGAAGGTTGCAACGCCAGTGCCCTGGGCTTTCGGGCAGCTGAAACGGAATTTCCATTGGTTGCCGGTCTTGTCAGTCACTTCTTGCTTGCAGCCCGATTGCGGGTCGGTCAGCGGGATAGAATCAGAGGCGACCTGGGCAGGCGTCAGGCATACCTGCACGCCTTTACCGGCCATGGTGATGCCCTGTTTTTCCAGCATCGCACGCTGCTCAGGGGTCATCTGTTGCTTGAGCTGACCGAGGATCAGCGACAGGTCCGGCAAGTCCTGGTTATCGACTTTCATATTGCTGGTGGTCAATTCCCACAAGCCCGGCGCCAGCATCTGCGCCTGAGCCGCCACGGGCAGCGTCAATCCAACAACCATGGCCAAACCAAGCAGACGAGCATTCATCGAGTAACTCCTGGGTAATTGTGGGCGTTAGACGCCGCAAAGCCGCCAGTGTTGCACGGCAAATAAAATAGCGACATTCGCTGTGGAACATGGTCTGTTAGGCACTCGATTGCCTGGAGTAATGTCGTTCATGGATTTTTTTGGCCCGCACCTGCTCGCCTACTTCATTGCCACGCTGCACTTTCTCGGCACGCTGGCCGCGATCCACGCGGTGCTGACGGTCAGGACCGCCCAAGGCTCGATCGCCTGGGCCTTGTCGCTGATGTTCATGCCTTACCTGACGCTGATCCCGTACCTGATCTTCGGCCGCAGCACCTTCGACGCGTACATCCAGGCACGTCGCCAAGCCAACCAGGAAATGCACACCGCCATCACCGAGCTGAACTGGCGCCCGTGGGTCGACGAAGCCCTGGCCGCGCGCAACTCCAGCGCCTACGGTTCCTTGCGCGCCATGCCCAAACTGGGGCGCATGCCGTGCCTGGCCAATAATGAAGTGCGTTTGCTGATCAATGGTGAAGCCACGTTCAGCGCGATTTTCGACGCCATTCGCAATGCCAAAACTGCGGTGCTGTTCCAGTTTTTCATCATTCATGACGACGAGCTTGGCAGACAGCTGCATGCGCTGCTGAAGGAAAAAGCTGCCGAAGGCGTAGACATTCACGTGCTCTACGACCGCATCGGCAGCCACGCCCTGCCCCACCGTTATGTGCAATCGCTGCGCGACGCCGGGGTCAAAGTCAAAGCGTTCGCCACCCGCAGCGGCTGGCTCAACCGTTTCCAGGTCAACTTCCGTAACCATCGCAAAATCGTGGTGGTGGACGGCATTACCGGCTTTGTCGGCGGGCACAACGTCGGCGATGAATACCTGGGCAAAAAGCCGCCACTGGCACCCTGGCGCGACACCCATGTGCAGGTCACAGGCCCGGTGGTGGCGTGCCTGCAGGAGTCATTTGCCGAAGACTGGTTCTGGGCGGCGCGCGAATTGCCACCGCTGATTTTGCCGGACACTTACCCCGAAGACGGCGTGCTCTGCCAATTACTCGCCAGCGGCCCGGCTGATCCGTATGAAACGTGTTCGCTGTTTTTTGTCGAAGCCATTCATGCGGCCACCGAGCGCGTGTGGATCACCAGCCCGTATTTCATCCCCGATGAAGCAGTGTTCTCGGCCTTGCGCCTGGCCGTGCTGCGCGGAGTCGACGTGCGCCTGTTACTGCCATCGCGCCCAGACCATCGCATCGTCTACGCCGCGTCCAGCCTTTATGCGATCGAAGCGGTACGCGCAGGCGTGCGGGTGTTCCGCTACAAGCCAGGCTTTTTGCATCAGAAGGTCGTGTTGGTGGACAGCGAAATCAGCGCCATCGGCAGTGCGAACATGGACAACCGTTCGTTCCGGCTGAATTTTGAAGTGATGTTGCTGACGGTGGACGAGGCGTTTGCCAGCGAAGTGGAGCAGATGCTGCTGGACGACTTCGCCCTTGCCCATGAAGTCAGCCAGGAAGAAAGCCGCGAGACTCGGCGCCTGCAACAGCTGGGCATGCGGGTGGCGCGGCTTATTTCACCCATCCTCTAAGCAACAACACCATACAACTGTGGGAGCAGGCAAGCCAGCTCCCACAGTTTTAGATCTTCAGTGCGTCTGAATCAGCGGTAAATATCTTCCCGCGTCCACGGCAGTTCATGGCTGCCATCGGCGTGAGGCTTCACCGCCAATATCTGATGCAAATTGATCCAGCCCCGCGCAAACGCATACGCGCAACCGGCCAGGTACAGCCGCCAGATCCGCAATGCCTGCTCCGGCACCATCTTCGCCGCCGCTTCGAGGTTGTCTTCCAGGCGCTCGCTCCAGTGGTCCAGGGTGCGCGCGTAGTGCAGGCGCAGGCTTTCGACGTCGACCACCTCCAGCCCGACTTCGCTGATTTCGGCAGTCATCATCGCCAGGTGCGGCAGCTCGCCGTTGGGGAATACGTAACGCTCGATAAACTCCCCGGCGCCACGCCCCACAGGTCGACCGTCGGTGTGCTTGGCGGTGATGCCGTGGTTCATCACCAGGCCGCCTTCGCGTACCGCGCCAAACAGCGTCTTGCAATACTCCGCCAGGTTGGCGTGGCCGACGTGCTCGAACATGCCCACGCTCACTACTTTGTCGAAGCGACCGTCTTGCGGCAGGTCGCGATAGTCGAGCAGTTGCAGGTCGACCTGATCTTCCAGCCCTTCAGCCTTAACCCGTTCCCGAGCCAGCGCCAGCTGCTCCTTGCTCAAGGTAATGCCAAACACTTTGACTCCGAACTCGCGCGCCGCAAACCGCGCCAGGCCGCCCCAGCCACAGCCTACATCGAGCAAATACTCACCCGGCTGCAGCCGCAACTTGCGGCACAGATGGCGAAATTTATCTTGTTGGGCCTGGTCGATGGATTCGCTGCCGGTTTCGAAATACCCGCAGGAATACGCCATGTCCTGGTCCAGCCATAGCTGGTAGAACTCGTTGGACAGGTCGTAATGGTAGGAAATAGCCGCTGCGTCTGTAGCCTTGTCGTGGATCGAGCGCACCGGATGACTCCCCTCGTCGTCATCGATCAGGGCGTGACTCAACTCGTCACATACCCGGATAACCTCGGAGATGGAGCCTTCCAGTTCCAACTTGCCCTCGACGAAGGCTTCGCCCAAAGCATCGAGCGTTGGATGAGTCAGCTTGGACACGACCGTGGGGTCCTTCACCACGATGGTCACACTGGGCTCGGGGCCCAAGTTGAATTCATGGCCGTCCCAGAGTCGAAGACGCAGCGGTAGCTGAAGATTCTGTAAGGCCGGTGGAAGTTGCGCGAGCATGAGTAGTCCCCCCTTGTTTCAGACGTCTGGAATGAGGGTAGACCATCAGAAGACAAAGTAGGAGGCTATCGATTTAATAGCCTTCTTCTATGGGGCTCGGCGCTCGAGCAAACCGTCCTGAATCCACTGTTTCAGCCATGTCACCGCCTGCAGTGGCGCACCCTCTGCATAAGTGACTACCAGCGCTTCGCACAGTTCTGAAAAATTCCAGCCGGTGGTCACCATTCCCGCCAAGGCACTGGCTTCCGCTGGCTCCAGGCTGCGGTAATGGCATACGTTCTGGTGGCGCCATACCAGGCAAATCTGCGCCAGCTCCAACGCGTGGCTGTCGGGAAAGTCCGACTCATCCTTGCTCGCCCGCCAGATTGCCACGGTATTGAAGTGACACAGCATCTGCTGCACCGAAGGTGCCAGGTTCACCTGCAACCCAGGCCAGTCTTCAGGCGCCAATTGCGCCATATCAGCAAGGGCCAGCGGCTCACCCTGCGGGGCATCAAACGCCAGGGTAAACGCCCATTCCAACCGCGCCAGCTCAGCCAGCGGCGCGCTCTGCTCAGCCACCAGGTGCTCAACGATAAACGCCGGGAACCGCTCCCCCAGCCAACGCAGGCTGTAATGGGCGGAGGGATATCGGCGCAAATAGGCTTCTGTCAGTAATGCGAACTCATCATCGCCGAGCCAATACCAAATGGCACCGAAGTCATGGCGCAGTACTTCCTGCAAGCGCGACAGGTAGGCGTTGTGATAAATCGCCAGGCCCGTGTCCACATCCAGGGTCGGCCCACCCAGCAAGGTCGCGGCGAAGCCACTGTTGGCGGCTGAGTCTTCAGATAACAAGTGCTGCTCAAAAGCCAACTGCCAATCGGTCAAGCGCATAACGACCTCCGGGCCAAGGCGGTCGCGCCCAGTTCACGGGCCTTGCTCAACTCGGTGAGCAGTTCTTCGAACGGTGGGAAATGGTCATCGCGTTCCAGCAAGGTCGACACCGGCCCCAGATGCTCAAGCGTCTGCTGATAAAGCGCCCAAACCGGGTCGCACACTGGATGGTCATGGGTATCGACCACATAGTCGCCGTAGTCCATATGCCCGGCCAAATGCAGCTGGCGGATACTCTCGGGCGGCAAACTACGGATAAAGGTCCAGGCATCAAACCCGTGGTTGCGCGAGCTGACATACACGTTGTTCACGTCCAGCAGCAGCTGGCACCCGGTCAGATGGGCCAGGGCATTGAGGAATTCCCACTCGGTAAATTCATCGGCCTTGGAGCGCACATAGCTGGAGACGTTTTCCAGTACCAATGGGCGCTGCAACACATCCTGCACTTGGCGCACGCGGGCAGCCACGTGGTAAAGGCTTTCTTCGGTGTAAGGCAGCGGCAGCAAATCGTGCAACTGATGGGCACTGCCGCGGCTCCAGCACAGGTGATCGGAGATCCACGCGGGCTGAATGCGCTCGGCAAGTTGTTTGATTTGTTTCAGGTAATCGCTATCGAGGGCATGCGGCCCACCGATGGACAGGGACACACCGTGCATCACCAGGGGATAACGCTCGGCTATCGCGTCCAGGTAGTACAAGGCTTTACCACCCTGGACCAGATAATTCTCGGAGATCACTTCGAACCAATCCACGGCCGGCGACTGTTCAAGGATCTGCTGGTAGTACTCACTGCGTAAACCCAGGCCGTAACCCAGACTTGTAAGGGAAGCGGACATCACACACTCCTGGGCAAAGTGCCCGCAGCGGCGGGGGGCGTCCGCTGCGGTTGCACCCGTTGCCGGTTATTCGCCGACTTTGCCACCAGCCTTGGTGCAAGCGTCTGCACTGGCCATAGCCTTGAAGCCCTGACCTTTGCACGAACCTTGACCTTTGCAAGCGTGGTCCTTGGTTTTGCAATCGTTCTGGCCTTTGCAAGCGTTGATGCCGTAGCAGTGCACAGCGGTGTCAGCGGCTTGAGCCTGAGTGACAACACCAGCAAACATGGTAGCGGCGGCCATTGCGAGGGCGGCACCAGCAGCAGCGGATTTAAAGTTCATTTTTGTATTCCTCATGATCGGTAGTGGAATCGGTCTGAACGGATTGTTCAGTCTCGACATACCACTAGAGTGAGGTCCATCACTGGCGTTACAGCTGTGTGCAAATATTTCTGAAAATTATTCATCCAGCTTCAAAAGCGGCTCCTGGAAGCGTAGCAAACGCCCGGCATTACCCAATACCAGCAGGGTGCTGAGGTTATGCAACACCGCCGCGATCATTGCGCCTGCTGCGCCCAGCCAGCCAAAAGCAGCAAACACCACGATGGCCAGCGTCCAGCCCAGGCCGATGATCACGTTGACCTGCAACGTATGTCGGCACTGGCGGCTCAAGCGCACACAGGTGCCAAGGCGACGCAGATCGCTGCCGATCAACACCACGTCCGCCGATGCCAGGGCGATGTCCGCCCCGCCGGCGCCCATGGCGACACCGACCACACCCGCCTTGAGCGCCAGGGAATCGTTAATGCCATCACCGACGACCATCGGCCGGAAACCGCTGCCAATTTCCCCCAGCACGCGGTTGAGCTTGTCCTCCGGCAAAGCCTGCGCTTCGACGTCGCTGATACCTACGTCGAGCGCCAGGCTGTCGGCCACGCTCTGGCGGTCGCCGGTCAGCAGCAGTTGGCGGCCCAGGCCGAGGTCGCGCAGCTCTTGCAGCGCTTGGCGTGCTTCCGGCTTGACGCTGTCCGCCAGCAACAGCCAGGCCAGGAACTGCCCGTTCAAGGCCAGCCCGGCAATCGGGCCGTCATGGTTCGGGACTGTCGTCGTGACAATACCCAACTGCTCGAACAACTCCGGTCGCCCCAGCGCCGCCTCGCCCTGCCCGGTTTGCGCCACGACGCCAAGCCCCTGGCGTTCGTGAATATCCGTCAGCACCAGCATTTGCTCTTGCGTGGCCAAACCGGCTAGCGCACGGCTGACCGGGTGACTGCTGGCCGAACCCAGGCTGGCGGCGAGATTCAACAACACCTGCCGATCCGGCGCTGTGGTTTCAATGGACTGCAAACGCAGCGTGCCGAAGGTGAGCGTGCCGGTCTTGTCGACCACCAACGAGGTCAGGTCCGCCAACTCCTCCAGAAACGCCGAGCTGCGAATCAAAATCCCATGGCGCGCCGCCACCGCAATCCCGGCAATCGCTGTGGCCGGCGCCGACAACACCAGGGCACACGGGCACGCCGCCACCAACACCGCCAACATTGCCTGAGCGTCATTGGTGACAAACCAGGTCACCGCCGCCAGCAGCAATACCAGCACCATATAGCTGCCGGCGTAACGCTCCAGCAGCCGCGTGATCGGTGGCTTGGAGCGTTCAGCGTTTTGCATCAGGGCGATGACCTTGCCCAAGGTCGATTCATCGCCGGTGCGGGTCACCTGCAAGCGCAGCAACCCATCCAGGTTGATCGCACCGCCAAACACCTGCACACCGACGCTCGCTTCCAGCGGCACCGACTCACCGGTGATAGGCGCCGTGTCCAGGCTCGCCTGGCCCGACAGCACCACGCCGTCGGCGGGCACGCGATCACCGGCGCGCACTTCGACAATGTCGCCGGTGTTCAGCGTGCCGTTATCCACTTCAATAATGCTGCCATCGGCCTGCACCAACCGCGCATGGCTGCGGGTCAGTTTGCCCAGGGCGTGAATCGCTTCCTGAGAGCCGATCACGCTGCGCTCTTCCAGCACATGGCCGAAGATCATGATGATCGGCAACAACGCGGCGGTCAGCAGATCACCGGTGGCCCAGGCACCGAGCATCGCCAGGGCGATCAATTGGTCAGTGATGCCATGCAGGCTTGGGTAACGCAGGCTGTACCAGGCCGAGCGCATCACCGGCACGGCCACCAGCAAGGACGCGACGCCGAGCAGTAATTGGCTGACGCCCGTCTGGTCCGGCGCGAGCCAGCGCCAGACCAGGCCGAGCACAAGTAAACCCAGAGCCAGCATGGCCAGGGTCAATTGCCGGGCAGCGCTGCGCTGCTCGGCGGAGGTCAACATGGGTGCGCTCATTGCTCGGCTCCCTGAATGATCAAGCGGGAGTCGTCTTTAGGGTCGACGGTGGTCACAGAACCTGCCTGGCCCAGAATCTTCGGCAAGCGCTCGCGATAAAGACGCAGCAACAAGCCAGGGTCTTTGACTTGAGCCAGGCTGGCGACGGTCGCGGTTTGCGCCTGGGCGTTGGCCAAGCGTTCGCTGGCCTGGGCGTGGGCAACCTGCACCAGCCGATCGGCTTCCTGGTTGGCGGTCTGGGTGAGTTTTTCCGCTTCGGTGCGCGCATTGGCCACGGCTTTGTCGGCCTGCTGGCTGGCCGTCAGCACGGCGTTAAAAGCATTGACGGCCGGGCCTGGCAGACTTGATTGCACGTCGACGCGGGTGACTTCGATGCCCAAGCCCAACCCCGTCGAAGCCAGCTCCGCCAGGCGTTTATTGATGCCTTGCACCAGATCACCGCGCAGCCGCTCACGGCGCTCGGCGGCACCGTTGTCGGTGCCGATCAGTTCAGGGCGCGCCACCAGAATCGTGTCCAGGTCGCGCGCGGCGGTCAGGGCCACCGCGCTGCGCGTCACCAGCCGATCCAGGGCCGGCAGCACATGCTCGCCCTGCAACACAAACGCGTAAGGCTCGGTGACCTTATAAAACACCCGCACATCCAACTGCACCACGCCGGCATCGCCCGTCAGCAAATAACCGGAGCCAGCCAGCGCGTCACTCAAGGGCGTGGCAAAACTGGCCACGCGGTCGGCCTGGATCGCCGCCTCGGAGCGCAACAAGTTCTCCACTCGCCGCTCGATCACACGGTCCGCCGCCGGCAACAGCACCACTTGCTCGAAGGGCTGCGGCCACGCAAGCAAAAGCCCGGCGTTCTGGATGCGGTCAAGCGCGCCGAAGTGCAACACCACGGCGCGGTTCTGCGGGTCGATCTGGCGCACATTCGAAAACGCCCAGGCCAACGCCGCCAATACCGTCACCGCGTACAACGCCAGGAAGGTCAGACGCCCGGCCTGGATCCACGGGCTGTCCGGGCCGTCACGCTCGGTCATGGCTGAACGTCCTTAGGCCCGTCTACCAGTGCACGGAACGGCGCAGCATCGGTGCGCAGGATGATCTTGGTGCCCGGCGTGACCACCGTGCCCAAGGTATCGAGCGAACGCAGCAGGTTGTACAGCTGCGGGTTGCCTGCATAGGCACGCCCGTAAATCTGCGCTGCCTCAACCCGCGACTGGGCTTCGATATCAGCGGCCTTCACCGTGGCATCGGCCTGCACGATGCGCGCATCACGCTCGGCAGCGGAGCGAATCTGCGCCGCTTCACGCTTGCCCACGGCGGTGCGTTCAGTGGCGATGGTTTCGCGCTCGGCACGCATGCGGTCGACGGTGGCGGTCAGGGTGACGGAAGGCAACGTCAGGCGCTCGACACCCACTTGCGCCACGCGCACGCCATAGGTAGTGAGCAATTGTTGATCAATCTGTTGGCGCAGCTGTGCTTCAAAATCAGCAATGCGCACCTGGCTGGCGTCGGTGTTGATCAGGCTGGACAGGTCGAAGCTGGCAGCGGTGGTTTCCAGCGCCGAGCCGACGAAGGTGCGAATCTGCCGCGCCGCTTCATCAGGCTGGTTCTGCACCGCACGCATAAAGCGCTGCACATTGTCGGCATCGCCTTGCACCTGCCACGCCACGTAGGCCTGCACGATGATGCGCAGGCCATCGCGGGTGCCCACATCCTGCAAACCGCTGGAGGTGGTGCGCAGGCGCAAGTCCACCGGGATCGCCGCTTCGAACGGCGCCGGCCAGCGCCAGCCCAGGCCCGGCTCCAGCAGTACCCGCGCCGGGTTGCCGAAGCGGGTAATCACCGTGGCTTCACCGGAGCGCACCTGCACCAGGCTCGCCGCAGCAACGGCAAACAACACCAGCAATACCGCCCAGGCCATGCGCCGCCATGGGAATGGGCCAGCAGCCTGTTCGTCGCCATGATGGTGATGGTGGTGGCCATGATGATGGTGATGACCGTGATCGTGAGAATGAGCGCTCAACAGACAGACTCCTTATTGAACGGCTTTACGCGGCGCCATCGGGTCGGCCGGCAAAGTAAAAGAACGCAGATCGATCGTCGGCGCGCCATCGGCGCCCAGGCGGTGATCCAGAATAAGCAGCTTGGCGTGGGCCAGGCCTTGGCTGAGTTGGCCCAGGTACTGTTCCAGCACAAAGGCACGACCCGCAGTGGCGTAGGCTTTTTGTTCGGCGGTAAAACGCAGGTCGGCCGCCTGGGCGCCCGCGTTTACTTCACGGGCAGTGGCCACCGCCTGATCGCGAGCAGTGCTGGCTTGCAACAACGCCTGGTTGGTTTGCTCGCTGGCAGCCCCGCGTTCGCGGGAGATCAGCGCCTGGGCGCCAATTTGTGCCGCCTGCACACCGTGATAAGCGTTGGCAGCACCGGCTGGTGGGTGAATCGCTTCTACGACCGTGGCCAAAATCTCCACGCCGCTGTCGAGCTTTTGCAGGTCTGCCTGCACGGCGCGACCCACTTCATCGGCGAGGCTGGTGCGTTGCTCACCGAGCAATTCGTCGAGGGTACGCGAAGCAAAGTCATGCACAAGGATGCGGCTGGCGGTGCTGCGAATCAGCGTCGGTATATCCGCGCTGTTATAGGTGGCGGCCAGCGCGGCCTTGTCCGTCAGGCCGATGCGGTAGACGAAACGCACATCCATATTGACGATCTGGAAGCTCTGCTTGTCGCCGCTGCTGCTGGCGATCACTTGGGACTTGTCATTCACATGGCTGGCGTCCCACAAACGATTGGCGATGAGCGGCGCCGGGCCTTCCGCCGAGGCCAACTCCGGTGCGGCGGCCTCGCTGACGCTGGTCGCCAGTTCATGCACCACGCCGTTTTCCACGCTCAGCACGCGCCCCAATGGCCAAGGCAACCCGGCATGCAAGCCAGGCCCGAAAACCTGCACGGGTTTGCCGAAGCGCTCATAAATCCCACGGCCTTGCAGGGGCACTTCGTGCACGCCGGTCAGCGCCCAGCCTACCGCCAGCACCACCAGCAGCACCGGCAAAAACGCCCGACGCATGTAGGTAAACGCCCAGATCTGACGCAGATCGATGCCAAAGCGGTTGTGCAATTCGTGCTGCAACGCCAGCAAAGGTTGTGGTGGCCAACGCAGCAGGCCCGCGATAAAGCTTTGCGCCATCAAGCGCGGTTCGAGGCGCGGCTGGCGCGGGCTGAACAGTGACAGCACGCCCCTTAGCAGAAACTCCAGCGCCACCAGCGCGGGCAACAGCCCCGTCAACACAGCCAGACGCAGCGGCCACACGGATTCGGCACCGGCAAACAGCAGGCAGATCGCACTGACCACCAGGCTGATAATCGCCACGCGGCTCAACTGCGCCAGCTGTGACGCTTCCGGCCATTGCGCGGCGGTTTCCTGGGCCAAGCGGCGCTCGAACACCAGCAAGCCAAAGGCCAACGCCAGGGCCACCGCCGCGCCGAGGCTCGCCGATTGCCCCACCGCCGCGGCGGGCAAGGCCAGGTTCCAGAATTCGATGATGCTGATCAGCGCCAGCAACGACCAGCCGCACAGCCACACCACTGGCGCGCCAATCTGTGCCAGCACACCGCTGCCAAACCGATTGATCGCCCGTGCAAGCGCGCCAACCTCTTCGTCGGGAGCTTCGATCAGTTCAGCCGTGGGCGTTTCCAGCGCCTGGGCGCGCCAATCCGCCACCCACCACGCCGACTGCAACCCGGCCACCAGCACCAGCAAGGCCGACGCGCAATTGATCAACACCACCGGCCAGATCGACAGCGGCGCAAACAGTGCCACGAACAGCGCCAGCACCCAACCGGCCAAGGCCAGGGCCGTCAGGCTGATGCCCGCCTGGCGCAATCGGCGGGCATGGAACAACCCTTGTTGAAAACGCGGAAGGCCTTCAACCGAAGCGCCGTCAGCTTCCAGATCCACTTGCATCCACTTAACGTCCGCTACACACAATTGGTTACGATATAACACGGAGCGTGAAATTTTTGTCCGAAAACAGCGCAAATCCCCTGTGGGAGCGGGCTTGCTCTCGATAAAGGTCTGCCAGTTTTTAATGGTTGGAATGATGTACCGCCATCGCAACATAGGTATCTACACAACTTTGAAGGCCGCCACTTTCTCCTGTGGCGAGCAGGCTTGTCGAATCGTCGCACCGCCTGCGTTGGGCTGCGAAGCAGCCCCAGTGAAGGCACTGCAATTTTCCTGAAAGTACTCAGTGTCTGGGTTTGGGGCCGCTTCGCAGCCCAACGCAGGGCAAGCCTGCTCGCCACAACGGCTCACCTGCCACAGATTTCGTGTCAACCGGCTGTGTAGATACCTATGCCCATCGCAGGCAAGCCAGCTCCCACATTTATTCTGTGGTGCTCTCTGGAAAGTGATTAAACCCCCAGAAACACAAGCCATCACTGGTGCAGGCACAGATTAATCGGCACACTCCAAAACAGTTTTTCGCGGGCCCAAGGACAAGGAAGCGTCATGATTTCGATCTACCAGCTAAAACCGCGTTTTCAGAACCTGCTGCGCCCTCTTGTGCAGCGTCTATACGACAATGGCACCACCGCCAACCAGATTACCGTGCTGGCCGGCGTCGTTTCCTTGCTGGTCGGCCTGCTGATCGCCTGCTTTGCCCAACACCTCTGGCTGTTTGCGCTGATCCCGCTGTGGATGATCCTGCGCATGGCCCTCAATGCCATCGACGGCATGCTCGCACGCGACTTCGGCCAGCAATCGCGCCTGGGCGCCTACCTCAATGAACTGTGTGACGTGATCGCCGACAGCGCCTTGATCCTGCCCTTTGCGCTGATTCCGGGCGTGAGCCTGGCGCCGGTGCTGCTGGTGGCGTTGCTCGCCGTGTTCAGCGAATACGCCGGTGTACTGGGGCCGATGGTGGGTGCCTCACGGCGCTATGACGGGCCGATGGGCAAAAGTGATCGTGCGTTCGTGCTCGGTGTACTCGCCACTGGCGTGGCGTTGGGCTGGCTCGGCGCGGGCTGGGTCGATGCGGTGATGTGGCTGGTCGCTGCCCTGCTCGCCTACACCTTGGTCAACCGGGTGCGTCAGGGCCTCAAAGAACAACAAGAAACCTCTCCGATTGCATAAGGATTTTTGCGATGCGCGAACAGCAAGAGCACACCTTCAGTACCCACGATGGCGTCGAGCTTTTTTATCGACACTGGCCGGCCACTGCGCCTGCGGGCGACGAGCCGCGCAAAGCGATCCTGCTGTTCCATCGCGGCCATGAGCATTCTGGCCGTATTGCCCACCTGGTCGATGAACTCGACCTGCCGCAATTCGATTTCTTTGCCTGGGACGCCCGTGGCCACGGCCAATCGCCGGGCGCCCGCGGTGACAGCCCAAGCTTCGCCACCAGCGCCCGCGACGTGCAGACCTTCTGCGAACACATCGGCGCCACTTACGGCATAGAAGAACAAAACTTCGCCGTTATCGCCCAAAGCGTCGGCGCGGTGATCGCGGCCACTTGGGTACACGACTACGCGCCAAAAATCCGCGCGCTGGTGCTCGCCTCCCCGGCGTTAAAGGTCAAGCTGTACGTGCCCTTCGCCCGGCCTGGGCTGGCGTTGATGCGCAAGTTTCGCGGCAACTTTTTCGTCAACAGCTACGTCAAGGCCAAGTTCCTCAGCCATGACCCTGAGCGCGTCGCGTCCTACGACAGCGACCCGCTGATCACCAAAGCGATTTCGGTGAATGTGCTGCTCGGTTTGTACGAAGCCGCCGACCGGGTAGTCGCCGACGCCCAGGCGATCCAGGTGCCGACGCAATTGCTCATCTCCGGCTCCGACTTCGTGGTGCACCGCAAACCCCAGCAGCAATTTTTCGACCGGCTTGGCAGCCTGAAAAAAGAGCTGCACATCCTGCCCGGTTTTTTCCACGACACCCTCGGCGAGCGCGACCGCGCCACGGCCGTAAGCAGCGCTCGGCGTTTTATCCTGCAGAACTTCGCCCATCCGCTGGACCGCGCGGCCCTGCTCGACGCCGACAAACTCGGCGCCACGTGCGCCGAATCCGAAGCCCTCGCCGCGCCGCTGCCGCGTAATTCCCTGCGCGACCTGTACTGGCGCATCACCCGCGCCAGCATGGGCCTGGGCAAGAACCTGTCGGACGGGGTGAAACTGGGTTTCGACACCGGCTTCGACTCCGGCAGCACCCTGGACTACGTGTACCGCAACACGCCCACCGGCAAGGGCGGCTTGGGGCGGATGATCGACACCAACTACCTCAACTCCATCGGCTGGCGCGGCATTCGCCAGCGCAAGCTGAACGTCGAGGAACTGCTACGGCTGGCCATGGCCAGGTTGCGCGATGAACATCGCGAGGTGCGCATCGTCGATATCGCCGCCGGCCACGGGCGCTACATTCTTGAAGCCTTGCAAGGCGTTTCGCCGCTGCCGGAATCGATCCTGCTGCGCGACTACAGCGACATCAACGTGCGTGACGGCGGCGCGCTGATTCGTGAAAAAGGTCTGGGGGACATCGCGCAGTTCGTCAAAGGCGATGCATTTGATAGAGCAGACTTGGCGGCACTGACGCCCAAGCCGACCCTGGCAGTGGTGTCCGGCCTGTATGAGCTGTTTGCCGATAACGGCATGGTCGGCGGTTCGCTGGCCGGTCTTGCCGAAGCGGTGGAGCCCGGCGGGTACCTGGTCTACACCGGCCAGCCGTGGCACCCGCAACTGGAATTGATCGCCCGCGCGTTGACCAGCCATCGCCAGGGCCAGGCCTGGGTAATGCGCCGTCGCAGCCAGGCAGAGATGGATCAATTGGTCGAGGCGGCGGGCTTTCGCAAAATCACCCAGCGTGTGGATGAGTGGGGCATTTTCACCGTGTCCCTGGCACAGAAGATCTGAGCATGCGCGAACCCGGTTTATTGAAACCCGCAGTCCTGTGGCTATTGCTGTTGGCGCCGCTGTTTTTCAGCACCTACGGCTTTGCCACCTGGGTCACCAGCCAGCGCAGCGATGTGGGCACGCTGGTCTTCGGCTGGGAAACCCATATGCCGTTCTGGGCGTGGACCATCGTGCCCTACTGGTCCATTGACCTGCTGTACGGGTTTTCACTGCTACTGCCCAATACTCGCCATGAGCTGAAACAACACGCGTTGCGCCTGCTCAGTGCGCAAGTCATTGCCGTGAGCTGCTTTTTGATCTGGCCGCTGCGTTTCACCTTTGAACGGCCGGAGCTGGATGGCGTATTCGGCTGGCTGTTTGCAGTGCTGGCCGGGTTCGACAAACCCTTTAACCAGGCGCCGTCGCTGCATATCGCGCTGCTGGTGATTTTGTGGGTCATGTATCAGCGCCACACCCGAGGGTTTTGGCGTTGGCTGGTGCATGGCTGGTTTGCGTTGATCGGTATTTCGGTGCTGACCACTTATCAACATCACTTTATCGACTTACCCACAGGCGCCCTGGCCGGTTGGTTGTGTGTGTGGCTGTGGCCGGTGGAACATCCAAGCCCGCTGTTGAATGTACGGCTGACGCGGGATACAAAACGATGGCGACTGGGCATGCGCTACGGCCTCGGCGCTTTAGTGCTGGTAATCCTGGCCTTGGTGCTGCGCGGCGGGTGGTTGTGGCTGCTTTGGCCAGCGGTTTCCTTGGGTTTGATCAAGGCGAACTACTTTGTACTCGGCGCGTCGGGCTTCCAGAAGCGCAAAGACGGCCGGCTCACTCCTGCCGCGCGCTGGCTGTATGCACCCTATTTGGCGGCTGCGTGGATAAATTCCAGGCTGTGGACACGTAAACATCCACAGCCTGACCAGATTGTGGATAACGTCTGGCTTGGTCGAATTCCTGCCAACGACGAGCAAGGTTCCTTCAAGGCTATCGTCGATCTGTGCGCCGAATTGCCGATTAATCCACAGGGCCGCGCCTATGAATGCGTGCCCGTGCTGGACCTGATTGCCCCGTCCCCCGCCGAGTGCCAGCAAGCCGCCGAAGCCATTGAGCGCCTGCGTTCAAACGGCGCGTTGCTGGTGTGCTGCGCCCTCGGCTACTCACGCAGCGCCACCGCCGTCGCCGCGTGGCTGCTGCACAGCGGGCGTGCTGCCACGGTCGACGAGGCACTGGCTATTATTCTTACAGCACGGGCCGAAGTGGTCCTGCATCCTGCTCACCGTAAAGCGTTGGAGGGTTTGCCCCATGCCCGCTGATATGGAACTTCAGGTTGTTGCCAGCCTGCTGCGCCGTGGCCGTTCGCTGGATCAGTTATCCACAGGCCTGACCGTGGCTGGCGTGTTGTTTGGCCTCGCTCAGTTGCTGTTGGCGAGCGTTTCGACCCTGTGCCTGCTGCTCAGCCTGTGGATGATTATTCTCGGCTTGCTGCAAAAGTACTGGGCCTTGCGCGTGGCCTTCGACGCCGACCTGTTCGCCCTGCTGGCCCGCGACACCGAGCGCACGGCCGACCTCGACCAAGCCTTGCAGAGCCTCGGCCTGCAATCGCCCAAACGCGCCGGCCGACCCTGGATCGAACGCCGTCGCGGCGCGCTCAAACTGCTGCGCAAACAAGCCTGGTTGCTGGGCGCGCAAGCGCTGCTGACCCTGGCCGTCATCCTCGCCAGCCCTTGGCTACCTTTCGCCGGATAAGGAATCCCCATGTTCGAACCCGTGGTCGCCACCCTGATTACTTCGATGGCCCGCACCGTCACCGGCGCCCGCAGCCTGTGGCTGGGCTGCGCACCGGTGCCGGTGCAGCGCATCTACTTCGCCAACCACAGCAGCCACGGTGATTTCGTCTTGTTATGGGCGTCGTTGCCGCAGAACCTGCGCAAATTCACGCGCCCGGTGGCCGGCAGTGATTACTGGAACCAAAGCGCACTGCGCCGCTACATCATCAACCGCGTGTTCAACGGCGTGTTGATCGACCGTGAGCGTAAAGACCCTGTGGATAACCCCTTGCAGCCGATGCTCGCCGCGCTGGAAGGCGGCGATTCCTTGATCATCTTTCCCGAAGGCACGCGCAACCTGGAGGACGGTTTGCTGCCGTTCAAAAGTGGCCTGTATCACCTGGCAAAAAGTTACCCACAGGCCGAATTGATTCCGGTGTGGATCGCCAACCTCAACCGGGTCATGCCCAAGGGCCGCGTACTGCCGCTGCCGTTGCTGTGCACCACCAGTTTTGGCGCGCCGCTGCAATTGGAAGACGGTGAAGACAAAACCGCCTTCCTCGCCCGCACCCGCGACGCCCTGCTTGCCCTCGCCCCGGAGCATGTCTGACATGGATAGCCAAACCCTGATGCTGTTCGGCGGAATCGGCGCGATCCTGGTGCTCGCCTCGCTGATCGGCCTGATCCTCAAACTGCGCACCCGTGGCACACCGAATGCGGTGGTCGACAACCTTAACGCCCGCATCAATGCCTGGTGGGTGATGGTGGTGGTGATCGGTATCGCCTTCTGGCTCGGCACCGGCGCGGTGATCCTGCTGTTCTACGCGGTGTCGTTCTACGCCCTGCGCGAATTTCTCCCCCCCCCCCCCCCCCGCCGCAGCGATTACCCAGCGCTGGTGGCGGCGTTCTATCTGGCGCTGCCGCTGCAATACCTGCTGATCTACGCCGACTGGTACGGGCTGTTCTCGATCTTTATCCCCGTGTACGTGTTCCTGCTGCTGCCGATCCTCGCCTCACTGGGCGGCGACAGCACGCACTTTCTGGAGCGTGCGTCGAAGGTGCAATGGGGCCTGATGATCGCGGTGTTCTGCGTGTCGTTCGTGCCCGCCCTGCTGACGCTCGACATTCCCGGCTACGAAGGCCGCAACCTGTTGCTGATCGCTTACCTGGTGATCGTGGTGCAGCTGTCGGACGTGCTGCAGTACGTGTGCGGCAAGCTGTTCGGCAAACACAAGATCGCGCCCAACCTGTCGCCGTCCAAAACCGTGGAAGGCTTTGTCGGCGGGATTCTGCTGTCGTCCCTGATCGGCGCGGCGCTGTGGTGGACCACGCCGTTCAACCCGTGGCAGTCATTCCTGATCGCGCTGCTGATCAACCTGCTGGGCTTCGCCGGCGGCATCGTGATGTCGGCGATCAAGCGCGACCGGGGCGTGAAGGATTGGGGGCACATGATCGAAGGCCACGGCGGGATGCTGGACCGCCTGGATTCGGTGTGCTTTGCCGCGCCGATTTTCTTCCACCTTGTGCGCTACTGGTGGACCTGAGGAACACGCTCTCTTAAGCCCAACACAGATCAATTGTGGGAGCTGGCTTGCCTGCGATAGCGGAGTGTCAGCCAGCATCACTTTTTGGTGTGCCACCGCCATCGCAGGCAAGCCAGCTCCCACAGGGTTTTGTGGTGTATTGGGAGGCCCCCGCTCAATCCGAAACCTTGCTTCGCGGCCAACCTTTCGATCGGTTTTGCGGTACGCCTCACCTTTGTGCAACACACCTGAGCACGCTGACCACTTCACGTCATCTTTTGTATCAAAGACGCGTGTAAGATAGGCCGCACTTTGCCAGGGATGCTCACCATGTTCGATTCGTTGAAAGCGATCAGCCGCCGAATTCTCGGTGCTTTACTGACTGTGGTGAGTGCCATCTTTGGCCAATGGCAGCCGCCCGCCTGGCTGCGAGCCACGGGCCGTGGCGTGGGGAACCTGGGCAGTAAAGCCCGCGCCTATCCGCGCCAGGCGGGTGCCGGGGTCTTGGGCCTGGTGCTGCTGGCCGCTGCTGGTTTCTACGGCTGGCACTGGTATTCGAATTTGCCGCAGCCCCACACCGTGGGTTATTCGCTGCATAAGCCGAACCTGACCGATTACACCCAGCAGCCTCCGGTTGTGGATAACTTGCAGGTGCGCTTTGCCGAGTCCGTGGCTCCGCTGGCGGCCATTGGCAAGCCGGTCACTGAAGGCATTACCCTTAAACCCGCTGTAGCCGGTGCCTGGCGTTGGTCTGACGACCGCACGTTATTGTTCGTGCCGGAAAAAGACTGGCCTGTGGATGCCCATTACACGCTCGACCTGGCCAAGAAACAGCTGCTGGCTGACGGCGTGCTGCTCAGCCAATACAGCAGCCAGTTCTCCACCCAACCGTTCCGCGCCACCCTGGCGCAAAACGAGCTGTACCAAGACCCGTCCAACCCCACACTGAAACAGCTGGTGGCGACCTTCCACTTTTCCCACCCGGTGGATGAAGACAACCTGCGCAAGCGCGTCTCGGTAACCCTCGGCAAAGGCCTGGCCTACCGCGACGCCCAGCTGCCCAACCGCCCGGAAATCACCTTCGACGACCTCAAGCTCAATGCTTACGTGCGCTCCGCCGCCCTGGCCACGCCACTGGAAAGCACGCCGGTCAGCGCCAAGCTCGATGAAGGCATCAAAGCCCGTGACGGCGGCAATGCCAGCAACGCGCCACTGGTGGCGGAAGTCACCGTGCCCGGCCGATATCGCCTGACGTTTACCGGTGCCGAAGTCAGCTTTGTCGACAACGAGCGCGGCGAACCGGAACCGGTGTTGATGTTCAGCAGCTCCAGCGCCGTGGCCGATGACACCATCGCCGGTAAGGTCCAGGCCTGGCTGCTGCCGGCCAAGGCTGAAGACGACACGCGCCCTTACACCAGCAACGACATCGACGACGCGATGCTGGCGCGCAGCACCAAGGTCAACCTGACCCACGTGCCCAGCGTCGAACCGCTGAACACCCTGCATGCGTTCAAGTTCAAGGCTCCGGCCGGCCGCGCGCTGTATGTACGCGTGCCCGCCAACCTGGAAGCCATTGGCGGTTATCTGGCGAAAAACCCTACCGCTTCGCTGATCAGCATGCCGGCGTACCCACGCACCTTGCAGTTCCTGTCGGACGGCGCGCTGCTGAGCCTCAACGGCGAAAAACGCCTGGGTTTCATGGCCCGTGGCGTGCCCGGTGCCCATGTGGAAATCGCCCGCCTGCTGCCCAACCAGTTGCAGCATTTGGTCGACCAAAGCAGCGGCAGCTTCGCCCGGCCGAATTTCGGCAATGAATACTTCGACCGCATGGTTGAGCGTCAGTCGCTGGATATTGCGTTGTCGTCCAATGACCCGGCGAAAACCGTCTACGACAACGTGGATCTGAGCCACTACCTCACCGCCAATGGCGGCCGTCGCGGTATTTTCGTGCTCAAGCTGAGCCCGCAGGATGACCCGGCCGAGCGCACGTTCGAGTACGAACGCAACAGCACCAGCGACCTGCGTTTTATCGTGGTTACCGACCTTGGCATCATCGCCAAGCGCTCCAGCGACGGCAGCCACGATGTGTTTGTGCAGTCCATCGGCAACGGCTCGCCGGTCGCCGATGCACAAGTCGATATCATGGGTCGCAACGGTCTGCCGGTCGCCAGCGGCCGCACCGATGCCGAAGGCCACGCGCATTTCGCCAAGCTGGATGAACTGCGCCGTGAGAAAACGCCGCTGATGTATGTAGTCACGCGCGGCAATGACCAGTCGTTCCTGCCGATTGCCCGTCAGTCCCAGCAGTTGGACTTTTCACGCTTCGATGTAGGCGGTTTGGAAGAAGACGGCGCGATTAATCGCCTCAGCGCGTATATGTTCACCGACCGTGGCCTGTACCGCCCGGGCGAGACCGCGCACCTGGGCATGATCGTGCGCAGCGGCGACTGGAAAGGTGCCTTGCAAGGCCTGCCGGTTGAACTGCAAATCACCGACCCGCGCGGCCTGGAAGTGATTCGCCAGCCGCTCAAACTGTCCACCAGCGGCTTTGAAACCTTTGATTTCCCCAGCAGTGAAGTCGCTCCCGCCGGTGAGTACACCGCGACGTTGCAACTGATTGGCCAGAAAAATACCCGCAACGACCTGGGCAGTGTCAGCTTCAAGGTCCGCGACTTCGAGCCGGACCGCATGAAGGTCAGCCTGAGCCTGCACGACACGCCGGTGTTGGGCTGGATTCCACCGGACCAGGTGGTGGCCAAAGTCACCGCGATGCACTTGTTCGGCGCGCCGGCAGCCGGCCGACGCGTCACGGCGAAGATGTCCCTGAGCCCGACGCTCGCGGCCTTTGACCGTTACCCCGATTACCGCTTCCGCCTCAACGACGCCCTGGAAGAAGCCAGCACCGAAGACCTGGCTGAAACCACCGTCGACGACAACGGCCAGGCCGTACTCGACCTCAACCTGCAACGCTTTGCCAGCAGCACCTATCGCCTGCAGGTGATGACCCAGGTGTTCGAGGCCGAAGGTGGCCGCAACGTGGCGGCGCAAAGTGCGCTGCTGGTGTCGTCCGCGCCTTATCTGGTCGGTGTGAAAAGTCAGGACTCGCTGTCGTACGTCGCCAAGGACGCCCCGCGTCAGGTGCAATGGCTGGCCGTCGCGCCGGACCTCACGCCGATGGCAGTGGATGGCCTGACCAGTGAAGTGGTCGAACACCGTTACGTATCGGTACTGGTGAAACAGTCCAACGGCACCTACAAATACGAGTCGCGCATCAAGAACATCAGCCAGCCGGCCTCACCGCTGACGATGACCAAGGACGGCGCCAAGCAGACCCTGAACACCGGCACGCCGGGTGATTTCACCCTGCAGGTCAAAGACGCCAATGGCCGCCTGCTCAACCAGATCGACTACAGCGTGGCCGGGCGCGGCAACACCTCGCGCTCGCTGGAGCGCAACGCCGAGCTGCAACTGCGCCTGGATAAACGCAGCTATGCCACCGGTGATGAGATAGCGATCAGCATCCGCGCGCCTTACACCGGTGCCGGCTTGATCACCATCGAGCGTGACAAGGTTTACACCCAACAGTGGTTCAAGGCCGACAGCACCAACAGCGTGCAACATATCCGCGTGCCTGCCGGGCTTGAGGGCAATGCCTACGTCAACGTGCAGTTTGTGCGCGACATGGGTTCGCCTGAGGTCTATATGAGCCCGCTGTCCTACGGCGTGGTGCCGTTCAGCATCAACCTGGATGCACGGCGCATGGCGCTCAAGGTTGAAGGCCCGGAGAAGATCGAGCCGGGGCAGACCCTGGATATCAAGGTAACTGCCGACCGCCCAGGCCGCGCGGTGGTTTACGCGGTGGACGAAGGCATCCTGCAAGTGGCGCGTTACCAGACGCCCGACCCGTTGGGCTTCTTCTTCCAGAAACGCGCATTGGAGGTTGGCACCAGTCAGATCCTTGACCTGATCCTGCCGGAATTCAGCCGCCTGCTCAGTGGCGCAGCGCCCGGTGGTGACACCGAAGGCGCGCTGGCCAACCACCTCAACCCGTTCAAGCGTAAACACCAGCCGCCCGTGGCCTGGTGGTCCGGGTTGGTTGACCTGCCGGCCGGTGAAACCGTGCTGCATTACCAGGTGCCGGACAGCTTCAACGGCAAGCTGCACCTGTTTGCGGTGGCAGTGGACAGTGACAGCGTGGGCGTCAGCGAGGCCAATACCGAAGTGCGCGGGCCGATTGTGATCACGCCGAACGTGCCGGCCTTTGTGGCGCCGGGGGACGTGTTCAATGTGAGCGCCGGGGTGTTCAGTAACCTCGACGCGGCAGCGGACGTGAAGTTTGAAGTGCAGACCAGCGACGGGCTAAACGTGCAGGGCGACAAAGGCAGTACCCTGTCGCTGCAACCGCGCAAGGAAGGCACTGCCGAGTTCAAGATCAAGGTCGGTGAAACCCTCGGCTCCGCGGACCTGCGTTTTGTCGCGGTACTGCCGAACGGCAAACGTATCCAGGTCGCAGAAACCACGTCGATCCGCCCACTGAGCGAGCATCGCGTGGCCTTGAGCCTGGGCCGGTTCGACAGCGCCAGCAAAGAGCTGAAACCGACGCGTGAGCTGTTCAGCCAATTGCGCGATGTGCAACTGGGTGTGGCTGCCTCGCCGCTGGTATGGGCCAACGGCCTCAAGCATTACCTGGATGACTATGGCTACGCCTGCACCGAGCAATTGGTGTCCAAGGCCATGCCGGCGTTGATCTGGGGCGGTACCGCACCAGAAGCCGAACAAGCCTTCAGCGGCGCGGTGCGCATGCTGCGCCAGCGCCAGAACTCGGCCGGTGGCTTTGGTTTGTGGGCCGCCAACCCGGACGTGGCGCCGTATGCCAGCCTGTACGCCACCGACTTCCTGATCGAAGCCAAGGAACGCGGGCTGCCGGTGCCGGAAGACCTGCTGGCGCGCTCCAACGCCTACCTGACCGACTTGGCCAATGGCCCAAGCGAAGGTCTGTCGGAATTGCGCAACCGTGCCTACGCCAGTTACCTCTTGAGCCGTCAGGGAATTCTGGTGAGCGGCGCCTTGAGCGATATCCGCGAGCGCTACGAGAGCTACTTCAAAGACACCTGGCAAAACGACCTTGGCGCCGCTTACCTGGCGGCCAGTTACAAGCTGCTCAAGCAGGATCGTCAGGCCGATACCCTGTTCCGCAAAATCCCGTGGCGTTCGCTGGTGGATAAGTGGGACAGCGACGGCCTGTATTACGACCCGCTGGTACACGACGCCGAGCACTTGCACCTGCTGGCGCGCCACTTCCCCGAGTTGCTTGACGATGTACCGACGGCGCTGCTGGATAAACTCGGCAAGCGCCTGAACGAACAGCGTTACAACTCGCTGTCGGCCGCCCTGCTGCTGCGCGCCCTGGACAATTATGGCCAGCGCGCCCAGAGCGACATGACCCTCAAGGCGACCGCCTGGCTGGGCGACAAGCAACAGCAATTGCTGGAGATGGCCGGCCAGCCACCGCGCGCCGCCGTGCCGGGTAAAACGCAGAAGCTGGTGATGGAAAAAACCGACGGACCGGCCGCCTTCTACATGCTCAGCGAAGCCGGTTTCGACAAGGGCGCCAAGCTCAAGCCCATCAACAATGGCCTGGAGATCATCCACGAATACCTCGACCTCAAAGGCGAGCCAGTGAGCAAAGTCGCGGTGGGCGACGAGTTCCTGGTGCGCCTGCGCCTGCGCGCCACCGACCGCGACCAAGTGCAGCAAGTGGCCGTGGTCGATCTGCTGCCCGGTGGCGTCGAGCCTGTGTATAACTTGCCGCCGGAGCCGGAAGCGGCCGCCAGCAACGAAGAAAGTGAAAGTGAAGGCGACGATTCCGAGTACGTGGAAACCGCAGACGGTGACGAAGCCGATACCTGGCAGGCGCCGATCGGCGAAACCGAGCTGAGCAACTGGCAGCCGGACTACGTGGACGTGCGCGATGATCGGGTGGTGTTGTACGGCACCGCGCTGCGTGATGTAGGCACTTTCGTGTACCGCGTGCGCGCCACCAACGCAGGGACGTTCAATACGCCACCGGCCTACGCCGAAGGCATGTACGAAACCACCCTGCAAGGGCGCGGCAAAGTAGGCCAGCTTGAAATTACCAAGCCTTAAACGCCTGACGCCGCTGCTTGCAGCGGCGGTACTCTTTACAGGCACGCTGGCGGGGCTGCGATGGTGGCCCCATGCCCCGCTGGAACAGGCCGTCACCTCGTCCCGCGTGGTGTTGGCCGATGACGGCGCGTTGCTGCGCATGACCTTGGCGCAGGACGGGCAATATCGCCTGTGGCTGCCGCTGGAGCGCATGTCGCCGTCACTGGTCGAGGCCTTGCTGCTAAAGGAAGACCGCAATTTCTATTGGCACCCGGGCATCAACCCCCCGGCGTTGCTGCGCGCGGCCATGGCCACCTACAGCGGCGGCCAGCGCCAGGGCGGCTCGACCTTGAGCATGCAGCTGGCGCGGCGGCTGTGGGACCTCAACACCCGCCAAGTGCCGGGCAAATTGCAGCAGATGGCCCTGGCGCTGTGGCTGGAAGCGCGCTACAGCAAGCACGATATCCTTGAGGCTTACCTGAACCTGGCGCCCATGGGTGGCAATATCGAGGGCGCCGAAGCGGCCAGCCGGATTTACTTTGGCAAGTCGGCGGCGCAGTTGTCGTTGTCCGAAGCCTTGGCGCTGGCGGTGATCCCACAGCAACCGGGGCGACGCGCGCGCTTCGGGCCGTCGCTGCAACATGCGCGGCTGCGCTTGATGGCCGACTGGCGCGAAACTTATCCACAGGACCCGCGTAACGACAGTTTGCTCGACTTGCCTCTGGAGGCGCGCAACCGCCAGCAGATACCGTTTCTGGCACCGCACTTGAGCGAACAGCTGCTGGCGTCGCAACCCGGCAACGAACTCAACTCAACCCTCAACCTGCCTTTGCAGCAACTGCTCGAACGCTTGATCACAGGCTTTATTGCCGAGCGGCGCAGTACCGGTGTGGAAAACGCCACGGCCATCCTTGTGGACAGCCGCGACCAGAGCGTCAAGGCGCTGGTAGGTTCGGCGGATTACTTATCCACAGGCATCCACGGGCAGGTCAACGGCGTGTTGTCGCGGCGCTCGCCGGGGTCGACGCTCAAGCCGTTTCTGTATGGGTTGGCGCTGGATCAGGGGGTTATCCACCCCATGAGCATCCTCAAGGATTTACCCAGTAACTTCGGCTACTTCCAGCCGGAAAATTTCGACGGCAGTTTTGTCGGGCCACTGACGGCGCGGGATGCGTTGATCCGTAGTCGCAATATTCCGGCGGTGTGGCTCGCCAGCCAGGTGCAGTCGCCCTCGCTGTATGGCTTGCTGCAACGCGCCGGTATCAAAGGCTTGCGTGGGGAAAGCCACTACGGTTTGGCCCTGGCCTTGGGCGGCGGCGAGATGACGCCGGAGGAACTGGCGCGCCTGTATGTGATGCTGGCAGGTGACGGGCATCTGCGGCCTTTGCGCTATTTGCAGGAACAACCGCAAACCACCGGCGCGCAACTGCTCACGCCCCAAGCAGCCTTTATGGTGCGCGACATGCTGCGCCGCAACCCACGCCCGGATGGCCTGCCCGGCCGCCACTGGCGCACCGCGTGGAAAACCGGCACCTCATGGGGCTTTCACGATGCCTGGAGCGCGGGCCTGGTGGGGCCGTATGTGCTGGTGGTGTGGGTGGGTAATTTTGATGGGCGGCCGAACCCGACGTTTATCGGCGCCAAAACCGCCGCGCCGCTGTTCTTCCGTATCGCCGACGCCCTGCCGCTGGCCTTGCCCAACGTGGTTATCAAGCCCGACAAGCCGCCCGCCGGGCTGGTGCGCATCGACGTGTGTGCGGCCTCCGGCGAGTTGCCCAACCGCTGGTGCCCGCAAACCCGCAAGACCTGGTACATCCCCGGCGTGTCGCCAATTCGCGTGTCCAACCTGCACCGCCCGGTACTGATCGATACCCGCACCGGCAAGGCCGCGTGCCCGCCGTTCGACCCGCAATACACCCGCGAAGAAGTCTTCGAATTCTGGCCCAGCGACGTGCAGCGCCTGTACCGCGCCGCCGGCCTGCCCCGGCGCACGCCGCCGAACGTGATGAAAAATTGCCAACCCAACCGCATCAGCGACCAAAGCGAAGCGCCGCAAATTCGCTCGCCGCTGACCCAGGTGAGCTACCAGTTGCGCCTGTCCCAGCCGCAGGAAAGCATTCCGCTCAATGCCAACGCGGCCAGTTATGCGACCACGCTGTACTGGTTTGCCGACCAGACCCTGATCGGCCAAGGCCCGCCGCAAACCACCTTGAACTGGCGGCCGGGCAAGTCGGGCGAATACCGGCTGCGGGTCAGCGATGATCAGGGGCGCAGTGCTAGCCGCGGGTTACGAGTAGAGTTTGTACCTTAGGTCAACTCGGTTTTGAAAACGCTCGCCACCAACGCCTGCAAAGCCCGCTGTTGGGTAATAGAAAAGGCCAGTGCGACGATGATCACGCTCAGCCAGATCAAAAAAATCTTGAATGGATCGAACTCGAGCGCCACCAATGCCCACGTCACCAGGCCGCCACCGATCACGCCAACCACTCCCCAGGCGATAAGTATGGGCTGAACCCGCTTGTGGATATCTCGATAAAGAAACACCCGTGCAACGCACATCAGCACGAATACTATGCCCATCCAACCGAAGGCAGCCAACAACGGCAGCGATAAACCTTGGCGCTGATACAACAAAGCCACCCATTCATAGAATGGCCCCAATACAGCCATTTGCTGGAACGTATCGCGGCTGGGCAACTGCCACTGCATCCATTGCGCCGGATCTATAAGCAGTAGCGCCATACCGAACAACACCACCAAGGCACTGCATAACCCCAAGGCGCGCCACGCTGGCACAGCGAGACGATAGTTGTTCACAGTGCGCAGCCGCTCCACACCAAATACCGTATCGGCCTCCTCACCCCGGACGATCACCGTTTTACCGTTACGCTGTATTGCAGTACCGATAACCATGACCTCCAGGCTTTCGCTGAGCAAGATTTCTCCTTGCTGGCGGCCCGGTCCTGCGGTGTAACGATAGTCCCCTAGCTGTGGCACTTGGCCTGAAAACAACTCAATGCCTTCGGCGATGATATCCACAGTGCCGTGGGCATCCTTGAGCGCAAAGTCATTGCATTGTGCGTCAGTAAATACTGTCCGCCATGCATCCCTTTCGCCGCTGTCGCGGTAGCTCTCCTGGATCTGCAGTGAATACCCGGCACAGGGCAAGCCATCCACTGGGGATAAGCGCGACTCTTTGAGCATCACAGTGCCACAGACTTTTACCAGACCAGGTCTCAGCGAGTACGAAAGGCTGAGCGGCAAGCGTTTGTCCGCACGGTAGAAACCTCTGTTCATAGTGATGACACCCCTGTCTGGCTATCCATAAGGCTGCATTCTAGGGATAAGGTGGCCGCTAATGCACATCAATGAGGCAGGGAGCATGGGGGTTCTCGGCGGGCTACCTCATGCAGTCAACTCGGTGTAATTCGACTCGCCGCCACCTGTCGCGCCCGACAACCAGCCCCAAACAAAGCTCAAGGTTGTGCGCCCTGACGCGTCGACACCCACTGTACCTCTCGACCACCCGGCAAGTAGTTGCTCGTCCATCGTCACACAGTGAAAAAGCAGCTCAAAGGTGTTGTGACCTGTCACCTGTCCGACCTGCGCTCCCAAACGAATCCGACCGCCTTGGTAAGTACTCGAAATAACGCCATCTTCGACCAGGTAATGAAATACCGTGCCGACACCGGACAGTCCTTGGGCGTTGTTCGCCACCGCAAATCGGCGATTGTGCAAGCGTGCGTGTACGATTGTAGAGAGGCTTTGCATAAACGGGCGTCCTTGAGTTGGCGGCTCCAGCATGTAAAAAGGGGCTATTGAAATAGCCCCTTCCGATACGCCAGCAGCGCTTACTCCACCGTCACCGACTTCGCCAGGTTACGCGGCTGGTCAACGTCAGTGCCCTTGAGCACAGCAACGTAATACGACAGCAGCTGCAACGGGATGGTGTAGAGGATCGGCGACAGGGTGTCGTGGATGTGCGGCATGTTGATCACGTGGGTGCCTTCGCCATTGGTCATGCCAGCCTTTTCGTCGGCAAACACGATCAACTGACCGCCACGCGCGCGTACTTCCTGCAGGTTGGATTTGAGCTTTTCCAGCAGTTCGTTGTTCGGCGCGACGGTGACCACCGGCATGTCGTCATCCACCAGGGCCAATGGGCCGTGTTTGAGTTCGCCGGCCGGGTAGGCTTCGGCGTGGATGTACGAGATTTCCTTGAGCTTGAGCGAGCCTTCCATCGCTACCGGGTATTGCGCGCCACGGCCGAGGAACAGGGTGTGGTTTTTGTCGGCGAACAGTTCGGCGACTTTTTCCACGGTGCTGTCCATGGCCAGGGCTTCGCCCAGACGGGCCGGCAGGCGGCGCAGTTCTTCAACCAATGTGGCTTCGACGCCTTCGGCGAGGGTGCCGCGCACCTGGCCCAGGGACAGGGTCAGCAGCAACAGGCCAACGAGTTGGGTGGTAAAGGCTTTGGTGGACGCCACGCCGATTTCGCGACCGGCCTGGGTCAACAGGGTCAGGTCGGACTCGCGCACCAGCGAGCTGATGCTGACGTTGCAGATTGCCAGGCTGCCAAGGAAGCCGAGTTCTTTGGCATTACGCAGCGCGGCCAGGGTGTCAGCCGTTTCGCCGGACTGGGAGATGGTCACGAACAGGGTGTCGGGCTGCACCACCACCTTGCGGTAGCGGAACTCGCTGGCGACTTCGACCTGGCACGGGATGCCGGCCAGTTCTTCGAGCCAATAACGGGCAACCATACCGGCGTGGTAGCTGGTGCCGCAGGCGACGATCTGCACATTGCGCACTTTGGCGAACAGCTCGGCGGCTTGTGGGCCGAAGGCGTTGACCAGCACTTGGTTCTGGCTCAGGCGGCCTTCCAGGGTGCGTTGCACCACAGACGGTTGCTCGTGGATTTCCTTGAGCATGAAGTGGCGGAATTCGCCTTTATCAGCGGCCTCGGCACCGTCGCGGTATTGCACAGCTTCGCGCTCGACCGGCACGCCGTTGACGTCCCAGATCTGCACACTTTCACGGCGAATATCGGCGATATCACCTTCTTCCAGGTACATGAAGCGGTCAGTCACTTGGCGCAGGGCCAGTTGGTCGGAGGCAAGGAAGTTTTCGCCCAGGCCCAGGCCAATCACCAACGGGCTGCCACTGCGCGCAGCCACCACGCGGTCGGGTTGGCTGGCGCAGACCACGGCCAGGCCATAGGCGCCGTGCAGTTCCTTGACGGTGGCTTTGAGCGCGACAGTCAGGTCGCCGAGGTCCTTGAGCTTGTGGTTGAGCAGATGGGCGATGACTTCGGTGTCGGTGTCCGAGGTGAACTCGTAGCCCAGGCCCTTGAGCTGTTCGCGCAGCACTTCGTGGTTTTCGATAATGCCGTTGTGCACCACGGCCAGGTCGCCGGAGAAATGCGGGTGAGCGTTACGTTCGCACGGTGCACCGTGGGTGGCCCAACGGGTGTGGGCGATGCCCAGACGACCCACCAGCGGCTCGCCGAGCAAAGCTTGTTCCAGCTCGCTGACTTTGCCTGGGCGGCGCATGCGCTCGAGCTTGCCGGCGTTGGTAAATACGGCTACACCGGCGCTGTCATAGCCGCGGTATTCCAGACGTTTGAGGCCTTCAAGCAGGATGGCGGTGACGTTGCGTTCAGCGACTGCGCCTACAATTCCACACATGGTGTATCTCCTAGATGATTGCCGCGCATATCAGCGTAATGCCGCGGGCTTGGATCTGGTCGCGGGCCTCAAGCGGCAGGCGATCATCGGTAATAAGGGTATGGACGCTGCTCCAGGGCAGCTCCAGGTTGGGGATCTTGCGGCCGATCTTGTCGGATTCGACCATCACCACCACTTCACGGGCGACGTCGGCCATTACACGGCTCAGGCCCAGCAGTTCGTTGAAGGTGGTGGTGCCACGTTCCAGATCGATGCCGTCGGCGCCGATAAACAACTGATCAAAATCATAGGAACGCAGCACTTGTTCGGCGACCTGGCCCTGGAATGAATCCGAATGCGGGTCCCAGGTGCCGCCGGTCATCAATAACACCGGCTCATGTTCCAGCTCGCTCAGCGCGCGGGCCACGTGCAGGGAGTTGGTCATCACCACCAGGCCCGGCTGGTGGCCGAGCTCCGGGATCATGGCGGCGGTGGTGCTGCCGCTGTCGATGATGATGCGCGCGTGTTCACGCAAGCGCATGACGGCCGCACGGGCGATGGCGCGCTTGTAAGCCGAGATGGGTTGAGCGGCATCACCGACCAGCTCTTGGGGCATGGTGATCGCGCCACCGTAGCGGCGCAGCAGCAGGCCATTGCTTTCGAGGGCGGCGAGGTCCTTGCGGATGGTCACTTCCGACGTTTCGAAACGTTTGGCCAATTCGTCCACGCTGACTTCGCCCTGTTCATTGAGCAGGGTCAGAATGTTGTGGCGTCGTTGGGGTGTATTTCGTTTCGACATAGTAGTGATAAGTTTCGTTTCGAAAGATAACGAAGGCAATCAAAACCTATTGGCGAAAGATCGTCAAGCGGCAAGCTGTAATTTTTACGCTGATTTTTGCTAACACCACTCAACCAATGTGGGAGCTGGCTTGCCTGCGATGGCGGAGTGTCAGGCAACATTCATCGTGAATGCCAGACCGCTATCGCAGGCAAGCCAGCTCCCACAGGAGATAGCATTAGCTGGTGAGGTTGTGGATAACTCAGGTCTTTTTGATTTTGACCGGGCGTTTCCAGCCGTCGATGTTGCGCTGGCGGGCGCGGGCAACAGCCAGTTGGGACTTATCCACATCCTGATTGATGGTCGAACCTGCCGCAGTGTTTGAACCATCCCCAATGGTGACGGGCGCAATCAACGAGTTGTTGGAGCCGATAAATACATCATCACCAATGGTGGTCTGGTACTTGTTGGCGCCATCGTAGTTGCAGGTGATCGCACCGGCGCCGATGTTGCTGCGCGCGCCGATCACCGCATCACCGAGGTAGGCCAAGTGACCGGCCTTGGCGTCGTCGCCCATTTTCGCGTTCTTGAGTTCAACGAAATTGCCGACGTGCGCACGGGCACCCAGCACACTGCCCGGACGAAGGCGCGCAAACGGACCGGCATCACTGCCCTCGCCCATCACTGCACCCTCAAGATGGCTGTTGGCCTTGACCACCACACCTTTGCGCAAGGTGCTGTCCTTGATTACGCAGTTAGGGCCAATTACCACGTCGTCTTCAATGATCACGCGGCCTTCAAGGATCACGTTGATGTCGATCAGCACATCACGGCCAACCGTGACCTCACCCCGCACATCGAAGCGCGCCGGATCACGCAGGGTTACGCCCTGGGCCATAAGGCGGCGACCTTCACGCAATTGGTAGTGGCGCTCAAGCTCGGCAAGCTGCTTGCGGTCGTTGGCGCCCTGCACTTCCATCGGGTCATGGGGCTGCTCGGTGGCAACCAGCAGGCCGTCACTGACGGCCATCTCAATGACGTCGGTGAGGTAGTACTCGCCCTGGGCATTGTTGTTGGACAAGCGGCTCATCCAGTCAGCCAGCATGTTGGCCGGCACGGCGAGAATACCGGTGTTGCCTTCGGTAATCGCACGCTGGGCTTCGCTGGCGTCTTTGTGTTCGACGATGGCAGCGACCTTGCCGCTGGCATCGCGCACGATACGGCCGTAGCCGGTTGGGTCATCCAGCTCAACGGTGAGCAGGCCCACCTGGCCAGGTACTACTTGCTTGAGCAGGCGTTGCAGGGTTTCGACTTCGATCAGCGGTACGTCGCCGTAGAGGATCAGTACGGTGTCGGCGCTGATGAACGGTACGGCCTGCGCAGTCGCGTGGCCGGTGCCCAGTTGTTTGTCCTGCAACACGAAATTCAAATCATCCGCCGCCAGGCGTTCACGCACCACGTCGGCACCATGGCCAATCACCACGTGAATACGCTGGGGGTCCAGCTGCCGGGCGCTGTGGATAACATGACCAAGCATGGAATTGCCCGCGATCGGGTGCAGCACCTTGGGCAGGGCTGAACGCATGCGGGTGCCCTGGCCTGCGGCGAGAATGACAATTTCAAGAGACATGAATGGCTACCAATCCTGGGCGGTCCGACTTCAGACCTGAGAAGTGTTTTGCTGAAAAAGAAAAAGGGTAGCCGAGGCTACCCTTTTTAATCAATCGCGCTTGAAGCATTGCGGCTGGGCCGCTTACTTCTTGCGGATCTGCTGGAGCGTGCGCAGCTGGGCTGCAGCCTCGGCCAGACGTACAGCAGCAGCGCTGTAGTCGAAGTCCGCACCCTTTTCATTCAGGGCCTTCTCGGCAGCCTTGACGGCTTCCTGAGCGGAGGCTTCATCCAGGTCGCCAGCACGTTGCACGGTGTCGGCAAGTACCTTGACCATGTTCGGCTGAACCTCGAGGAAACCGCCGGAGATGTAAAACACCTCACGTTCCCCGCCTTGCTTGGTCAGAGTGATCGGACCTGGCTTCAAGCTGGTGATCAACGGTGCGTGACCCATGGCGATACCAAGATCACCCAGATCGCCGTGTGCAATCACCATTTCTACCAGACCGGAGAAGATTTCCCCTTCCGCGCTGACGATATCGCAATGGACTGTCATAGCCATCTGATTGCCTCAACCTGATGAGCGCCCGTTTCCGGGCGCCGAGATTACAGTTTCTTGGCTTTCTCGATCGCTTCTTCGATGCCGCCGACCATGTAGAACGCTTGTTCTGGCAGGTGGTCGTAGTCACCGTTGAGGATGCCTTTGAAGCCAGCAATGGTGTCTTTCAGGGAAACGTATTTACCCGAAGCACCGGTGAAGACTTCAGCCACGAAGAACGGCTGCGACAAGAAACGCTGGATCTTACGAGCACGGTTAACCAACTGCTTGTCGGCTTCCGACAGCTCGTCCATACCCAGGATCGCAATGATGTCCTTCAGTTCTTTGTAACGCTGCAGCACGTACTGAACGCCGCGAGCGGTGTCGTAGTGCTCCTGGCCGATCACGTTCGGGTCCAGCTGGCGCGAAGTCGAGTCGAGTGGATCGACCGCTGGGTAGATACCCAGGGAAGCGATGTCACGGGACAGAACGACGGTGGCGTCCAAGTGGGCGAAGGTGGTCGCAGGCGACGGGTCAGTCAAGTCATCCGCAGGTACGTATACCGCTTGGATCGAGGTGATCGAACCTTCTTTGGTCGAAGTGATACGTTCTTGCAGAACGCCCATCTCTTCGGCCAGGGTCGGCTGGTAACCTACTGCGGAAGGCATACGACCCAGCAGTGCGGATACTTCAGTACCGGCCAAGGTGTAACGGTAGATGTTGTCGACGAACAGCAGAACGTCGTTACCTTCGTCACGGAACTTCTCGGCCATGGTCAGGCCGGTCAGTGCTACGCGCAGACGGTTACCCGGCGGCTCGTTCATCTGACCGTAAACCAGTGCCACTTTGTCCAGAACGTTGGAGTCCTTCATCTCGTGGTAGAAGTCGTTACCCTCACGAGTACGCTCACCCACACCGGCGAACACGGAATAACCGCTGTGCTCGATGGCGATGTTACGGATCAGT
The DNA here is from genome assembly GCF_002742565.1 of Pseudomonas sp. 2995-3. NCBI lineage: Bacteria > Pseudomonadati > Pseudomonadota > Gammaproteobacteria > Pseudomonadales > Pseudomonadaceae > Pseudomonas > Pseudomonas sp. 2995-3. The sequence goes on along the minus strand of NZ_LJSB01000314.1, from coordinate 136,271 downwards.
TCCATCATGTTTACGGTTTTGCCTACACCGGCACCACCGAACAGACCGACTTTACCGCCTTTGGCGAACGGGCAAACCAGGTCGATAACCTTGATACCGGTTTCGAGCAGATCGTTGCCGCCAGCTTGTTCGGCGAACGAAGGTGCTGGACGGTGAATGCCCCAGCGCTCTTCGGTGTCGATCGGGCCAGCTTCGTCAATCGGGTTGCCCAGTACGTCCATGATCCGGCCCAGGGTCGCTTTACCGACCGGTACGGAGATGGCAGCGCCAGTGTCGACAACGTCCAGACCGCGCTTCAAGCCTTCGGTGGAACCCATCGCAATGGTACGAACCACGCCGTCGCCCAGCTGCTGCTGAACTTCCAGGGTGGTTTCCGCGCCTTGTACTTTCAGCGCGTTGTAGATGCTCGGTACGCTGTCGCGTGGGAATTCCACGTCGATAACGGCGCCGATGATTTGAACGATACGTCCGCTACTCATAGCTGGATCCTCTGAATATTTGAACCGTTAAACCGCGGCAGCGCCGCCGACGATTTCCGAGATCTCTTGGGTGATCGCAGCCTGACGCGCCTTGTTGTAGATCAGCTGCAAATCGCTGATCAGATCACCGGCGTTATCGGTAGCGTTTTTCATCGCGATCATCCGCGCCGCTTGTTCAGCTGCGTTGTTCTCGACCACCGCCTGGTACACCTGCGACTCCACGTAGCGCACCATCAAGCCGTCAAGCAGCTCTTTGGCGTCTGGTTCGTAGAGGTAGTCCCAGTGGTGCTTGAGTTCCTGATCCGGAGTCGCCACCAGTGGAATCAATTGCTCCACGGTTGGCTGCTGGGTCATGGTGTTGATGAACTTGTTGGATACCACGGACAGGCGGTCAATCCGGCCTTCCAGGTACGCATCCAGCATCACCTTCACACTGCCGATCAAATCATTGATCGACGGCTCTTCACCCAGGTGGCTGATAGCTGCAACGACGTTACCGCCGAAGTTGCGGAAAAAGGCCGCACCCTTGCTACCAACTACACACAGATCGATCTCGACGCCCTTTTCGCGGTTTACCGCCATGTCCTTGACCAGGGCCTTGAACAGGTTGGTATTCAGACCACCGCACAAACCACGGTCACTGCTCACTACCACATAACCCACACGCTTAACTTCGCGGTCGATCATGAACGGGTGGCGGTATTCCGGGTTGGCGTTAGCCAAATGCCCAATTACCTGGCGGATACGCTCCGCATAAGGACGGCTAGCAGCCATGCGCATTTGTGCCTTGCGCATTTTGCTGACCGCCACTTTTTCCATGGCGCTGGTAATCTTTTGCGTGCTTTTGATGCTCGCAATCTTACTGCGAATCTCTTTTGCGCCTGCCATGTAACACCTATCAGGTTAGCAAGCGGGAGCCTTGCGGCTCCCGCTGCGGCTTACCAGGTTTGGGTGGCCTTGAACTTCTCGATACCGGCTTTCATGCCAGCGTCGATTTCGTCATTGAAGTCACCCTTCACGTTGATCTTGGCCAACAAGTCGGCGTGATCGCGGTTGAAGTAAGCAATCAGCGCTTGTTCAAAGCTGCCGACCTTGGTGATTTCGACGTCAGTCAGGAACCCACGCTCAGCGGCATACAGCGACAACGCCATGTCAGCGATCGACATTGGGGCGTATTGCTTCTGCTTCATCAGCTCGGTAACGCGCTGACCATGCTCAAGTTGCTTACGGGTCGCTTCGTCCAGGTCAGAAGCGAACTGGGCGAATGCCGCCAGTTCACGGTACTGAGCCAGAGCGGTACGGATACCACCGGAGAGCTTCTTGATGATCTTGGTCTGAGCGGCACCACCCACACGGGATACCGAAACACCGGCGTTCACAGCAGGACGGATCCCTGAGTTGAACATGGCCGATTCCAGGAAGATCTGACCGTCGGTGATGGAAATCACGTTGGTCGGAACGAACGCGGAAACGTCGCCAGCCTGGGTTTCGATGATCGGCAGTGCGGTCAGGGAACCGGTTTTGCCGGTCACTGCGCCGTTGGTGAACTTCTCTACGTATTCTTCCGAAACGCGGGATGCGCGCTCCAGCAGACGGGAGTGGAGATAGAACACGTCGCCTGGGTAAGCTTCACGGCCTGGTGGACGGCGCAGCAGCAGGGAAATCTGGCGGTAAGCCACTGCTTGCTTGGACAGATCGTCATAAACGATCAGCGCGTCTTCACCGCGGTCGCGGAAGAATTCACCCATGGTGCAACCGGAGTACGGTGCCAGGAATTGCAGCGCAGGAGATTCCGAAGCACTGGCAGCCACGATGATCGTGTTGGCCAGGGCGCCGTTTTCTTCCAGCTTGCGAACCACGTTGGCGATGGTCGATTGCTTCTGACCAATGGCTACGTAGACGCAGAAAATGCCGCTGTCTTTCTGGTTGATGATCGCGTCGATCGCCAGAGCGGTTTTACCGATCTGACGGTCACCGATGATCAGCTCACGCTGGCCACGGCCGACTGGGATCATGGCATCGACAGCCTTGTAGCCAGTCTGTACAGGCTGGTCTACCGACTTACGCCAGATCACGCCTGGAGCAACTTTCTCGACCGCGTCGGTCTCGGTGTTGCCCAGTGGACCTTTACCGTCAACAGGGTTACCCAGTGCGTCGACTACGCGACCCAGCAGTTCCTTACCAACCGGAACTTCCAGGATGCGGCCTGTGCACTTGGCGCTCATGCCTTCAGCCAGACTGGTGTACGCGCCCAATACAACGGCACCTACGGAGTCTTGCTCCAGGTTGAGGGCCATACCGTAGACGCCGCCCGGAAACTCGATCATCTCGCCGTACATGACGTCGGCCAGACCGTGAATCCGCACGATGCCGTCAGATACGCTGACGACAGTGCCTTCGTTACGGGCTTGGGAGGTCACATCGAGCTTGTCGATGCGGCCCTTGATAATTTCACTTATTTCGGAAGGATTGAGTTGCTGCATTGCTCTGCTGCCCCTTCAAACTCAAGATTTCAATGCTTCGGCAAGTTTCGCGATTTTGCCGCGAATCGAGCCATCGATAACCAGGTCGCCGGCACGGATAACAACACCACCAATCAGGGATGCGTCCTCCGAAGCTTGCAGGCGCACTTCCCGATTGAGTCGTGCACTGAGAACCTTGGCGAGTTTGTCTTGCTGTTCTTGGTTCAATGCAAAAGCACTGGTCACTTCAACGTCTACCGACTTCTCTTCTTCGGCCTTGTACAGGTCGAACAGAGCGGCGATCTCCGGCAAAAGCGGGAGACGGTCGTTTTCGGCAACGACGTGGATGAAGTTCTGTACCTTCACATCAAACTTGTCGCCGCACACTTCAATAAAAGTGGCGGCCTTGTCTGCGCTCGTCAGTCGCGGGGCCTTGAGCACGCGCTGCATGGTGTCGTCTTGCGACACTGCTGCAGCCAGGCCGAGCATGGCTGACCAAGAGGCCAGCTGCTGGTGGGCCTGGGCGTGCTCGAAGGCTGCCTTAGCGTAAGGTCGGGCCAACGTGGTCAATTCTGCCATGATCGCCCTCGCTTAGATTTCAGCAGCCAGTTTGTTAACCAGCTCCGCGTGCGCGTTTTGATCGATTGTGGCACCCAGGATCTTCTCAGCACCGCCGACGGCCAGAGCACCCAGTTGGGCACGCAGCGCATCTTTGACACTGTTCAATTCCTGCTCGATCTCGGCCTGAGCCTGAACCTTCACACGGTCAGCGTCGATACGGGCTTTTTCAACAGCCTCTTCAACAATCTGATTACCGCGTTTCTTGGCTTGCTCAATGATTTCAGCTGCCTGTGCCTTAGCATCGCGCAGTTGATGGCCCGCTTTCTCTTGGGCCAACTCCAGGTCGCGAGCTGCACGGGTGGCAGCGTCCAGTCCATCCGCGATCTTCTTCTGACGTTCGTGCAAAGCTGCGATGACCGGAGGCCATACGAACTTCATGCAGAAAACGACAAAAATCAAGAACGCTAAGGACTGACCAATAATGGTTGCATTAATGTTCACGCCAATACCTCGCTCGTTCGTTGCACAACACACCAATCACTCGAAAAAACGAGTGATTAACCGGCGAGTTGACCAACGAAGGGGTTCGCGAAGGTGAAGAACAGAGCGATACCAACACCGATCATGGTCACGGCGTCGAGCAGACCGGCAACGATGAACATTTTAACCTGCAGCATTGGGACCATTTCTGGCTGACGCGCTGCGCCTTCCAGGAACTTGCCGCCCAGCAGGCCGAAACCAATGGCAGTACCCAGGGCGCCCAGGCCGATCAACAGTGCAACAGCGATAGCGGTTAGACCAACTACAGTTTCCATCTTTCCTCCCGACTTTTACGTCGTATGGTTTAGGTTTTTTAGATTTTAAAGCGGTAAAACAAATCGTTTCATAGCCCTGGTGGGCCACCTTCCCGTTTCACCGGGAAGGACATCAGACTAGTCGAGACCGGCCTTAATGGTTCTCTTCGTGCGCCATCGACAGGTAGACGATGGTCAGCATCATGAAGATGAAGGCCTGCAGGGTGATGATCAGGATGTGGAACACAGCCCACGCCCACTGCAGAACAATGCCCAGGCCGCTAAGCCAGAGCAGACCACTGCCGAACATCACAGCGATCAGAATGAACACCAGCTCGCCGGCATACATGTTGCCGAACAGTCGCAGAGCCAGGGAGATAGGCTTGGCGATCAGGGTGACGAATTCCAGCAGGAAGTTCACCGGGATCAGCAGGGCTTGAACGAAAATGTTCTTGCTGCCGAACGGGTGCAGGGTCAGTTCGCCGATGAAGCCGCCGATGCCCTTGATCTTGATGCTGTAGAAAATGATCAACGCGAATACCGACAAGGCCATGCCCAGGGTAGCGTTAGGGTCAGTGGTCGATACGGCACGGAATGGAATATGCGGATCGCCGCTGATCGCCATGGCGAGCTGAGGAATCCAGTCAACCGGGATCAGGTCGACGGCGTTCATCAGGAACACCCAGACGAAGATGGTCAGTGCCAGCGGTGCAATCACCGGGCTACGGCCATGGAAGCTGTCTTTCACGCTGCCATCGACGAATTCGACCAATACTTCAACGAAGTTCTGCAAAGCACCTGGCTGACCGGAAGTCGCCTTTTTTGCCGCCATGCGGAAAATCAGGACGAAGATCAGACCTAATGCGACCGACCAGCCCAGAGTATCCAGGTGGAAAGCCCAGAAACCCATTTCTTTGGCTTCTGCTGCGGTGTGGGCGAAGCCCCAGCCGCCGTTGGGAAGCTGACCGAAGGTCAGGTTCTGCAAGTGGTGCTGGATATAGCCCGAAGCGGTTGTTTCTGCCATGGTTGCCTCAAACGCCCTAAGGTTTCGAAAGTCTTGTTTTCATTAGCAGGGGAGCGAACCAGCTGACCAGTTGGGTCAACACGAAGACGCCGAATACAGCCAGCGGCGCCAATGGCTTCACACCTGCAAAGGTCAGTGCAAACAGCACTGCCGTCAAAATCAGTTTCCCCGCCTCGCCGGCATAAAATGACCGGACGATAGCCTGGGCTGCTCGGGCGCCGGAAAACCGAAAGGCCCTGTGAGCAAAATACATATTGGGCAGCAAGGCTATCAGGCCTCCGCAGAGTCCTGAATATCCGGCTACGACTCCATGCCAGTACCAAAGCGCCAACGCGGCGATCAGTAGAATGACAAATTGAGCCAATAAAACCGGGAAAACGGCCAAGCGATGGAACGGCAACGTGTTTGGCGTGCGGGTTTCCATCACTTTTGCTCCTCAATGGTCGGCTGCCGAGAATCAATAACTTGGCATAATTTGTGCCGACAAAATGCGCGCAGAGTATAGGGGCGGTTCAGCCCCTATTCAACTGTCGGGTAGTGTTTTCCGATCGCGCGCTACATAAGCAAATGTTTCAGCGGATGTGGGCAAGGACGCCCTGAAGCTCGTCAAGCGAGTTATATCCGATAACCAATTGCCCTTTGCCCTTCTTGCCGTGGCGAATTTGTACCGCAGAGCCCAGCCGCTCGGCCAGGCGCTGCTCGAGGCGTGCGATATCCGGATCAGGTTTGGCGGTTTCGACCGGTGCAGGTTTGCCGCTCAGCCACTGGCGAACCAGCGCCTCAGTCTGACGCACCGTGAGCCCTCGTGCGACAACGTGTCGCGCCCCTTCAACCTGTTGATTTTCCGGCAAACCGAGCAAAGCACGGGCATGACCCATTTCCAGGTCGCCGTGGGACAACATGGTCTTGATGACTTCCGGCAACGCGATCAGACGCAGCAAGTTGGACACCGTGACGCGGGATTTACCCACCGCGTCGGCCACTTGTTGCTGGGTCAGCTGGAATTCCTGCTGCAAACGCTGCAACGCGATCGCTTCTTCAACCGGGTTGAGGTCTTCACGCTGGATGTTTTCGATCAACGCCATGGCGATGGCGGTTTCATCCGGTACATCGCGCACCATCGCCGGGATGGTTTCCTTGCCGGCCTGCTGGCTTGCGCGCCAGCGGCGTTCGCCGGCGATGATTTCAAACCGACCGCCGCCGATCGGGCGCACCACAATCGGCTGCATCACGCCCTGGGCCTTGATCGAGTTGGCCAGTTCTTCCAGCGCCTGGGGGTCCATATCGCGGCGTGGCTGGTATTTGCCGCGCTGGATCAAGTCCAGCGGCAAATGTTGCAGCTCGCGCTCGTCGGCCTGTACCGCTTGTTCTTCAAGCGAAGTGACAGTCGGACCACTCAACAGTGCATCCAGTCCACGTCCGAGACCTCGTTTCTTGACGGCCATGGGGATTCCTTAAGTTGGCTGGGCTGCAGCGGTGCGTGAGTTGCGGCGTTGACGGCGAACCATCTCGCCGGCCAGTGCCAGGTAGGCAATGGCGCCACGCGATGATTTGTCGTACGCCAGCGCGGGCATGCCGTAGCTTGGCGCTTCGGCCAGGCGGATGTTGCGTGGGATCACTGTGTCGTACAACTGATCACCAAAGTGTTCCTTGAGCTGCGCCGACACATCGTTCATCAGGCTCAGGCGCGGATCGAACATCGTACGCAGCAGACCCTCGATCTGCAGGTTCGGGTTCAGCAGCTCAGCGATTCGCTTGATGTTATCCACAAGGTCGCTCAAGCCTTCCAGTGCGTAATACTCGCACTGCATGGGGATAATCACCCCATCGGCGGCAACCAATGCGTTGAGCGTGAGCATCGACAGCGACGGTGGGCAGTCGATCAAAATGTAATCGTAATTCTCGCGGATCGGCGCCAAGGCGCTGCGCAGACGGCTTTCTTTCATCTGCATTTCGAGCAGCACCACTTCCGCCGCAGTCAAATCGCGGTTGGCCGGCAGCAGTTGATAACCACCGTGCTCGGAGTAGTGCATGGCCTGGGCCAGGTCACACTCGCCGATCAGCAAGTCGTAGACCGAATTTTCCAGGCCGTGTTTATCCACACCGCTACCCATGGTGGCGTTGCCCTGTGGATCGAGATCGATCAACAACACCCGACGCTTGGTGGCGACCAGGGATGCTGCGAGGTTGATGCAGGTGGTGGTTTTGCCCACGCCACCTTTCTGGTTCGCTATCGCGAATACCTTAGCCATTCTTGCTTGTGTTCCCAATCATGCCGTGCGGCGCAGTATCAGCAGATGGCGTTGGCCTTGGCAACCGGGTACGGCCAAGGCGTGTTCGCTATCGAGGTGGAAGTCTGTCGGCAATGCTAACAGCTCGTCGCTTGGATGAACGCCCTTCATTGCCAGCCAGCGGGTGTCGCGGTCGCCCAGGTGGCGCGTCCAATTGCTGAAGTTCTCCATGCTGCTGAATGCCCGGGAAACAATTCCATTGAAAGGCAGTTCAGGTGTGAACTCTTCGACCCGACTGTGGATAACTTGCAGGTTTTCCAGCTTGAGCTCGAGTTTTACCTGGGTCAGGAAGCGGGTTTTCTTGCCGTTGCTGTCCAGGCACGTCACTTGCGACTCGGGAAACAGGATCGCCAGCGGAATGCCTGGCATCCCACCGCCACTGCCCACGTCAAGCCAACGGCCGTTTTCGATAAACGGCATCACGCTCAAACTGTCGAGCAAATGACGCGAAACCATTTCGTCGGGGTTACGCACCGCAGTCAGGTTGTAAGCCTTGTTCCATTTGATCAACAGGGCCAGGTAGCCGAGCAGTAATTCGTGCTGGGCTGCGGTCAGGTCCACGCCTAACTGGCGCGCACCTGTGGATAATTCTTCGGCGTGTTGCGAGGTGACCAACGAACTCAAGCGCTTTGCTCCAACTGACGGCCCGCGCCGCGTTTTTTCAAATGAATCATCAACAGCGAAATCGCTGCCGGAGTGACGCCGGGAATACGTGAAGCCTGACCAAGAGTCTCCGGCCGAGTTATCCCCAGCTTGCTTTGGATTTCTTTCGACAACCCCGAAATCCCGGTGTAATCGATATCCACAGGCAGCTTGGTGTCTTCACTGGCGCGCAGGCGAGCGATCTCATCCTGCTGGCGGTCAATGTAACCGGCGTATTTGGTCTTGATCTCGACCTGCTCGGCAACCTGTGGGTCTTCTGCGCCCTGGCCTGTCACTTCGACCAAGCCAGCGTAGTCGATTTCCGGACGGGACAGCAGGTTCAGCAGGTTGTATTCGTGGGTCAGCGGCGTACCGAATTTTTCCGCAATCGCATCGCCCTGCTCCGTGCCTGGGCGAACCCAGGTACTTTTCAGACGTTGCTCTTCGAGCGTGATGCTTTCGCGTTTTTTGCAGAAGGCTGCCCAACGCGCGTCATCGACCAGGCCCAGCTCGCGACCTTTTTCGGTCAGGCGCAGGTCGGCGTTGTCTTCGCGCAGGATCAAACGGTATTCCGCCCGGGACGTGAACATCCGATACGGTTCCTGGGTGCCCAGGGTAATCAGGTCATCGACCAATACGCCGATGTACGCTTCATCGCGACGCGGGCACCAGCTGTCTTTGCCCTGCGCGCGCAGTGCTGCGTTGGTCCCGGCCAGCAAACCTTGGGCGCCGGCTTCTTCGTAACCGGTGGTGCCATTGATTTGGCCAGCGAAAAACAGACCGGCGATGACTTTGGTTTCGAGGCTGTACTTCAGATCACGCGGGTCGAAGTAGTCGTACTCGATGGCGTAGCCCGGACGCACGATGTGGGCGTTTTCCATGCCGCGAATCGACTGCACGATCTGAATTTGCACGTCGAACGGCAAGGACGTGGAAATCCCGTTCGGGTACAGCTCATGGGTGGTCAAGCCTTCGGGCTCGATGAAGACCTGGTGGCTTTCCTTGTCGGCAAAGCGATGGATTTTGTCTTCGATCGAAGGGCAATAACGCGGGCCAATGCCTTCAATCACCCCGGAATACATCGGCGAACGGTCGAGGTTCGCGGCAATGATCTCGTGGGTGCGGGCGTTGGTGTGGGTAATCCAGCAGCTCACCTGTTTCGGGTGCTGCTCTTTGGAACCCATGAACGACATGACCGGGATTGGCGTATCACCGGCTTGTTCGGTCATCACCGAGAAATCCACAGAACGCCCGTCGATACGCGGCGGGGTACCTGTTTTCAAGCGACCGACTCGCAGTGGTAACTCGCGCAGGCGTTTTGCCAGGGCAATCGATGGCGGATCACCGGCGCGACCGCCGGAATAGTTCTGCATACCGATGTGGATAAGTCCGCCCAGGAATGTGCCGGTGGTCAACACCACGGATTCTGCGAAGAAACGCAGGCCCATCTGGGTGACAACGCCCTTCACCACGTCCTGTTCGACGATCAGGTCATCGGCAGCCTGTTGAAATATCCACAGGTTCGGCTGGTTTTCCAGGGTTTCACGTACCGCAGCCTTGTACAGGATGCGGTCTGCCTGTGCCCGAGTAGCACGTACGGCCGGGCCTTTGCGGCTGTTGAGCACGCGAAATTGAATACCACCTTTGTCGGTAGCCATGGCCATGACACCGCCAAGGGCATCAATTTCTTTAACCAGATGGCTTTTGCCGATCCCACCGATGGCGGGGTTGCAACTCATGGCACCGAGGGTTTCCACGTTGTGCGTCAACAACAGGGTTTTAACGCCCATGCGTGCTGACGCCAGTGCTGCCTCGGTACCGGCATGACCGCCGCCGATGACGATCACTTCAAAACGGGAAGGGAAATCCACCACGCACCTCGTGCCTGCTTATGTAGGTAATCAGGAATTGTTTGTTGAAAGAGTTTTAGAGCTATGGCGGCAAGTATAGGGACTTAGCCCTTCCTAAAGAACCCTTTGCACAAAATTTAACCAGCTGTGGATGAATCACAGACAATAGAAATTAAAAAAGAAGAAATTTATAAGATCTTTGTTTTTATGTTTATTTCTACTGAGCCTACTTTCTGTGGATAGATCTCTACAAGCCTCTATTTACGCCGTGTACAGAGATTCAAAAGTCTGTGGTCATGTGCCAATGAGGCCCTTGGATAAGTGCTTTAAGCCTGTGGATTAAAGGGGTGGTTATCCACAGAGGGGGTTTTTCTCAGGTTTCAAGCCCTGTTATCAACTGGGCACAGGTGCGGTTATTCACAGGGCTTAATCCACAGAAAATGGCTTGCATGGCCAAATCTCGCCCACGCAAAAGCCACCTGCCTTTTAGGTAATGAGTCAAAAATGGGAATTGAATGCCCTGAGGCGGGCGAAACAGGCAGGCGCGAATGGCCTGCCTGTGGACAACGAAGGGTTACTTACCGATGCAGAAGCTGGAAAAGATCCTTCCGAGCAGATCATCGGAGCTGAAAGCGCCGGTAATCTCACCCAACAGCTGCTGCGCCTGGCGTAAATCCTCAGCCAGCAGCTCGCCAGCCCCCGCCAAGGTCAACTGAGCCCGACCGTGCTCCAACGCCGCGCTGGCATGGCGCAGCGCTTCCAGGTGCCTGCGGCGTGCGCTGAAGCTGCTTTCGGAGGTCTGCTCATAGCCCATGCAGGCTTTGAGGTGGTCGCGCAGCAATTCCAACCCATCGCCCGCTGACTTTGCGCTCAGGCTGATGGTCACGTGGCCATCGTCGCTGGTCTCCATGGCAATGGCTTCACCAGTCAAATCGGCCTTGTTGCGGATCAAGGTGACTTTGGCCGGGTCTGGCCGTTGCTCGAGAAATTCCGGCCACAGGGCAAAAGGATCCGCAGCCTCTGGCGCAGTGGCATCCACCACCAGCAATACGCGGTCCGCTTCACTGATCGCCTTGAGCGCCCGTTCCACGCCGATCTTTTCCACCTGGTCTTCGGTATCGCGCAAGCCGGCGGTGTCGACCACGTGCAGCGGCATACCATCAATGTGGATATGTTCGCGCAAGATATCCCGGGTGGTGCCGGCAATCTCGGTGACGATCGCGGCTTCTCGGCCAGCCAGCGCATTGAGCAGGCTGGACTTGCCGGCATTGGGTCGCCCGGCAATCACTACCGTCATGCCGTCACGCAGCAAAGCACCCTGCCCGGCCTCGCGCAGTACGGTGGATAACTCGTCGCGAACTTTATCCAGCATCGCCAGGACGTGGCCATCAGCGAGGAAGTCGATTTCTTCCTCTGGGAAGTCAATCGCAGCCTCGACGTAGATGCGCAGACTGATCAACTGTTCGGTCAAGTTATGCACACGCAGGGAAAAAGCGCCCTGCAGTGAGCGCAACGCATTGCGCGCCGCCTGTGCAGAACTGGCCTCGATCAAATCGGCAATCGCCTCGGCCTGGGCCAGGTCCAGTTTGTCGTTAAGGAATGCCCGCTCGCTGAATTCGCCTGGGCGCGCCAGACGGCAGCCCAATTGCAGGCAACGCTGCAGCAACATATCCAGCACTACCGGGCCACCATGGCCCTGCAGTTCCAGCACGTCTTCGCCGGTGAACGAGTTAGGGCCGGGGAAATACAGCGCCAGCCCCTCATCCAATACCGTTTCATCAGCATCCAGGAACGGCCCGTAATGGGCATATCGGGGTTTCAACTCACGGCCGCTGATGGCCTGGGCCGCCACGCTGGCCAGCGGCCCGGAAATTCTAACGATACCAACACCGCCGCGACCTTGAGCGGTAGCGACAGCAGCGATGGTTTCACGAGGAGCGCTCATCAGCAGGTTCCAGAACAAAAGTGACAGAAAGCAAAACGCCCCACTAGGGGGCGTCTTGAGTGGTTATCGACAGAGTAAATTACGCCGCAGCTTTTTTGGTAGCCGCTTCGATTTTACGTGTGATGTACCACTGTTGAGAGATCGACAACACGTTGTTGACCACCCAGTACAGCACCAGACCGGCTGGGAACCACAGGAAGAAGAAGGTGAAGATGATTGGCATCATCTTCATGACCTTGGCCTGCATCGGGTCCGGCGGAGTCGGGTTCAGACGCTGCTGGATAAACATGGTCGCGCCCATGATGATCGGCAGAATAAAGAACGGGTCTTTAATCGACAGGTCAGTTATCCACAGAATGAACGGTGCCTGGCGCATTTCGACGCTTTCCAGGAGAACCCAGTACAGCGACAGGAATACCGGCATCTGCACCAGAATCGGCAAGCAACCACCCAGCGGGTTGATCTTCTCTTTCTTGTACAGCTCCATCATGGCCTGCGACATTTTCTGCCGGTCGTCACCATGTTGCTCTTTCAGAGCGGCCAGTTTCGGCGCAACGGCACGCATGCGCGCCATCGACTTATAGCTGGCTGCCGACAGAGGGAAGAAAATCCCTTTGATCAGCATGGTCAGGAAGATGATCGAGAAGCCCCAGTTACCCACAATGCTGTGGATATGTTGCAGCAGCCAGAAAATAGGCTGGGCAATGAACCACAGAATGCCGTAATCCACAGTCAGTTCCAGACCTGGGGACAACTCTTTGAGCACAGCCTGGCTTTTCGGGCCGGCGTACAGGGTAGTGCTGGTTTCAGCCTTGGCACCTGGAGCGACGGTCAACGCCGGGCCAGTAAAACCAATGATGTAGTTGCCTTGGCTGTCTTTGCGGGTTTGAACCAGGTTGGCTTCACCCTTGTTCGGGATCCATGCGGTCACGAAGTAGTGTTGCAACCAGGCAACCCAGCCACCTTGGACGGTTTCTTTCAGCGCGCCCTTGTCGATATCTTTCATCGACACTTTTTTGTACGGCTCGCTACTTGTCCACAGGGCGGCACCCAGGTAAGTCGCAGTGCCGGTGGCGGTGCTGGAAGAAGGATCGGCGCTGTTGTCACGCTTGAGCTGGGCAAACAGGTTGCCCGTCCATGGCTTGGCGCTTTCGTTGTCGATCAGGTAAGTGACCTTCAAGTCGTACAAACCACGGGTGAAGCTGAAACGCTTGATGTAGTTGACGCCGTCGAGGCTGAATTTCAGGTCGACATTCAACTGGTTCTGGCCATCAGCCAGTTGATAAGTCTTCTGTTCGGTCGAATAAACCGGACGACCGGTAGCACGAGCATCAGGACCGTCAGTGCCGGTCAGGCCGCTTTGCGCCAGATAAGTACGTTCACCACCGTTATCGAACAGTTGGAACGGAACATCTGGATGGTCTTGGCGACGTGGATACAGCGGCAGTTTCAACTGCGCGATATCACCACCTTGTGGGTCGATAGCCAGGTCGAGCACATCCGTTTTCACGTGGATGAGGTCTTTATTGGTGACCACTGGCGTTTCTAGAGGGGCGCTTGTCTCGCCATTCGCGCTGGGAACATCGGCACTCGCGGACGCATTGTTACCCAGCGGGGTGTCCGGAATAGCCGGCGCAGCCTGATTGGTAGCAACATTCTGAGTCGGCAGGGCAGCCTGGCCGTAGTCCTGGTTCCACTTAAGAACCATGACGTAGGACACGATTGCCAGGGCGACGATCAGGATCGTGCGTTTAATATCCATGATTACTCGGCCATCGAAGAAGAACGGGAGGTAGGGATAGGTGGAACCGGGTCGAAACCACCGGGATTCCACGGATGACAGCGGCCTAAACGACGAAAGGCCAGCCAGCCACCGCGCAGAAGACCATGATTTTCTATGGCCTCTAACGCGTAGCAGGAACAACTGGGGTAGAAACGACAGTGGTCGGCCATCAGAGGACTAATGGCATAACGGTAAAACTGGATCGGAACGAGTGCCAGTTTACGCATTGGTGCTGTCTACCCCTACAGTTTCGGTGCTGACTGCTGGTGCTGGCTTGTTGGTACGCGCCAAACGTTTCCAGAGCTTGCCGAAATGCTGAATCAATTCGGGGTTTTCTACATCCCCCAAGCCTTTGCGCGCGACGATAACAATATCCCAACCAACCAGAGTGTCCTGGTGGAGGCGAAACGATTCGCGCATCAGACGCTTGAGGCGATTGCGCTCAACGGAGAGCTTTACGCTCTTCTTGCCGATCACCAACCCGAGACGGGGGTGATCCAGATCGTTGTTACGCGCAAGGAGCAGGAGATTTTTCCCCGGAACCTTGCCGGTGGGGGAGTCAAAGACTGCCTTGAAATGCCGGGGGGTTAGCAGACGCTTTTCCCGACTGAAGTCCTGACTCACCACCAGTACCGGATTATCAAACTGCCAGACGCGCACGACCTTTGGCGCGGCGACGCGACAGGACAGCACGGCCGTTCTTGGTAGCCATGCGAGCACGGAAGCCGTGAGTACGGGCGCGTTTGATGGTGCTTGGTTGGAAAGTACGTTTCATGGCGTTGTTACCTGGTTCGTCCACAACGGGCCGGAATGGCCCCCGTTTTAAGAGACCGGCGATTCTAGAGAAAGCAAGCCTCTAGGTCAATTTCCAACCAGCTTTTCCTTCAATTAGATCTTCTACAGGTAATCGGTCCTTTTCTGTCCGCCGGGCTTTCACGAGCAATGCCATAGATATAAAAATAAAGAAGGAAGTTATTTAAAGCTTTTCTGTAAAGCTTATAAAAGCTAGGCAGGCGATCATCTGTGGATAACTGCCTTGAGGCCATATTCCACCTGCTGTACAGAGAATGACAAGTACGGGGGAAAACGGTGCTCTGCCTGTGCTGCGCTGTCGGATAAGCTGTGGGTGGAATGGGTTGTTATCCACAGGCCAGTTACCCACAGACTTTCGACCCCACTTGTGCAACGAGCTTAGGTGCGCTTATCCACAGAGCTTATGCACAGACCATTGGTCGGCTTTTTTGCACTTAACACGTTGATTTTGGCTGCTCTGTGAGCAACCTACATGTGGATAAGTGGGCGTCTGGCCGCTACAATGGCGGCTGTTTTTGCCTCACCGGCTTTCAACTTAGGGGATATCCGTGTCAGTGGAACTTTGGCAGCAGTGCGTGGAGCTTTTGCGCGAAGAGCTGCCTGCCCAGCAATTCAACACCTGGATCCGTCCGCTACAGGTCGAAGCCGAAGGCGACGAGTTGCGTGTCTACGCGCCGAATCGTTTTGTTCTCGACTGGGTCAACGAAAAATACCTGAGCCGCGTTCTCGAATTGCTCGATGAACACGGCAACGGCATCGCGCCCGTGCTTTCCTTATTAATAGGCAGCAAACGCAGCTCTGCACCTCGCGCTGCGCCGAATGCGCCGCTGGCTGCTGCTGCGTCGCAAGCCCAAGCAGCACCGGCACCTGTTAATAACTCGCCGGCGCCCGTGGCCCAGGCGCCTTCGAAATCCTCGTCGCAGAAAAACGCGCCTATAAATGAAGAACCGTCGCGTGACAGCTTTGACCCGATGGCCGGCGCCAGCTCCCAACAAGCACCGGTTCGCGCTGAGCAGCGCACCGTGCAGGTGGAAGGTGCGCTCAAGCACACCAGTTACCTGAACCGCACCTTTACCTTTGAGAACTTCGTCGAAGGTAAATCCAACCAGTTGGCCCGCGCGGCCGCCTGGCAGGTTGCCGATAACCCCAAGCATGGTTACAACCCGCTCTTCCTTTATGGTGGCGTTGGCTTGGGTAAGACCCACTTGATGCATGCTGTGGGTAACCATCTATTAAAGAAGAACCCGAATGCCAAGGTTGTGTACCTGCACTCGGAGCGCTTCGTGGCTGACATGGTCAAGGCCTTGCAGCTCAACGCAATCAACGAATTCAAGCGTTTCTACCGTTCTGTGGACGCTTTGCTGATCGATGACATTCAATTTTTCGCTCGCAAGGAACGTTCCCAGGAAGAGTTTTTCCACACCTTCAACGCGCTGCTCGAAGGCGGCCAACAGGTCATCCTGACCAGTGACCGTTACCCGAAGGAAATCGAAGGCCTGGAAGAACGCTTGAAGTCACGCTTTGGCTGGGGCCTGACCGTTGCGGTAGAACCGCCGGAGCTGGAAACCCGTGTGGCGATCCTGATGAAAAAGGCCGACCAGGCAAAAGTCGACCTGCCCCACGATGCAGCTTTCTTTATCGCCCAACGCATTCGTTCCAACGTGCGTGAGTTGGAAGGCGCGCTCAAGCGGGTCATTGCACACTCGCACTTTATGGGCCGCGACATCACCATCGAGTTGATTCGCGAATCCCTGAAAGACCTGTTGGCTCTGCAAGACAAGCTGGTGAGTGTGGATAACATTCAGCGCACCGTGGCTGAGTACTACAAGATCAAGATTTCAGACCTGCTGTCCAAGCGCCGTTCGCGCTCGGTGGCACGTCCACGTCAGGTGGCGATGGCGCTCTCCAAAGAGCTGACCAACCACAGCCTGCCGGAAATCGGTGATGTGTTTGGCGGTCGCGACCACACCACGGTCTTGCACGCGTGCCGCAAGATCAATGAACTTAAGGAATCCGACGCGGATATTCGCGAGGACTACAAGAACCTGCTGCGTACACTGACTACCTGATGACACCAGCGCAGCTTATTAAGGCAAGGGACTAGACCATGCATTTCACCATTCAACGCGAAGCCCTGTTGAAACCCCTGCAACTGGTCGCAGGCGTCGTCGAGCGCCGACAGACCTTGCCGGTGCTTTCCAACGTATTGCTGGTGGTCGAAGGCCAGCAATTGTCCTTGACCGGTACCGACCTGGAAGTCGAACTGGTGGGTCGTGTGCAGCTGGAAGAACCGGCTGAGCCCGGCGAAATCACTGTGCCGGCGCGTAAGCTGATGGACATCTGCAAGAGCCTGCCCAACGATGCGCTGATCGACATCAAGGTTGATGAGCAGAAGTTGGTGGTCAAGGCCGGTCGCAGCCGTTTCACGCTATCGACCTTGCCAGCCAATGACTTCCCTACCGTCGAAGAAGGCCCAGGTTCGCTGACCTGCAGCCTGGACCAAAGCAAGCTGCGCCGTTTGATCGAGCGCACCAGCTTCGCCATGGCCCAGCAGGACGTGCGTTACTACCTCAACGGCATGTTGCTGGAGGTCGCTGAAGGCGTTATCCGTGCAGTGGCTACCGACGGTCACCGCCTGGCCATGTGCTCGATGCGTGCTGACATCGGCCAGCCGGACCGTCACCAGGTCATCGTGCCGCGTAAAGGTATCCTGGAACTGGCGCGTCTGCTCACCGAGCCGGATGGCAATGTCAGCATCGTCCTGGGTCAGCACCACATCCGCGCCACCACCGGCGAATTCACCTTCACGTCCAAGCTGGTTGACGGCAAATTCCCGGATTACGAGCGTGTGCTGCCAAAAGGTGGCGACAAGCTGGTGATCGGCGATCGTCAGGCGCTGCGTGAAGCGTTCAGCCGTACCGCGATTCTGTCTAACGAAAAGTACCGTGGTATTCGTCTGCAACTGGCCAACGGTCAGCTGAAGATCCAGGCCAATAACCCGGAGCAGGAAGAAGCGGAAGAAGAAGTCGGCGTTGACTACAATGGCGGCTCGCTGGAGATCGGCTTTAACGTGAGCTACCTGCTGGACGTACTGGGCGTGATGACCACCGAGCAGGTTCGCCTGATTCTGTCGGACTCCAACAGCAGTGCCCTGGTGCAAGAATCCGACAACGACGACTCGGCTTACGTTGTTATGCCGATGCGCCTGTAATCATGCTCAGCAGAAGCTAGATGTCCCTCAGTCGCGTCTCGGTCACCGCGGTGCGCAATCTGCACCCGGTGACCTTCTCCCCCTCCCCCCGCATCAATATCCTTTACGGCGCCAACGGCAGCGGCAAAACCAGCGTGCTGGAAGCCGTCCATTTGCTTGGGCTTGCCCGTTCCTTTCGTAGTGCTCGCTTGTTGCCGGTGATTCAATACGAACAACTGGCTTGCACCGTG
Organism: Pseudomonas sp. 2995-3; assembly: GCF_002742565.1. Lineage (NCBI taxonomy): Bacteria > Pseudomonadati > Pseudomonadota > Gammaproteobacteria > Pseudomonadales > Pseudomonadaceae > Pseudomonas > Pseudomonas sp. 2995-3. The sequence goes on along the minus strand of NZ_LJSB01000314.1, from coordinate 118,186 downwards.
TTTGGCCAGGTTGAACTGGCAGAAGGTGGGCACAGCGCCCTGGGGATATCTCGAGATCGCGGCGGTGATTTCCAGATTCGCATTGACGGGCAAAATGCTCGCAGTGCTGCACAGTTGGCAGAAATTCTGCCGCTGCAGCTGATCAACCCAGACAGCTTTCGCCTTTTGGAAGGTGCACCGAAAATCCGCAGGCAGTTCCTCGATTGGGGAGTGTTCCACGTGGAACCGCGCTTCATGGCCACTTGGCAGCGCCTGCAGAAGGCCCTGCGGCAGCGGAACTCATGGCTGCGGCATGGTACACTTGACGCCGCTTCGCAAGCGGCCTGGGACCGGGAACTGTGCCTGGCCAGTGACGAAATAGATGAATACCGCCGCGCCTATATCAAAGCCTTGAAACCAGTCTTTGAGCAGACCTTGAGTGAGTTGTTGGATCTCGAGGGCCTGACGCTGAGCTACTACCGTGGTTGGGATAAAGAACGTGAGCTGAGCGCAGTGCTCGCCACGTCCTTGCAGCGGGATCAGCAAATTGGCCATACCCAGGCAGGCCCACAACGTGCTGACTTGCGCCTTAGATTAGGCGCACACAATGCCGCGGATATTTTGTCCCGCGGTCAGCAAAAGTTGGTGGTGTGTGCACTGCGTATTGCCCAAGGGCATTTGGTTAGCCAAGCCCGGCGCGGTCAGTGTATTTATCTGGTGGATGACTTGCCGTCCGAACTCGACGAGCAGCACCGCCGCGCGTTATGCCGCTTGTTGGAAGACTTACGCTGCCAGGTGTTTATCACCTGTGTAGACCACGAATTATTGAGGGAAGGCTGGCAGACGGAAACGCCAGTCGCTTTGTTCCACGTGGAACAGGGCCGTATCACCCAGACCCACGACCATCGGGAGTGAAGGCATGAGCGAAGAAAACACGTACGACTCGACCAGCATTAAAGTGCTGAAAGGTTTGGATGCCGTACGCAAACGTCCCGGTATGTACATCGGCGACACCGATGATGGTAGCGGTCTGCACCACATGGTGTTCGAGGTGGTCGACAACTCCATCGACGAAGCTTTGGCCGGTCACTGCGACGACATCAGCATTATCATCCACCCGGATGAGTCCATCACCGTGCGCGACAACGGTCGCGGTATTCCGGTCGATGTGCACAAAGAAGAAGGCGTATCGGCGGCAGAGGTCATCATGACCGTGCTTCACGCCGGCGGTAAGTTCGACGACAACTCCTATAAAGTCTCCGGCGGTTTGCACGGTGTAGGTGTGTCGGTGGTGAACGCTCTGTCCGAAGAGCTTATCCTGACTGTTCGCCGTAGCGGCAAGATCTGGGAACAGACCTACGTGCATGGTGTTCCACAAGAACCGATGAAAATCGTTGGTGACAGTGAATCCACCGGTACGCAGATCCATTTCAAGCCTTCGGCAGAAACCTTCAAGAATATCCACTTCAGCTGGGACATCCTGGCCAAGCGTATTCGTGAACTGTCGTTCCTTAACTCCGGTGTGGGTATCATCCTCAAGGACGAGCGCAGCGGCAAGGAAGAGTTGTTCAAGTACGAAGGCGGCTTGCGTGCGTTCGTTGAATACCTGAACACCAACAAGACTGCGGTCAACCAGGTGTTCCACTTCAACATCCAGCGTGAAGACGGCATCGGCGTTGAAATCGCCCTGCAGTGGAACGACAGCTTCAACGAGAACCTGTTGTGCTTCACCAACAACATTCCACAGCGCGACGGCGGTACTCACTTGGTGGGTTTCCGTTCCGCACTGACGCGTAACCTGAACACCTACATCGAAGCGGAAGGCTTGGCCAAGAAGCACAAAGTGGCCACTACCGGTGACGATGCGCGTGAAGGCCTGACGGCGATTATCTCGGTGAAAGTGCCGGATCCAAAGTTCAGCTCCCAGACCAAAGACAAGCTGGTGTCTTCCGAAGTGAAGACCGCAGTGGAACAGGAGATGGGCAAGTACTTCTCCGACTTCCTGCTGGAAAACCCGAACGAAGCCAAGCTGGTCGTCGGCAAGATGATCGACGCGGCGCGTGCCCGTGAAGCGGCGCGTAAAGCCCGTGAGATGACCCGCCGTAAAGGCGCGTTGGATATCGCCGGCCTGCCGGGCAAACTGGCTGACTGCCAGGAGAAGGACCCTGCCCTCTCCGAACTGTACCTGGTGGAAGGTGACTCTGCTGGCGGTTCCGCCAAGCAGGGTCGTAACCGTCGCACCCAGGCTATCCTGCCGTTGAAGGGTAAGATCCTCAACGTCGAGAAGGCCCGCTTCGACAAGATGATTTCCTCTCAGGAAGTCGGCACCTTGATCACGGCGTTGGGCTGCGGTATTGGCCGCGATGAGTACAACATCGACAAACTGCGTTACCACAACATCATCATCATGACCGATGCTGACGTCGACGGTTCGCACATCCGTACCCTGCTGCTGACCTTCTTCTTCCGTCAGTTGCCGGAGCTGATCGAGCGTGGCTACATCTACATCGCTCAGCCGCCGTTGTACAAAGTGAAAAAGGGCAAGCAAGAGCAGTACATCAAAGACGACGACGCCATGGAAGAGTACATGACGCAGTCGGCCCTGGAAGATGCCAGCCTGCACTTGAACGACGAAGCCCCGGGCATTTCCGGTGAGGCGCTGGAGCGTTTGGTTAACGACTTCCGCATGGTAATGAAGACCCTCAAGCGTCTGTCGCGCCTGTACCCTCAGGAGCTGACCGAGCACTTCATCTACCTGCCTTCCGTGAGCCTGGAGCAGTTGGGCGATCACGCCCACATGCAGAATTGGCTGGCTCAGTACGAAGTACGTCTGCGCACCGTCGAGAAGTCTGGCCTGGTTTACAAAGCCAGCTTGCGTGAAGACCGTGAACGTAACGTGTGGCTGCCGGAGGTTGAACTGATCTCCCACGGCCTGTCGAACTACGTCACCTTCAACCGCGACTTCTTCGGCAGCAACGACTACAAGACCGTGGTTACCCTCGGCGCGCAATTGAGCACCCTGTTGGACGACGGTGCTTACATCCAGCGTGGCGAGCGTAAGAAAGCGGTCAAGGAGTTCAAGGAAGCCCTGGACTGGTTGATGGCTGAAAGCACCAAGCGCCACACCATCCAGCGATACAAAGGTCTGGGCGAGATGAACCCGGATCAACTGTGGGAAACCACCATGGATCCTGCTCAGCGTCGCATGCTGCGCGTGACCATCGAAGACGCCATTGGCGCAGACCAGATCTTCAACACCCTGATGGGTGATGCGGTCGAGCCTCGCCGTGACTTCATCGAGAGCAACGCCTTGGCGGTGTCCAACCTGGACTTCTGATCAGGCTACCCGCTAAAACAAAAAGGCCAACGCTAAGCGTTGGCCTTTTTTATTGGGTGAAACTTAAGCGTTTTACAATTGCTCCACGTGGAACATCAGCGTTTTTAACCTTGGGCAGCCGCCACACTCTCCAACCGATAGCCGTACCCGTAGATGGTCAGCAGCTGCCAACCCCGGTCGGCGGTCAGCCCCAGCTTGTTACGCAGCCGATAAATATGTGTATCCAGTGGCCGTGAGGAGACCATTTCTTCATGGCTCCAAAACCGCTCATACAGGTATTCCCGAGACAGTGGCCGAGCCAGGTTGGCGAACAAGCAACTGGCCAGGCGGTATTCACGCTCAGTGAGATTGATCGGCTTACCCGCGCGCGTCACCGTCAGTTCGGCATCATCAAAGGTCAGGTCGTTGAAACTCTGCACCTCATTAGTCGCTGGCTTTTGCAGCCCATGGCGGCGTAGCACGGCGTTGACCCGAGCCTTGAGTTCGTTTGGCCGAAACGGCTTGCTGACGTAATCATCCGCCCCGCTGTTGAGTGCGGTGACGATATCGCTCTCGGCATCGCGGCTGGTCAACATGATTACGGCGGGTGGTGAGTCCATGTGCTCGCGGGTCCAGCGCAACAATGCGATGCCTGTGATGTCCGGCAGTTGCCAGTCGAGGATCAACAGGTCAAAGGTTTCGCGGCGCAGTTGGCGCAGCAGGTCTTCACCGCGTTCGAAGAAATGCAGGGACCAGGGTTGCTCTGCGGTGCTGGGGATCTGTCGCAGCGTCTGTTCAACCCGACGCAATTCAGCGGGTTCGTCGTCCAGTATTGCGACACGCATGGGTGGGTCCTTTCTACAAAAAATACGACAGCCGACGGTCTGTTCAATCGCGTAGGTAATGCACAGATGCCTGTGGTTGAATCTGAATAATTATGGCCAGACTCAATGCTCACAGGATCTATCGGTACGCTGATATCAAAGGGCCGTAAACCCGTTTAAAGTCTTGCGTACCTACCAGGCGAAAGATACCGGCTCCTACCCTTGAGGAAAAGGATCAGCCGACACATGCGCTGCCGTAGACCTGTATGTGCTGAGGTCAGATGCCGTCTGAAACTACTCGGGTGATGAGCTCCATGACCTGTTCTGCCTATCGATTATGCTGTGCCCTACCCGCGTTACTGGCCCTGGTCATCAGTACAGCCCAGGCTGCAACGCCCTATCGCCCTGCTTATATTGACGAGCCGTTCCTGTGCCGTGCGCACCCGTTGCCAGCAGTTGTGCAGCATTTGACGGGTGAAGCCTGGAAGCTCGATGCCAAAGGCGGGGCGCAGCATCTACTGGAAGGGATGAGCATTGATGAGCAAGAAGGCGTGAAGACTTCGACATCGGCTTTCGTCAGCCTGCGCCTGGGTGATGGTTCCAGTGTGGTGCTGCCCTCCAGTTCACAGGTGCGGCTGCACTGGGTGGAAAAACAGGCGATTCCCCAGGTCATTCTGGAACAGGGCCAGGTCGAGACCTATGTGATCAAACGGGCCAGTGACTACGACCGTTTTCAGATCGTGACGCCCGTCGGCGTTCTGGGCGTGCGTGGCACGCACTTTCGCGTGCGCAATGACGGCGAGCAATCCGTGCTGGAGGTGCTGAATGGCCAGGTAGCGGTTAACCGTGCAGCAAGCAACGCCGCAGCCGAAGTGAAGGTGGACGCACGCCAAGGTCTGCTGATCAGACAACAAGGTGAACTCAAGCCCGTGGCGCTTTTGCCCGCGCCTGTATTAATCGGCCAGGACGGCCAAAAAGGTCAGTCGCCAGTCTGGAGCCTGTACCTGCGGCCATTACCCGGTGCACAGCGCTACCGCGCCCAAGTCGCGACCGACTCAGCCTTTATGAACATCAAGCAGGAAAACTTTTCCAGTGAGCCGAAAATGCGCTTCACTGGGCTCAAAGCATCGTTTTACCACGTGCGTTTGTCCGCCTACGACGCGCTGGGCCTGGAGGGAGAAACCGGGGTCTATGACATCTTCTATTACCCACCCGCCACTCAGGTACAGGCCAGCGATGGTTAACCCATGATGCTTTGGCACAAGGCCGAGAAACGCCAGCCCACTCATGCCCAGCGCTTGTTCCACGGCCTGGTGCGCGAGTGGTTGTGGATAGGTTTGCTGTTATTGCCAATGACGGCCTACCTCTCGTTGAGCCCGGGCCTGGCGCTGAACAACCCGCTGTATGACAGCCTCAGGCGCCTGGCGCCGTTGCCGGTAGACCCGCGCATCGTGCTGGTGACCATTGACGATCCTAGCCTGAAAGAGTTGGGTCGCTGGCCCTGGCCGCGCAGTTTGCACGCCGACCTGATCGACCGCCTGAGCGCCGCGCAGCCAGCGGCCATCCTCTTCGATGTGATCTTCAGTGAGCCCGGTGTGCCTGCCAACGACCAACGCCTCGCAGCCGCCGTGTGCAACGCCGGCAACGTGGTACTGCCGTTGCTGCGTGAGGAAGCGGCGAACTACAGCACGCCGGACGCGCAAATGTTGCCGCTGCTCAAGTGTGCTAAAGGTCTCGGGCATATCAATGTTGAAGCCGACAGTGACGGCGTGGTGCGCAGCCTGTTTATGCGTGAAGGCCCACCCGGTGACACCACGCCGCAGTTGGCGTGGGTGGCCTATGCATTGAGCGGCCAGGCCTCTGAGATGCCAGGGGAACCCCAGCAACCGATTAACCCGTCCTGGCACCGGGAGCACGCCATTCGGATCCCGTTCATCGCTGCCGACACCCGCTTTCCTACGGTCTCCTACGCCAGCGTTATACGCGGTGAGGTCGAACCTGAACGGCTGCGGGGTCGGCTTATTCTGGTAGGCGCCACTGCGTCCGGCATGGGCGATCGTTTCGTCACCCCACTCTCCTCGACTGTCGGCACCACGGCGGGTGTTGAGATCCAGGCCAACGTGCTCAACGGCCTGCTGCAAGGGCGCAGCATCGTTGATCTACCCGGCGCGGTGTCGGCCTTGATGGCGACTGCCTGGGTGGCATTGTTACTGGGCCTGTTGTTGTATCGCCCACGCTACGCGCTCTGGATGACCCTGGGCTGCATGGCCACCGCATTGCTCGGCGCGTGGGTGTTGCTGCGCCAGGGCCACTGGTGGTCACCGGCCGCGTGCCTGATTGGTTTGCTGCTCAGCTACCTGATATGGAATTGGCGGCGCCTCAGCGTGATCCTGGCCTACTTCGGCTGGGAGCTTGCGCGGCTGGATAACGAACCCAAAGTACTGCCCGAGCGTCGTCGTGCGCCCGCGAGCAAGGGCGATGTGCTGCAAGCGCGGATCTTTGCCCTGGAACAAGCGGTAAGCCGTACACGCGATACCCGGCGGTTTATGGCCGACGGTCTGGAGTGCCTGCCGGTGGCGACGCTGATTACCGACCCCAAAGGCAGCATCCTGCTGGCCAACCGGATTGCACGTGAGGTGTTCAGTAATGAGTTGGTCAACCAAAACCTCCTCGAACAACTCGGCGACCTGGGTTATCCGCCGCTGCACAATGGCGTGCGCCCTGCTCTCTCAGCGTTGGAACTCGTTGAGTTTCGCGATATCCATCAGCGCAGCCTGCGCATTGAGCTTGCCCCTTTGCTGCCGGCTGAAGGCGACGTCGCCCTCGGCTGGCTGATGAGCCTCACAGACTTGAGCAAAGAGCGCGAAGCGCAGCAGCACCGCGAAACCATGCTGCGCTTCCTGTCCCATGACCTGCGTGCGCCACACTCGGCGATCCTGGCGCTGCTGGATGTGCATGGCGGTGAGTCGCCGGTGTTTGCTCAGATCGAGCAACAGGTCAGGCGCGCGCTGAGCCTGACTGAATCCTTCGTACAACTGGCCAAAGCTGAGGCCGATGGCTACCAGTTTCAGCCCACGCTGTTTGCCATGCTGGTCATGGATGCTTTCGATCAAGTGGCGGTCATTGGCCAACTTAAAGGCATCCACCTGGTTCATGATCTGGACGAAGCCGATGAAGGCATGGTGTACGCCGATCAATCGCTGCTGACCCGAGCGTTGTTCAACGTGCTGGAGAATGCGATCAAGTATTCCCCTTCCGGTACTACCGTCACCTTGAGCCACGGCAGCGCGCAAGGATGGCTGGAATGCCGCATCAGCGATCAAGGACCCGGTATTGCGCCAGAGGATTTGCCCGAGCTATTCAGCCAATACCGACGCTTCGATTCGGCCCAAGGCAGTGAAGGTTTGGGGTTGGGGTTGACCATGGTCAAAGCTGTAGTGGAGCGCCATGGCGGTCGCATTCAGTGTGAAAGCGAGGTGGGTAAGGGTTCGACTTTCAGCCTGCAACTGCCGTTACTCGAGGATTGAAAAACGTACTTTTTCACGGTGCATAAAAAACCGGTCACAAGGACCGGTTTTTTTATGCGGGAAAAACTTATGCACGTTTTTCGCGATTTTATGAGCTTTGGAAATATGTAAGTAAATCAGCTTGTTATGAGGCAAAAACACCATTTCGCCAACAAACCGTACACAGGTTATCCACAGATCACTAAATCGCAGGTGTCTCGACTACAACCGGCTCTGGAGGCAGCGAACCCATGGCCCGTTGCTGCGCTTCATTCCACGCCTGTGCGCGGTCATTGAGTGCGGCGATGGCGCGTGGCCCTTCACCTTCGGCGTACATGGGCTCGCCAATGACCACAGTGATAGTGCCTTCACGCTTGGCCCAACCGGTCTTCGGCCAGAATTTGCCGGCGTTGTGCGCAATCGGCAGCACCGGCAGATGGGCGTTGACCGCCAAAGCAGTACCGCCGCGTGAGAACTTGCCCACGGTGCCAAACGGCACACGCGTACCTTCCGGGAAGATCAGCACCCAAACACCATCCTTGAGCAGCTCGTCACCCTTCTTGGCCACGTGTTTGAGCGCCGCCTTGGGGTTGTCACGGTCGATGGCGATCGGCCGCAGCATGGCCATCGCCCAGCCGAAGAACGGCACGTACAGCAGCTCACGCTTAAGCACCTGGCTCAGAGGCGAGAAGTATGCGGACAGGAAGAACGTTTCCCACGTGCTCTGGTGATTCGACAGAATCACGCAGGGCTGGTCCGGGACGTTTTCAGCGCCCTTGATCTCGAAACGGATGCCCAGGAATACCTTGGTCAGCCACAACGCACAGCGGCACCAATAAACGTTGATAAAGCGATAACGCGCCTTGAACGGCAGGAACGGCGCGATAAAAAAGCTCAGGGTGCACCACAGAAACGAACTGGTGCCCAACAGCAGGTAAAAGAAGAAGGTTCTGATGGCCTGCAAAATCGACATGGCAGCATTTACCGTTGCGGGACATGGCCCGCCTGCTAAAAGCACACTCCCGAGCGATCCTTGTTCAGGAAGTCGAGGGCGGCTAGTTGTTAATAAGTTCTGCGGCAACCGCCGCCAGATCGTCAAAAATCAGAGTGCCCACCGGCAGGTTTTTCGCCTGGGTCTTTTCGCCTTTCCCGGTCTTAACCAAAACTGGCTGAGAGTCGACGGCTTTGGCCGCCTCCAGGTCACCGAGGCTGTCCCCGACGAACCATAGCCCAGCTAACGGCACCTTGTAATGTTCTGCAATGGTTTTCAACATGCCAGGCTTGGGTTTGCGGCACTCGCAGCCCTCATCCGGCCCGTGGGGGCAGTACACCACCAGCCCCACCTCACCGCCCTGCTCGGCCACTAACGCGCGCAAACGCGCGTGCATGGCGTCCAGGGTGGCGATGTCGTAATAACCGCGGGCGATGCCGGACTGGTTGGTGGCGATGGCCACCGTCCAGCCGGCTTTGCTCAACTGCGCGATGGCCTCGATCGAGCCGGGCAGTGGAATCCATTCCGCCACCGACTTGATGTAAGCGTCGGAGTCGTAATTGATCACCCCGTCCCGATCGAGAATCAGCAGTTTCAACATGGTCAGCCCAGTACAGAAATGTCAGCGATGTTGATGAACAAGCCGCGCAGGCGTGCCAGCATGGCGTAGCGGTTTTTCCGCACGCCAGCATCTTCGGCATTGATCATCACCGCTTCAAAGAACGCATCCACCGGCTCACGCAAGGTGGCCAGGCGCGCCAGTGCTTCGGCGTAATTGCGTTCGGCGAGCAGCGGCTTCACCGCGTTTTCCGCTTTGGCGATGGCCGAGTTCAGCGAGAACTCCTTGGCATCGGCAAACAGGCCAGGGTCGACTTCGGCATTGCCGAGGTTGTCGGCCTTGCTCAGCAGGTTCGACACACGCTTGTTCACGGCGGCCAGAGCCTCGGCTTCCGGCAGCTTGCGGAAGGCTTGCACGGCCTGTACGCGCTGATCGAAGTCCAATGCCGAGCCCGGTTGCAGGGCACGTACCGACAGGTAGACGGAAACGTCCACGCCTTCGTCTTCATAACGCGCACGCAGGCGGTCGAACACAAACTCCAGCACTTGCTCGGCCAACCCGGCTTGCTTGACCTTGGCGCCAAACTGGCTGACTGCAAACACCACGGCCTGGGTCAGGTCGAGGTCGAGCTTTTTGTCGATCAGGATACGCAGCACGCCCAGGGCCGCACGGCGCAGGGCATACGGGTCTTTGCTGCCGGTAGGCAACATGCCGATACCGAAGATACCGACGAGGGTGTCCAGCTTGTCAGCGATGGCCACGGCCGCACCGGTCAGGGTGCTCGGCAGCTCAGCGCCAGCGCCGCGCGGCATGTACTGCTCGTTCAGAGCCAGGGCTACATCGTCCGGCTCGCCGTCGTTGAGGGCGTAGTAGTAACCGGCAACGCCTTGCATCTCCGGGAACTCGCCGACCATTTCGGTGGCCAGGTCGCACTTGGACAGCAAGCCAGCGCGGGCTGCCCAGGCAGCGTCACCGCCAATGCGTGGGGCAATGTAGGCAGCCAGCTTGGAAACGCGCACGGCCTTGTCGTAGACGCTGCCGAGTTTTTCCTGGAACACCACGTTTTGCAGGCGCAGGTTGAAGTCTTCTAGCTTCTGCTTCTTGTCTTGCTTGAAGAAGAACTCGGCGTCAGTCAGGCGCGGGCGCACGACTTTCTCGTTACCGGCGATGATCTGCTGCGGGTCTTTGCTTTCGATGTTGGCCACGGTGATAAAACGCGGCAGCAGCTTACCGTCCACATCCAGCAGGCAGAAATACTTCTGGTTGTCCTGCATGGTGGTGATCAGCGCTTCTTGCGGCACGTCGAGGAAACGCTCCTCGAACGAGCACACCAGCGGCACCGGCCATTCAACCAGCGCGGTCACTTCGTCGAGCAGGCTTGGCGGCACGATGGCGGTGCCTTCCTGCAGGCGGGCCAGCTCTTCGGTGCGCTTGCTGATCAGCTCGCGGCGCTCGTTGGCATCGGCCAGTACGTAAGCGGCACGCAGGTCGGCGGCGTAGTTGGCCGGCGAGGTGATACGCACGGCTTCTGGATGGTGAAAGCGGTGACCACGGGAATCACGGCCAGCCTTCTGGGCGAGTATCGTGCAGTCGATGACTTGGTCACCGAGCAACATCACCAGCCACTGAGTTGGGCGCACGAACTCTTCCTTGCGAGCACCCCAGCGCATGCGCTTGGGGATAGGCAAGTCGTTCAGGGAGTCTTCAACGATGGTCGGCAACAGGCTTGCCGTTGGCTTGCCGGTGATGACCTGGCTGAAACGCAGTTTCGGGCCGCTCTGGTCGATCTCGCTCAGCTCGACGCCACACTTCTTGGCAAAACCAAGGGCGGCTTGAGTCGGATTGCCTTCAGCATCAAAAGCCGCCTGACGCGGTGGGCCGTCGAGGTTGATGCTGCGGTCCGGCTGCTGGGTTTCCAGCGCGGTCAGCAACACCGCCAGGCGACGTGGCGCGGCGTAGACTTTTTTCTCGGCGAACTTCAGGCCAGCGCTGTGCAGGCCTTTTTCGATACCGGCCAGGAACGCATCGGCCAGGGTGTTCAGTGCCTTGGGTGGCAGCTCTTCGGTGCCCAGTTCAACCAGGAAATCTTGAGCACTCATTGTGCAGCCTCCAGCTTAGCCAACACTTCATCACGCAGGTCCGGGGTTGCCATCGGGAAGCCCAGCTTGGCGCGAGCCAGCAGGTAGGCTTGGGCGACGGAACGCGCCAGGGTGCGTACACGCAGGATGTATTGCTGGCGCGCGGTCACCGAGATGGCACGGCGGGCGTCCAGCAGGTTGAAGGTATGGGAAGCCTTCAACACCATTTCATAGCTCGGCAACGGCAGCGGCTGGTCGAGTTCGATCAGGCGCTTGGCTTCGCTTTCATAGAAGTCGAACAGTTCGAACAGCTTGTCGACGTTGGCGTGTTCGAAGTTGTAAGTGGATTGCTCCACTTCGTTCTGGTGGAACACGTCGCCGTAGGTGACTTTGCCGAACGGGCCGTCAGCCCACACCAGGTCGTAGACCGAATCCACGCCTTGCAGGTACATGGCCAGGCGCTCGAGACCGTAGGTGATCTCGCCGGTCACCGGGTAGCACTCGATGCCGCCGGCTTGCTGGAAGTACGTGAACTGCGTCACTTCCATGCCATTGAGCCAGACTTCCCAGCCCAGGCCCCAGGCGCCCAAAGTTGGCGATTCCCAGTTGTCTTCGACGAAACGGATGTCGTGCACCAGTGGGTCCAGGCCGACATGTTTCAGCGAGCCCAGGTACAGCTCCTGGAAGTTATCCGGGTTCGGCTTCAATACCACCTGGAACTGGTAGTAGTGCTGCAGACGGTTCGGGTTTTCGCCGTAGCGGCCGTCAGTCGGGCGACGACTGGGCTGCACATAAGCGGCGTTCCAGGTTTCCGGGCCGATGGCCCGCAGGAATGTAGCGGTGTGGAAAGTGCCGGCGCCTACTTCCATATCGTAGGGCTGAAGTACCACACAACCTTGCTCGGCCCAGTATTGCTGGAGGGCGAGGATCAAGTCTTGGAAGGTACGCACGGCTGGCGTAGGCTGGCTCACGAAATTCACCTGTTACTTGGGCTGCGATTTAAAGAGCGGGAGTATACCCGATTCGGCCCTGCCACCACTCCCTGGAGCCTTATGCCACGCTGCTTTTGGTGTTCTGAAGATCCGCTGTACATGGCTTATCACGATCAGGAGTGGGGAACGCCGCTGCGCGATGCGCAGGGTTTGTTCGAGTTGCTTTTGCTCGAAGGGTTCCAGGCGGGCCTGTCCTGGATCACCGTTTTACGCAAACGCGAGCATTATCGAAAGGTCTTGTTCGGCTTTGATGCGCAGCGTTTGGCCAGGCTGACCGATGCTGAAATCGAAGCACTGATGCTCGATCCAGGCATCGTGCGTAACCGCCTAAAGCTCAACCCCCCCCGCCGCAACGCCGCCGCCTGGCTGGCGCTGGAAGATCCGGTGGGGTTGCTCTGGTCCTTTGTTGGCGGCGTGCCCAAGGTCAATCACTTTACCGATCGCAGCCAAGTCCCGGCGATTACCCCCGAGGCTGAAGCCATGAGTAAAGCGTTGAAAAAAGCCGGTTTCACCTTCGTCGGCCCGACCATCTGCTACGCGTTCATGCAGGCCTCGGGCATGGTCATGGACCACACTCAGGACTGCGACCGTTACGCGGACTTGGCCAACGCCGGTTAGAATGCCCGCTTTGCGCACCACACACGATCAGGAGTGACCTGTGGAAAAGTTTAAAGGCGCCTTGCTGGTAGGCGCTCTTCGGTTGTTTGCCCTGCTGCCCTGGCGCGCTGTCCAGGCCGTCGGCACGGCGATTGGCTGGATCATGTGGAAAACCCCCAACCGCTCCCGCGACACGGTGCGGATCAACCTCTCTAAATGCTTCCCGGACATGGACCCGGCCGCCCGCGAGCGTCTGGTGGGCCAAAGCCTGATGGACATCGGCAAGTCGCTGACCGAAAGCGCTTGCGCCTGGATCTGGCCGGCACAGCGTTCCATCGACCTGGTGCGCGAAGTCGAAGGCCTGGAAGTGCTGCATGAGGCATTGGCCTCAGGCAAAGGCGTGGTTGGCATCACCAGCCACCTGGGCAACTGGGAAGTGTTGAACCACTTCTATTGCAACCAGTGCAAACCGATCATTTTCTACCGCCCGCCCAAGCTCAAGGCGGTGGATGAGTTGCTGCAAAAACAGCGGGTGCAGTTGGGTAACCGCGTGGCGGCGTCCACCAAGGAAGGCATCCTCAGTGTGATCAAGGAAGTGCGCAAAGGTGGTCAGGTGGGTATTCCGGCTGACCCGGAGCCGGCGGAATCTGCGGGCATCTTCGTGCCGTTTTTCGCCACCCAGGCGCTGACCAGCAAGTTTGTGCCGAACATGCTCGCAGGCCACAAGGCTGTTGGCGTGTTCCTGCATGCCCTGAGGCTGCCGGACGGTTCGGGTTACAAAGTGATTCTGGAAGCAGCGCCGGAAGATATGTACAGCACCGACACGGCTACCTCCTGCGCGGCGATGAGCAAGGTGGTGGAGCGTTATGTCGGCGCCTACCCGAGCCAGTACATGTGGAGCATGAAGCGCTTCAAGAAACGCCCGCCGGGTGAAGAGCGCTGGTACTGACCACGTGATCGTTCCCACGCTCCGCGTGGGAACGCCGCCTGTGACGCTCCGCGTCACGGTTTTAAGGGCAGGCGCAGAGCGCCCAGGGCTGCATTCCCACGCAGAGCGTGGGAACGATCATAAACTCGGTTTTTCAGCCATACCGAGGTGATGCTATCGCAGGCAAGCCAGCTCCCACAGGGATCAATTCAGGCCAGGCGATCGAGTTTCTTCAGGAACACCGTCATCTCTTTTTCAGCCTGTTTGTCGCCATGTGCCAGGGCTGCTTCTATGCCCTTTTCCCAAGCTAACCGTGCTGCAGCGTTATCACCCTGCCCTTGCTGAGCCTTGCCCAACAGCTTCCACGCCGCCGAATACTTCGGGTCGAACTCGACGCATTTCTGCAAATGCTCGGCCGCCTTGGCGTTGTCCTTCAAGTCCAGATAACCCTTGCCCAAGCCAAAGCGCAGCAATGAATTATCCACACCCTTGGCGAGCATTTTTTCCAGGGATTCGAGCATTTATTATCACCTTGAGCGAAAAAAGGCTGTTGTGGCGAGGGCGCTTGCTCCCGTTGGATTGCGCAGCAGTCCCCCAACATTTTGCGAGCGCTTCGCACTCGAGCGGGAGCAAGCTCCCTCGCCACAATGAAATATTCCTGCCTAGAAAAAACTCAGCCCCACGTGAAACAGCTTCTCCACATCGCGAATATGCTTTTTATCCACAAGGAACAGAATCACATGGTCACCCGTAGCGATCATCGTGTCGTCATGGGCGATGATCACTTCTTCATCACGAATAATCGCACCAATGGTGGTGCCCGGCGGCAGGCCGATATCGCGGATCGCCTTGCCGATCACTTTGCTCGACTTTGAATCACCATGGGCAATCGCCTCGATGGCTTCCGCCGCGCCCCGGCGCAGGGAGTGCACGCTGACGATATCGCCACGGCGCACGTGGGCCAGCAAGGTGCCGATGGTGGCCAACTGCGGGCTGATGGCGATGTCGATGTCGCCGCCCTGGATCAGGTCGACGTAGGCCGGGTTGTTGATGATGGTCATCACCTTCTTCGCCCCCAGCCGCTTGGCCAGCAACGAGGACATGATGTTGGCCTCGTCGTCGTTGGTCAGGGCCAGGAAGATATCGGCGTCGGCGATGTTTTCTTCCATCAGCAGGTCACGGTCCGAGGCGCTGCCTTGCAAGACCACGGTGCTGTCGAGGGTGTCGGACAAATGCCGGCAGCGCGCCGGGTTCATCTCGATGATCTTGACCTGGTAGCGGCTCTCGATGGCCTCGGCCAAGCGCTCGCCGATCTGCCCGCCGCCGGCAATGACGATGCGTTTGTAGCTCTCATCGAGTCGACGCATTTCGCTCATCACTGCACGAATATTCGCTTTGGCAGCGATGAAAAACACTTCGTCGTCCGCTTCGATCACCGTATCGCCCTGGGGCAGGATCGGCCGGTCGCGACGGAAAATCGCCGCCACGCGGGTTTCCACATTCGGCATGTGTTCGCGCAGTTGGCGCAGTTGCTGGCCCACCAGCGGACCGCCGTAATAAGCCTTTACCGCCACCAGTTGCGCCTTGCCTTCGGCAAAGTCGATCACCTGCAAGGCACCGGGAATTTCGATCAGGCGCTTGATGTAGTGGGTCACTACCTGTTCGGGGCTGATCAGCACATCCACCGGAATCGCATCGTTGTCGAACAGACCGGCGCGGGTCAGGTAGGCGGCTTCGCGCACGCGGGCGATCTTGGTGGGCGTGTGGAACAGGGTATGGGCGACTTGGCAGGCGACCATGTTGGTCTCGTCACTGTTGGTCACCGCCACCAGCATATCGGCATCGTCGGCACCGGCCTGGCGCAGCACCGTCGGGAATGACGCACGGCCTTGTACGGTGCGGATGTCCAGGCGGTCGCCCAGGTTGCGCAGGCGCTCGCTGTCGGTGTCGACCACGGTGATGTCGTTGGCTTCGCTGGCCAAATGTTCGGCCAGTGTGCCGCCGACCTGCCCTGCACCAAGGATGATGATTTTCATCCGGTCACTCCCTTAAACCCATTAGCCGCGCGCGGCAGCAATCTTGATCAGTTTGGCGTAATAGAAGCCATCGTGTCCGCCTTCCTGCGCGAGCAGTTGGCGGCCGTGGGGCTGCTTGATACCGGCCGCCGTGGCGAGGTCCAGCTCCCGTGCGCCACTGGTGCGGGCGAGGAAGGCTTGGATCACCTCGGTATTTTCTGTCGGCAGCGTGGAGCACGTGGCGTAGAGCAGGATGCCGCCGACTTCCAGCGTTGGCCACATTGCATCGAGCAGTTCGCCTTGCAGCACGGCCAGGGCGGCGATGTCGTCGGGTTGGCGGGTGAGCTTGATATCCGGGTGACGGCGGATCACGCCAGTGGCGGAACATGGCGCGTCGAGCAGGATGCGCTGGAACGGCTTGCCGTCCCACCACGTGGCGGTGTCGCGGCCGTCGGCGGCGATCAGCTCGGCGCTCAGGCCCAGGCGTGCAAGGTTTTCACGCACGCGCACAAGGCGCTTGGCTTCCAGGTCGACGGCGACTACACCGGCCAGGTCTTTTTCGACTTCCAGAATGTGACACGTCTTACCGCCCGGCGCGCAGCAGGCGTCCAGTACGCGTTGGCCTGGGGCCAGGTCGAGCAGGTCGGCGGCCAATTGTGCGGCTTCGTCCTGCACGCTGATCCAGCCTTCGGCAAAGCCCGGCAGGCTGCGCACGTCGGTGGCCGCTTCCAGCACGATGCCGTCGACGCTGTACACGCACGGCGCGGCGCTGATGCCGGCACCGGTGAGCAATTGCAGGTAGGCGTCACGGCTGTGGTGGCGACGGTTGACCCGTAAAATCATCGGCGGGTGCGCATTGTTGGCGGCGCAAATGGCTTCCCATTGCTCGGGCCAGAAGGCTTTCAGGGATTTTTGCAGCCAGCGCGGGTGCGCCGTGCGCACCACCGGGTCATGTTCCAGCTCGGCCAGCAGCGCTTCGCTTTCACGCTGGGCGCGACGCAGTACGGCATTGAGCAAGGCCTTGGCCCACGGCTTCTTCAGCTTGTCGGCGCAGCCGACGGTTTCACCGATGGCGGCGTGAGCCGGCACGCGGGTGTAGAGCAACTGATAAAGGCCCACCAGCAGCAGCGCTTCTACATCGGCGTCGGCGGCCTTGAACGGCTTTTGCAGCAGCTTGGCCGCCAGGGCCGACAAGCGCGGCTGCCAGCGGGCGGCGCCAAAGGCCAGGTCCTGGGTGAAACCGCGATCACGGTCTTCAACCTTGTCCATTTGTGTAGGCAACGAACTGTTCAGCGAAGCCTTGCCGTTGAGTACGGCAGCGAGCGCCTTGGCGGCGGCCAGACGCGGGTTCATTGAGCGACCGCCCCGAGAACCGTGCCCAAGGCAAATTTCTCACGACGGCTGTTGAACAAGTCGCTGAAATTAAGCGCCTTGCCGCCGGGCAATTGCAGGCGGGTCAGGCACAGCGCCTGTTCACCGCAGGCGACCAACAGGCCGTCCTTGCTGGCGCCGATGATTTCACCCGGAGCACCTTTGCCATCCACCCAGGTGGCGGCCAGCACTTTCAACGCTTCGCCATTGAGGGTGCTGTGGCAGATCGGCCACGGGTTGAAGGCACGCACCAGGCGTTCCAGCTCAACGGCCGGGAGGTTCCAGTCGATACGCGCTTCGTCTTTATTCAGTTTGTGTGCGTAGGTGGCGAGGCTGTCGTCCTGTACTTCGCCTTCCAGCGTGCCGGCCGCCAGGCCAGCGATGGCCTGGATCACGGCGGGCGGGCCAAGTTCGGCCAAGCGGTCGTGCAGGCTGCCGCCGGTGTCTTCAGCCGTGATTGGGGTGGCAACCTTGAGCAGCATCGGGCCGGTATCCAGACCCGCCTCCATGCGCATCACGGTCACACCGCTTTCAAGGTCACCGGCTTCGACGGCGCGCTGGATCGGCGCCGCACCGCGCCAACGCGGCAGCAACGAAGCGTGGCTGTTGATGCAGCCCAGGCGCGGGATATCCAGCACGACTTGGGGCAGGATCAAACCGTAAGCCACTACCACCAGCAAGTCGGGCTTCAACGCCGCCAGTTCCGCCTGGGCATCGGCATTGCGCAGGGTTGGCGGTTGCAGCACAGGGATGTTGTGCTCAAGCGCCAACTGCTTGACCGGGCTTGGCATCAGTTTTTGCCCGCGACCGGCCGGGCGATCCGGCTGGGTGTACACCGCCACGATGTCATAAGGGCTGGCAAGCAGCGCCTTGAGGTGTTCGGCAGCGAATTCGGGAGTGCCGGCAAAAACAATGCGCAGTGGCTCGGTCATGGGAGTTCTCGGTTAAAAACAGTCACAAAAGAAAAAGGCTTGCCGCAGCAAGCCTTTGGAAGAAGGGCATCAAGCTTGCTGGCGATGCTTTTTTTCCAGCTTCTTCTTGATCCGGTCGCGTTTAAGCGTGGACAGGTAATCAACAAACAGCTTGCCGTTGAGGTGGTCGCATTCATGCTGAATGCACACTGCCAGCAAGCCTTCGGCGATCAGTTCGTAGGGCTTGCCGTCACGGTCCAGGGCCTTGATCTTCACGCGCAGCGGGCGTTCGACGTTCTCGTAGAACTCCGGCACTGACAGGCAGCCTTCCTGGTATTCGCCCATCTCTTCGGTCAGCGGTTCGAACTCGGGGTTGATAAACACCCGCGGCTCGCTGCGATCTTCCGACAGGTCCATGACCACGACGCGCTGATGCACGTTGACCTGGGTCGCGGCGAGGCCGATGCCCGGGGCTTCATACATTGTTTCAAACATGTCATCGACCAACTGACGAACCTTGTCGTCCACTACGGCCACCGGTTTGGCGATCGTGCGCAGGCGCGAGTCGGGAAATTCGAGGATGTTCAAAATAGCCATAAGCGTAATTGCTGCACATGTGAGGTAGAGGCAAATCGGCGTTGGGATGGACCCAAACCGCCGGTGTGAAAGGTTCGAAAGCCGCTAAGGCTCTGGCATTTCACGCGAACGCACATAATAAAGGAGATTGACCCCATGAGGAAATCGCTACTCGTCTTGCTGTTGTGGGCGCCGCTCGCCATGGCCCTGGTTTCCCAGCCCGGCCCGCGCCTGGAACAGGTGACGCAACAGGCCATCCGCCACTTCTTGCTGCACAACCGCATTTTCGATACACCCCAGGACCTGGACAACGCCCCTTACATTGTTGCCGCCGACGCGGGGCGAGTCCTGGGCGCCAACGGTGAGCGCGTGCATGCCCGCGGTGACCTGGACCCGGCCCAGCCGGACTATGGGATCTTTCGTCGCGGTAAAACCTACACCGACCCGCAAACCCAGGAGCTGCTGGGCATCAATGCCGACGACATCGGCAGCGCACGCTTTGTATTGGCGGGCGACCTCAGCACCCTGGCCGTGCAAAGGGTGACCCAGGAAGTGCGCCCAGGCGACCGCTTGCTGCGTGCCGAACCGCCCGTCGAATGGGCTAACCGGGAGCCTGCGCCTTTCATCGAAGGGCATATTATCGATATTCCCAAGGGTGTCACCCAGATCGGCGTAATGGATGCCGTGACCTTGAACAAGGGCCGCCGTGACGGTCTGGCCGAAGGCCACCTGCTCACGGTGATCAAGGCCGGCGTGAGCGTACGCGACAGCCTCTCTGGCGCCCCGGCCCAACTCCCCGATGAAGATGCTGGCACGCTGCTGGTGTTTCGCACCTACGAAAAACTCAGTTATGGCCTGGTGCTCAGAGCCTCGCGTTCACTCGCGGTCATGGATCGATTCGAGACTGCCCGACAAACGCAATAAATAGCCTGCTAAATAAGTTACCAACAGAGTTATCCACAGCTTGTTCAGATCAAGGACGATCAAATGTATCCGACAAACAGCCCTGAAATTTCCCCTGCAGAACTGGAAGCCCGACTACGCTTGCACAGGCTGCCGGAACTGGGCCCCAAGCGTTTTCGTGTATTGATTGACGCATTTGGTTCTGCCTCCAAGGCCATCAGCGCCCCGGCGAGTGCCTGGCGTTCTCTCGGGTTGCCACCCATTAGCGCCGATGCCAGGCGCAGCCCTGAAATTCGAGATGGCGCCAGTGATGCGCTCGCATGGTTGGAGCGCCCGGCCCAGCATTTACTGATGTGGGACCAGCCTGAGTACCCTGCGTTACTGGCGCAGATCGACGATGCACCGCCGTTATTATTCGTTGCCGGCGAGCCAAGCATTCTCGAAAAGCCGCAGTTGGCCATGGTCGGCAGTCGCCGTGCATCACGCCCTGGGATGGACACTGCCGCCGCCTTTTCGCGCAGCCTGGCAAGCGCCGGTTTTGTCATCACCAGTGGCTTGGCCTTGGGCATCGACGGTGCTGCGCACCAAGCGGCATTAGATGTCGGGGGGCAGACAATCGGCGTGCTCGGCACCGGCCTCGAAAATTTTTATCCACAACGCCACCGCCAGCTCGCCGCCGCGATGATTGCCCAGGGCAGCGCGGTGGTTTCCGAGTTTCCGCTGGACGCCGCGCCCCAGGCCGCCAACTTTCCACGGCGCAACCGGATCATCAGCGGCCTGTCGCTGGGGGTGCTGGTGGTGGAAGCCAGCATGGCCAGTGGTTCGCTGATCACCGCCAAGCTTGCCGCCGAGCAAGGGCGTGAGGTGTATGCGATTCCGGGCTCCATTCATCATCCGGGCGCCAAGGGCTGCCATCAGTTGATTCGCGACGGTGCGACGCTGGTGGAGTCCATCGAGCACATCCTGGACGGCTTGCGCGGTTGGCAGGCGTTGTCCCGCCCGGCGCCGATGCCGGTCACCCATCCGCTGGTGGCGCTGTTGCACGCGGCGCCCCTCACCAGCGAGGCCTTGGCGATTGCCAGCGGGCGGCCGTTGTCCCACACACTGGCGGCGCTTACCGAGCTTGAGCTTGAGGGCCAGGTGATCTGCGAAAGCGGGCGCTGGCTTGCGCGCGGCCCGCTTATGTAATTAGTTTTTGCAAAGAACATCGGTAAACTGCCCACAGCTTTAGTCCGGAGAGTGAGCAATGGTCAACAGGTGGCGTGTGCTGGAAGCCGCACGAGAAATTCGCGCAGGCGCGGTGATTGCCTATCCGACCGAAGCGGTCTGGGGCCTGGGCTGCGACCCGTGGAATGAAGACGCGGTGGACCGGCTGCTGGCGATCAAGAATCGCTCGGTCGACAAGGGGCTGATCCTGGTGGCGGACAATATCCGTCAGTTCGATTTTCTGTTTGAAGACTTCCCGGACACCTGGATCGACCGCATGGCCAGCACCTGGCCGGGGCCGAATACCTGGCTGGTGCCGCATCAGGGCATGTTGCCGGAATGGGTGACCGGTGTGCATGACACCGTGGCGCTGCGGGTCAGTGATCATCCGTTGGTTAGGGATTTATGCGCGCAGGTGGGGCCGTTGATCTCTACCTCAGCCAACCCGCAAGGCCGCCCGGCGGCGCGTACGCGGATTCGTGTGGAGCAGTATTTCCGTGGCCAAGTGGATTTGGTGCTGGGTGGTGCCCTGGGTGGGCGCAAGAACCCCAGCCTGATTCGTGATTTGGCGACGGGTGAGGTAGTGCGGCCGTCTTGAGACCGAGGCGCGGCCATCGCGGGCAAGCCCGGCTCCCACAGGGGAATGCATTCCAAATGAGGGAGCGGGCTTGCCCGCGATGGGGCCCTTACAAACGCGGAAGATCTTAGAGACTTATGGCAGCAAAATGGTCGACCCGGTCGTCCTGCGCCCCGACAACTCCGTCTGCGCCTTCGCCGCATCCGCCAGCGCAAACCGCTGGTTGATATCAATACGCACCTTGCCGCTCTTGATCATCGAGAACAGATCATCGGCCATCGCCTGCAAGTCTTTCGGGTTGCTGGCGTAAGTCGCCAGTGTCGGCCGAGTGACATACAACGAGCCCTTCGCCGCCAGAATCCCCAGGTTCACGCCATCCACCGCGCCCGACGCATTGCCGAAACTCACCACTAAACCCCGTGGCGCCACGCTGTCCAGCGAGGTCAGCCAGGTATCTTTGCCAACGCCGTCGTACACCACCGGGACTTTTTTGCCGTCGGTCAATTCCAGCACGCGCTGTGCGACGTTTTCCTTGCTGTAGTCGATGGTTTCCCAGGCGCCGAGGGATTTGGCCAGTGCGGCTTTTTCCGGCGAACTCACGGTGCCGATCAGCTTCACGCCCAGCGCCTTGGCCCATTGGCAGGCCAGCGAACCCACGCCACCGGCAGCGGCGTGGAACAGAATGGTTTCGCCACCCTTCAACTCGTAGGTCTGACGCAGCAGGTACTGCACGGTCAGGCCCTTGAGCATCGCGCCAGCCGCCTGTTCGAAGCTGATAGCGTCGGGCAAGTGCACCAGGTTGGCGGCAGGCAACACATGCAGTTGGCTGTACGCACCCAGTGGGCCACTGCCGTAGGCCACGCGGTCACCGACCTTGAACTGCGTGACCGCGCTGCCAACCGCATCCACCACGCCAGCGCCTTCTGCGCCAAGGCCCGATGGCAAGGCTGGCGGCGCATACAGGCCGCTGCGGAAATAGGTGTCGATGAAGTTCAGGCCGATGGCCTCGTTCCGTACACGCACCTGCTGTGGCCCAGGTTCTGCCGGGGTGTAGTCCACATACTCAAGCACTTCGGGGCCACCATGGGCGCTGAACTGGATACGTTTGGCCATCTGCACTTCTCCTGAGGTCGAATCGCGTAGCCCCCTATCCCACTCCTAAGCTTGATCTTCGTCAACTGCGGCGCGGTCGGGTGCAGTGGTATCCTGTGCGCCCATTTGCCGCCGACGCCCAATGGCCTCGCGTAGCTTTGCCCGATTCAAGGTGATGCCATGACTACCCGCACCGAGGCTGTAAAGGCCTACCTGCTTGACCTGCAAGACCGCATTTGCAGCGCCCTGGAAACCTTCGAGACGGATACTCGCTTTATCGAAGACGCCTGGACCCGGCCTGCCGGCGGCGGCGGTCGCACCCGTGTGATCGAAAACGGTTCGGTGATCGAAAAAGGCGGCGTCAACTTTTCCCACGTCTTCGGCAGCGGACTGCCACCGTCCGCCAGCGCGCATCGCCCGGAACTGGCTGGGCGTGGCTTTGAAGCCCTCGGCGTGTCGCTGGTGATCCATCCGCACAACCCGCATGTGCCGACGTCCCACGCCAACGTGCGCTTTTTCATCGCCGAAAAAGACGGCGAAGAGCCGGTGTGGTGGTTCGGTGGCGGCTTCGACCTCACGCCCTACTACGGCAATGAAGAAGACTGCATCCACTGGCATCGCGTGGCCGAGCAGGCCTGTGCGCCGTTTGGCGCGGATGTGTATTCGCGCTACAAGGCCTGGTGCGACACCTACTTCCATATCAAGCACCGCAACGAACCGCGCGGCATCGGCGGCCTGTTCTTCGATGACTTGAACGAGTGGGGCTTCGACACCTGCTTCGCCTTCATCCGTGCCATCGGCGATGCCTACATCGACGCCTACCTGCCGATCGTGCAGCGTCGCAAGGCCATGGCTTACACCGAGCAGCAGCGCCAATTCCAGGAATTTCGTCGTGGCCGCTACGTCGAATTCAACCTGGTCTACGACCGTGGCACCCTGTTCGGCCTGCAATCGGGCGGGCGTACCGAGTCGATCCTGATGTCGCTGCCGCCGCAAGTACGCTGGAGCTACGACTGGAAAGCCGAAGCCGACAGCGAAGAAGCGCGCCTCACTGATTACTACCTGCAAGACCGCGACTGGTTGGGCCTTGCTGCGCCCAAGGCGGCTGTCTGATGGACCGTTATGTGGTGTTCGGCAACCCCATTGGCCACAGCAAGTCGCCGTTGATTCACCGCATGTTCGCCGAGCAGACCGGTGAGCAACTGGACTACAGCACCCTGCTCGCGCCGCTGGAGGATTTCACCGGCTGTGCCCGTGAGTTCTTTGCACAAGGCCGTGGCGCCAACGTCACCGTGCCGTTCAAGGAAGACGCCTACCGCCTGGCCAACAGCTTGACCGAACGCGCCCAGCGCGCAGGCGCTGTGAACACCCTGAGCAAGCTTGCCGACGGCAGCTTGTTGGGCGACAACACCGACGGCGCCGGCCTGGTGCGCGACCTCACGGTGAACGCCGGGCTTAGCCTGCAAGGCAAACGCATCCTGCTGCTGGGCGCCGGTGGCGCCGTACGCGGGGCGTTGGAGCCATTACTGGCTGAGCAACCTGCGTCGCTGATCATCGCCAACCGCACCGTTGAAAAAGCCGAACTGCTTGCCGAGCTGTTCGACGATTTGGGGCCGGTGTCGGCCAGCGGTTTCGATTGGCTGCGTGAGCCGGTGGACGTGATCATCAATGCCACGTCTGCCAGCCTGTCAGGCGATGTACCGCCGATTGCCGGCAGCCTGATCGAACCGGGCAAGACCTTTTGCTACGACATGATGTACGCCAAGGAGCCAACAGCGTTCTGTCGCTGGGCTGCTGAGCAAGGCGCGGCGGTGGCGATGGATGGTTTGGGCATGTTGGTGGAGCAGGCCGCAGAAGCCTTCTTCCTGTGGCGCGGCGTGCGCCCGCAGTCGGCGCCGGTGTTGGCTGAGTTGCGACGGCAGTTGGCTGCGGCATAAATCTAAAAGTGAACACGGTCAAAATGTGGGAGCTGGCTTGCCTGCGATGGCGGTGTATCAGATACAGATGTGCTGGCTGATTCACCGCCATCGCAGGCAAGCCAGCTCCCACAGTTTTAACCGTGTTTATTCTTCAAAATGGATGGGGCATTTATCGGCCCCTTCCAGCTTTTTCAGTTCCTCGACGACTTGCGGCCGCGCCCGGCGCAACGTCAGGCTACGCCCCATACCCGCCAACCGCCGCGCCTCCTGGTGCAGCATCTCCACCCCGGAATAGTCGATAAAGTTAATTTGCTGCGCCTCGATCACCACCCGCTCGCCCTGCAGGCTTTGCAGCCGCACTTGCAGGTAATGGCTGGCGCCGAAGAAGATCGAACCGCCTACCCGCAACACATCCTCATCACCGTCGCGCCATTGCTGAACCCGCGGCTGTGAGGTGCGTTTGAGGTAGAAAAACAACGATGCCAGCACGCCCGCGTAAATCGCCGTTTGCAGCTCCAGCAGCAAGGTCGCGACGCCGGTCAGGCTCATCACCACAAACTCGGCGCGGCTGACGCGGAACAGCGCGCGAATGCCACGATGATCCACCAGGCCCCAGCAAATCAGCAGGATGCTTGCGGCCATGCTCGGGATCGGGATGTGCGCGATCAAGGCCGCGCCAAATAACGCAAACAATGCCACCCAGAGCGCGGAAAACACGCCCGCCAACGGCGAGCAGGCGCCTGCTTCATAGCTGAGGCCGGAGCGGGTGAAGGAGCCGGCCGACAAGTACCCGGAGAAAAAGCCGCCGACGATATTGGATAAACCCTGCGCACGGACTTCCTGATTGGCGTCGAGCAATTGCTGTGAACGCGCCGACAACGAGCGCGCAATCGACAGGCTGGTGACCAGCCCAAGCATGCCCACCGCCACGGCGCTGGGCAGCAGGCGCAGAAGTATATCCAGGTCCATCGGCAGCGGGCTGAACGGTGGCAGTTTGCCGATAAACGAACTCACCCGCGCCACATGCCCGAACATCGCCGGCCAAAGCCACGCCACCAGGCTGCCAAGTGTCAGGGCAATCAACAGTGTTGGCCAACGCGGGACCAGGTATTTGAGCAGCGCGCCCACCAGCAAGGTGCCCAGGCCCAGCGTCAGTGAGGCGTGGTCCCATTCACCGGCATGGTCCACCAGTGCCAGCAAGCTATTGATCGCCGTGGCCTGGCTGGGCAAATCCAGCCCCAGCAAGTTGGGCAATTGCCCCAAGGCAATCACCACGGCAGCGCCCAGAGTGAAACCCAGCACCACCGAATGCGAGACGAAATTCACCAGCGCGCCAAAGCGCAGCATGCCCAGCAGCCACTGGAACACACCGGCGAGGAATGTGAGCAACAGGATCAGCGTGATGTAGTCCTGAGAGCCTGGAACGGCCAGCGGACTGACGCTGGCGTACAGGACGATGGAAATCGCCGCCGTCGGGCCGCAGATCAGGTGCCAGGAGGAGCCCCACAGGCAGGCGATCAAGACGGGGATGATGGCGGCATACAGGCCGTATTCGGGTGGGAGCCCGGCGATCAGCGCGTAGGCAATGGACTGCGGCAAGGCGAGCACGGCGCCGCTGAGCCCGACAATCGCGTCCCGGCCGACGCTGGCGCGGGTTTGGCGCGGCAGCCAGGCAAGGAAGGGGAAGAGAGTGTGGCGGTTGGGCCGGGGCATCGCAGACTCGGTAGAAAGGTTTAGCTCAGAGTATCAGTACACCTAAGTCTCTGTGGGAGCTGGCTTGCCTGCGATAGCATCACCTCGGTCTGTCTGGCAGACCGAGTTGTCTGTATCGCAGGCAAGCCAGCTCCCACAGGGATGCGCGGCGGCCCTTAGAGTTTGGCTTTTACGGCAGACAGTGCGTCTTTACCGTCGAGGGTTTTTACGCCATCCAGCCATGTGTCCAGTACCGCCGGGTTGGCTTTGATCCACGCTTTTGCCGCGTCGGCATTGCTGACTTTATTGTTGGCCACCTCGGCCATGATGCTGTTCTCCATCTCCTGGGTAAAACTCAGGTTGGTCAGCAGTTTCCCAACATTCGGGCAGGCCTGTGCATAACCCTTGCGGGTCAAGGTATACACGCTGCCGGTGTCACCAAAATATTTCTCGCCGCCTTTGAGGTAATGCATTTTCAACTGCACGTTCATCGGGTGCGGCGTCCAGCCGAGGAAGGTCACGAACTTCTGCTTTTTCACCGCCCGCGACACTTCGGCCAGCATCGCCTGCTCGCTCGACTCGATCAGCTTCCACTGGCCCAGGTCGAAGTCGTTCTTCTTGATGATCTCCTGCAGCGAAATATTCGCAGGTGCGCCGGAGCCAATGCCGTAGATCTTCTTGTCGAACTTGTCGGCAAATTTGTTCAGGTCGGCAAAATCATGCACACCGGCGTCCCACACATAGTCCGGCACGGCGAGGGTGAACTCGGTGCCGTCGAGGTTTTTCGCCAGTTGCACCACATCGTCATTGGCCACGAACTTGTCGTAGAAACCCTGCTGCGCCGGCATCCAGTTGCCCAGGAACACATCCACCTGGCCATCCTTGAGCCCGCCAAACGTGATCGGCACCGCCAGGGTGTCGACCTTGGCCTTATAGCCCATGCCGTTCAACAGGAAACCGGTGATGGCATTGGTGGCGGCGATATCGCTCCAGCCTGGATCGGCCATTTTTACCGTTTCGCAGCTAGCGTCTGCGTACACATTGGCGCTGCCCAGCACCAACATACTCAGTACCACGGTCAACTTTTGCATGGCCTTCCCTCTGTCTATTTATTGGTTTTGGCAGGGTTGTGGATAACGTGCCTTGCGCTCCAGGTCGTCGAGGTCGATATGGTTGCGCATGTATTGCTGACTGGCGTCCACCAGTGGCTGGTGATCCCAGCTCTTCAGCTTGCCTTGGGTCAGTGCCTCGAACACCAGGCGGCGACGGCGTTGGCTGGCGAGCACCTGCTGGTGGATCGCCGGGATGTCCCATTTGGCCCGCGCCTCATTCAAAAACGCCTCGAACAGTGGCCGGTGTTCCGGTGACTGGCTGAGGTCTTTCCGTTCATGCGGGTCGTTGTGTACATCGAACAGTAGACAAGGGTCGTCTTCGCTGTAGATGAATTTGTAGGCGCCGCGCCGAATCATCATCAGTGGGCTGA
The DNA here is from genome assembly GCF_002742565.1 of Pseudomonas sp. 2995-3. Lineage (NCBI taxonomy): Bacteria > Pseudomonadati > Pseudomonadota > Gammaproteobacteria > Pseudomonadales > Pseudomonadaceae > Pseudomonas > Pseudomonas sp. 2995-3. The sequence continues at coordinate 90,671 of NZ_LJSB01000314.1, read as the reverse complement.
TGGTGCCTTCGGCCATGTATTCGCCAAACACTTCGTCGTGCCCGCCCTGCCCTTGCAGGTGCGGGACCAGCGAGCGGCCGTCCAGCGCCAGGCGCGGGTCCAACTCGCCGCCGGCCAGTTCCACCAGGGTGGGCAGCAGGTCGGCGGTGGATACGGCGTTGCTCACGCGGCCCGCCGCAAACTGGCCTGGCGCACTCACCAGCAGCGGTACGCGGGCGGCCATTTCAAACCAGTGCATTTTGTACCAGAGGCCACGCTCGCCAAGCATGTCGCCGTGGTCGCCGGAGAAGATGATGATCGTGTCGTCGGCCAGGCCGGTGTCTTCCAGGGTTTGCAGGAGTTTGCCGACGTTGCTGTCGATATAGCTGCACGCGCCGAAATACGCGCGGCGCGCATCGCGGATCTTGTCCACAGGCAGCGGCTTGTCCCACAGGTCGTAAACCTTGAGCAGGCGCTGGGAGTGCGGGTCGAGATCGCCTTGCGCGGGGGTTGCCGGCATTGGGATGTCGTTGTCGTCGTACAGGTCCCAGAACGGCTTGGGAATGGTGTACGGGTCGTGTGGGTGCGTCATCGACACGGTGAGGCAGAACGGCTGGTTGCCGTCTTCACGGATATGGTCAAACAGATACTGCTGGGCTTTGAACACCACCTCTTCGTCGAAATCCAGCTGATTGGTGCGCACGCACGGCCCGGCTTGCAGCACCGACGACATGTTGTGGTACCAGGTGGGACGCACGTCTGGTTCATCCCAGTTCACCGCCCAGCCATAGTCGGCTGGGTAGATGTCGCTGGTCAGGCGTTCTTCATAGCCGTGCAACTGATCTGGCCCGCAGAAATGCATCTTGCCCGACAGTGCCGTGCGGTAACCGAGGCGGCGCAGGTAGTGGGCATAAGTGGGTACATCGGCGGGGAAATCGGCGGCGTTGTCGTAGGCGCCAATCTTGCTCGGCAACTGGCCGCTGACCAGGGTGAAACGCGAAGGCGCGCACAGCGGGCTATTGCAGTAGGCGGCGTCAAACACCACGCCCTGTGCAGCCAGGCGGCTCAGGTTCGGCAACTTGATCGGGGAAGGTCCGTAGAACGGCAGCATCGGCGCGGCCATTTGATCGGCCATGATGAAAAGAATGTTCTTGCGCTTCATGATCTATCGGCATTCCATAGGCGGTGTTTATGCGAATGAGCATGCAGCCCATGGAAAATGGGGTAAAGCCCATGGAAAGCAATGTCTAGGATAAGCACAGCTTATGTATGAAGCCCTCGGTGATCTGTCCCTCGACCTGCTGCGTGCCTTTGAAGCCGCGGCGCGCCATCGCAGCTTTACCGCCGCCGCGATGGAGTTGGGCACTACGCAGCCGGCCATCAGCCAGCAGATCAAGCGCCTTGAAGAGCAACTGGCGATCCGCCTGTTCGATCGCATCTACCGAGGCATCGAACTGACGGATGCGGGCGCGCTGTTGTTTGAACAGGTGCAAGGCGGTTTGCAGGCCATCAACCAAGGCCTCAGCACGATCACCCAGCAGGACCAGCACGAAGTGCTGCAAGTGGCCACCGACTTCGCTTTCGCCGCCTACTGGTTGATGCCGCGCCTGCATCGCTTTCACCAGGCCAACCCGCAGGTGGATGTGAGCCTGGTGACCAGCGAACGCAACCACGCGACTTTGCGCAGCGATATCGACGTGGCGGTGTTGTTTGGCGATGGTCGTTTCAAGCAGGGCGAGAGCTTGTGGCTGTTCAACGAGGAAGTGTTTCCGGTGTGCAGCCCGCAGTGGCTCAAGGCTCAATCCACGCCACTGACGGTGCAAAATCTGCACGATTACCCGCTGCTGCACCTGCGCCAGGAAAACAACAGCCAGTGGTTCGACTGGAGCGGCGTGTTTCGTGAGTTAGGCATCACCACGGCGCCCACGCCTGGGCAATTGCGCTTCGACAATTACACCCTGCTGATCCAGGCTGCGATTGCCGGCCAGGGCGTGGCCATCGGTTGGCGGCACTTGGTGGATAACCTGCTGGAACAGAACTGGCTGTGCCGGCCGATCAATGACACGGTGATCTCGCGCTTCGGTTATTACGTGGTGCAGCCCCAGCGCAAACGCCGGGGGCAACTGGTCGAGCGCTTTGTCGACTGGCTGGTGGCCGAGCAAGCCAGCAGCGCGCAGTCGTTGACCGGGCTGGCCCTGCCGTCGATTGCGGTCTAGGATCGGCGCATATTGGATCCGGATTTCGTCATGCAACGTATCAAGGGCTACCACGCCCATATCTACTTCGACGCCAGCACCATCGACCAGGCGCGCAAGCTCTGCGAGGACGCAGCCACGCTGTTCCCGCTGAGCATGGGCCGTGTACACGAAAAGCCGGTCGGCCCGCACCCGGACTGGAGCTGCCAGCTGGCGTTCGAGCCGGAATACATCGGCGTGGTGTTGCCCTGGCTGGCGCTGCATCGCGATGGGTTGGTGGTGTTCCTGCACCCGGATACCGGTGATGACCTGAAAGATCACACCGATTACGCGATCTGGATGGGCGCGATGCGTGAGCTGAACCTGTCTATTTTTTAACCACTGCTGCACCTGATCCCATCACCCTGAGCAAAGGCGATGGGATTTTTTATTATATTCTCCCAATATATGGGACTGTTATTTATATATTGAGATATTGCCAGCCGTAGGTTTATATTCGCCCATCAGCTTTTTCAGCACCCACTCATTTCAGGTGAAGCGATGCAGGCGCAATTGATCGCGCTCGACTGGGGGACCAGCTCCCTTCGTGCTTACAAACTCGGCCCGGCTGGCTGTGTGCTCGAACAGCGCGCGTTGGCGTTCGGCATCATGCACCTGCCCAGCGAACCCCGGGTCATTGCTGGCGTGCTGTGCAGTGACGGCTTTGAGTTGGCGTTCGATACGGCCTGTGGCGACTGGCTCGACGCGCAGCCCGGCCTGCCGGTGATTGCCTGCGGCATGGTCGGCAGTGCCCAAGGCTGGAGCGAAGCGGCCTATCGCCAAACGCCCGTCGACGTCGCCAGCCTCGGCCAGGCCTTGCACCCTGTGCGCAGCCTGCGCGGGGTGCAGGTGCATATTGTGCCGGGTGTGATCGAGCGGGTCGGCTTGCCCAATGTGATGCGTGGCGAAGAAACTCAAGTGCTGGGTGTGCTGCAAGGCCTGGGCGCCGACGTGTTGATCGGCCTGCCGGGCAGCCATTCCAAATGGGTCGAGGTGGTTGAAGGCTGCATCACCCACTTCGACACGTTCATGACCGGCGAGCTGTTTGCGGTACTCAGTAAGCACAGCATTCTCGGGCGTACCCAGCAACAGTCCGAAAAATTCCAGGTCGTGGCGTTTGATCGTGGCGTCCACGTGGCGCTGTCAAACGACGGCCAGCGCGGCGTGCTGTCGACCTTGTTCAGCGCTCGTACCCTGGGGTTGACCGGCGAACTGGCGCCAGACGAGCAGCCCGATTATCTGTCCGGCCTGCTGATCGGCCACGAACTCGCCGGCTTGCCGCAGCAGGCCAAACACAAGCCTATCGTCCTGGTCGGCGCTGCCGACCTCTGCGCCCGCTACCAACGCGCCCTTGCCCTCTGCGGCTTCGCCCACGTCAGCCTCGCGCAGGAAGCCACCGCGCGCGGCCTGTGGCAGTTGGCCGTCGCTGCTGGGCTCACTCAACCTGTACAGGAGGCCTGACATGCTCAAGCAAGCACTCGCACACAACGGTTTGATCGCAATCTTGCGCGGCGTGCGCCCGGATGAAGCGCAGGCGGTCGGCCAGGTGCTCTATGAGGCCGGTTTTCGCGTGATCGAAGTGCCACTGAATTCGCCGGACCCTTACACCAGCATCCGCACCCTGCGCGACACCTTGCCCGCCGATTGCCTGATCGGCGCGGGCACCGTGTTGACCCCGGAACAGGTCGAGCAGGTCAAAGCCGCCGGCGGCCAAGTCATCGTCATGCCCCACAGCGATGCCACGGTATTGCGTGCCGCCAAAGCGGCGGGGCTGTTCCTGTCGCCGGGTGTGGCGACGCCGACCGAGGCCTTCGCCGCGCTGGCCGAAGGCGCGGATGTTTTGAAGCTGTTCCCGGCCGAGCAAATGGGCCCGGCGGTGATCAAGGCGTGGCTGGCGGTATTGCCGACCGGCACCTTACTGCTGCCGGTGGGCGGCGTGACCCCAGGCAACATGCAGGTGTACTTCGACGCTGGCGCCAAGGGCTTTGGCCTGGGTTCCGGGTTGTTCAAACCGGGCATGTCGGTGGACCAAGTGGCGAGCAATGCCCAGGCCTATGTCGCGGCCTGGAACGCGCTTAACTGAACTCAAGGTTTGCGCCCCTGGCGCTGCATCGATAAGAGAGATAAGAAGATGAAAATCACCAAACTGACCACCTTTATCGTCCCGCCGCGCTGGTGCTTCCTCAAGGTCGAGACCGACCAGGGCGTGACCGGTTGGGGTGAGCCTGTGGTGGAGGGCCGCGCCCACACCGTGGCCGCCGCCGTTGAAGAACTTTCCGACTATTTGATCGGCAAAGACCCACGCAATATCGAAGATATCTGGACCGTGCTCTATCGCGGCGGCTTTTACCGTGGCGGCGCGGTGCACATGAGTGCCCTCGCCGGTATCGACCAGGCGCTGTGGGACATCAAGGGCAAGGCGCTCGGCGTGTCGGTCAGCGACCTGTTGGGTGGCCAGGTGCGTGACAAGATCCGCGTGTATTCCTGGATCGGCGGCGACCGCCCCGCCGACACCGCCCGTGCCGCCAAAGAGGCCGTGGCCCGTGGCTTCACCGCCGTGAAAATGAATGGCACCGAAGAATTGCAGTTCGTCGACAGCTTCGAGAAAGTCGACCTGGCATTGGCCAACGTTGCCGCCGTGCGCGATGCGGTCGGGCCTAATGTCGGCATCGGCGTCGACTTCCATGGCCGCGTGCACAAGCCCATGGCCAAGGTGCTGATGAAAGAGCTGGACCCGTACAAGCTGATGTTTATCGAAGAGCCGGTGCTCAGCGAAAACTACGAAGCGCTCAAAGAACTGGCGCCGTTGACCAGTACGCCGATTGCCCTGGGCGAGCGGCTGTTTTCCCGTTGGGACTTCAAGCGTGTGCTCAGCGAAGGTTATGTCGACATCATCCAACCGGACGCGTCCCACGCGGGCGGCATCACCGAAACCCGCAAGATCGCCAACATGGCCGAAGCCTACGACGTGGCCCTGGCCCTGCACTGCCCGCTGGGCCCGATTGCCCTGGCGGCGTGCCTGCAATTGGACGCGGTTTGCTACAACGCGTTTATTCAGGAGCAAAGCCTGGGTATTCACTACAACGAGAGCAATGACCTGCTCGATTACGTGCGCGATCCAGGCGTGTTCGACTATGACAAAGGCTTCGTGAAGATCCCCAACGGGCCGGGCCTGGGCATTGAGATCAACGAGGAATACGTGATCGAACGCGCCGCCATCGGCCACCGCTGGCGCAACCCGATTTGGCGGCATGCCGACGGCAGCTTTGCCGAGTGGTGATTCCTTACTGAAGGAACCGGATCAACTGTGGGAGCTGGCTTGCCTGCGATAGCGGTCCGCCTGTGCCAGATCAGTTAGCTGATGCACCGCCATCGCAGGCAAGCCAGCTCCCACATTGACCGCGCCCCGTCCTCAATAAACATAAGAAGAGGCAACCCCATGCACCCTGAATCCTTCACCGGGCAGGCTTCTCTCGTCACGCCTAGCAGAAAGCGTTTCTTCATCATGGTGCTGCTGTTTATCACCGTGGTGATCAACTACCTCGACCGCAGCAACCTGTCGATTGCCGCCCCGGCGCTCACCAGCGAACTGGGGATCGACCCGGTGCATGTCGGGCTGATCTTCTCCGCGTTCGGCTGGACCTACGCCGCCATGCAGATTCCCGGCGGCTGGCTGGTGGACCGCGTGCCGCCGCGCATTCTCTACACGGCTGCCCTGCTGTTGTGGTCTATCGCCACGGTAATGCTGGGGTTTGCGGCCAGCTTTATCGCGCTGTTCGTGCTGCGCATGGCCGTCGGCGCCCTGGAAGCACCGGCCTATCCGATTAACAGCCGCGTGGTCACCACCTGGTTCCCCGAGCGTGAGCGTGCCACCGCGATTGGCGTTTACACCTCCGGGCAGTTTGTCGGGCTGGCGTTCCTCACGCCGGTACTGGCCTGGCTGCAACACGCGTTTGGCTGGCACATGGTGTTTGTCGCCACCGGTGGCGTCGGCATCCTGTGGGCGTTGATCTGGTACGCGGTGTACCGCGAGCCGAAAGATTTCAAAGGCGCCAACGCGGCAGAAATCGAGCTGATCCGCGAGGGCGGCGGCCTGGTGGATATGCAGGCGAAAGCGGTCAAGGCGCCGTTCAGTTGGGTCGACCTCGGGATAGTGCTGAGCAAGCGCAAGCTGTGGGGCATCTACCTGGGGCAGTTCTGCCTGAACTCGACGCTGTGGTTTTTTCTGACGTGGTTCCCGACCTACCTGGTGAAATATCGCGGCATGGACTTCATCAAGTCCGGCTTGCTGGCCTCGCTGCCATTCCTCGCTGCGTTTATCGGTGTGCTGTGTTCGGGGATTTTTTCTGATTGGCTGATTCGCCGGGGTACGTCGGTAGGGTTTGCGCGCAAGCTGCCGATCATTGGTGGGTTGCTGATTTCCACGGCGATCATCGGCGCCAACTATGTGGACTCGACGGCCTGGGTGATCGCGTTTCTGGCGCTGGCATTCTTTGGCAATGGCCTGGCATCGATCACCTGGTCATTGGTGTCGACCCTGGCGCCGGCGCGGTTGTTGGGGCTGACGGGTGGGGTGTTTAACTTCATCGGCAACTTGTCGGCGATTACCACGCCGATAGTGATTGGCTTTCTGGCCAGTGGGGATTCGTTTGCGCCGGCGATTACCTATATCGCGGTGCTGGCATTGCTGGGGGCGCTGTCCTACGTGTTGCTGGTGGGCAAGGTTGAGCGCATCGAGCTGTAAATCCATTGTTTGAGTGGACCGAAACCCTGTGGCGAGCGGGCTTGTTGTGGCGAGCGGGCTTGCCCCGCGTTGGGCAGCGCAGCAGCCCCAATAAGGCCACTGCGTTTTTTCCTGATGAAACCGTGTTGTCTGGTTTTGGGGGCACTTCGCACCCCAACGCGGGGCAAGCCCGCTCGCCACAACAGCTCGCCCGCCACAAAAGCTTTGCTGGGCTAGTAAAGGGCGCCATCCAGGATCTGATAGACGATGCTGGTGCCGATGGCGATCAACACGATATCGCCGCCGGACCGGCGCCATTCATACCCTGGGTATTGCGGCAGATGGGCCAAGGCGCGGTTGTCGAGGCGTTCGCCGTAGTAGTTGCGTGGCAGCGGTTGGCCCCGCACCAGGCGCACGCCAGGAGGTGGTGGTGCGCCACGGCGGAAGTCGTTGTGGTTGTCACGGATCACCTGGCGCACGGGGCCGAAGTCCTGTGGCGGGCCACGACGGTTATCCTGCGGGCCGCGATGGTCGTCGCCGCGTTGCTCGTACTGGCCTTGCGGGCCGCCACGGCCTGGGCCATCGCCGCGTTGGTCGGGCGGCGCGGCCTGCGCCAGGGCACTTGCGCCGAGCATCAACACGCCAAGACCTGCGATCAAGCGTTTAGGCATTTTCATGGGGGCTTTCCTCAGTACTGCACGAACAAAAAAGGGATTTCGAACGAGGCTCGAAATCCCTTGGTCTTGTCAGTTTAGGTACTGGATTGCCCGGATGATTCCTCTGTATCAGGAACTTTACCCATTGCTACACGCCGCTTACGTACGGGCGTTACGGACACCTTCCGACAGCGCCGCGCAGAGGCTCAATACGCCATCAATTGCTTGCTGATCATTTTTCGCATTGGCGATGTGATCGATCAGCGCCGAACCGACCACCACACCGTCTGCCAGACGGGCGATAGCGGCGGCTTGTTCCGGTGTGCGAATACCAAAGCCGATGCTGATCGGCAGGTCGGTATGCCGACGCAGGCGCGTTACCGCTTCCTCGACGTGTTCCAGGGTGGCGGCGCCGGCACCGGTCACACCGGCCACCGACACGTAATACACAAAGCCTGAGCTGCCGTTAAGCACGGTCGGCAGGCGCACGTCATCAGTGGTCGGCGTGGTCAGGCGGATAAAGTCGATGCCTGCCGCCTGGGCCGGGTCGCACAGCTCGCCGTTATGCTCGGGCGGCATGTCGACCACGATCAGGCCGTCGACACCGGCTTCTTTGGCGTCAGCGATAAACGTGGGCACGCCGTATTTGTGGATCGGGTTGAAGTAACCCATCAGCACCAGTGGCGTGTCCTGGTTGTCTTTGCGGAACTCGCGAACCATCTGCAGGGTTTTCAGCAGGTTCTGTTTGGCTTCCAACGCACGGATGTTGGCGAGTTGAATCGCCGGGCCGTCGGCCATCGGGTCGGTGAAGGGCATGCCCAGCTCGATCACGTCGGCACCGGCGGCGGGCAAGCCCTTGAGGATCGCCAGCGAGGTGTCATAACCCGGGTCGCCGGCGGTGACGAAAGTCACCAGGGCGGCGCGGTTTTGTTCTTTCAGTTGCGCAAAACGGGTTTGCAGGCGGCTCATCAGTGTTTCTCCTGCTTTGACTGCTCTTGTTGAGAGTGTTCCATATGGTGCATCACGGTCTGCATGTCTTTGTCGCCACGGCCGGACAGGTTGACCACCATCAGGTGATCTTTCGGCAAGGTCGGTGCGCGCTTGAACACTTCAGCCAGGGCATGGGCGCTTTCCAGTGCAGGAATAATCCCTTCCAGGCGGCAGCATTTGTGGAAGGCTTCGAGGGCTTCGTCGTCGGTCACCGAGGTGTACTGAACACGGCCGATATCATGCAACCAGGCGTGTTCAGGGCCGATACCTGGGTAGTCGAGGCCGGCGGAAATCGAGTGGGCGTCGATGATCTGGCCGTCGTCGTCCTGCAACAGGAAGGTGCGGTTGCCGTGCAGCACGCCCGGTACACCGCCGTTGAGGCTGGCGGCGCGCTTGCCGGTTTCGATGCCGTGGCCGGCGGCTTCAACGCCGATGATTTCGACGCTGGTGTCATCCAGGAACGGGTGGAACAGGCCCATGGCGTTGGAACCACCGCCGATGCATGCCACCAAGCTGTCCGGCAGGCGGCCTTCCTGGGCTTGCAGCTGGTCGCGGGTTTCCTTGCCGATCACGGCCTGGAAATCGCGCACCATCGCCGGGTACGGGTGGGGGCCGGCCACGGTGCCGATCAGGTAGAAAGTGCTGTCGACGTTGGTGACCCAGTCACGCAGGGCTTCGTTCATCGCGTCTTTAAGGGTGCCGGTGCCGGCGACCACCGGGATCACTTCTGCGCCCAGCAGCTTCATACGGAACACGTTGGCCTGCTGGCGCTCGATGTCGGTGGTGCCCATGTAGATCACGCAATCGAGGCCAAAGCGCGCCGCCACGGTGGCGGTGGCCACGCCGTGCATGCCGGCGCCGGTCTCGGCGATGATGCGTTTTTTGCCCATGCGCCGCGCCAGCAGGATCTGGCCGATGCAGTTGTTAATCTTGTGCGCGCCGGTGTGGTTGAGCTCTTCACGCTTGAGGTAGATCTTGGCGCCGCCACAGAACTCGGTCAGGCGCTCGGCGAAGTACAGCGGGCTTGGGCGCCCGACGTAGTCGCGTTGGAAGTAGGCCAATTCTTCGTTAAAGGCCGGATCGATCTTGGCCGCTTCGTATTCGCGGGCCAGGTCGAGGATCAACGGCATCAGGGTTTCAGCGACGTAGCGGCCGCCGAACGCGCCAAACAGGCCGTTGGCGTCGGGGCCGTTGCGAAGGTCGGTCTGGGACTGAGTCATGGGGCGCTCCAGGAAAGAAGGTGAGGAGAGGCAATGACGGCCACTCTACCCCTGACGCGCCAGGCTGAAAACCGATAAGATCGCCACAACCTGTCAGGAAAACTCACAGATGAGCCGAGACCTACCGCCCCTCAATGCCCTGCGTGCGTTTGAGGCCACCGCCCGCTTGAACAGCGTCAGTCAGGCAGCCGAGCAACTGCATGTGACCCATGGCGCGGTCAGTCGCCAGTTGAAGGTGCTGGAAGAGCACTTGGGTGTCAGCCTGTTCGCCAAAGACGGGCGCGGCCTTAAACTCACAGATGCAGGCGTTCGGCTCAGGGATGCCAGTGCCGAAGCGTTCGAGCGTTTAAGGGATGTTTGCGCCGAACTGACCCAGGCCAGCGCTGATGCGCCTTTTGTGCTCGGCTGCTCGGGCAGCTTGCTGGCGCGCTGGCTGATTCCGCGCCTTGGCCGCTTGAACGCAGACTTGCCCGACTTGCGTCTGCACCTGTCGGCGGGTGACGGCGACCTCGACCCACGGCGCCCCGGCCTGGATGCCCTGCTGGTTTTTGCTGAGCCGCCATGGCCAGCGGACATGCAGGTGTATGAGTTGGCCAGCGAGCGCATTGGCCCGGTAATGAGCCCGCGCTTCGCCGGTTACGAACGCCTGCGCCAGGCGCCGCCCCACGCCCTGTGCGGTGAAGCCTTGTTACACACCACCTCGCGCCCGCAGGCCTGGCCCATCTGGGCGCAGCAACATGACATCGAGCCCGGCGCGTTGAAGCACGGCCAGGGTTTTGAGCATTTGTATTATTTGCTGGAGGCGGCGGTGGCGGGTTTGGGTGTGGCAATTGCGCCCGAACCGCTGGTGGCAGAGGACCTGCGAGCGGGTCGCCTGGTGGCGCCGTGGGGTTTCAGTGAAACCCCGGCGCACCTGGCGTTGTGGCTACCCAAGCGCGCCGCAGACGGGCGCGCGGGTCAGTTGGCGCAGTGGCTCAAGGCTGAGCTGTTGCGCCAGCCAGTTTAGTCACCGCGTTTGCACAGCAGGTAAGCCGCCAACAGGCCCAGCGCGCCAACGGCAACGCCGGCGGTAGTCCATGGGTGCTCTTGTGCGTAGTCGCGGGTTGCCGCGCTGGTTTCGCGGATTTTGACTTTGCTTTCTTCGTAGGCATCGCTGATCAGGTGGCGGGAATGCTTGAGGGCATTCTCGGCATTGCTTTTCAGGGCCTTCAGCGTTTTGCGCGACTCATCGGACGCATCGTCCTTGAGGCTCTCAAGGGACTTGAGCAGGCTCGAAATCTCGGCTTCCATGCTTTCCAGCGACGCTTTGCGTAAAGAAGTGTTGGCCATGTGGAACTCTCCTGAAGTGATTGAGTGGCATGTGTAGATACCGACTCCACGGTTTTCAGAAAGTGCAGTAAATCTGAACTTTCGAGTGGGATTGGTCGCCAGAAGCAGTACGAAGATTCACTGCTACGCTCACTAGAGACCTCAGGAGAAACGTTATGTCTGATCATCACACCTACAAGAAAGTCGAACTGGTCGGCTCCTCGACCACCAGCATCGAAGACGCCATCAACAACGCCATCGCTGAAGCGCACAAGAGCATCAAGCACCTGGAGTGGTTCGAAGTGACCGAAACACGCGGCCATATCAAGGACGGCAAGGCCGCGCACTTCCAGGTCACGCTCAAGGTGGGATTCCGAATTGCCAGTAGTTGATCCCGTGAGTTGAACTTGCTGACTGGCCGATTGCCATAACCTGCGCTACAACCATTGGGTGCCGACGCCATAAGCGTCGGCACGCACTTTTCGATCAGCGCAAGGAAAGTAACGGATGAAGAAGTTCCTGTTAGCGGTAGGTTTGTTGAGCATTGCGGGCACTGCCCTGGCGGCGGGCAAGCCTTGTGAAGAGCTGAAAGGTGAGCTCGCGGCGAAGCTCGACGCTAAAGGTGTTCAGCATTATTCGCTGGATGTTGTCGACAAAGGCGCGGCGGCCGATGGCAAAGTGATTGGCAGCTGCGAAGGCGGCACCAAGGAAATCGTCTACAAGCGCGGTTAATCCCGTGCAGACATGAAACGACGCACTTGTGGCGAGGGAGCTTGCTCCCGCTGAGTGCGCAGCGCTCCCTTTCTTTTGGGGCCGCTACGCAGCCCAGCGGGAGCAAGCTCCCTAGCCACAGGTGCGTCGTTTTTTTCGCCTGCGGGTAATCAGCCCTTCATCACCTGCGCCAGCAGCTCGTAGGAATGAATCCGGTCGGCATGCTCATACAGGTCGCTGGTAAAGATCAGCTCATCGGCGCCGGTTTGCTCGATCAACACTTCCAACTTCGCACGGATCTTCGCTGGGCTACCGACCATGGCCAGGCCAAGGAAGCTGCCCACCGCGTCTTTTTCATGGGGCAGCCACAGGCCGTCCATGGTTTTCACCGGCGGGCGTTGCACCAGGCTTTGCCCGCGCATCAGCGCCAGGATGCGTTGGTACACGGAAGTGGCCAGGTAGTCGGCCTGCTCGTCGGTATCGGCGGCCACCAAGGGAATGCCAAGCATCACGTAGGGCTTGTCCAGCACGGCTGAAGGCTTGAAGTGATTGCGGTACACGCGAATCGCCTCGTGCATCAAGCGGGGTGCGAAATGGGAGGCGAAGGCGTAGGGCAAACCACGCTCACCGGCCAATTGCGCGCTGAACAGGCTCGAACCAAGCAGCCAAACGGGCACGTTGGTGCCGGTACCGGGTACGGCGATGATCCGTTGGTCGGGCGTGCGTGGCCCAAGGAAAGCCATCAGTTCGGCCACATCTTCCGGAAACTCGTCAGCACTGCCGGAGCGTTCACGGCGCAGGGCGCGGGCGGTCATCTGGTCGGAACCAGGCGCGCGGCCCAGGCCCAGGTCGATGCGGCCGGGGTACAGGCTTTCCAGGGTGCCGAACTGTTCGGCAATCACCAACGGCGCGTGGTTGGGCAGCATCACGCCGCCGGAACCGACGCGAATCGTCGAGGTGCCACCGGCCAAATAACCCAGCAACACCGAAGTGGCCGAGCTGGCGATGCCGTCCATATTGTGGTGTTCAGCCACCCAGAAACGGTTGTAGCCGAACTTTTCCACGTGCTGGGCCAGGTCCAGCGAGTTGCGCAATGACTGCGCGATGCTGCCGTTGGCGCGCACGGGCACGAGGTCGAGGGTCGAGAACTTCACGTCGGACAGCGATTTCATAAGCCTGCTTCTCCATTAGGTGCGCAGGCTTATAGACGAACCAAAACCTGCCGCTTCATGTGCATGCTCTATGCAATGAGGGCATATACCCGAGATTCAATAGCAACTGCGAAATTTCCTACTAAATCGCTAGGTTTCTCCGACAAGATGAACTTTGCCGGGCCGTCTATCCTCAGAACCCTTACTGACGCAAAACCACCGTTCGAGGAGAGAGCTATGAGTATTGTTAAAAAAGCATCCGCGCATTGGGAAGGTGATCTGAAGACGGGCCTGGGTTCCATCTCCACGGAAACTGGCGTGCTGCGCGAAGCACCCTATGGCTTCAAGGCCCGTTTCGAAGGCGGCAAGGGCACCAACCCTGAAGAGTTGATCGGCGCGGCCCACGCTGGCTGTTTCTCCATGGCATTTTCCATGATTCTGGGCGATGCCGGCCTTAAGGCTGACAGCATCGACACTCAGGCTGAAGTGACCCTGGACCAGGTGGATGGCGGTTTTGCGATTACCGCCGTGCATTTGGTCTTGAAAGCCAAGATCCCCGGCGCAAGCCAGGCGCAGTTCGAGGAACTGAGCAAAAAGGCGAAGGAAGGCTGCCCAGTGTCGAAAGTGCTGAACGCAAAAATCAGCCTGGATGCCACGCTGGTCTAACTGACACAGCAAGATCCCCTGTGGGAGCGGGCTTGTGTGGGAGCCGGGCTTGCCCGCGATAGGTTCACCTCGGTTATCCAGTTGTATCGAGGCGTTGCCATCGCAGGCAAGCCAGCTCCCACACAGGCCCGCTCCCACATTTTGTTCTGCGTTAAATCAGAACTCGCGTTTAGATCGTTCCCCCGCTCCCGCGTGGGAATGCAGCCCGTGACGCTCTGCGTCACACCTGCGCAGAACTTGAATGCTGTGGGCGGGACGCGGAGCGTCCCAGGCGGCATTCCCACGCAGAGCGTGGGAACGATCTGATCCCCTGTGGGAGCGGGCTTGTGTGGGAGCCGGGCTTGCCCGCGATAGGTTCACCTCGGTTATCCAGCTGTATCGAGGCGTTGCCATCGCAGGCAAGCCAGCTCCCACAAAGGCCCGTTCCCATAGTTTGTTGTGCGTTAAATCAGAACTCGCGTTTCCAAAATGTGGTCGAATAGCCTAGGCGCACACCCGTGCGCAGTGCATTCAGGGAGCTTCACACATGAAACGTTTTGCCTTGGCGATCATTTGCGGTGTATTGGCCACTTCGGCCGTGGCCGCGCCAAAAGATTGTGAAGAGCTCAAGCAAGAGATCGAGGTAAAGATCCAGGCCAAGGCGATTCCGTCTTACACCCTTGAAATCATCACCGCCGAAGAAGCCAAGAATCATGACAGCGCCATGATCGTCGGCTCCTGTGAAAACGGCACCAAGCGCATCATCTATCAGAAGAATAGCGACTGATCAGATGCAATTAACACTGCGCTCCTCCGCCAACAGCTGACGCGCCGCGTTGTACAGCCGGATGTTGGGCGTAAAGGCCAGCGAGCGCCCTTCCAGCACATAGCGCTGGCCTGCCTGGAAGTTGTCGTATTGCAGGGTCATGAAGCAGGTTCGGTCATGGGTCTGGTCCAGGCCGCCAAAGCCCGCCCCGGTGTTCACTTCGAAATCAAAGCGCACCATCAGCTCATGGCTGCCGGGTGGCACCTGGAAGAAACGCCCGTCGTTGAGGTTCTTGCCGTCCAGGCGCTGGGCCATCACCAGTTTGGCGCCGGGTGTCGGCGTGGCGAAATCGATCCAGGCCTGGTGCGGGTCGACCGGCGGGATTGGGGTCGAAGCGCAGGCGCTGAGAAACAAGGCGGTGACGGGGAGCAAGAGCTGGCGCATGGCGGGCACTCAACGGTGGGTAAGAATTCAACCTGGCAGCCTGTGGCAACAGACGCTGTATCAGTATAAACACGCCACGGCATGGAAAAATTCCGTGCAGGCAGGATAGTCTGGCGGGCCAATAACCCAGGAGCGGTCGGTGCATGGTCAGGCGTTTTCTTCCAGGGTTGATGGTGCTGCTGCTCAGCGGCTGTTCCAGTGTGAGTTACTACAGCCAGTTGGCCAGCGGCCAATGGCAGTTGCTGCGGGCTCGGGAGCCGGTTGCCGAGGTCATCGCCGACCCTGCTCGCCCACAGGCGTTGCGCGCCCACCTGATGCAATCGCAGCAGGCCCGCACCTTTGCCAGTGAGCACCTGCACCTGCCTGACAACCAGAGTTACCGCCTGTACGCCGACATTGGCCGGCCTTACGTGGTCTGGAATGTGTTCGCTACGCAGGAATTTTCTCTCTCGCCCCAAGCCCACTGCTTCCCTATCGCTGGGTGTGTGGCCTATCGCGGCTATTACAGCCAGGGCGCAGCACGCGGCGAAGCGGCGCTATTGCAGCAACAAGGCATGGATGTGTCGATGGGCGGCGTCGAAGCCTATTCCACCCTGGGCTGGTTCAACGACCCGATCATGAGTTCGATGATGCATTGGGGGGATGAGCGCCTGGCCACGCTGATCTTCCACGAGCTGGCGCACCAACGCTTTTATGTGAAGGACGACACCGAGTTCAACGAGTCCTATGCCAACTTCGTCGAGCAGGAAGGCACCCGTCAATGGCGTGCGGCGCGGGGCTTGGCGCCGCTGAGCAATGCGGCGTTGCAGCAGCGCGACCAATTTATCCGGCTGGTGCTCGATACCCGCAAACGCCTGGAGGCGTTGTACGCACAGCCCTTGGCGGCGGATGTGATGCGCCAGGCCAAGGCGGCAGAGTTCGAGCGCCTGCGCAGTGAGTACCGGCACATGCGCGACAGCCAATGGGGCGGCGACAAGCGTTATGACGTGTGGATCAACCAGCCGATGAACAATGCGCGGTTATTGCCGTTCGGGCTGTATGACCAGTGGGTGCCGGCGTTTGCGACGTTGTTTGCGCAGCAAGGCGGGGATTGGGTGAAGTTCTTTGCGGCGGTGGAGAAGCTGGGTGGGTTGCCGGTTGAGCAGCGTAAGGCGGCGTTGCGGCAGTTGGAAGGTGGTGGCCGGTAGGGCCTTATCGCAGCATAACTATCTACCCTACCTGTTAACACAAAGTCTGTGGCAGGTGGGCTGTTGTGGCGAGCAGGCTTGTCCTGCGTTGGGCTGCGAAGCAGCGCCAAACCCAGACGCTGAGTTCTTTCAGGAAAATTGCAGTGCCTTTACTGGGGCCGCTTCGCAGCCCAACGCAGGACAAGCCTGCTCGCCACAGGAGAAATTGGCTGCCTTCAAAAGTTGTAGATACCCATGCCCATCGCAGGCAAGCCAGCTCCCACAGTTTGAATTGTGAACACGGTCAAATGTGGGAGCTGGCTTGCCTGCGATAGCGGTCTCAGCCGCGCTGCAAAAACGCCTGATGCATCTGCTCCAGCGTCTCAAAATGCAAGGTCGGCTCCTCAGCATTCAGTTCTTCAAAACTGCCAAACCCATACCCCACCGCCGCCGAATCCAACCCATTGCTGCGCGCCCCGATCAAGTCGTGCTTGCGATCACCAATCATCAGGGTAGTCGCCGGGTCCAAACCCTCTTCGCTCATCAGGTGCGCAATCAGCTCAACCTTGTTGGTGCGCGTGCCATCCAGTTCGCTGCCGTAGATCACTTTGAAGTGCTTGGCAAAATCAAAATGCCGGGCAATCTCACGGGCAAACACCCACGGCTTGGATGTGGCGACATACAGCTGGCGGCCCTGGCCGTTCAGCTCCTCAAGCAACGGCATCACGCCATCGAATACGCGGTTTTCATACAGGCCGGTGAGCTTGAAGCGTTCGCGATAAAAATTCACCGCTTCCCAGGCTTTGGCCTCATCGAAGTCATAGAACTGCATAAAGGCTTGCAGCAACGGCGGGCCGATAAAGTGTTCCAGCTTGGTCAGGTCCGGCTCGTCGATACCGAGCTTGCCGAGGGCGTACTGGATCGAGCGGGTGATGCCTTCACGCGGATCGGTCAGGGTGCCGTCCAGGTCGAACAGCACGGTTTGGTATTGCTGGGTCATTGATCGAATCCTTCAGCCAGGTGCAGGTCTTTGAGCTTCACGTAGTTCGCGGCGCTGTAGGTGAAGAAGGCACGCTCTTTGTCAGTCAGTGGGCGGATCTGTTTAACCGGGCTGCCCACGTACAAAAAACCACTCTCAAGTTTCTTGCCGGGCGGCACCAGGCTGCCGGCGCCGATGATCACATCGTCTTCGACCACCGCGCCGTCCATCACGATGCTGCCCATGCCGATCAGAATGCGATTGCCGACCGTGCAGCCGTGCAGCATGACTTTGTGGGCGATGGTCACATCATCGCCAATAAGCAGGGGAAAGCCGTCCGGGTTGAACGGCCCGGCATGGGTGATATGCAGCACACAGCCGTCCTGCACACTGGTGCGCGCACCGATGCGGATGCGGTGCATGTCGCCGCGAATCACCGTCAATGGCCAAACCGAGCTGTCGGTGCCGATTTCGACATCGCCGATCACCACCGCCGAAATATCGACAAAAGCCCCGGCGCCCAGGGTTGGCGTGTGGTTCTGATAGGTGCGAAGGGTCACGATAGCCTCTCTCTTATAGGTTGATAGCTGCGGTGGGTGTTGATTGTAATTAAGATGGCCCCATCTTTGTCTTATCAGTTTCTTCAGCCAAGGTGCCCACCGTGAGCGCGAACAACCCACTTTTGCAGTCCTACGACCTGCCGCCGTTCTCGGCGATCCGTGCCGAGCACGTGCAGCCGGCCATTGAACAGATCCTCGCCGATAACCGCGTTGCCATCGAAGGCATCCTGCAAAGCCAGGGTAAAAACCCTACGTGGGCTGGTCTGGTTTTGGCCATGGACGAACTGAATGACCGCCTGGGCGCCGCCTGGAGCCCCGTCAGCCACCTCAACGCCGTGTGTAACAGCGCCGAACTGCGCGAAGCCTACGAGGCGTGCCTGCCGGCGTTGAGCGCCTATTCCACCGAGATGGGCCAGAACCGCGAACTGTTCCAGGCCTTCGAAGCCCTGGCCAACAGCCCGGAAGCCGCCGGTTTCGATGTGGCGCAAAAAACCATTCTGGAACATTCACTGCGCGACTTCCGCCTGTCGGGTATCGATTTGCCGCCAGAGCAGCAAAAACGTTACGCCGAAGTGCAGAGCAAACTGTCTGAGCTGGGCAGCAAGTTTTCGAACCAATTGCTGGACGCCACCCAGGCGTGGACCAAGCACGTCACCGACGAAGCCACCCTCGCCGGCCTGACCGACTCGGCCAAGGCGCAAATGGCCGCCGCCGCCCAGGCCAAAGGCCTCGATGGCTGGCTGATCACCCTGGAATTTCCAAGCTACTACGCGGTGATGACCTACGCCCAGGACCGCACGCTGCGTGAAGAAGTCTACGCGGCCTACTGCACCCGTGCGTCAGACCAAGGCCCGAATGCCGGTAAGAACGATAATGGCCCGGTGATGGAGCAGATCCTCGACCTGCGTCAGGAGCTGGCCAAATTGTTGGGCTACGCGTCGTTCTCCGAGCTGAGCCTGGCGACCAAAATGGCCGAGTCCAGCGACCAGGTGCTGAGCTTCCTGCGCGACTTGGCCAAGCGCAGCAAACCCTTTGCCGCCCAGGACCTGCAACAGCTCAAGGCGTACGCCGCCGAACAAGGTTGCGCCGACCTGCAAAGCTGGGACAGCGGTTTCTACGGCGAAAAACTCCGTGAGCAGCGTTACAGCGTGTCCCAGGAAGCCCTGCGCGCCTACTTCCCGATCGACAAAGTGCTGAGCGGCCTGTTCGCCATCGTGCAGCGCCTGTACGGCATCGAGATCGCCGAGCAAAAAGGCTTCGACACCTGGCACCCGGATGTTCGCCTGTTTGAAATCAAGGAAAACGGCCAGCACGTCGGCCGCTTCTTCTTCGACCTGTACGCCCGCGCCAACAAGCGTGGCGGTGCGTGGATGGACGGTGCGCGCGATCGCCGCCGTACTGTCGACGGTGTGCTGCAAAGCCCGGTGGCGAACCTGGTGTGCAACTTCACCCCGGCCGACAGCGGCAAGCCTGCCCTGCTGACCCACGATGAAGTGACTACGCTGTTCCACGAATTCGGCCACGGCCTGCACCACCTGCTGACCCGCGTTGAACACGCGGGCGTGTCCGGCATCAACGGCGTGGCCTGGGATGCGGTGGAGCTGCCGAGCCAGTTCATGGAGAACTGGTGCTGGGAGCCGGAGGGCCTGGCACTGATCTCCGGCCACTACGAAAGCGGCGAGCCGCTGCCTCAGGACCTGCTGGAAAAAATGCTCGCGGCGAAGAACTTCCAGTCTGGCCTGATGATGGTGCGCCAGTTGGAATTCTCGTTGTTCGACTTCGAACTGCACGCAACCCACGGCGATGGCCGCACGGTGGCTCAGGTGCTTGAAGGCGTGCGCGATGAGGTCTCGGTGATGCGTCCACCAGCCTACAATCGCTTCCCCAACAGCTTTGCGCACATCTTCGCTGGCGGTTATGCCGCGGGTTACTACAGCTACAAGTGGGCCGAAGTGCTGTCTGCCGACGCCTTCTCCAAGTTTGAAGAAGACGGCGTGCTCAATGCCGAAACCGGCCGGGCATTCCGTGAAGCGATCCTGGCGCGCGGTGGCTCCCAGGCGCCGATGGTGCTGTTCGTCGACTTCCGCGGACGTGCACCGTCGATTGACGCACTCTTGCGCCACAGCGGCCTGAGTGAGGACGCAGCAGCATGAGTGATGGGCCTGTGGTGACCAAAAAGCAATTTATCGCCGGGGCGGTCTGCCCGGCGTGCGAAGAGTTGGACAAGTTGAAAATGTGGACCGAAGACGATGTGCCGCACCGCGAATGTGTGGCCTGCGGCTATTCGGACACGCTGAATGAACAAGGCAATTCGGTGCCCAAGGAATTGGGCACGCGGGTCAATACGTCGGCGTTGAAAGCGCCCGCGGACCCGAAGGTGCAGGCGGTGCAGTTTTTCCCTAATCCCAAGCTGAAAAAGGACTGATACCCTACGCCTGCTTCTGCTTGGGGCGGGCTTTTTGTGGGAGTCGGGCTTGCCCGCGATGCAGGCACCGTGGTGTGTCATTCACACCGCGTGGAAGCTATCGCAGGCAAGCCAGCTCCCACAGCCAGCTCCCACAGAAAGGCGCGCTACAGTTGCCCTTCGGCCTTGTCTGTCGTGGTGATCCAGCTTTTTACCGAGCACAGTGCAAAGGCACTGGTGCTGCAGTCGCCATTGGCCAATGCTGTACGCAACTTGTCGATATCTGCCTTCATCATGTAGCGAACGCCGTCTTTAAAGCCGTTACTTGAACCAAAGCCGCCCAGCGTCATCTCGTTCAGCGCATCCTCTTTGCTCCAACCCTGAATCACCACCCGATACATCGCCGCCATCAGGCCAGTGCGATCGGAGCCGTGCTTGCAGTGCATCAGCACCGAGCCATGGGTTTCGGCTTCTTGAATGGCCCGGAGTGCCGCCAGCACGTCGGCATCGTCGACATGGTTGGTGCGATACGTCAACTGCACCTGTTTGATATCAGACGTCTTCAGCCAGGGCGCATCAGATTCCGGCAGGAAGTTGATCACCGTGCCGATCTTCAAATTTTGCAGCACAGGCAGCGCAGTGCTGTCCGGCAACGCACTGCGATACAGCGTGGGTGTCATCTGGTGCAGGTTGAATTGGTTGCCCACTGGCTGTGCCCACTCGGCAGAGCGGATAGACGTAGCCTCGTCGGCGTGGGCCTGCAGCGTGGTGAACAATGCCATGAACGCCAGGCCAAGGGCGGGCAGCAATCGAATCGTGAACATGCGCGTAGAGACCGAATGGGATAGGGCTGATGGGCTAAATATTCGCCTGCGAGGGGTCAATGCCATGTGAGGTGGCCGTCAAAGAATCGTGAATCCGCCCATCTGATCCGCTGTTTTTCGCGCTGAATCGATTTCTCTTAATGCTTAGGCTGCTATCATTTGTAACTATTGATTGCCAGTGTGTGATATCCCTTTGGATCCAATGCCCTGGCAAACCATCACGCTGCTCCCAGAAGCGGCGGATAAACCCGTGACCACATGATGAGGTGCACCTATGTCTGATCAAGATCAGGACAACCCGCGGCGTGACTTTTTACGCAAATCCTTGACCTTGATCCCGGTGGTCACGGTTGCCAGCACTGGCCTTGGCGGCTCGATGTTGATGGCCACACCGGAGCCGGTGCAGGCCGCTCCCGCCAAAACGCCCGCCAGCGACAAAGCCTACGAGCCGAGTTACTTCACGGCCGAAGAGTGGGCGTTTATCAACGCTGCCGTCGCCCGCCTGATTCCCGCGGATGCCCAAGGCCCAGGCGCCCTGGAAGCCGGCGCGCCGGAATACATCGACCGCCAGATGAACACGCCGTATGCCGCTGGCGCGTTGTGGTTCATGCAAGGTCCGTTCAACGCCGATGCGGCGCCAGAGATGGGCTGGCAGAGCAAACTGGTGCCCAAAGACATCTATCGCCTGGGCATTGCCGCCACGGATGCGTGGTCGAAGGCGTTCAATGGTAAAGCTTTTGCTGCGCAAGACAGCGCTACCCAGGATGACATGCTGCGACGCATGGAGGCGGGCGGCAGTGAGATGACTGCCCATTTTGAGGCCGTACCGGCCAAGATGTTTTTCAACCTGTTGCTGCAAAACACCAAGGAAGGCTTCTTCTGCGACCCGATCCACGGTGGCAACAAAGGCATGGTCGGCTGGACCATGATCGGCTTCCCCGGCGCCCGCGCCGATTTCATGGACTGGGTTGAACGCAACGAGCAATACCCCTTCCCGGCTGTTTCCATTCGCGGCGAGAGGGCATAAACGTGGCGACCATCATGAAGAAAGTGGACGCGGTGATCGTGGGTTTCGGCTGGACCGGCGCGATCATGGCCAAGGAACTGACGGAAGCTGGCCTCAACGTGGTAGCGCTGGAGCGCGGCCCGATGCAGGACACCTACCCGGACGGCAACTATCCCCAGGTCATCGACGAACTGACCTACAGCGTGCGTAAAAAACTCTTTCAGGACATCTCCAAGGAGACGGTGACCATTCGCCATAGCGTGAATGATGTTGCCCTGCCCAACCGTCAGTTGGGTGCGTTCTTGCCGGGCAATGGCGTGGGTGGTGCGGGCCTGCACTGGTCGGGCGTGCATTTTCGCGTCGACCCTATCGAGTTGCGCATGCGCAGCCACTATGAAGAGCGCTACGGCAAGAACTTCATCCCCAAGGACATGACCATCCAGGACTTCGGCGTGAGCTATGAAGAGCTGGAGCCGTTTTTCGACTACGCCGAAAAAGTCTTCGGCACCTCCGGCCAAGCCTGGACCGTAAAAGGCCAGTTGGTGGGTGAAGGTCGTGGCGGCAACCCGTATGCGCCGGATCGCTCCAACCCGTTCCCGCTGGAAGCGCAGAAAAACACCGTGTCTGCGCAGTTGTTTCAGAAAGCGGCCACCGACGTCGGCTACAAACCCTACAACCTGCCATCCGCGAATACTTCGGGGCCGTACACCAACCCCTACGGCGCGCAGATGGGGCCGTGCAACTTCTGCGGTTTCTGCAGTGGTTACGTGTGCTACATGTATTCCAAGGCGTCGCCGAACGTAAACATCCTGCCGGCGCTGCGTCAGGTGCCGAACTTTGAGCTGCGGGCCAATTCCCACGTGCTCAAGGTCAACCTCGACAGCACCAAGAGCAAGGCCACCGGCGTGACCTATATCGACGCCCAGGGCCGCGAGTGTGAGCAGCCGGCGGACCTGGTGATCATCGCCTCCTTCCAGTTCAACAACGTGCGCCTCATGTTGCTCTCGGGCATCGGCAAACCCTACGACCCGATTACCAATGAGGGCGTGGTGGGCCGCAACTTTGCCTACCAGAACATGGGCACCATCAAGGCCTTCTTCGACAAGGACACCCACACCAACAACTTCATCGGTGCGGGCGGCAATGGCGTGGCCATCGATGACTTCAACGCGGACAACTTCGACCACGGCCCGCACGGCTTTGTGGGCGGCTCGCCGATGTGGGTCAACCAGGCTGGCAGCCGGCCGATTGCCGGTACGTCCAACCCGCCGGGCACGCCGGCGTGGGGCAGCGCCTGGAAGCGTGCCACCGCCGACTACTACACCCACCAAGTGTCGATGGACTCCCATGGTGCGCATCAATCCTACCGGAGCAACTACCTGGATCTGGACCCGGTTTACCGCGACTCCTACGGCCTGCCGCTGCTGCGGATGACGTTCGACTGGCAGGAAAACGACATCAAGATGAACCGCTTCATGATGGAGAAAATGGGCAAGGTCGCCGCGGCGATGAACCCCAAGGCCATTGCTGTGCTGGGCAAAAAAGTCGGTGAGCAATTCAACACCGCGTCCTACCAGACCACCCACCTCAATGGCGGCGCGATCATGGGCACCGACCCGAAAACCAGTGCGTTGAACCGTTACCTGCAAAGCTGGGATGTACACAACGTGTTTGTTCCGGGCGCATCGGCTTTCCCACAAGGCTTGGGCTACAACCCTACCGGCCTGGTGGCAGCGCTGGCCTATTGGTCGGCGCGGGCGATCCGCGAGCAGTACCTGAAAAACCCCGGCCCACTGGTTCAGGCATAAGGAGCGATGACCATGAAAGCACTTGTTATCGCCAGTTTTGCCCTGTTCAGCAGCTGCTCGGTGAGCGCTGCCGAAACCGATTTGGTCAAGCAGGGCGAATACCTGGCCCGTGCCGGTGACTGCGTGGCCTGCCACACCGCGAAGGGTGGCAAACCCTTCGCCGGTGGGCTGCCGATGGAAACCCCGATCGGCGTGATCTATTCCACCAACATCACCCCGGACAAAACCGGCCTGGGCGACTACAGCTTCGAAGACTTCGACAAGGCCGTGCGCCATGGCGTCGCCAAGAACGGTAGTACGCTTTACCCGGCGATGCCGTATCCGTCCTACGCGCGTGTCAGCGACAGTGACATGCAGGCGTTGTATGCGTATTTCATGAAGGGCGTGGAGCCCGTCGCCCAGGAGAACAAGGACAGCGATATTCCCTGGCCCTTGAGCATGCGTTGGCCGTTGGCGGCGTGGCGCTGGATGTTCGCGCCGGCGGTCGAGGCGCATCAGGCGCAAGCCGCCACCGACCCGGTGGTCGCTCGCGGTGCCTATCTGGTTGAAGGCCTCGGCCATTGTGGCGCCTGCCACACCCCGCGTGCCCTTACCATGCAGGAAAAAGCCCTTAGCGCTACTGACGGCAACGCGTTCCTGTCTGGCAGTGCGCCGCTGGAAGGCTGGATCGCGAAAAGCCTGCGCGGCGACCACAAGGACGGCCTTGGCAGTTGGAGCGAGGAGCAACTGGTGCAATTCCTCAAGACCGGCCGCAGTGACCGCAGTGCAGTGTTCGGCGGCATGAGTGATGTGGTGGTGCACAGCATGCAGTACATGTCCCAGGACGACCTCACCGCGATTGCGCGATACCTCAAGAGCCTGCCGGCGGTGGACCCGAAGGACCAGCCGCATCAGTACGACAAGCAGGTGGCCGAGGCGCTGTGGAAAGGTGACGACAGCAAGCCGGGCGCGTCGGTGTATATCGACAACTGCGCGGCGTGCCACCGTACCGACGGCCATGGCTACACGCGGGTGTTCCCGGCGCTGGCGGGTAACCCGGTGTTGCAGACGGCGGACGCCACCTCGTTGATCAACATCGTATTGAACGGCGGCACCTTGCCAGCCACCCACACGGCGCCGTCGACTTTCACCATGCCGGCGTTCGCGTGGCGCCTGTCGGACCAGGAAGTCGCGGATGTGGTCAGTTTCGTCCGTGGCAGCTGGGGCAATAAAGGCGCGCCAGTCAAAGCCAGTGACGTGGCAGACCTGCGCAAGAGCGATATGCGCACCACATCGGGTGACGATTTGGGGCAGGTAACGCAAAAGCACTGATCTTGCCCTGGCCGCCAAACGGCACTGGTCAGAAACCTCGCGCCTCGATACTGTATATAAAAACAGTATCGAGGCGTTTTCATGACTACTGCGCTGCCGCCCCGTGGCCGGGGCACGGCCACTAACCTGCACAACCGCTTTGCGCCGACCGTCAGCGTGGCCGAAGACGACGGCTGGTTCCAGGAAGTGCCACCGACCCAGGGCACCGAAGTGCGTATCGAAACGGCCAAGAGCATCATCACCCGCAACAACTCGCCGGATTTGCCGTTCGACCGCTCCATCAACCCCTATCGCGGCTGCGAACATGGCTGCATCTACTGCTATGCGCGGCCCAGCCATGCCTATTGGGACATGTCGCCAGGGCTGGATTTCGAAACCAAACTGATTGCCAAGACCAACGCCGCCGACGTGCTGGAGCAACAGCTGTCGAAGCCAGGTTATGTCTGCGCACCGATCAACCTGGGCTCCAATACCGACCCGTACCAGCCTATCGAACGCGACTACACAATCACCCGGCAAACCCTCGAAGTGCTGCTGCGCTATCGGCACCCGGTAACCATCATCACCAAGGGTTCGCTGATCTTGCGCGACCTCGACCTGCTCACCGAGTTGGCGCGTCAGCGGCTGGTGGCGGTAATGATCAGCCTCACCAGCCTGGACGACGAACTCAAGCGTATCCTGGAGCCGCGCACGGCGGCGCCCAAGGCGCGGTTACGGGCGATTCGGGTGATGCGCGAGGCGGGTATCCCGGTGGGCGTGCTGTGCTCGCCAATGATCCCGATGATCAACGACAGCGAGCTGGAAAGCCTGCTGACCGAGGCCCACGCTGCCGGTGCGCAGAGCGCCGCCTACATGATGTTGCGCTTGCCCTTGGAAGTGGCGCCACTGTTCGAGGAGTGGCTGGCGGCGCATTACCCGCAGCGCGCGGCCCATGTGATGAGCCTGGTGCGCCAGGTGCGCGGTGGTGAGGTGTACGACAGCCGCTTCGGTGTGCGCATGCGTGGCGAGGGGCCGTTTGCTGATTTGTTGGCGCAGCGTTTCAACAAAGCGATCAAGCGGCTGGGGCTGAATCGACGGGAAGGGTTTAATCTGGATTGCACGGCGTTTTGCCCGCCGGGCAGGCAGATGGCATTGTTGTAAACTGAACAGAACGAAGGCGCCATTGCTGTGGAAATAGTCGCGTTTTGATATCACTGAAACCCTCGTTCTAGAGCGGTTCATTCAGTTTGAGTTAAGTTTCGCCGGTTACCTTGTTCAGCGAGTGACTGGTGAGTCGACGCCTTGGTTTGTTTAGTTTTTCAACTTTTCCGATAGCCAGACGTCGAACTGACCTGAACACTCCCCTGCATTAATAAAGAGGATGAATCATGAGTGACAAGGATAAACAGCCGTTGGCTGCGTCGGCTTCAGCCACTCAGGTGGCGGAGTCTGCCGATGCAGCGTTAAAGCACATCGTTGACGGCTTTTTGCATTTCCATCACGACGTCTTCCCGCAGCAGGAAGAACTCTTCAAGAAACTCGCCACGGCCCAGAGCCCACGGGCGATGTTTATTACGTGCGCCGATTCGCGCATCGTCCCCGAGCTGATCACCCAAAGTTCCCCCGGCGATTTGTTCGTGACGCGTAACGTCGGCAACGTGGTGCCGCCCTACGGCCAGATGAACGGCGGGGTTTCCACCGCCATCGAGTACGCGGTACTCGCCCTGGGCGTACAGCACATCATCGTGTGCGGGCACTCCGATTGCGGCGCCATGCGCGCGGTACTCAACCCCGACAGCCTGGAAAAGATGCCGACGGTACGGGCCTGGTTGCGTCACGCCGAAGTCGCCAAGTCCATGGTCGAAGACAATTGCGACTGCGCCAACGAAGGCGAGAGCATGAAGGTGCTGACCGAAGAAAACGTCATCGCCCAATTGCAGCATTTGCGTACCCACCCTTCCGTGGCTTCGCGCATGGCCAATGGTCATTTGTTCATCCATGGTTGGATCTACAACATCGAGACCAGCGAAATCCGCGCTTACGATGCGGACCAGGCGGCATTCAGACCGCTGAACGGCACCGAGCCGATTCCTTGCGCGACGCCTAGAGCGCGCTTCTAAAACACTTCCCTGCCGGGTCAAGCGGTGGCTGCCATGGACGCAGCCAGGCTTTACCGCGCCCGGCGAATCCCTCGGGAGAGCCATCATGCGTGCTGCTCAATTGAAAGCTGTATTGCCACGGGAGCTGCTGGCCTCGGTGGTTGTGTTTCTGGTCGCCCTGCCCTTGTGCATGGGCATCGCGATTGCGTCCGGCATGCCGCCGGCCAAGGGGCTGATCACCGGGATAATCGGTGGCCTGGTAGTGGGTTGGCTGGCGGGCTCGCCACTGCAGGTCAGTGGCCCGGCGGCGGGGCTGGCGGTGTTGGTGTTCGAGTTGGTGCGCCAGCACGGGATGATGATGCTCGGGCCGATTCTGTTGCTGGCGGGTTTCCTGCAACTGGTGGCCGGGCGTTTGCGCCTGGGCTGTTGGTTCCGGGTCACGGCGCCGGCGGTGGTGTACGGCATGTTGGCGGGTATCGGCGTATTGATTGTGCTGTCGCAGGTGCATGTGATGCTCGACGGCGCGCCTAAACCTTCGGGGTTGGATAACCTGGCGGGCTTCCCGGCGGCCATGGCCGACGCGATCCCGACGCTGGGCGGCGGTCTTGGTTGGCAGGCTGGTTTGCTGGGTCTGTCGACCATGCTGGTGATGTACTGCTGGGATAAATTCCGACCGCAAACATTGCGCTTCGTACCGGGCGCGTTGTTGGGTGTGGGCCTGGCGACGGTGACCAGCCTGGTGCTGGCGTTGCAGGTCAAGCGCGTGGAGGTGCCGGAAAACCTCGCCGACGCCATCGACTGGCTGCGCCCCAGCGACCTGCTGAACCTGGCTGATCCGCAACTGCTGATCGCCGCCTTCGCCGTCGCGTTTATTGCCAGCGCCGAAACCCTGCTGTCTGCGGCAGCGGTTGATCGGATGCACAGCGGCCAGCGCTCCGATTTCGACAAGGAATTGTCAGCTCAAGGCGTGGGCAACATGCTCTGTGGTTTGGTTGGCGCCTTGCCGATGACCGGCGTGATCGTGCGCAGCTCGGCCAACGTGCAGGCTGGCGCTACCACGCGGCTGTCGGCGATGTTCCATGGTGTGTGGCTGCTGGGCTTTGTGTTGCTGCTGTCGAGTGTGCTGCAAAGTATTCCGGTGGCGAGTTTGGCGGGCGTGCTGGTGTACACCGGGATCAAGCTGGTGGACGTCAAAGCGTTTCGCGCGCTGGGCCGCTATGGGCGGATGCCGATGTTTACCTACGCCGCCACGGCACTCGCAATCATCTTCACCGACCTGTTGACCGGCGTGTTGGTGGGCTTCGGGCTCACGTTGCTGAAGCTCGCGTTTAAAGCTTCGCGATTGAAAGTCAGCCTGATCGATTTGCCCCAGGACGGTGAGATGGAGCTGCGATTGACCGGTGCCGCGACCTTCCTGAAAGTGCCTGCGCTGACTCAGGTGCTGTCGACGGTGCCTGCGGGGACCACCTTGCATGTGCCGCTGAGCAACCTGAGCTACATCGACCATTCGTGTCTGGAGCTGCTGGAGGAATGGGGCCGGGCCAATGCGGCCAAGGGCTCGACGCTGGTGATCGAGGCGCGGGGGTTGAAGCGTAGGCTCGAAGGCCGAGTGCGGACGACGGTGGGGATAGGTTCGGCGCCCGTCTGAACACCACAAAAATTGTGGGAGCCGGGCTTGCCCGCGATGGCGGTGGATCAGTCAGCTAATGTGTTGACTGACACTCCGCGATCGCGGGCAAGCCCGGCTCCCACAGTGGTTCTATGTTCACTCGGAAAATCAGGCTGGCTGATCCAGCGATAACTCAACGCCCAGCTGCCGCGACAGGCACGGCCAGCGCTTCCACGCCGCTTCCGTTTGCGGGCTTTTGAGCTGTTCGCGATACGCCTCGACCGACTCCAGCGCAAAGCTCTCCTCGTTGAGCATTTCATCTACCGCCAAGTGCACGGCTTCATCCAACTGATTGGCAAATGTTTCACCAATCAGTTGATGGGCAATCAAGTTAGCCACAGTGGTATCCGCCGGAATCAATGGCTGGCCGAAATGCTTGATATACAGGTCGTTGACCTCTTCAACCAAGCGGTGAGCCAGGTAGGCCTCATCCAGCAAGCCGTCCAGGCCTTCATGGCCGGCCAGGATCGCAGGCGGCTGCAGGAAGAAATGCTCGGCGATTTTCAACACCGGTTTGATCTGGCTTTCGATACCGGCTTCGCGGGCCACATCGTTGGCGGCTTCGAGCAAGTCCGGAACCAGTTCGATGTAGGCGGTGACAAAGCGGGTCATGACAATGTTGCGATCACCGTCAGCCAGGGAGATGGCCGAATGCAGGTGCGGCAATTGTTTTTCCAGTTGCTGGGCAAGCTGGCCCGTAGTGGCTTCGTGTTGATGGGCACGGAAAATCTGCTCGCGCAATGCGGCGGTGTTCATGAAGGCTCCAGTGAAACAGGCGTAGGAAAAGGGAGAGGATAAGGTAGCTCGTTTATACGAGCGCCTAAGACGCATTTGTCATAATTATTTCATGGTTATGCGTGTGCGTTATATCGAAATGCCATCGTTCGTCGGATAAACGTTTGCGCGCCCGGTTTTATTGGGTCCGCCCGTCTGTTTTTGCTCATTTGCCCCTACACATTGCGGGGTCGCCCCGGCTGTCTATACTCGGATTTGTACGCAATTAGCTGATGACGCCCAACTGCATGACGCAGGCAAGGCTTGGCGGTTGTAAGCAGTATGGAAGCCGCTCCCTTCGCCGCAGGTGCAAACCGGCGGGATAACAAGAAACATAAAGGGGAACCCGCAATGACGCGACATCCACACGTTTGGATGGGCCTACTGTTGTGGTCAGTATTCGGCCAGGCGCACGCCGCCTGGACAACGAATATGGCGCCAGGGGCTACTGAAGTCAGTCACGCCGTGTTTGACCTGCACATGACCATTTTCTGGATCTGTGTGGTGATCGGCATCGTCGTGTTTGGCGCGATGTTCTGGTCGATGATCCTGCACCGCCGGTCTACGGGCCAGGTGGCGGCCAAGTTCCACGAGAGCACCACCGTGGAAATTCTCTGGACCGTAGTGCCCTTGCTGATCCTGGTGGCCATGGCCATTCCGGCGACCAAAACCCTGATCAATATCTACGACAGCAGTGAGTCGGATATCGATATCCAGGTCACCGGCTATCAGTGGAAGTGGCACTACAAATACCTGGGCCAGGACGTGGAGTTCTTCAGCAACCTGGCCACGCCCGCCGAGCAGATCCATAACCAGGCCACCAAGGGCGAGCACTACTTGCTCGAAGTCGACCAGCCGCTGGTGCTGCCGGTGGGCGCCAAGGTGCGCTTTCTGGTGACGGCCGCCGACGTGATCCACTCCTGGTGGGTGCCGGCCTTTGCGGTCAAGCGCGATGCGATCCCCGGCTTCGTCAACGAGGCCTGGACCCGTGTCGAGAAGCCCGGTATCTACCGTGGCCAGTGCGCCGAGCTGTGCGGTAAGGATCACGGCTTCATGCCGATTGTGGTCGAGGTCAAATCCAAGGCCGACTACGACAACTGGCTGGGCGAGCGCAAGGCAGAGGCCGCCAAGCTCAAGGAGCTGACGTCCAAAGAGTGGACGCTGGACGAGCTGGTGGCCCGTGGCGACAAGGTTTACCACACCACCTGCGTGGCCTGTCACCAGGCCGAAGGCCAGGGCTTGCCGCCGATGTTCCCGGCGCTCAAAGGCTCGCCAATTGCCACCGGCGCCAAAGAAGACCACCTGCACCGCGTGTACTTCGGCAAGCCCGGCACCGCCATGGCGGCGTTCGGCAAACAGCTGTCGGAAGTCGATATCGCCGCCGTGGTCACCTACGAGCGCAACGCCTGGGGCAACAACAAAGGCGACATGGTCACGCCCAAAGACGTGCTGGCTCTGAAACAGGCGGAAAGCAAATGACGGCCTCAACTGCGTATGCCCTGAACCGCACAGCCCATTCCTTTGCAGGAGAACGGCCATGAGCACTGTGATCGACCATGGTCATGCCGACCATGCCCACGGCCCCGCCAAAGGCTTGATGCGCTGGGTGCTGACCACCAACCACAAAGACATCGGCACCATGTACCTGTGGTTCGCCTTCACCATGTTTCTGCTCGGCGGTTCGTTCGCCATGGTGATCCGCGCCGAGTTGTTCCAGCCAGGCCTGCAAATCGTGCAGCCGGCGTTCTTCAACCAGATGACCACCATGCACGGCCTGATCATGGTGTTTGGCGCGGTGATGCCGGCGTTTGTCGGCCTGGCCAACTGGATGATCCCGCTGATGATCGGCGCGCCGGACATGGCCTTGCCGCGCATGAACAACTTCAGTTTCTGGCTGCTGCCGGCAGCGTTCCTGCTGCTGGTCTCGACGCTGTTCACGCCGGGCGGCGGGCCGAATTTCGGCTGGACCTTCTACGCCCCACTCTCCACCACCTACGCGCCGGAAAGCGTGACGTTCTTCATCTTTGCCATTCACCTGATGGGCATCAGCTCGATCATGGGCGCGATCAACGTGGTCGCCACCATTCTCAACCTGCGCGCGCCTGGCATGACCTTGATGAAAATGCCGCTGTTCGTATGGACCTGGCTGATTACCGCCTTCCTGCTGATCGCGGTGATGCCGGTGCTGGCCGGTTGCGTGACCATGATGTTGATGGACATCCACTTCGGCACCAGCTTTTTCAGTGCGGCCGGTGGCGGTGACCCGGTGCTGTTCCAGCATGTGTTCTGGTTCTTCGGCCACCCCGAGGTGTACATCATGATCCTGCCGGCGTTTGGCGCCGTCAGCTCGATCATCCCGACCTTCTCGCGCAAGCCGCTGTTCGGCTACACCTCGATGGTCTACGCCACGGCGAGCATCGCGTTTCTGTCGTTTATCGTGTGGGCGCACCACATGTTCGTGGTGGGTATTCCGCTGGTGGGCGAGCTGTTCTTCATGTACGCCACGCTGCTGATCGCGGTGCCCACGGGCGTGAAGGTGTTCAACTGGGTGAGCACCATGTGGCAAGGCTCGCTGACTTTCGAGACGCCGATGTTGTTTGCCGTGGCTTTTGTGATTCTGTTCACTATTGGCGGTTTCTCCGGGCTGATGCTGGCAATTGCCCCGGCGGACTTCCAGTACCACGACACCTACTTTGTGGTGGCGCACTTCCATTACGTATTGGTGCCCGGGGCGATCTTCGGCATCTTCGCCTCGGCCTACTACTGGCTGCCGAAATGGACCGGCCACATGTACGACGAAACCCTGGGCAAGCTGCACTTCTGGCTGTCCTTTGTGGGCATGAACATGGCGTTCTTCCCGATGCACTTTGTCGGCCTGGCGGGCATGCCGCGCCGGGTGCCGGACTACAACCTGCAGTTCGCCGACTTCAACATGGTCTCCTCGATTGGCGCGTTCATGTTTGGCGCCACGCAGATCTTCTTCCTGTTTATCGTGATCAAGTGCATCCGTGGCGGCCCTCCGGCGCCGGCCAAGCCGTGGGATGGCGCCGAAGGCCTGGAATGGAGCATCCCCTCGCCTGCGCCGTATCACACGTTTACGACGCCGCCGGAGGTCAAGTGAACGCCTTGATGCAGGTCGACTCGGTGTCCTGTGGGAGCTGGCTTGCCTGCGATAGCGGTGTTTCAGGCGCCGAATGTATTGCCTGCCTGGGCCTCATCGCAGGCAAGCCAGCTCCCACAGAAAAACCAGAAGCGGGTGAGCGCCATGCTTGAATCCGTCCCCATCAAGCGCCTGGTCACCCGCCTGCTGATCCTGGTCGTGGCCATGTTCGCCTTCGGCTTCGCCCTGGTGCCGATCTACGACGTGATGTGCAAGGCGTTCGGCATCAACGGCAAGACCGCCGGGCAGTACGAAGGCGAGCAGGTGGTGGACCCTACGCGCCAGGTGCGCGTGCAGTTCATGTCCACCAATGCCATCGACATGGTCTGGGAATTCCACTCCAAAGCCGATGAGGTCGTGGTCAACCCTGGCGCTGTCACCGAGATGCTGTTCGTGGCCTACAACCCCACAGATAAACCCATGACTGCCCAGGCCGTGCCGAGTATTTCCCCGGCCGAAGCGGCGATGTATTTCCACAAGACCGAGTGTTTTTGCTTCACCCAGCAAGTGCTGCAGCCAGGTCAGCGCATAGAAATGCCCGTGCGCTTTATCGTCGATCGCGCCATGCCCAAGGATGTGAAGCATTTGACCCTGGCATACACGCTGTTTGACATCACTGCGCGCCAACCGCCGGTGGCCGTCCATACCGGCGGCTAGCTACTGTTTGCCCCCTCAATCAGGAGAGCGAATACATGTCGTCTCATGATACGTACTACGTACCAGCGCAAAGCAAATGGCCAATAATTGCTACGTTTGGCATGTTGATCACGGTGTACGGCCTGGCCGTGTGGTTCAACGACCTCAAAGCGGCGCGCCCGGAATCCCACGGCCCGTGGATCTTTTTCGTCGGCGGGCTGTTGCTGGCCTACATGCTGTTCGGCTGGTTCGGCGCGGTGATCAAGGAAAGCCGCGCCGGTTTGTACAGCCCGCAGATGGATCGCTCATTTCGCTGGGGCATGACCTGGTTCATCTTTTCCGAGGTGATGTTCTTTATCGCGTTCTTCGGCGCACTGTTTTATGTGCGGCATATGTCCGCGCCGTGGCTGGCGGGCGAAGGCTCCAAGGGCGTCGCGCATATGCTGTGGCCGAACTTTGAATTTGCCTGGCCGTTGCTCAACAACCCTGACCCGAAAATGTACCCGCCGCCCGAAGGCACCATCAGCCCGTGGGGCTTGCCGCTGGTGAATACGATCTTGCTGGTCAGCTCCAGCGTGACCATCACCATTGCCCACCACGCGTTGCGCAAGGGCCATCGCGGCGCGCTGAAAATCTGGCTGGCGCTCACGGTGCTGCTGGGTTGGGCTTTTTTGGGGTTTCAGGCCGAGGAGTACATGCACGCTTACAAAGAGCTGGGCCTGACCCTTGGCTCGGGCGTGTACGGCGCGACCTTCTTCATGCTCACCGGCTTTCACGGCGCCCACGTGACCATCGGCACCATCATTCTGTTCGTGATGCTGATGCGCATCCTCAAGGGGCACTTCAACGCCGAGCACCAGTTCGGTTTCGAGGCGGCCAGTTGGTACTGGCACTTTGTGGATGTGGTGTGGATCGGCCTGTTTTTCTTCGTTTATGTGCTGTGAGGCGTTTTACCACGGTGCATGAGAGACCAGCTGGCCGCTGAAAAAGCCCCAGGCGATCAAGCCTACGGTAATCGCGGCCAGTACAACACGCACGGTCAAGGCAGTGACGAGGCGGTTGGAGTTGCCCTCGTCCTTGACCAGAAAGAACAAGCCACTGAACAGGCTCACGACAGTCGCGATCAGCATCAGGGCAATGGCTGCTTTGAGCATGGTCAGGTTCCATTCGGATGGGCGGGCAATGAAAAGGCGGGCAATGAAAACAAGTATAGCCAGCGCCATAAAAGACTTTCGCCCAGGGCTCGCTCCCACGCTGGTGGTGCTTGTGCTGCTGCCGCTGATGGTGGGCCTGGGGTTCTGGCAACTGGCTCGCGGGCATGAAAAACAGCTGTTGGTGGACAGCTATGCCGAACGGCGTGTGGCTGAGCCGGTCAGCAG
Organism: Pseudomonas sp. 2995-3; assembly: GCF_002742565.1. NCBI lineage: Bacteria > Pseudomonadati > Pseudomonadota > Gammaproteobacteria > Pseudomonadales > Pseudomonadaceae > Pseudomonas > Pseudomonas sp. 2995-3. The sequence goes on along the minus strand of NZ_LJSB01000314.1, from coordinate 56,090 downwards.
TGTGCAGCTCGAGGGCATGGCTGACCCGGCCTTTCGCCGGGTGCGCCTGCGCGGCCAGTTCGATGCTGAGCACAGCGTGCTGCTCGACAACCGCATGCGCGACGGCAAGGCCGGTGTTGAACTCTTGCAGCCCTTTCACGACCAGGCCAGCGGCGAATGGCTGCTACTCAATCGCGGCTGGCTGCCGTGGCCGGACCGGCGCACGCCGCCCGTGTTCACCACGCCTGAACAACCTCTGAATCTGGATGCCTGGGTGTACATCGCGCCCGGCGAAACCTTCCAACTGCACGCCGACCCCGCCACCACGCAATGGCCGCGCTTGCTGACTGCGTTGCATCCCGCCGCGCTCTGGGCGGAGTTGGGCCGCAGCGGTTTCGCCTATGAGCTACGCGCCGAACCTGGCCCCGGCACCTACGACACTACCTGGCCGGTGGTCGCCATGGGCCCGGAAAAACACTTGGGCTACGCCGTGCAGTGGTTCGCCATGGCACTGGCGTTGCTGGCGCTTTATCTCTACCTCGGATGGCATAACAAAAAGGAGAAACCCCATGGGAGCGGCCATGAATCCACCCAGCACGTCTGAGGCACCCGACCGGCGCAAAGGCCGCTGGCAGCTTATTTTGATCCTGATGATGGTGATCGGCCCGATGGCGCTGGCCACCTTTATGTACAAGTTGCAGTTCTGGGTGCCCGACAGCCGCAGTTACCACGGCGAGATGATCGGCAACGGCCAGACCCGCGCCGACATCGGCGTGCAGGCCGATGAAGATCGCTGGCAACTGTTGGTTACCGCGCCCACCGCCTGCGCCGCTGAGTGCCAGCAACTGGTGTACCTGGCGCGCCAGCTGCAAATCAGCCTGGGCCGCGATGCCTCCCGCGCCAGCCATGCCCTGGCCAGCGCGCAGCCGGTGAGCACGGATTACGACGCCAAGCTCAAGGCCGAATACCCACAACTGCAACGCTACCCGCTGGACCTGACCACCTTCAGTAAAAACGCGGCTGCGCCGGGTGAGGCGCAACTGTGGATCGTCGACCCGCACGGCAACCTGGTGCTGCGCTACGACGCCAAGGTCAAGGGCAAGGACCTGCTCAACGACCTGCGCCTGCTGCTGAAACTGTCGAACATCGGATAAGGGCATCGTCATGGCCAAACCTGGATTTCGCCTCGCGTTGTTTGCCACCTTGCTGGCGCTGCTGGTCGTGCTGCTTGGCGCGTATACCCGCCTGACCCACGCCGGGCTCGGCTGCCCGGACTGGCCGGGCTGCTACGGGTTTATCAGCGTGCCGCAAAGCGAAGCCCAGCTGGCGCATGCCGAGCTGCATTTTCCCGATACGCCGGTAGAAGCCGACAAGGGCTGGGCCGAGATGACCCATCGCTACTTCGCCGGCACCTTGGGCTTGCTGATCGTGCTGCTGGCGGCGCGCTCGTGGAGCCATCGGCGTGATCCGGGGCAGCCAGTGAAACTGCCGCTGTTTGTGTTGGCGGTGGTGTTTGCCCAGGCGGCGTTCGGTATGTGGACGGTGACGCTGAAGTTGTGGCCGCAAGTGGTCACGGGGCATTTGCTTGGCGGCTTTGCAACCTTGAGCCTGCTGTTTCTGCTCACCTTGCGACTGTCCGGCGTGTTGCCCGCTTTGATCGTGCCCAAGCGCCTGCAGTATTGGGCCACGGCGGGCCTGGTGCTGGTAATCGGGCAGATCGCGCTGGGCGGTTGGGTCAGTTCAAACTACGCGGCGGTGGCCTGTGTCGACCTGCCGACGTGTCATGGCGAGTGGTGGCCGGCGGCGGACTTTGCCAACGGGTTTCACCTCACCCAGCATATCGGCCCCAATTACCTCGGCGGCCAGCTCGACAGTGAGGCGCGCACAGCCATCCACCTGACCCATCGCATCGGCGCGGTGCTGGTGACGCTGGTGCTGCTGGGGCTGGCCTGGCAATTGCGCGCCGTGGGCATGACGCGGCTGTCGGGCCTGCTGCTGATCGCCCTCGCGGCGCAAATCTGCCTGGGCGTGAGCAATGTGGCGTTCGGCTTGCCGCTGCCGGTGGCGGTCGGGCACAACGCCGGTGGGGCGGGGTTATTGCTGACGCTGGTGCTGGTCAACTACCACGCCCGTACCAGCCTGGTCCGGGTGCGCAATCAGTTGCCGTTTGGCTGGCGTTTTATCCCGCGCAAACACGTATCGGGTCTCATCACCCTAAAAGGAGAGATGCCATGGCGACCTTGATCGGCGCGCGTCACGATCGGGCGATCTGGCGGGATTACCTGGAGCTGACCAAGCCGAAAGTGGTGGTGCTGATGCTCATCACCTCCTTGGTGGGCATGTTCCTCGCGACCCGCGCCGGGGTGCCATGGACGGTGCTGGTGTTCGGCAATTTGGGCATTGCCCTGTGCGCCGGAGGTGCGGCGGCGGTCAACCATGTGGTGGATCGGCGCATCGATGCGGTGATGGCGCGCACGCATAAACGGCCGTTGGCAGAAGGGCGCGTGTCGCCCGTGGCGGCATTGGCGTTTGCATTGTTTCTGGCTGTTGCAGGTTTGGCCTTGTTGCTGGCGTTCACCAACCCGTTGGCGGCCTGGCTCACGTTGGCCTCATTGCTGGGTTACGCGGTGATCTACACCGGTTTTCTCAAGCGTGCCACGCCACAAAATATCGTGATCGGCGGCCTGGCCGGTGCGGCGCCGCCGCTGCTCGGCTGGGTCGCGGTTACCGGGCATGTCAGCGCCGAGCCGCTGCTGCTGGTGCTGATCATCTTCGCCTGGACCCCGCCGCACTTCTGGGCCCTGGCCATTCACCGCAAAGAGGAATACGCCAAGGCCGATATCCCGATGCTGCCGGTCACCCACGGCGAGCACTACACCAAGGTGCATATCCTGCTCTACACCTTCGCCCTGCTGGCGGTGAGCTTCATGCCCTATGTGATCCATATGAGCGGCCTGCTGTACCTGGCGTGTGCGCTGGTATTGGGCGGGCGCTTTCTGCAATGGGCCTGGGTGCTGTACCGTGGCAGCAAGCCGCACGCGGCGATCAACACCTTCAAGTACTCTATCTGGTACTTGCTGCTGCTGTTTATCGCGCTGCTCGTCGACCACTACCTATTGTTGAACCTATGACTCGAACTCAAAAAACCGTCTTTATCCTGGTGGCCATCGTCGCGTTGATCATGGGCCTGACCGTTAACAAAGTGCTCAGCGGCAAAGGCCAGGGCGACCCTACCGCACTGATCGACGCTGGCATTATCCTGCTGCCGCAAAGCCGCCAGCTGCCGCCGGTGACCATGACCAATCAGGACGGCCAGCCGGTGGTGGTCAACGAGCTGAAAGGCAAATGGAGCCTGCTGTTCTTCGGTTACACCTTCTGCCCCGACATCTGCCCGACCACCCTCGCGCAACTGCGCCAGATCAAGAGCGAGCTGCCTAAAGAGGCGGTGGATAAGTTGCAGGTGATCCTGGTCAGCGTTGACCCGAACCGCGACACGCCGACCCAGCTCAAGCAGTACCTGGGCTACTTCGACCCGCAATTCGAAGGCCTGACCGGCGCGAATGTAGCGGATGTGCAGAAGGTCTCGAATGCGGTGAGCATTCCGTTTATTCCGGCCGATACCAGCAAGCCCAACTACACCGTGGACCACAGCGGCAACCTGGCGCTGATCGGCCCGGACGGCACGCAGCGTGGGTTTATTCGTGCGCCGTTGAATAATCAAAAGCTGGTGGCGCAGTTGCCGGGTTTGCTACAGCGCAAATGATCGTTCCCTAGCAAACTACACAAATCACCTGTGGGAGCTGGCTTGCCTGCGATAGCGGTGGGCCTGCTTGCATCTCAGTTGCTGACCCACTGCCATCGCAGGCAAGCCAGCTCCCACAGTGGTTTTGTGCAAGGTTTGAACAGGGTGTCGTCGGAGATTTCCCACGTGTTGTCGCGCTGTGCGTGAACTTGTTGGACGGTCTTGGGGTGGCTAGTCTTTGGCCTGTCGCTGCAAATTCAGTGACAGGGTGTGGAAGCCCTTATATCGTTAGGCGCACAAAGCGCCACCTAGTGTCAGGCGCTTTTTCTTGTCTGTGTTTTATGGTGGCTGTGCGCGGGGCGCTTTCGAGTGCGCCGGGTGCCTAACGTCCCGGTCTTCCACACCTGCGTACAGCCGCCACCCATTACGTGGAAGTAGTGCTTGGCGGTCCCTTGATACGTTAGGAGCTAGACCGTGCAAACACTTACCCCTGATCCACCGATCACACCCAAAGTCTTCACCCGCCACCATCACCAGCTGCACGCCGTGCTGATAGACAACCAGCCATGGTTCAGCGCCTGCGACATTGGCCACCTGATGGGCCTGCACCTGAACCCTGCGTTACTGCGCAAGCTCGATCCCGACCAACAACACACCCTGGCGCTGATCACTCATGGCCACTGTGCGCCGACGTTGATGGTCAGTGAGTCTGGCGTTTATGCGCTGCTTATCTACCACTACTACCCGGAGAATCGGTGCCTGCGCCAATGGTTGACCCATGAGGTGGTGCCAGCCCTGCGCTGACAGCAAAAGCCACACAAAGCTGGTGGCAGAGTTGCCGGTTTTGCTCCAGCGCAAATGATCGTTCCCACGCTCTGCGTGGGAATGCCTCCTGTGACGCTCTGCGTCGCGGCCTCAACAGCGGGACGCAGAGCGTCCCGGGCTGCATTCCCACGCGGAGCGTGGGAACGATCACAACACAAAACAAATGTGGGAGCTGGCTTGCCTGCGATAGCGGCAGGCCAGTCAACATCTTCGGTGACTGACACTCTGCTATCGCGGGCAAGCCAGCTCCCACATTAGGTTTACGGTGTAGCTCTGGATCAGAACGCCGGCAGAATCGCGCCTTTGTACTTCTCAAGAATGAACGCTTTCACTTCCGGCGTGTGCAGGGCTGCAACCAGCTTCTTCACGGCATCGGAGTCCTTGTTGTCTTCGCGGGTCACCAGGATGTTCACGTAAGGCGAGTCGTTGCCTTCGATCACCAGCGCATCCTTGGATGGGTCCAGCTTGGCTTCCAGGGCGTAGTTGGTGTTGATCAGCGCCAGGTCGACCTGGGTCAGCACGCGCGGTAGGGTGGCGGCTTCCAGTTCGCGGAATTTCAGGTTTTTTGGGTTGCCGCTGATGTCCTTGATGGTCGACAGGATGTTGGTCGGGTCCTTCAGGGTGATCAGGTTGTGCTTGGCCAGCAGCAGCAGGGCGCGACCGCCGTTGGTGGCGTCGTTCGGGATCACGACGTTGGCGCCGCTTGGCAGGTCTTCCAGCTTTTTGTACTTGCTGGAGTAGGCGCCCAGTGGCTCCAGGTGTACCGCGGCAACGCTTACCAGGTGAGTGCCCTTGGTTTTGTTGAACTCATCCAGGTACGGCTGGTGCTGGAAGAAGTTGGCGTCCAGGCGTTTTTCAGCCACCTGTACGTTCGGCTGCACGTAGTCGGTGAAGACTTTGACCTGCAAATTAACGCCTTCTTTGGCGAGTGCAGGCTTCACGAATTCGAGGATTTCCGCGTGGGGTACCGGCGATGCAGCGACTGTAATAGTCTCGGCAGCGTGGGCAGAAAACGCGGCAACGGCGGCGAAAGCAACCAGTAGTTTTTTCATCCAACAAGCTCCTTGTTCGGGCATGTGCCGGCGGGGGCCGGCAATGGCGGTTATTTTCGAGAGTAGTGTGTCACCAGCTTATCGCCGATGGTTTGCAGAATCTGTACCAGCACAATCAACATCACCACGGTGACGACCATCACGTCGTCCTGGAAACGTTGGTAACCATAGCGGATCGCCAGGTCGCCCAGCCCGCCAGCACCCACGACGCCTGCCATGGCGGTGTAACCCACCAGAGCAATAGCGGTGACGGTGATGGCCGCAATGATGCCGGGTTTAGCCTCTGGCAGCAGTGCCTTGGTGATGATCTGCCGAGTGGTGGCGCCCATGGCTTGAGTCGCCTCGATGATGCCGCGATCCACCTCGCGCAATGCGGTTTCCACCAGGCGCGCGAAGAACGTCGAAGCGCCCACCACCAAAGGTGGAATCGCGCCGGCCACACCGAGCGAAGTGCCGGTGATAAAGATCGTCGTAGGGATCATCACAATCAGCAGAATGATAAATGGCAGAGAGCGTATGGCGTTGACGATAAATGCCAGCACGCCATAGGTGGCTTTCTGCTCGAGCAACTGACGTGGGCTGAACAGAAACAGCAGAACGCCCAGCGGCAAGCCAACCAGTACGGTGAACACCAGCGAGGTGCTGAGCATCAGCATGGTGTCGCCGGTGGCAACCCAGATGTCGGCCCAGTCAACTTTGTCGAAGTAATGCAGTAACACGTCCATTAACGCAGGACCTCCATATGCACATCGGCTGCGGTAAAGCGGGCGAAGGCCGCTTCCATGTCACCGCCGGTGATGGCCAGGGTCAGTTGCCCGTAGGGGGTATCTTTGATGTGGTCGATGCGACCGGCAAGGATGCTGTAGTCCACTCCCGTTTCGCGGGCGACGGTCCCCAGCAATGGCGCGTAGGTCGCTTCGCCCTGGAACGTCAGGCGCACGATGCGGCCCGGTACATGGGCAAACACATCACGCTGCTCGCCTTCATCGACTTGCTCGGCTTCTTGCACAAAGCGCTTGGTGGTCGGGTGCTTGGGGTGCAGGAACACCTCGGCCACCGAGCCTTGCTCGACGATCACGCCGGCGTCCATCACGGCGACCTGGTCGCACACGCGGCGGATCACGTCCATTTCATGGGTGATCAGCACGATGGTCAGCTTCAACTCGCGGTTGATCTCGGCCAACAATTTGAGCACCGAGGCGGTGGTCTGCGGGTCGAGGGCGCTGGTGGCTTCGTCGCACAGCAGAATTTTTGGCTTGGTCGCCAGGGCGCGGGCGATGCCGACGCGCTGCTTCTGGCCGCCGGACAACTGCGCCGGGTACTTCTTGGCATGGTCCGACAGGCCCACGCGGGCGAGCAGTTCAGCCACGCGCAGGTCGATGTCTTTACGCGACAACTCGCCGGCCAGGGTCAGTGGCAGCGCCACGTTGTCGGCAACGGTCTTGGACGCCAGCAGGTTGAAGTGCTGGAAGATCATCCCGACTTGCTGGCGAAAACGGCGCAGGCCGTTGGCGTCCAGGGCGGTGACTTCCTCACCGTCGACGTTGATCTGACCGCCGCTTGGTTGTTCCAGGCGATTGATCAGGCGCAGCAGGGTACTTTTGCCCGCACCGGAGTGGCCAATCAGGCCGAACACCTGGCCGTTTTCGACGCGCAGGCTGGTGGGGTGCAGGGCGGGGATTTCCTTACCGGCGACGCGGTAGGTTTTATGGACGTTATGAAACTCGATCACGTAGCGAACCTTGTGGGGCGCATTGAAAAGGGATCAGCGGTTAGCCGGGCGCGCATTTTAGCCTGTCCGTATAGCGTTTCTTAGCATTTATTTCGCATTCAACCAGCGATTTGGCAATAACGCGATCAAAGGTCATAAAAAAGGAACGGCCCAAAACCCCATCAGTCACTACTTAAGCAACTCAATTTCCCAGGTGCCGTGCCTGGGGGTTTGCTCAAACGAGCCGGGGACCGCTCTGGCCACTTTGAATAAGGAGTTTTGACTGATGAGTACCAAGAAGCCAGCCACCCCGCCTAAGAGTGAGCTTGCGGGCACCGATACCCTGGACCGTGGCAACACCAACGCCAAGCTGCAGGCCCTGGAAGAATTTCGCTCCGATGCGACCGGCCAGGCGCTGCGCACCAACCAAGGCGTAAAGATTTCCGATAACCAGAACACCCTCAAAGTCGGCGCCCGTGGCCCCTCGCTGCTGGAAGACTTCATCATGCGTGAAAAAATCACGCACTTTGACCATGAGCGTATCCCGGAGCGCATCGTGCATGCCCGTGGCACTGGCGCCCATGGTTATTTCCAGACCTATAAGAACCATTCTGCGCTGAGCAAGGCCGGGTTCCTGCGTAACCCGGAGCATAAAACCCCGGTGTTCGTGCGCTTCTCCACCGTGCAAGGCCCGCGTGGTTCGGGCGATACCGTGCGTGACGTACGCGGCTTTGCCGTGAAGTTCTTCACCGACGAAGGCAACTTCGACCTGGTGGGCAACAACATGCCGATCTTCTTCATCCAGGATGCGATCAAGTTTCCGGACTTTGTGCATGCGGTAAAACCTGAGCCACATAACGAGATTCCTACCGGTGGCTCGGCCCACGATACGTTCTGGGATTTCGTCTCGCTGCAGCCGGAATCGGCGCATATGGTGCTGTGGGCCATGTCTGACCGTGCCATTCCAAAAAGCCTGCGTTCCATGCAGGGTTTTGGTATTCACACCTTCCGGTTGATCAATACCGAAGGCAAGTCCAGCTTTGTGAAATTCCATTGGCACCCGAAAGTCGGCACCTGCTCGCTGGTGTGGGACGAAGCGCAAAAGCTTGCCGGTAAAGACACCGACCACCACCGTCGCGACCTGTGGGAAGCGATCGAGGGCGGCGACTACCCTGAGTGGGAGTTGGGCGTGCAAATCGTTGCCGAAGAGGACGAACACAAGTTCGACTTCGACCTGCTTGACCCGACCAAGATCATCCCCGAAGAGCTGGTGCCGATAACCCCGCTAGGCAAAATGGTGCTTAACCGCAACCCGGACAACTTCTTTGCCGAGGTCGAGCAGGTCGCCTTTTGCCCAGGCCATATCGTGCCGGGTATCGACTTCACCAACGACCCGCTGCTGCAAGGCCGTCTGTTTTCCTACACCGATACGCAGATCAGCCGACTCGGTGGCCCGAATTTTCATGAGCTGCCGATTAACCGGCCGGTCACGCCTTTCCATAACGGCCAGCGTGATGCCCAGCACCGCACCGTGATCGATAAGGGCCGTGCGTCCTACGAGCCGAACTCGATTGATGGCGGTTGGCCCAAAGAAACGCCAGCGGCGGCTCAGGATGGCGGGTTCGAGACTTATTACGAGCGCGTTGACGCCAACAAGGTACGTGAGCGCAGTGAGTCGTTTGGTGACCACTTCTCGCAAGCCACGCTGTTTTTCCACAGCATGAGCCACCACGAGAAAGAGCACATCATCGCGGCCTACAGCTTCGAGTTGGGCAAGGTGGAGCGTGAGTTTATCCGCGCGCGTCAGGTCAACGAGATTCTGGCCAATATCGACCTGGAGTTGGCCAAGCGCGTTGCGCAGAACCTCGGCCTGCCGGCGCCGACCAAAGGCACGGTACCGCCGCGCAAGACGTCGCTGAAAGAGTCGCCGGCGTTGAGCCAGGTGAACCTGCTGTCGGGCGACATCAAAACACGCAAAGTCGCAATTCTTGCGGCTAACGGTGTGGATGGCGCAGCGATTGCGGCGTTGAAGAAAGCGCTGGCCGCCGAAGGTGCGCATGCCAAGGTGCTGGGGCCGACGTCGGCACCGGTGAAGACTGCGGATGGCAAGAGCCTGCCGGTGGATGCGTCGATGGAAGGCATGCCGTCGGTGGCGTTTGATGCGGTGTTCGTGCCGGGCGGTAAAGAGTCGATCAAGGCCTTGAGTGGCGACGGCGTGGCGTTGCACTTCCTGTTGGAGGCGTACAAGCATCTGAAGGCGATTGCGCTTGCCAGTGATGCCAAGCCGTTGCTGGAGCAGCTTAAGCTGGAGGCGGATGCGGGGTTGATCGTGGGAGCGGATGCCAAGGCGTTCAAGGCATTCTTTGCGGCGATTGCGCAGCATCGGGTGTGGGCGCGGGAGCCTAAGGCCAAGGCGATTCCGGCTTAAGCTTTTGGGTGTTTGTTAGACCGCTATCGCAGGCAAGCCAGCTCCCACATTTGACTGTATTCACAGTTCAAAAGGTGGGAGCTGGCTTGCCTGCGATGGCTTTACTCGGTTTTGCGCGGAATCAACACAACCTGCGCCGGGATGTGTTTCACAATCTGCCGGTGAATCTTCAGGTCATACGCCGAATCAATGCGCTTCACCCGTTTGGTCAGCAGTGTGGCCAGCCATGGGTAATCCTGGGTGCGCGGCGCCTGAATGGTCACGTCGCACTGGTAATTCACCACATCGGTGGCGATCGCATCCAACTGATGGCGAAGTTCTTCAATATCGGTGAGGTTCAACGCAACCGTGGTGCTTTGAGCCGCCGGGTCGATGACCTTGGCGGGTGGCTTGGCCTCGGCAGCTTTCAAGGCGGCTTCGGCTTTATCCAGCTCGGCTTTGCGGGCGTGGCTGATGGCGCTGTTGACGCCGCCCGTGAGCGCCGGAGCCTTGGGCATCAAGGCGCGTGCGCGGCTTAACGCCGTAGCGGCGGCATTTACATCACCTTTTTGCAATACGATCTGGCTGCGTTGCAAGTAGGCTTCGGCCAATTGGCGCTGGTAGGTTTCCAGGGCTGGGTCGTTGGGCGACTGGGCCTGTAATGCGGCCAGCTCGTCTTCGGCGGTGGCCAGTTCACTGCTGGCCAGGTTTTGCTCCAGCTGTGCGATGGCCGCAGCACGCGGGTCCTGCGCCTCGGGGGCGGCGGGCGGTGTGCTTTGGCAGGCGCCCAGCAGCAGGGAAAATGCGGCAAGGAGCAGATAACGGGAGTTGAACGGCTTCATTCCTGCGACTCTCTATTTGCGCAAAAAGCGAGCAAGTCTACACCCCTCGACGGGGCAGGACAAAACTCAGCAGAAACAGGGCGGCGGCCGTGACCACAATCGACGGCCCGGCCGGCGTGTCCTTGAACCAGGACAGCGCCAGGCCCCCGCACACGGCGAGCATGCCCAGCAGGCTGGCGCCGATCGCCATCTGCTCCGGTGAGCGGGCATGGCGCTGGGCGGCGGCTGCGGGAATGATCAGCAGCGACGTGATCAACAATACGCCGACAATCTTCATTGCGACAGCAATCACCACGGCGATCAACAGCATCAGGGTCATGCGCAGCGCCGGTACGGGCAAACCTTCGACGGTGGCCAGCTCTTCGTGCACGGTAATTGCCAGCAACGGGCGCCACAAGGCCACCAGCAGCACCAGCACAGCGGCGCTGCCGCCGAGGATCCAGGCAAGGTCAGTGGGGCTGATCGCCAGCAAATCGCCGAACAGGTAGGCCATCAGGTCGATGCGTACTTCATGCATGAAGCTCAGCACCACCAGGCCCAGCGACAGCGTGCTTGGCGCCAGAATGCCCAGCAGCGTGTCCGAGGCCAGCGGCTGGCGCTGTTGCAGGGTTACCAGCAGCACTGCCAGTAATAGGCAGCCCGCAGTGACGGCGATGGTCGGGCTCACATCCAGCAGAAAGCCCATGGCCACGCCCAGCAGCGCGGCATGCGACAACGTGTCGCCAAAGTAGGCCATGCGCCGCCAGACCACGAACGAGCCCAATGGGCCCGCCACCAGTGCCAAAGCCAAGCCTGCCAGCAGGGCGTAGAGCAGAAAATCAGCCATGCTTGCAGCTATCTCCATGAACGTGGGGTTGAGGCGTAGCGGGATCGTCGACCACAGCGCCATGCAAATCATGGGCGTGATCGTGATGGTGGTGATAGATCGCCAGGCTCTGCGCGTTTTTGCCGAACAGCTCGACGAATGCCGGGTCGCCGCTCACCTGTTCCGGGTGGCCGGAGCAGCATACGTGGCGGTTGAGGCACACCACTTGATCCGTGGTGCTCATCACCAGGTGCAAGTCGTGGGAGACCATCAGCACGCCGCAGCCATGGCGGTCACGCAGGCGGGGGATCAGGCTGTACAGCTCGGCCTGGCCGGCAACATCCACGCCTTGCACGGGTTCATCAAGTACCAGTAGCTCGGGTTCGCGCAACAAGGCGCGCGCCAGCAGTACGCGCTGCATCTCGCCGCCGGAGATGCTCTGCACCGGGCTGTCGATAACCTGTTCGGCACCGACTTCCTTAAGCGCCGCTTGTGCGCGTGCGCGGTCGACGCCAGGCACCAGGCGCAGGAAGCGAAGTACCGACAGCGGCAGCGTTGGATCGACGTGTAATTTTTGCGGCATGTAACCGACGCGCAGCTTGGGCTTGCGCCACACGCTGCCGCTGTCGGGCTTGAGCAGGCCAAGCACGGCGCGCACCAGCGTGGTCTTGCCGGCGCCATTGGGGCCGATCAGCGTCACGATCTGCCCTGGCTCCACGCTCAATGCGATGTTATCCAGTACGTTTTGCCCGGCGAACGTGACCCCAACCTGCTCCAGGCGGATTAACGCGTTGCTCATCAAGCCCCCTGGCAACCGGAGCAGAGCCCGACCACTTCGACCGTTTGCCCTTCGACCTTGAAGCCCACGTCGGCGGAGCTTTTGATGATGGCGTCGCTGATGCTTTTTTGTTCAAGCTCGATGGCGGCATGGCATTCGCGGCAGATCAGGAATTGGCCCTGGTGCGCGTGTTCCGGGTGGCTGCAACCGACAAAGGCGTTGAGCGAGGCGATGCGATGCACCAGGCCGTTTTCCAGCAGGAAGTCCAGCGCGCGGTACACCGTCGGCGGCGCGGCGCGGCGGCCGTCCTGCTCGCTGAGCACGCCAAGAATGTCGTAGGCGCCCAGGGGCTTGTGACTTTGCCACACCAGCTCCAGCACCCGACGACGCAGGGCGGTCAGGCGCAAGCCTTTCTGCGCGCACAGGGTATCGGCCTCCGACAGCGCGGTGTGTACGCAGTGAGAGTGGTCGTGGGGACGGCTGGCAAGCGGTGTTTTAGGCATGAGCGGCGACAGACATTTGATAGAGACGTTATTATGTTACCTGTTCCTACGCCATTGAGTGGTCATCGTGTCCCGACTTTTTCCCGTTTTTGTCGTATTTGTCACCAGTTTGTTCATCGCTGGGGCCGCTCAGGCTGAGGTCAAGGTGCTGACCAGCATCAAACCGTTGCAGTTGATCGCCGCCGCTGTGCAGGACGGCGTGGCGATTCCAGAGGTGCTGTTGCCGCCTGGCGCATCGCCGCATAACTATGCCTTGCGCCCATCCGACGTACGGCGCGTGCAGTCGGTAGACCTGCTGTATTGGATCGGCCCGGACATGGAAAGCTTCCTGCCACGCGTGCTCAAGGGGCGTAGCCTGCCGACCGTGGCAGTTCAAGACTTGCCTGGGATGAAGTTGCGTCGGTTCGCCGAAGATAGCCACTCGCATGCCGATGATGCCGACGAACACGACCACGATCACCGCCCTGGCAGCCTGGATGCGCACTTGTGGTTGTCGACGGTCAACGCTCGGGTGATCGCTGCGCGCATGGCGTCTGACCTCAGCACTGCCGACCCGGCCAACGCTGCGCGTTATCAGAGCAATGTGAAGGCGTTCGATGAGCGTCTGGATGCTTTGGATGCACGTTTGAAGGCGCGCCTGTCCACCGTCGGCGACAAGCCGTACTTCGTGTTCCACGAGGCATTTGATTATTTCGAAGACGCTTACGGGCTCAAGCACACGGGCGTGTTCAGCGTGGCCGCCGAGGTGCAGCCGGGCGCTCAGCATGTTGCCGCGATGCGTACGCGTTTGCAGGAAGTGGGTAAGACGTGCGTGTTCAGCGAGCCGCCGTTGCGTCCGCGTTTGGCCGAGACTTTGGTGGCGGGCTTGCCGGTGAAGTTGGCAGAGCTGGATGCGTTGGGTGGCTATACCCCGGCGACGGCGCAGGGTTATGAGCAGGTACTGGAAAAGCTGGGGAGTGACTTGGCCGGGTGCCTGGAGTCGCTCTAACTGCAAATACATAACCCATGTGGGAGCGGGCTTGCTCGCGAATGCGGTGGATCAGTAATAGATGTATTTACTGACACTGCGCATTCGCGAGCAAGCCCGCTCCCACATTTTAAAGTGCGAACGGCAGGTGGACGGTAACCTGCTGGCGCTGCGCCAGCCGATGCTCGAACTCCGCCGGGTCATGGATCAACACATCCTGCCCGGCAAACGATTCTGCGGCGATCAGGCGTGACAGCCAGAAACGCACGCACGCAACGCGCAGCAGGGTCGGCCACAGCTCGGCCTCCTTGGCGGTAAACGGCCGCAGCCCCGCGTAGGCGCCCAGCAACGCGCGGGCGCGTTGCCCATCAATCACGCCATCGGCGTCGGAGCACCAGTCATTCAAGGCGATTGCCACGTCGTAGAGCATCGGGCCTGAGCAGGCGTTGTAGAAGTCGATCAAACCGGTGAGGTGGGTGCCTTCGAACATCGCGTTGTCGCGGAACAGGTCGGCGTGTACGTTGGCGCGCGGCAGGGCGAGGATGTCGGCCTTGTGGGCTTCGATTTCGCTCAAGGACGCTTGCAGCAGACGCTGCTGGGCTTCGTTCAGGTGTGAAATAAGCTGCGCGCCTTCAGTGAGCATCCACTCCAGGCCGCGATCGGTCTTGCGCTCCAGCACTTTGTCGCCTTGCGTCGCCAGGTGCAGGTGGCCGAGCAGGTCGCCGACCTGGGCGCAATGCTGCGCGTTGGCGTCCTTTATGTGCTTGCCGGCCAGGCGCGGCTGCAACAGCGCCGGTTTGCCTTTGAGTTCGCGAAGCGCCATGCCATCGGTGGTACGCAGCGCGTAAGGCACCGGCAGGTCGGCGTCGTGGAGCACGTCTAGCAGTTCGATGAAGAACGGCATTTCCGCCACTGGGCCGCGCTCAACCAGAGTCAGGACGAATTCGCCCTGTTCCAGGCTGATGAAAAAGTTGGTGTTTTCGCTACCGGCGGCAATCCCCTGGAAATCAAGCAGGCGGCCGAGCCCGTAAGGGGCGAGAAAGGTTTCCAGCTCGGGCCGAGCCAGGGGGGTGAACACAGACATGTTTAAGCTGCCAGTACGGGCGCCGCAGTGCGCGGCGCCAATTTAAGTTAAGAAATCATTTCCATTCGAAGATCTTCCATGACGGGATCAGCATATCCGGCTGGTCAGAGCGGATGAAGTTCGCATCGGTTCCGTCCGCGCGCACCAGGAAATACGGTGGAAAGCCTTTTTGCGTCACCTTAATTGCGTACAGGAAGCCATTCTGGCGGTATTCCTGAATGGTCTTGTCGCCTTCCGTGCGAATGGTAACTTCCGGGTCGCCCGACGGCGCAGTATCCGCCGCCATGGCCACTATCGGGGTGAGTGCAATCAAGCCGGTCAACAACAGGCGATTTACTGTACGCATGATAACCTTGTCCCTTTGTCGTCATTGGTCCGGCTATTCTAGCGCCTGACCCGCCGAAAAGGTTGATCCTGCTCATGAGCCAAGCCCCCCTCGTCCTGGTGGACGGTTCTTCTTATCTGTACCGCGCCTTCCACGCGCTGCCACCGCTGACCACCTCCAAAGGCCTGCCGACCGGTGCGGTCAAGGGCGTGTTGAACATGCTCAAAAGCCTGCGCAAGCAGTACCCAAACAGCCCGTTCGCGGTGGTGTTCGACGCCAAGGGTGGGACCTTTCGCGATGAGATGTACGCCGAATACAAGGCTAACCGCCCCAGCATGCCCGATGACATGCGCCTGCAAATCGAGCCACTGCACCAGAGTGTGATCGCCCTGGGCTTCCCGTTGCTGTGCGTTGAAGGCGTCGAGGCCGATGATGTGATCGGCACGCTGGCCCGCAGCAGCGCGGCGGCTGACCGTCCGGTAGTGATTTCTACCGGCGACAAGGACATGGCGCAGCTGGTGGACGGGCACATTACCTTGGTCAACACCATGACCGGTAGCTCGATGGACATCGAGGGCGTGAAGGAGAAATTCGGTGTCGCTCCGGAGCAGATCATCGATTATCTGGCGCTGATGGGCGATTCGTCCGACAACATCCCAGGCGTGCCGGGGATTGGTCCGAAGACGGCTTCCGGCTTGCTGGTGGGCGTGAATGGCGGCATCAAAGAGCTGTATGAGCAGTTGGATATCGTGCCGACCTTGCCGATCCGCGGGGCCAAGACCCTGCCGGCCAAGTTGGAAGAGCATAAGGAGATGGCATTCCTGTCCTATCAACTGGCGACGATCAAGGTCGACGTGCCGCTGGATGTGGGCCTGGATGATTTGCACCTGATCGAACCGGACCGCGAAAAGCTGCTGGAGCTGTACACGCTGCTGGAGTTCAAGAGCTGGTTTGATGAAATTCAGCGCGATGCCAAGCGCGTTGAGCTCAAGGCTGCCCCTGTTGTTGAGGAGGCCATCGAAGTGGTGGCACCCGCAGAAGCGTCTTACACCACCATCCTCGACCAGGCGACATTCGACGCCTGGCTGAAAAAACTCAACGCGGCAAAATTGTTCGCGTTCGACACCGAAACCACCGGGATCGATGCGCAACAGGCGCAATTGGTCGGGGTTTCCTTTGCCGTGCAGCCCCATGAAGCAGCTTACATCCCGCTGACCCATTCCTACATCGGCGCGCCGCAGCAACTGGACCGTGACACGGTACTGCTGGCCTTGAAGCCATTGCTGGAGGACGCGACCAAGCTCAAGGTCGGCCAGCACGCCAAGTTTGATATGAACATCCTGGCCAACTGTGCCATCGGCGGCGACCAGGCCAACGGTATTACCGTGCGCGGCATCGCTTTCGACACCATGCTCGAATCCTATGTGCTGAACTCCACCGCGACCCGGCACGACATGGACAGCCTGGCCAAGAAGTACCTGGACTACGACACTGTCAGCTTCCAGGACATCGCCGGCAAGGGCGCCAAGCAGCTGACGTTCGACCAGATCCCGCTTGAGCAAGCCGGCCCTTATGCGGCCGAAGATGCCGACGTGACGCTGCGCCTGCACCAGGCTTTGCATGCGCAGCTTGAAGCCATTCCAAGCCTTGCCAGTGTGCTGACGGACATTGAAATACCCTTGGTGCCGGTGCTGGCGCGTATCGAGCGTCAAGGCGCACTGGTGGATAAGGCGCTGCTGGGCATCCAGAGTATCGAGCTGGGCAACAAGATGGTTGAGCTGGAGCGCCAGGCGTTTGAGATCGCCGGTGAAGAGTTCAACCTGGGCTCGCCCAAGCAACTCGGGGCGATTCTTTACGAGAAGCTCGGTTTGCCGGTATTGAAAAAGACCGGCAAAGGCCAGGCGTCCACGGCTGAAGAAGTATTGGCCAAGCTGGCCGAAGATGACTTCCTGTTGCCCAAGGTACTGATGCAGTACCGCAGCATGAGCAAGCTCAAAAGCACCTACACCGACCGCCTGCCGGAGCAGATCAACCCGCGTACCGGGCGTATTCACACGTCTTATCATCAGGCGGTGGCGGCGACCGGGCGTTTGTCGTCCAGTGATCCGAACCTGCAGAACATCCCGGTGCGCACCGCCGAAGGGCGGCGCATTCGCCAGGCGTTTGTCGCGCCTAAAGGCTACAAGTTGCTGGCGGCGGACTATTCGCAGATCGAACTGCGGATCATGGCGCATTTGTCCAAGGACGAGGGGCTGATGAATGCCTTCCGTAATGACCTGGACGTGCACACCGCCACCGCCGCCGAAGTGTTCAAGGTTGAGCTGACAGAGGTCACGTCCAACCAGCGCCGCAGTGCCAAGGCGATCAACTTTGGCCTGATCTACGGCATGGGCGCGCAGAAGCTCGGCAAGGACATTGGCGTGGATACCAAGACCGCCAAGGCCTACATTGATGTGTACTTTGCGCGCTACCCAGGCGTGCGTGAATACATGGAGCGCACCCGCGCCCAGGCGGCCGACCAGGGTTATGTCGAAACCTTCTTTGGGCGTCGGCTGTATCTGCCGGACATCAACTCCAACAAGCCTCAGGAGCGCGCGGCCGCAGAGCGCACAGCGATTAACGCGCCGATGCAGGGTACGGCGGCGGACATCATCAAGAAAGCCATGGTGCTGGTGGACAACTGGCTGACCGAGTCGGGCCTGGATGCCAAAGTGATCCTGCAGGTGCACGATGAATTGGTGCTTGAGGTGCGTGAGGATCTGGTGGCGCAAGTCAGCGAGAAGATCCGCGAGCATATGAGCGCGGCGGCCAAGCTTGACGTGCCTTTGGTGGTAGACGTGGGCGTGGGCGATAACTGGGACGAAGCACACTGACAGCGCGGCTCTGCCATTGCCGAGGGTGATGGCAGAGCGCTTTAGATCAAAAGGCGTCGCAGGTTATTTCCAATAGTTTTTTTGACCTGCCGGAACTTAACCCGTGAACTGCTACTCAGAGTTACTGAATGGGTGGTGAAGCCCTTCAATGCTCCTATGTTGTGTTAAGTGTTGGCAGATATCTGGACCCCGCCCTAGCGGTCCGGAACTTGGACCCCGAACTTCCCCTCCCCATACGAAGTCCGGGGTTTTTTTTGCCTGCGCAAAAGTTATTCGGCGATTTCCGCGCCCTTGTCTGCTAATTCCATCCAGCCGGCCAGCACGGTGTAAGCGTCTTCCAGGCCCATGCGCTTGGGCGCCGAGAACAACTGGATGGTGATCGCGTCGCCCCAACCTTTACGGATTTCGGACTGCACTTTGAGCAAGGTGTTCTTGGCTGCGCCGTAGGTCAGCTTGTCGGCCTTGGTCAGCAGGATATGCATCGGCATGCCGCTGGAGACGGCCCAATCGAGCATCAGCAGGTCGAAATCGGTCATTGGATGACGGATGTCCATCATCAGAATCAAGCCCTTCAAACTCTCGCGGCCACCCAGGTAAGCCTCAAGGTGACGCTGCCAGTGCAGCTTCAACGGGATGGGTACTTTTGCATAACCGTAGCCCGGCAGGTCGACCAGACGCCGATCATCGTCTAGCTTGAAGAAATTGAGCAGCTGCGTGCGGCCCGGGGTTTTCGAGGTGCGCGCCAGGCTGGCGTGGGTCAGGGTGTTCAGCGCGCTGGACTTACCGGCGTTGGAACGGCCGGCAAAGGCGACTTCAAAGCCCTCGTCATCGGGGCATTGGTCCACTTTGGCGGCGCTGAGCATGAACGTGGACTGTTGGCACAGGCCGAGGATGGGATTCTTGAGTTGCATGAGATTTCCGATGTGGGCGGTGCCGAGAAAGGGTGCGGCAAGCGGTGTCGTTTCCGTTTCAGTAGCGCCAGTATATAATGCCGCAGATTTTGTGTGTGCTTTGTCCCAGCGAAGGATGAAGTTCACGGGAGCGAAAGACCTTCATTGCGCATTAGAACGCAAAACGCTCTCAAACCCTGAAAAGGTCGATGTATGACCCGATGGTTATGCGCTTTTGGTGTCCTGATCGCGCTTTTAGGCGCTCAGGCTACACAGGATCCAGAGGCGCTGTACAACCGAGTTTGCATGGCTACGCTGATGCAACACGTGACTCAGGGTTTCAAGGCAATGCCGCCGCGTGGTTTGTGCATGGACTGCAGTACTGAGGATTACCAGGCCATCAACGCGTTGATGGTGAGTAAACCCGGTAGATAACTCTTAAACCCTTAGCCGTAGTTGGATTAGCTGATGAACAAACTGATCGTGAGTCTGCTGTTGACCTTGGGCATCACTGGCGCTGCCGTCGCTGCAGAGGGCCCCCTTAAAGGTGATGCCACTGCCGGTCAAGCGAAAGCCGCCGTATGTGGTGCTTGCCATGGACCGGATGGCAACAGCCCGGCGCCGAACTTCCCCAAACTGGCAGGCCAGGGTGAGCGTTACCTGACCAAGCAGATGCACGACATCAAGGACGGCAAGCGCACGGTGCTGGAAATGACCGGCTTGCTGACTAATCTCAGCGATCAGGACCTGGCGGACATCGCGGCGTATTTTGCCAGCCAGAAAGGCAGTGTGGGAGCTGCTGATCCGAAGCTCGTTGATAAAGGCCAGGCGTTGTTTCAAGGCGGCAAACTCGCTGAAGACCAACCTATCGGTGGCATGCCTGCCTGTAAGGCTTGTCACATCGCAGGTGGCAGTGGGCTGGCCGAGGCGGGTTTTCCCCACCTGAGTGGTCAGCACGCCCAATACACAGCCAAGCAGTTGAAGGACTTCCGCGAGAAGGTTCGCTCCATCGATGGCGATGCCAGCAACAAAATGATGACTGACATTGCGGCGAAACTTTCGGATAAAGATATCGAAGCGCTGTCCAGCTATATTCAGGGCCTGCACTGATTGGACCTGCGACGTTAACGCTCGATTAATCCATCGATGCAAGCATAAAAAGGGTGGCTTAGGCCGCCCTTTTTTGTGGCCGGTGCCGTTACACTAACGAACTCATGCCCGCGTAGACCTGTCACAACTAAAGGTCGCGTGAGGCGACTTTATTTGTCCAGGAGTAAAGCATGCGTAATCTGATCCTCAGCGCCGCTCTCGTCACTGTCAGCCTTTTCGGCATGACCGCGCAAGCTGCCGACGTGCCGCTTGAAGCCGGTAAAACCTACGTTGAATTGGCCAACCCGGTTCCGGTCTCGGAGCCAGGCAAGATCGAAGTGGTGGAGCTGTTCTGGTATGGCTGCCCGCATTGCTACGCCTTTGAGCCGACTATCAATCCTTGGGCCGAAAAACTTCCGTCCGACGTTAACTTCCGACGCATCCCGGCCATGTTCGGCGGCCCATGGGATGCCCACGGCCAACTGTTCCTGACCCTGGAAGCCATGGGTGTCGAGCACAAGGTTCACAACGCTGTATTTAATGCGATTCAAAAAGAAGGCAAGCGCCTGACCAAGCCTGACGAAATGGCTGACTTTGTTGCCACCCAAGGCGTCGACAAGGACAAGTTCCTGGCCACCTTCAACTCCTTCGCTATCCAGGGCCAAATCAAACAGGCCAAGGAACTCGCCCAGAAGTACGGCGTACAAGGCGTACCGACCATGATCGTCAACGGCAAATACCGTTTCGACCTGGGCACTACCGGTGGTCCTGAGCAAACCCTCAATGTTGCCGACCAACTGATCGCTAAAGAGCGCGCAGCCAAGTAAGGGGGCCATCATGCGCGGCTGGGGTACTGAACGTAGCGTTGGCCTGCATGAACCGCGGGTCAACGAACACCACCTGGAGTCCACGGGCTTGCCGGCAGACAGTCGTCTGCGGCTGCTCAGCTTCAATATTCAGGTGGGCAACAGTACCGAGAAGTATCGGCACTACCTCACCCGTGGCTGGCAGCATCTGCTGCCGCACAAAGGGCGTACCGGTAATCTGCAGAAAATCGGCGACCTGCTCAACGACTTCGATCTGGTCGCCTTGCAGGAAGCCGACGGCGGCAGCATGCGCTCCGGTTATGTCAATCAGGTGGAGCATCTCGCCCATCTCGGTGCTTTCCCTTATTGGTATCAGCAACTCAACCGCAACCTCGGGCGCCTGGCACAGCACAGCAATGGCGTGCTCAGCCGCTTGAAGCCGACAGCCATCGAAGATCACCCGTTGCCCGGCCCAAAAGGGCGCGGCGCGATTCTTGTGCGTTTCGGCGAAGGCCCGGAAGCCTTGGTGGTGGTGATGATGCACCTGGCGCTTGGAGCGCGTACACGCAACCTCCAGTTGGCCTACGTGCGTGATCTGATCGGCAACTACAAACACCAGGTGCTGATGGGTGACATGAACACCCATGCCACCGACCTGTTGCAGAATTCCCCGTTGCGCGACCTCGGGTTACTGGCGCCGCAAGTCGAAGCCACGTTTCCCAGCTGGCGCCCGCAACGCTGTCTCGACCATATCCTGCTCAGCCCCAGCCTTACACTGGAAAGTGTGCAGGTGCTGGCGCAGCCCATTTCCGATCACCTGCCCGTCGCGGTAGAGATTCGTCTGCCGGGTTCGCTCACGGCTGATGCATTACCCGCGTTGAGCCCAGGCCCACGCGGACCCCTTGCATGAGCGACGACGCCCAGCGCTGGAAAGAGAAATACCTTAAAAGCGTTGAGCAGCAAGATAAGCTCGAACGCCGCTGGGCTGCCCGCCTCGACCTGTTGCGCCGAGGCCTGGTGCGCAGCACGCTGGCGGCGGAAGGCACCGACCGTGCGGTTGATCAATGCATGAAAGAAATGCGCGATGTGGTGCGTACCGACGACATGGACGCTGCCCTCGCCGCCTTGCTGCCACGCCTGGAAAAAGCCGTGCTCGACTCGGAGCAGCGCCGCGAAACCCGGGTCGACCAGATCAGCACTGCGCTGACTGCCTTAGTTGCGCAGTTGCAGAAACTGCCTCTGCCGCGTGAAGTCGCCCGCCCGCTGAAAACCTTCGCCAAACAGCTTGAGGGCCGAGTCGGCCAGGCGCGTGAGATCCCGCTGCTGCTCAGCGAATTGAGCAGCCTGCAAGGGCAGGCGCTAAATAACCTGGAGCCTGAAGGCGAAGCTGCGCGCCCTGGACCAGGCCTGCTGCAACGCCTGTTTGGTGCAAAGGATGTGTCGAATGAGGCGTCGGTGGTTGAATCTGCCCCGCTCTATGCACCGCAACCGCCGGCGTCGAAACCTGCTGCTGCCAAAGCCGCGCCCGAGCCACTGGAGCCCGTGCAATCCGAAGAGCTGACCCAAGCCTTGCGCGCTTTTGCGCCATTGCCGGTAACGCCGGCCGCCGCGCAGCCTGAACCCGCTGAGCCGGTCAAAGTGGCTGAAGTCGCCCGCGAAGCCTTTGCCTTTGAGGCACCGGCGCCGGAGCAAGCCCCCGTCGGGCCTGACGAAGTCTCTGAGCCAGAGATGCCCGAGCCAGCACTAGAGGAAGCCGCGCCCGAAAGCGCCCTTGCTGCATTTATCGAAGAGCCGCAGGTTGAGGTCGACACGCCAGATCAAACGCTCATAGGCAGCCTGTCGCTTCCGCCCGTGCTGGAACCCTGCGAGCCCGATCCCGATGCGCTGCAACCGGACGGCACCTACGCCCTGCCCGACTCCCCCGAGCCGTCCTACAGCTCGGTCGCCAAGCATATCGAAGACACCTTGCTTGGCTTGCTGGAGGATCTGTCCTTACCCGAGCGCCACCGGCCCCAGGCCGAAGCCATGCGCGAGCGCTTGGCCCACGGCTTGAACTGGTACGAATTGCTGCCGATCCTCGATGACCTGGCGGTGCTGATGCTGGCGATTACCGACAGTGGCCAGCATGAGTTCGAGGCCTACCTCAAGCAGCTTAATGAACGCCTCGAAGCCTTCCAGGGCCATCTGCAGGTGGCCAGTGAGGGGCACGCCGACAGCCGCTCGGCCGCACGGGAGCTGGATACGCAGATCCGTGAACAGGTCGACGGCCTGCAAAGCAGCGTGCAGGAAGCTGCTGACCTGGACAGCCTCAAGCATGTGCTGGAAAGCCACCTTGAAGGCTTGCTCGGCACCATGGACGAACACCGGCAGCAGCGTGACCAGCGCGAGCAGGAAGTCGCGGCGCGGCTCAAAAGCCTGGCCGAGCGGGTGGCGAACATGGAGCAGGAAGCCCAAGGTTATCGCGAGCATTTGGAAGTGCAGCGCCAGAAGGCCTTGATCGACCCGCTCACCGGCCTGCCCAACCGTGCGGCCTGGAGCGAGCGCCTGGATCATGAAGTGAATAGCTGGCATCAGCGCGGCAACAGCCTGTCACTGGCCATGCTCGACCTGGACCACTTTAAGCGCATCAACGATGGCTACGGCCACTTGGCCGGCGACAAGGTGCTGAAGATCATCGCCAATGTGTTGCGCAAGCGCCTGCGCTCCGGCGATTTTATCGCGCGATTTGGGGGTGAAGAGTTTGTATTGTTGATGCCTGACTCAGGTTTGGCAGATGCTTTGGACGTGGGTGAGGTGCTGCGTTCGGCCATCGAGGCATGCCCGTTCCACTTCAAAGGCGAGCCGGTGACCATCACGGTGTCCATGGGCGTGGCGCAGTTCCAGCCGGGAGAACGCAGTGACCTGGCGCTAAAGCGTGCCGATGAGGCGTTGTATCGGGCCAAGGCCGCTGGACGCAACCGGGTGCAGGCGGCGTAAAAGATGTTCCATTTTGTGATTTGACCGTCGAGCCCCGAACCATCCGTTACACTGTTGCATTATCGTCTTCTGCGTACTGTCTTCCGCCATGAAATCCTTTTGCATTGCCTTTGTGCTTCTTTTGCTCGCCGGCTGCGCCAGCGGCCCGCGGCTGAACACCAGCCACCCTTCTTTGAACCACGACAACCGCGTGCAGTTCGTCATTGTCCATTACACCTCCGCCAGCCTTGAACGCTCCCTGGCGCTGCTCACGCACGGCCAGGTCAGCAGCCATTACCTCATTGGCGATGACGCTTCAGGCACCATCTACAAGCTGGTAGACGAGAGCCAGCGCGCCTGGCACGCCGGTGAAAGCGAATGGGCGGGCCGCACCTGGCTCAACTCCAGCTCCATTGGTATCGAGATCGTGAACCCAGGTTATACAGACGCGCCGACCGGCCGCCTGTGGTACCCGTACTCCGAGGCCCAGGTGCAGTCGTTGGTGGTGTTGCTCAAGGACATCAGCAAGCGCAACGGCATCGACCCCAAAAACATTATCGGCCATAGCGACATTGCGCCATTGCGCAAGCTCGACCCAGGCCCGTTGTTCCCGTGGAAGCGCCTGGCGGCTGAAGGTTTGGGCGTGTGGCCGGATGCACAGGCGGTGGCTCGGTTCCAGCAACAGTATGCCGTTAGCCTGCCGAGTATTACGTGGTTCCAGGAAGAACTGGCGCGCCTGGGCTACCAGACGCCGCAGACGGGTGAGCTGGATGTGGCCACGCGCCATGTGATCGCGGCGTTCCAGATGCACTTCCGGCCATCACGGTTCGACGGCACGCCGGATGCGGAAAGTGCAGCGATCCTGAGCGCATTGAACCGCCGCTAAAGGTGTAACCCCATACAAATGTGGGAGCGGGCTTGCCCGCGATGACGGAGTGTCAGTCAACAAAGTTTTGGCTGAACCACCGTAATCGCGGGCAAGCCCGCTCCCACATTTTTTTGTATCCAGGCTACAACGGCAGTGCCATATAGAACTGCGTACCCTGCCCCGGCCGCGAATACACGCCCATGCGACCGCCGTGCAACTGTACGATCTCCTTGCACAACGCCAGCCCCAGGCCAGCGCCGCCTTTCTTGCGGCCTACTTGTACGAAAGGTTCAAAGATGCGCCCCTGTTGGCCATAGGCAATACCCTCGCCGTTATCTTCAACGCTGATAATCACCCGTTCGCCGTGGCGGCGCGCCTGCAAGCGAATCTGGCCACCATTGGCCGTATGTCGCAAAGCATTGCCTAGAAGGTTATCGAGTACACGCTCGAGTTGAACCTGGTCGGCGTACAGCCTGGGCAATTCCGATTGAGCTTCCACCAGCAGTTCGATGTGTTGTGCGTTCGCGGGCTCCGTGAACCGGGCTCGTGCGTGCTCGAGCAAATCAGTGACATCGCATGGCCCGAGCGTGAGTTTTTGCAGGCCGTTCTGGTAGCGCGAGAAGTTGAGCAGGTCGTTGATCAACTGCATCAGGCGCTGCATTTCTTCATTGACCGTATCCAGCAGGTCGGCCTCACGGGACTCGGCGGGAAACTTCGCCCGTTCGCGAAACAGCCCGAAGGCCATGTGCATGCCCGTCACCGGCGTGCGTAATTCGTGGGAGGCGCGCAATACGAACTCGCTGCGCACACGTTCGAACGCGCGTTGTTCGGTGACGTCATGCAGCACCATCACCGCACCTAGAATATGCCCTTGGGTATGGCTGACCGGCGTCAGGCTGTAGGTCAGCAGGCGCAGTTCGCCTTCGACTTCCACTTCCAGATCGTCCGGCGCGCGCTCCAGGTTGCCGCCGCGCAGCACCAGTTGCAGCTGCTCATCCATTTCAGGGCGACCCAAGGCTTCACCCAAGCCTTGGCCGAGGCGCTCTTCGTCCCAGCCCAACTGGCGCTGTGCCACGGGGTTAAGGTGTTCCAGACGGCCTTGGCGGTCAATCATCAGCAAGCCGTCGTCGATGCTGTCGAGCACTGCTTGCAGGCGTTGCTGGCCGGCCAGCAATTCATCGATATTGGTCGCCTGATGCTGACGCAGTGCTTCGGCCATGATGCCGAAACGACGGGTCAGCTGATTCATTTCTGCCGCCGATGAGATCGGCAGCGTCACTTCGAAATCGCCTTGCCCGATCTTGTCGGCGGCCTTGGCCAAGGCTTCAATTGGCCCGCCAAAGCGCCGTGCGATGCCATGGGCGGTGACGAAGCCGATGATCAACACCGCCAGGCCGACCAGCCCCAGCAAGCCGGCGATTAACAAGGCGCGATTGCGCGACTTGTGCTCGCTGTCGTTGATATTTTCCAGGGCGCCTTTGTGTTCAGCGATCAGTCCGTTACGCAGTGCATTGAAGGTTTCGGTGAGTTTTTCGTTTTTATTGTTGGCCAGTGAGCTTTGCTGAGCTTCGTCAAACGCCTTGAGGAAATTCAGGTAGTCGATGCGTGCCTGGCTGAAACCACTGGTTCTGCCGTCCTGCTGCTCATGGGCGATGCCCTGGTCCAGCAGGGCAAAATAGTTCTGCTTGGACGTCTGCAGGGCAGCGGGGTCGGGCTGCTCCTCCAGCATCAGGATCAACTGGTCGCCCAAGGTCTGGCGCAGCTTGAGGCCCAGGTCCAGGGTGATAAAGTTGCTGCGGATCAGCGACTCCTGGCTCTTGGCCATTTGCATGACGCTGACCAGTCCCAGGACCAGTCCCAACAGGGCGACGGTTATCAGCGCTGAGATACTCAGAAACAACCGAGTGCGCAGTTTCATCGCAAGCTTCATAAGGTACAGCTCACAGGTTGTACTGTTTACGTTTGCGGTACAGGGTCGACGCGTCGATGCCCAGCGTGCGGGCCGCTTGATCCAAGGTGTCGCTGGTAGCGAGAACGGCGCCGATATGGGCTTTCTCCAGTTCGTCCAGGCTCAGTGCTGCGCCAATACGCGGGGCATTGTTGGTCGGCTGTTCGGCCATTCCGAGGTGGCTGATTTCAACCTTTTCCTGCGGGCAAATGATGCTGGCCCGCTCCACCACGTTACGCAGTTCGCGGATATTGCCCGGCCAGCGGTAGTTAAGTAGCGCTTCACGGGCGGCATCGCTGAAACCGCGTGCAGGTCGGGCATACTCCTTGACGAAGCGCGCCAGGAAACGGTCGGCCAGAGTCAGGATGTCTTCACTGCGCTCGCGCAGGGGCGGCAGGTGCAGGGTGATGACGTTGAGGCGGTAGAGCAAGTCTTCCCGGAAACGGCCGTCGCGCACCATGTCTTCCAGGTTCAGGTTGGTGGCCGCGAGGATGCGCACATCAGCACGTCGAGTGACCGGGTCGCCTACGCGCTCATATTCCTTGTCTTGAATGAATCGCAGCAGTTTTGGCTGCAACGTCAGGGGAAAGTCGCCGATCTCGTCGAGAAACAGCGTGCCGCCGTCGGCTTGGTTAACGCGGCCCAGCGTGCTCTCACTGGCGCCGGTAAACGCGCCACGGCTATGGCCGAACAACTCGCTTTCCATTAGCTCGGCTGTCAGTGACGGACAGTTAATGGTCACGCAGGATTTTTTCGAGCGTTTGCTCCACCCGTGAATGGCCCGGGCCAGCTCGCCTTTACCGGTGCCGGACTCACCGAGGATCAAAATATTGGCATCGGTGCCAGCCACCTGACGCGCAGTTTCCAGTACCACCATCATCGCCGGGCTGTGGGAATCGAGGCCGTCCTTGGGTTGGCGCACTGCGCCTTCCAGTGCTTCCAGGCGTGCGGAGAGCTGGCGCACTTCCAACTGCTTGGCGGTGGCCAGGCGCAGTTGATCGGGGCTGCACGGCTTGACCAGGTAGTCGGCGGCGCCGGCCTGGATCGCGTCAACGGCGGTGTCTACAGCCGAATGCGCGGTCACAATCACCACGCGCATCCATGGCGCCTGGATGCGCATCTGGGCCAACACATCCAGGCCATTGTCTTCACCCAGGCGCAGGTCCAGGAAGCACAGATCGAATACCTGACGCTGCATCAAGGCATCGGCTTGGGCGGCGCTGTTGGCAGTGGCTACGCTGTAGCCTTCATCTTCCAGGCAGTAACGGAAGGTGCGGAGGATCGCGGATTCGTCATCCACTAAAAGAATGCGGCCTTGAAGTTCCTTGGCTGATTCCATCTGTCCCGCGCTCCTTAACTATAAATGATGGTGTTTAGTCCCGGATTAATCGGGCAAGTTGCATGGTTTATTCTGATTCATAAAAGGCATCTTCGCGCAGGTATCTTCACGTTCCCCTACAAAGGCGCCGATTGATGGCGTTTTCTTGCCTTCTTGCCAATTCGGCAACGCCCGCGGTTGTTTCGATCCATTGACCCGACCACTGACCATCGTGCATTTCGCACGGCCTGCAAAGGGGCATCGTGCAGGATGCTGTTCGATACTGTATTGGTGTATCTATAACTAATTGATTTTATTGGGTTTTATTTTGTAAAAAAACTGGCATGCACTCTGCAATAGCTCTCCCAACGAATAATCAAAATGCGGGAGAAATGCAGCATGACTCGCCAAAGCCTCAGCCAACTACGTGTATCGCCACTGCGCTTGCAGCAAGGTCTGTTCGCCAGCCTGGCTTTGATGGTCACGTTGATTGCCGGCCAGCAGATGCAGCATTGGCAGCAAAGTCAGCAGCAAACCGCGCAATTCGAACGTCCGTCGATGACCCAAACCCATTTCCGTTCCGTTGGCAGCGCCAGCGCTACTACTGAAGTAACCGCCCCGCAATTGAGAGTGGCAGGCCAGGATTCAACCCTGGGTGAATTGCCAACCCAAGAGCGCTGGGTGTTCTAAGCAAGAAAAGGTCGCTTGTGTTGAGCGGCTGCACGGCACTACCGCTGTTACCCCTATAAAAGCGTAAGGAGAATCACCATGTTGAGTTGGGCAATCACATTTCTGATCATCGCCATTGTGGCTGCAGTCCTGGGCTTCGGTGGTATCGCGGGCACCGCCACGGGTATCGCAAAAATTCTGTTTGTGGTCTTCCTGGTGATGTTCATCGCTTCGTTCTTCTTTGGTCGTCGCGGCCGAGGCTGAATATGACCATTTTGTCCTTTAAAACCATGGCTGCCGCCCTGCTCTTGGGCGGCAGCGGGCTGGTGATGGCCGCCAATGACGGCCAATCCCGAGCCAACGAATTGCTTAGTGCGGATAAGCAGTACCGCGAAACCTGGCAAAGCGTGGTGAAGAAAGAACAGCGCTTGCCGGAATGGGTGATGAACCTGTCCGGTACGGCCGAGCAAATGAATGCCGTTGAAGAAGATGGCGACAAGTATTTGGTGGGGCCGCTCTGTGAGACTGCAGATACGTGCCTGAACAAGCGCCTGATCGTTGCCTTTAGCCTCGACAAGGAAGATGCCTACGCCATGTTGGTGGAAGTCCCGGCCGGTTTGCCGGCGGACAAATCCCCGACACGGCACGCCGATTACCGTTTTATCGGTAAGCCGAACGAAGGCATGCAAAAGCTGCTGATGGAGCAGCTTAAGAAAGATCCGAATTGGTACTAGGTTCCGTCTGATGCGTCTGTCGTCTGCGGAGCCGGCGTCCATAGAAAGAAGCCCCTCGCTTCTTTCTGTCTGCATCGCCCGCCAAGGGTGATGCATGACCAGGGGGCCGGGTTGCTCTGATCAATCGAGATCGGCGTGACCTACGGGTACAGGGAGTGCCTGCGCAAGGGCCGGGTCAGGTGAAAAGCTGCGACGCAAGTTCACAAGCCCTCACGCTTGCTGAACTTGCGACGGGCTTGTCACTCTCATGCTCCGCTTCTTATACGGCTCATAGCCGACAATTTCTCTTTTGCGCGCGCCTAACCATTACTTGGTGTTTCGTGGCGACCATCTATCGAGAAAATTTTGGCTGCGCCATAGGACATTTCTGGCGCCAGGTCAGTGAATTCCCAGGCATTTTCGCCAACCTGTATAAGTCGTCCAACATCTCTGAGCGAGCCGGTATTGGCCGGTTAACGGCATATTCACGGGCTTTAATGGCGGATTTGAACTGACCGTTCGGACAGCTAATTTCAAAAAAAGTCATGCCGATTCGGCATAGGGTAGGCGTTTACGGCATTAGACGTCGAACCCTTGCATGGGAATAGTTGCGCCTTTTTTCGCCTGCCAGTAAGCCATTTCGGCCATGCTGCGGTGACCTTCCATGGAGGCAAATGCGCACACTTTTTCGCTTCCGAGCGTTGCGAGTGGCGCATTTGCCTTAAGTCCACTTGAAGTAAGGGTAATGACATGAAGAAGGCAAAGCTAAGCCTCGCCTGGCAGATCCTCATCGGTTTGGTACTGGGGATCGCAATCGGTGCAGTGCTCAACCATTTCAGTGCTGAAAAAGCCTGGTGGATCAGCAATGTGTTGCAGCCAGCGGGCGATATCTTTATCCGCCTGATCAAGATGATCGTGATCCCGATTGTGATTTCCTCGCTGATTGTTGGCATCGCCGGCGTAGGGGATGCGAAGAAGCTGGGGCGGATCGGCGTCAAAACCATTCTTTACTTCGAAGTGGTCACCACCATCGCCATTGTGGTCGGCCTGTTGCTTGCCAACCTGTTCCACCCGGGCGCTGGCATCGACATGAGTACCCTGGGTACCGTCGATATTTCCAAATACACCGCCACCGCCGCCGAAGTGCAGCATGAGCATGCGTTCATCGAAACCATCCTCAACCTGATCCCATCGAATATTTTCGCTGCCGTTGCCCGTGGTGACATGCTGCCGATCATCTTCTTCTCGGTGCTGTTCGGCCTGGGCTTGTCGAGCCTCAAGCCTGAGCTGCGCGAACCGCTGGTGACCATGTTCCAGGGCGTGTCCGAGAGCATGTTCAAAGTGACCCACATGATCATGAAGTACGCCCCAATCGGTGTATTTGCCTTGATCGCGGTAACCGTCGCCAACTTCGGTTTCGCCTCCTTGCTGCCGCTGGCCAAGCTGGTGATCCTGGTTTACGTCGCCATCCTGTTCTTCGCCTTTGCGGTACTGGGCCTGATCGCCCGCCTGTTCGGCTTCTCGATTCTCAAGCTGATGCGCATCTTCAAGGATGAGTTGGTACTGGCCTACTCCACCGCCAGCTCCGAAACCGTGTTGCCGCGTGTGATCGAGAAGATGGAAGCCTACGGTGCGCCGAAGGCCATCTGCAGCTTCGTAGTGCCAACTGGCTACTCGTTCAACCTCGACGGTTCGACCCTGTACCAGAGTATCGCGGCCATCTTTATCGCCCAGCTGTATGGCATCGACCTGTCGATTGGCCAGCAACTGATGCTGGTACTGACCCTGATGGTCACCTCCAAAGGTATCGCCGGCGTGCCGGGTGTGTCCTTCGTGGTGCTGCTGGCGACTCTGGGCAGCGTGGGCATTCCGCTGGAAGGCCTGGCCTTCATCGCCGGCGTCGACCGAGTGATGGACATGGCGCGTACCGCACTTAATGTGATTGGCAACGCCCTGGCCGTTCTGGTCATCTCCCGTTGGGAAGGCATGTACGACGATGCCAAGGGCGAGCGCTACTGGAACTCGCTGCCGCACTGGCGCAGCAAAGAAGCCGTGCCGACCGCACAAGCTACCCGCGGCTGATCGCACCGCTGCTTTGAAACAAACCCCGGAAAATTCCGGGGTTTGTCGTTTCTGCCAGCCCCGCTATCATTCGCCCCATCTTTCGGGGGATTCAACTGATGCTCAATGGCCTGTGGCTTGGCTTCTTTGTCGTGGCAATGGTGTCAGCACTGGCGCAATGGCTGGTTGGCGGTAATGCCGGGATTTTTGCGGCGATGGTCGAAAGCATTTTCGCCATGGCCAAACTGTCGGTGGACGTGATGGTGCTGCTGTTCGGCACCCTGACCTTATGGCTGGGCTTTTTGCGCATCGCTGAAAAAGCGGGCATCGTCGATTGGCTGGCCAAGGCGCTCGGCCCGCTGTTTCGCCGTTTGATGCCGGAAGTGCCCGCTGGCCACCCGGCCATCGGCTTGATCACCCTCAACTTCGCCGCCAATGGCCTGGGCCTGGACAACGCCGCCACGCCGATTGGCCTGAAAGCCATGAAGGCGTTGCAGGAACTCAACCCCATCCCCAACACCGCGAGCAACGCGCAGATTCTGTTCCTGGTGCTTAACGCGTCCTCGCTGACGCTGTTGCCGGTGACGATCTTCATGTACCGCGCCCAGCAAGGCGCCGCCGACCCGACGCTGGTGTTCCTGCCGATCCTGCTGGCCACCAGCGCCTCAACGCTGGTGGGCCTGTTGTCGGTGGCTGTCATGCAGCGCCTGCGCTTGTGGGACCCGGTGGTGCTGGCGTATCTGATTCCCGGCGCGCTGATGCTGGGCGGCTTTATGGCGTTGCTGGCGACACTGTCCGCCACGGCGCTGGCGGGCCTGTCGTCGATCCTCGGCAACCTGACGCTGTTTGGCTTGATCATGCTGTTTCTGGTGATCGGTGCGTTGCGCAAGGTGAAGGTGTATGAGGCATTTGTCGAAGGTGCCAAAGAGGGCTTCGATGTTGCCAAGAACCTGCTGCCGTATCTGGTGGCGATGCTCTGCGCCGTGGGCGTATTGCGCGCCTCCGGGGCGTTGGACTTTGGCCTGGAGGGGATTCGCCATGTGGTGGCCTGGACGGGCATGGACACGCGCTTTGTCGATGCATTGCCGACGGCGATGGTCAAGCCGTTCTCCGGCAGCGCGGCGCGGGCGCTGTTGATCGAGACCATGCAGGCCAAGGGCGTGGACAGCTTCCCGGCGTTGGTCGCGGCGACGATTCAGGGCAGTACCGAGACCACCTTTTATGTGTTGGCGGTGTACTTTGGTTCGGTGGGCATCCAGCGCGCGCGGCATGCGGTTGGATGTGCGCTGCTGGCGGAGTTCGCCGGTGTGGTGGCGGCAATTTCGGTGTGCTACTGGTTTTTTGGTTAAGGCTTAGATCGCTATCGCAGGCAAGCCAGCTCCCACATTTTGATTTGTGAACACCGTCAAATGTGGGAGCTGGCTTGCCTGCGAAGAGGCACTCAGCGTTTCGCAGCAGCATTGCCCTGCTGCACCACCCAATCCACCACCTGCTTATTCAACTGATCCCCCGCCTGCCCAAACGCCGCCACTACCGCGGGCACTTTTGTATCGCCGACCGGCTGCTTCACCTCAAACCGCCGACTGGCAATAATCCGCTGATCACTGCCACGCACCAGCCGCGCATCCAGGCGGATCACCACCTCCACCGCACTGCCATGGTACTCACTCTGAAACGCCTGCAACTGCCCGCCCAGCTCGTAATCGGCCTGCAGGTTGGTCTCGTCGGTACTCAGCAGCGTCACCCGCCCATCGCGCTGGAAACCGTCCATAAACCGATTGCGCAGCAACACCGGCGTCGGGTCGCTCCAGCGTGAGTTCGCGTAGCTGCTGATCAGGTCGCCGTTTGGCACTACGGCGATGCGCGGGCTGTCGAGAAACTCGCTGCTCTGCGGCTTGGACACCCGCAGCGACCAGCTCACCGGCGCGCCTTGGGTGCTGGTTGGCGCCGACGCCAGGCGATACACATCAGACGGATCCGGCTTGGGCAGGATCGAGCAGGCGCTGATCAGTACCAAGGCCAGCGGGGCGATTATTTGGTAAGCACGCTTCATGGCGTGAACTCCTTGTTCTTGTCGCTGCCCAGCAGGTAACCGCTGGGGTTGGCTTCGAGGCGGCGGGAGATGGCGCGCAGCGAACCGAGGGTTTCGCGCAGTTCGCGCACGGCCGGTGCCAGTTCGTTGAGGCCCTGCATGCCGCTGTTCACCGAGTCTTTGTTGTTGGTCAGCAAGGTGTTGATGGTCGTGGTGCTTTGTTCCAGCGACTTCATGGCCTGCTCGGCACTGCCGAAGGCTTGCTTGCCTTGGTCATTGAGCAAGCCGTTGGCATTGCGCATCAACGTGGTGGTTTGCTCCAGCGCGGCGCTCGCCTGCTTGCTCACCTGCATCAACTGTTGCATCACCACCTTGATATCACCGCGTTGGTCGGCAATGGCGCCGGTGGTTTGTTGCAGGTTATCCAGGGTGTTGCTCAGGCGCTCGACGTTCTCCCGCGAGAACATGTGGTTGGCGTTGTGCAGCAGCAGGTTGATGCTGGTCATCAGGTCGTTGCTGTTATTGAGCAGGCGCGCAATGGGGGACGGCGAGGCGATGATTTCCGGCAGGTTGCCGTCCTTGCCCTTGAGCTCCGGGCTTTGCGGCGTACCACCGCTGAGCTGGATGATCGAGGTGCCGGTGATGCCGGTCAGTGCCAGCTTGGCCTGGGTGTCTTCCTTGATCGGTGTCTGCCCGGCCAAACGGATGCGCGCCAGTACCCGGCGCGGGTCTTTCGGGTCCAGGCGCAGGCTGGTGACATCGCCCACCTTGATCCCGCTGTATTGCACCGAACTGCCTTGCGACAGGCCGCTGACCGCCTCGTTGAACACCACCTCGTAGTCCTGGAAGGCGCTATCGACGCTGGACTTGGCCAGCCACAGGCCGAACAGCATGGCGCCGACCACCACGATCACGCTGAACAGACCGATCATCACATGATGGGCTCGGGTTTCCATGTCATACCTCGTTAAGCGATTGAGCGGCATCCAATGCCGCGCGGCCACGGGGGCCGTGGAAATATTCGTGAATCCAGGCGTCGTCCGTTTCCGAGACGACATCGATGGCATCGGCCACCAGCACTTTCTTCTGCGCCAGCACCGCCACACGGTCGGTGATGGTGTAGAGCGTGTCGAGGTCGTGGGTGACCAGGAACACGCTCAAGCCCAGCGCATCGCGCAGGGTGAGGATCAGTTGGTCGAATTGCGCTGCGCCAATCGGGTCGAGGCCGGCGGTGGGTTCGTCCAGGAACAGAATGTCCGGGTCCAGGGCCAGGGCGCGTGCCAGGGCCGCGCGCTTGATCATGCCGCCGGACAGTGACGCCGGGTATTTATCCGCCGCCGACAAAGGCAGCCCCGCCAGGGCTAGCTTGACTGCCGCCAAGTGTTCGGCGTCGCGACGGCTGAGACCGGCGTGTTCGATCAACGGCAGGGCGACGTTTTCGGTGACCGTCAGCGAGGAAAACAGCGCACCCTTCTGGAACAGCACGCCAAAGCGCCGTTCCACCAGCGAGCGTTCATGTTCCGACAAATTGGGCAGGTTCTTGCCGAATACCCGCACCTCACCTTCGCTGGGCCGCCGCAGGCCGACGATGCTGCGAAGCAGTACCGACTTGCCGCTGCCGGAGCCGCCGACCACCGCGAGGATCTCGCCTTTGTACAAATCCAGATCGAGGTTTTCGTGCACGCTCTGGCTGCCAAAGCGATTGCACAGGCCGCGCACTTCGATCACCGCCTCAGTGGGCGCACGGTGTAGACGACTCACCAGCCCATCTCCATAAAGAACATCGCGGCGACCGCATCCAGCACAATCACCACGAAAATAGACTGCACCACGCTGGAGGTGGTGTGCGCGCCGACCGATTCGGCGCTGCCGCTGACCTTGAAGCCTTCGAGGCAGCCAATCGCCGCGATCAGGAAGGCGAAAATCGGCGCTTTCACCATCCCCACCAAAAAGTGCTGCACGCCAATGTCCGATTGCAGCAGCGAGAGAAACATCGCCGGTGAAATATCCAGGGCGACGGCACACACCACGCCGCCGCCGACAATCCCCGAGAGCATCGCCAAAAATGTCAGCATCGGCAGCGACACAAGCAGCGCCATTACCCGTGGCAGCACCAACAGTTCCATCGGGTCCAGGCCCATGGTGCGGATCGCGTCGATTTCTTCGTTAGCCTTCATCGAGCCGATTTGCGCGGTAAAGGCGCTGGCCGTTCGGCCTGCGATCAGGATGGCGGTAAGCAATACGCCGAATTCTCGCAGGAAAGAAAACGCCACCAGGTCCACGGTAAAAATCGTCGCACCGAAGCTTTTGAGCACGGTGGCGCCGAGGAACGCCACCACGGCGCCCACCAGAAAGGTCAGCAACGCGACGATGGGCGCAGCGTCGAGGCCGGTTTGTTCGATATGCGCGACCATCGGTGTGATGCGCCAGCGCTTGGGGCGCAAAACGCCACGGGCGAAGGTTTCGAGGATCAGGCCGATAAAGCCCAGCAGTTTCATGCCGTCCTGCCATACCGTGTCGACAGCTCGACCGATACGCGCCAGCACTTGGATACCGACGGCTTCTTCCGGCTCTTTGTCGGGTACGCAGAAATCGTTCAGGGAGCGGTAGACGGTTTTGAGCAGTGCCCGGTCGGCGGTAGACAAGCTGCAATCGGTCTGCTCGGCGGAATGCTCGATGCGCTCCGGGCCCAGCAACTCGACCAGCAGCGAGGCACCCGCGGTATCCAGGGCGCCGAGGCCATTGAGGTCGATGCGTGCACCGGCGTCGTATTGGCCGTCGAGCTTGTCGCTCAGCTTTTTAAGATTGGCGTAGTGGGCAAGCGTCCAGTCCCCCGTAATCCTGAGCAACGGGGGAACGCTGGAGGTGTCGAGGTGGGCTGCGCCGGCCGTGGTACGAGTGGTCATAAGCTCCGAGCTTGTTTGGCTATCCACAATTGCTACGTAATAGCACGATACGGCCTACTTTGGGTTGTCCGTTTGTGCTGGGTCAGTGACTTTAAAACGCAGCACGCCGATGACTTGTCCGTCCTCCGTCAACACCTGCACCTGCCAGCGCCCGACCGCGTCGGCCGGGAAGTTCTGCTTGTGGGTCCAGGCGCGATAGCCTTCCTTGCGTCCGCCATGGATATCCAGGGCGATGCGGTCGACCTCTTGGCCGTTGAATTTCCACACATGGTAAATCCGCTCATCCAGCCCGCGTGGCGCGTTGATCGCGGTGTAAGCGTACAGCCCGCCGCTGCGCAGTTGCGCGGCGGTGACTTCCTTGAGGTCATCGCCCGGTGTGCGGTCTTGCAGTTGGGTGCTGATCGCCACTTCGGTCATCCACAATGTGGCCGGCGGCACCCAGCTGCGCAGGAACCAACCGGCGCAGCCGATGGCGGCCGTCACCCCGAGCAGCATCGCCCAGCCTTTGACGCTGCGCAGCGGCAGGCTCGCGGCCAGGCTCGGGATCGACAGCGCCATGGCCACGCCGAGCGCCAATTTGTAACTCTCGGCGGTAGTCAGGTGCATGATGATGGGCAGTGCGGTGAGCAGTGCCGCGAACAAGGTCAGGGTGTGCAGCGCCAGGAACAGCGAGCGCTTGGGTGCCAGCCACTTGTAGTACAGCGGGTCGGTGATCGACACCAGCGCCGCC
Source organism: Pseudomonas sp. 2995-3 (assembly GCF_002742565.1). Classification (NCBI taxonomy): domain Bacteria; kingdom Pseudomonadati; phylum Pseudomonadota; class Gammaproteobacteria; order Pseudomonadales; family Pseudomonadaceae; genus Pseudomonas; species Pseudomonas sp. 2995-3. The sequence goes on along the minus strand of NZ_LJSB01000314.1, from coordinate 19,212 downwards.
GCGCCGAGCAGGCCAGTGAATACGGATTGGCCGCTGTTCCAGGCGGTGGTGACGAAAAAGAACGGCAATACGAAGAACAGGCTTTCCTGGTGGATCATCTGGGTCGCGTAGCGCAGCAGCGGCTCGGGGATTTCGCGCTTGAAGACTTTGGCGAACAGCTGGGTAAAGCTGTTTTCCAGCATCAGCCACAGCCAGCTCACCAGCATGATCACCGCGATCCAGCTGGCCATGCCCTGCTGGCGGTCCACCAGGATGAAGCTGCACACACCGGATATGAAACCGCCGAGTGCGATCACCCCTGGATAGCGCTTGATCAGTTCGATAATGCGCTGGATAAGGGGCGGTAGATTTGGCATTGGCGATTCACAATTGGTGTAGGAAAAATCCCAGACAGAATAACGTCTTAGCCCGGTGTTCGGTGCCTCATTACGTGATCCGTTTGCGATAAAGGCGCACGCCGATCAACACACTGGCGATCAGCACGAGTACACCGGCACCGATCCAGCTCAGGGCGTCATAGCTCAGCAAGGGTTTTTCGATGCGCCAGTAGCCCTTCTGGTTAAACACCTCGCGCATGGCCTGGTTGGTTTGCGCCAGGTTGACGGCCTTGATGCGCTTGGCCGGGTCGCTGATATGGCCATCGGCATAGTCGCCGGCAGCGCTCCAGTAATAGTCGGCCAGCGCGCTGTTACCCTGCACCGCCCAGGCTTGGCGCGCGATGGCAGCTTGCTGCAGGCGGGCGAATACCGCTGGGTCGAGGCCGTCCTTGAGCAGTTGTGCCGTGAGGTTCTGCAACACCTGTTCAGCCTCAGGGAGTTTGTCGCGCTCAAGGTCGGCATTCAGGCTGAGGAAGCCGACGCCGCCGAGCACTTCGCGCTCACTCCATGGGCCGTAGGACAAACCGTGCTTGAGGCGCAGCTGACGGTACAGCGCCCAGTCGAGGTAGTCCTTGAGCAAATCGTAGGTTTCATCGTGTTGGTCGTCCAAAACCGGTTCGGGGAACAGCCAGTGCAGTTTGGCGCTGTCACCAACCCAGCCGTGGATAAGGTCGCGATGGCTGGCGGCGGTGTGCTGGATTTCCGGCAGCGGCCGGTGCTCGGTGGGTTCGACCGGATCAAGTTGACCGTAAGTGCGCTCCAGGTACGCCGGAAGCAGTTTGTCGAGGTCGCCGACGATAATCAGGGTCATGTTGTTGGGCGCGTACCAATGTGTGCGCAGGGTTTGCAACTGATCACGGGTCAGTTGGCTGACTTCGGCACGTTCGGCGCATTTGAGCCCCAGTTCGACGGCCAATTGGTTGCTGGCGGTGTGACCCAGGTCCTGGCGGTCGAGCAAGCGTTGCAGGTGCGAATAATGGCCGCCGTCTTCGCGCTCGACCACTTTTTTGGCGGCATTGATGTTCGTGTCGGTCAGTTCGGTGCGGGTGAGGATCGCCAGTAACAGGTCCAGCACCTTGCGCTGGTTTTGCGCGGGTGCCTCGATCACAAAGGTGGTATCGGCATTGCTGGTGTAGGCGTTCCATTCGCCGCCGAGGGCTTGCATGCGGTCCTCAAGGTCGCCTTCACCACCGCCGTCGATGCCGCTGAACAGCAAGTGTTCGAGCAAGTGCGGCAGTTCTTTTTCGTCGCAGGGAAAGTCATCCAGGCCTACGCCGACCACCAGGCGGATCGCCACGTGCCCACGCTCGGTGCCCGGCTTGAGCAGCAATTGCAGGCCGTTGGGCAAGGTGTAGCCTTCGACTTGCAGGCGGTCGAAGGCAAAGGTGTGTGCCGAGCCCATGAGCAGGCAGGCAAGTAACAGGCGACGCATAACAAGCTTCCTGGCGGGTGAGGTCCATTGTTAACTGACTTCACGGGCCATCGTATGTTCAGGGCGAATGAGTGATGTCGGCAATATCTTCGGCGGAGAGTGCGCCGGTGTCTGAGGTTTCCAACACTACATAAGCACTGCTGCAAAACAACGAGTTCAGGCGTTTCATGTCGGCAATCAGCTCCAGGTGCAGGGAACTGGTCTCCATGCTCTGTACGATTTTACGCTGCAGACGGCTGACGTGGGCGTGGGCCAGGCGGCGCTCCTGGGCGCGGAAACGGCGCTTTTCACGCAGCAGTTGGCGGGCGCTTTCGGGGTCGGCGCTGAGAAACACCGACAGGCCCAAGCGCAGGTTGGCAATCAACTGGCTGTGCAGGCCGGTGAGTTCTTCCAGGCCGACTTCGGAGAACTGTCGGCGCTGTGAGGTTTTCTGCTGCTGGACTTTGCGCAGCATACGTTCGATCAGGTCGCCGGCCAGCTTGAGGTTGATCGACAGCTCGATGATCTCCGCCCAGCGGCGGCTGTCCTGTTCACTGAGGTCTTCGCGGGGCATTTGCGCCAGGTAAAGCTTGATCGCGCTGTAGAGGGCCTCGACGTCATCGCTGAGGCTGCGCATTTCCTGGGTAATGGCGGTTTGCTTGCCACGCAGTACTTCGAGCATGGCGGTGAGCATGTTGTCGATCAGGTCGCCCAGGCGCAAGGTCTCGCGGGCGGCGTTGGCCAGCGCCAGGCTTGGGGTGGCGAGCGAGGCCAGGTCCAGGTGACGTGGCCTGGCTTTGCCGTTGGTCTCCTGTTGTTCCGGCAGCAACCAGGCGCACAGGCGCGCCATTGGCCCGATGGTGGGCAGCAGGATCAGGCAGCGCGTGGTGTTGTAGAGCACATGGAAGGTGATGACCATGCCTTGGGCGCTGTAGTCCAAACCATCCATCCAGCGTACGAGAGGGTCGAGCACCGGAATAATCAGCAACAGGCCGATCAGTTTGTACAACAAGCTGCCCAGCGCGACCTGGCGGCCGGCAGCGTTCTGCATGTTGGTGCTGAGGAAGGCCAGCACACCACTGCCGATGTTGGCGCCGATCACCAGGCCGATGGCCACGTGCAAGCCGATCACACCGGCACCGGCCAGGGTGGCGGTCAGCAGTACGGCGGCCAGGCTGGAGTAGGAAATCATCGCAAACAGGGCGCCGACCAGGGCATCCAGCAAAATGTCGCCGGTCAGCGAGGCGAAGATTACTTTGACGCCTTGGGCATGGGTAATCGGCCCGGCGGCTTCGACGATCAGTTGCAGGGCCAGAATGATCAGGCCCAGGCCGATACCGACGCGGCCCATCTGCCCCGCCCGCGTCTGTTTACGCGAGAGGAAGAAAATCACCCCAAGAAAAATCAGCAGTGGCGACAGCCAGGACAGGTCGAAAGTCAGTACCCGCGCCATCAACGCCGTGCCGACGTCGGCACCGAGCATGGTCGCCAGCGCCGGCATAAGGCCCATCAAGCCCTGGCCGACAAACGACGTCACCAGCATCGCCGTGGCGTTGCTGCTCTGGACCATGGCCGTCACCAGGATACCGGCGATAAACGCCAGCCAGCGCTTGGACATGTTCTGCCCGATGACTTGGCGCAAGTTGGAACCGTAGACCCGCAAGATGCCGGTTCGGACGATGTGCGTGCCCCAGATAAGCAGGGTCACGGCGGAAAGCAGATTGAGCAAGGTCAGCATGCTCGGCCCCCCGTGTGGGTGTGCTCCAGAAAGAGCAAATGAGAATTGCCGCGTGCCGTTCTACGTCTTGTACTTAAGCTGTAGTTGGCGAATGGGCTCTGCGCCAGCATCGCATAGCTAAAGTGGGGATTGAAACAAAACTGTCATGAAGATCGTTCCCACGCTCTGCCTGGGAATGCATCCCGTGACGCTCTGCGTCGCTTTGAGGGCGGACGCGGAGCGTCCAGAGGCGGCATTCCCACGCGGAGCGTGGGAACGATCAACAACGATCAACAGCAGCGGGTCAGGTTTATTGACCCGGAATGTCCTTGCGCAGTTTCACAGGATCCTGCTGTTTCTTCTTTTTCGCGATAGCGGTACGCATCTTGATGTTTACCGCTTCTACTGCCAGCGAGAACGCCATGGCGAAGTAGACGTAGCCTTTTGGCACATGCACGTCGAAGGATTCGGCGATCAGCACCGTACCCACCACCAGCAGGAACGACAGCGCCAGCATCTTCAGCGACGGGTGCTTGTCGATGAATTCGCTGATGGTGCCCGCAGCCAGCATCATCACCAGTACGGCTACCACGATCGCAGCGACCATGACCGGCACATGGGAAACCATGCCGACAGCCGTGATAACCGAGTCCAGGGAGAACACGATGTCGATGATCGCGATCTGGATGATGGTGTAGATGAACTTGCCACCCTTGCCGCCCGGCTCGTCGTGGGTTTCGTCTTCACCTTCGAGGGCGTGGTACATCTCTTGGGAGCTTTTCCACAGCAGGAACAGGCCACCGAAGAACAGGATCAGGTCGCGACCGGAGATGCCCTGGCCGAAGACCACGAACAGGTCGGCGGTGAGTTGCATGACCCAGGTGATCGACAGCAGCAACAGGATTCGCGTGACCATGGCCAGGGCCAGGCCGAAGATCCGGGTGCGCGCCTGCATATGCTTGGGCATGCGGCTGACCAGGATCGAAATCATGATGATGTTATCGATACCCAGGACGATCTCGAGGGCCGTCAGGGTGAAGAAGGCAATCCAGATTTCCGGATTGGTCAGCCATTCCATGTGTATTCCTTTGAGCAAATGTGAAACCGCGCAAGCTGCAGCGCCGCGCGGTCAGGTCGTTACGATTATAGAGTGCTGAACAGCGGAAAAATCCCCATCAGCAAAGCGGCGAACATTATGCACAGGCACACCAGCACTGCCCACTTGAGGGTAAAGCGTTGGTGATCGCCAAACTCGATACCGGCCAGGGCCACCAGCAAGTAAGTCGAAGGCACCAGCGGGCTGAGCAAATGCACGGGCTGGCCAACGATGGACGCGCGAGCCATCTCCACGGCGGTTATGCCGTAATGGCTGGCCGCTTCGGCGAGTACGGGCAGTACGCCGTAGTAGAACGCGTCGTTGGACATGAAGAATGTAAACGGCATGCTTACCAGCGCGGTGATCACTGCGAGGTACGGGCCCAGCGCTTCCGGGATAACCGCCAGCAAGCTCTTGGACATGGCATCAACCATGCCGGTACCGGACAGAATGCCGGTGAAGATGCCCGCGGCGAAGATGAGCCCGACGACTGCCAGCACGCTGCCGGCGTGGGCGGCGACGCGGTCTTTCTGCTGTTGCAGGCACGGGTAGTTGACGATCATCGCGATACTGAACGCCACCATGAACAGCACTGGCAGCGGCAACAGGCCGGCAATCAGGGTGCACATCAGCGCGAAGGTCAGTGCGCCGTTGAACCAGATCAGCTTGGGGCGACGGGCGTCAGGGAATTGCGACACGCTGATCTCGCTGTGATCGATCTCGTCGCCCTGCAGGTGCAGTTCACCCAGGCGGGCACGTTCGCGTTTGCCGTACATGTAGGCAATCACCAGGATCGCCACGACGCCGACAGCCATGGCCGGGATCATCGGTACGAAGATGTCCGACGGGTCTACATGCAAAGCACTCGCGGCGCGGGCAGTCGGGCCGCCCCACGGCGTCATGTTCATCACGCCGCCGGCGAGGATGATCAGGCCGGCCATGATCCGCGGGCTCATGCCGATGCGCTGGTACAGCGGCAGCATGGCGGCCACGCAGATCATGTAAGTGGTGGCGCCGTCACCGTCCAGGGACACCACCAAGGCAAGTACGGCGGTACCGACCGAAACTTTCAGCGGGTCACCCTTGACCATCTTGAGGATCTTGCGCACGGCCGGGTCGAACAGGCCGGAGTCGATCATCAGGGCAAAGTAGAGAATGGCGAACATCAGCATTACGCCGGTCGGCGCAAGCTTGGTGATGCCCGCAAGCATCATCGGGCCGATCTCGGGGGCAAAACCACCAAACAGGGCGAACAGGATTGGCACAATGATCAAGGCAATCAGCGCGGACAGGCGCTTGGTCATGATCAGGTACATGAACGTGATGACCATGGCGAAGCCAAGGAAAGTCAGCATAGGAATACTCCGGGCGTAGCGCGGCTAGGGAATGGCGAACCGGGTTGGGGTCAGCGCAGTACGAAAGGCACGTAGCGTACGAGTGGAGTTGGAGCGAACAGGCGGGTAGTAGCGGACATCAGGAATCACCATTGTTGTTGTTTACAGCCGGTCTGTTGCCGGCAGTGGGGGCGATCCTAGACGGGGAAGCTTTCAGCCAGCTTTCGCTGTGTAAGTCAGATGATGGAAGGTTTGTAGGAGTTTTCTTTAAGGTGGCTCAGGGCAGCTCCAAACCGCCTGAAGCTTTGTGCAAGGCGCGCAGGTGCTCGCCCATCTGCTTGAGGTTGGCTTCGCAGGCGGCAATCTCATCGGCGCGTGAAGGGTCCAGCAGCGCCCTCACCTCTTTATCCAGATCGCCGGTCAACGATTGCAGTTGCTTCTGGCGCTCGGCGCTTTCCGATTCCAGGCGTTTGGCTTCCGAAGGTTGCGGCAGGCCGTAGCCGCCGCTGTCGAGCAATTCCGCCGGGCGGCTTAGAAAACCGCTGTTGGCGAGGATCTGTTGCAGTGTGTTGTTGGCTTTTTCCATGCCGCCGTTTTTCAGCTCACGGGCATTGAGGTAGCGCTGCTTGACTTCGTCCTGGGCCAGCATCAGTTGTTTGCGATAGCTGGCTTGTTCCAGCAGCAGCAGCGCGGCGCTGGTGCGCAGGTCGGCCTGGATGAACCACTGGCGGCGTTCTGCGGCACTGAGGGCGAGCCAGTCTTCGACTTGGGTCTGCTTGATCGGCAGGTGTTTGCGCAGCACGTCGAACATCGCCTGGTAGCGCTCGCGGAACGAGTCGAAGTGATAACCCAGGCGCAAGGCTTCGCGCTTGTCGTCTAGCACACTGGTATCAGCCAGGCCGCGGGCACTGAGCACCTCGAGCAAGCCGTTGGGGGTGATGTTGTCCAGGCCGGTCAGTTGCGGGTTGGCGCTGCCGCTGCGTAGCAGCTTGAGGCTCTCCACCGCGCAGTTGTTGGAGATAAAAAAGTAATTGCCGTCGTAGCTCCAGTGCATCTCGGCGGCATGTTCGACGGTGTCGTTGATCTCTTGGCGGGTGAGCTTGAGTGGCACCGAGGCCAGGCCGCGCAGTTCAGTCTTGGTGTATTCGTCGATCACCTGGGCCAACGGCAGCACAAACAGCCGTGACGGGTACTTGCCCACCAGCCCATCCCAGCTCGAGAGCTGTACGTCACCGACGAAAGCGCGGTAAGACAACACCAAGTGCTGGTCCAGGTCCAATCGGCAATCCGGACCACGCGGGCGGCCGGGTGCACAGATCACCAGGCGCAACATGCTGTGGCCCCAGCGGCTCACCAGATTTTGGTTGGCCTCGGCCAGCAAGTAGTCGATTTCATACACGCGCTCCGGGTCGATCTGGCCCAACGGCGTTTTGGCGAAGTCGTTACCGGCGTTCAGGAACGCGTAGGTCTTGGCGCAGGTGTCTTGCTCGGGCGGTGCCCAGCCGAAGTGTTCCTTGTAATAGCGAAACAGCGCGGGGCGACGGCAGGCATAGCTCGGGTCGAGGAGGAAATACTCCATGTTGACCGCCACGAACTCCAGCGGGCTGGTGGTTTCGTAGATATCGGGGCTGCGGGCGACCTGGTGGTTGTGTTGCTCGCGCTCGCCGCGACGGCCCACGTATTGGGGCCAGCCGGCAATGTCCAGCAGGCGCGGGTCGTCACTCAGGGTGAAACGACGGTCGTTCTGGCCACGGCATTGATCGGGCAGGCCGATCAGGCCGGTGATGTTGTTCTGACGGCTGCAGCGTTGGATCAGGCGGCGCTCGTCTGTGGACCACAAGCGCGCACGGTCATAGATGTGGGTCAGCTCATGCAGCACGGTGGCGAGCATTTCGCGGCGCACAGTGCCATGGGGGCGATTGGTCTTCTGGGTGGCGGCGCTGCCGTCGGTGAGGCTGGCGAGCAGGTTGCTGTTGAGGTCCAGTTCGGACACCAGAGAAGCCTGGCCATAGGCGTTTTCAGGCATCTTGTCGGTCCAGCCGACATCAATACGCCGGTCCAACTGCTCGATAAAGCGCGGCGGCAGAGCGCGCATCGCTTCGTCGAGCAACGCCTGGCTGGCCTGCTGTTCGGCCGGGCTCAAGCCATCGGTCTTGAGCCGCAGTTGCAGGCTGGCCTGGGCTGCGCCTGCACAGAGCAGCACAGTCCCGGCCAGTAGCCAGGCGAACAGGCGCCTCACAGAGCGAGGATAGCTTCGGCGAGGGTCTGGTCACTGGCGTCGCGGGCTTCCGGTACGCGGGTGCGCAGGGTATCGAAGGCTGCTTCCAATTGTGCGCCGCGGATTTCTCCGTTGGAGGCGACGAAGCTGGCAGCGTCATCGTGGGCTTCGCGCACGATTTTGGAGTCGCGGATGGAAGTGGTGGTGTCCGAAGTGAAATCAATGGTGCGCGCCGAGGCACGCACGATGATGTTACTGGTGGCTTTCAGGGTTTGCGCGTGGGCGACATCGGCCAACAACAGCAGGCCCAGAGCGGCGGCGATCAGCGGGCTACGCATGGAATGACTCCGAAATACAAAGATAGAAATATACGATGATTATTGGACGAGAATTGCCTGCGCCAGTTCAAGGTCGCTGACATGAAGTTTTGGCTGGGTTCGGCGCAGATACTCCAGCGCAGATTCCAGACGAGCTCCCCGCCATTGGCCGTCAGTGGCGATAAAAGCGGCAGCGTCATCCTGGGCGGCCAGTATCAATTTTCTGTCAAAGGGCGCTGACGTCACCTTGCTGGTGGCGTAGGCACTGATGACGGTGCTCTGGGTGGACACATCAAAGGCCGAAGCCAAGGGTGACCAGCAGGCGGAAAACAACACGGGAACAATCAACAGGCGGTATGAAAAAGCCATGGGACTCGACAACTGAAAGCGAGCGCCAAGGCTAGCGCAACGCCCGGGCGAGAGCCAGTGCTGACACATTTGGTAGCGGCTGGCGCGCCCTGGCGTTTACCGGATCATCAGATGGCCAGAATCGCCTGGGCCAGTTGTGCGTCGGTCGCTGTGTTCAGTTGTGGGGCTTGTTGGCGGATCTGGGCCAGGGCGCTTTCCAGTTTCACACCACGAATGGCGCCTTCGCTGGCAACAAAGCTGGCAGCGTCGTCACGGGCGGCTTGCACGACTTTGTTGTCACGCAGGGACGACGTGGCATCGGAGCTGGCATCGGAAGTGGCTTTGAGGGCGCCGACGATCGAGTCGGTGGTCACGATAAGGCTGCTCGCGTTGGCGTTGGCGGCCAGGGCCAACAGGGTGGCAGCACTCAGCAGGCGAAGACGGGACATGGAAAAACTCCTGTAGAAGATCAAATAAAAGCGGCGCAAAGCGGCCACTGTGAAACGGACATTGCTGCGGATTAAGCATCAGACGTCCGCTCTACAAGGTTCGCCACGTAATAACGGGATCTTAAGCTGCCGCTTATCCGTTCGGAAAGCCTCTATCTGCCTAGTCACGCCAGAAAGGTTTGGACAGCTCGGCAGTACGGTCGCCCTGGCTGATGCCGGCGTCGGCTAATTCACGTGGGTCAAGTTGCGCAAGTTGGCGGCGTTCATGGGCCTGCCGCGCCCATCTGCCCAGGGCGCAAGCCATTCGAATGATCAACTGTTTGTAACGTGAGGTCTGTGTGTTCATGACGGCGGCCTTCCATGAGGTCTTGGAACACCATCTTGGGCGGCCAGCTTTTACCAATACAGATACACCAAAGTTAAATTGTACCGTCTAATTGTTATGTTATTTAAACTGTACTGGTCCTTATCTCTGGGGTCTGTTTTAGCCGTGTAAAGTTTGAAACCCGGAAACAACAAAGCCCGCCTCCGGTTTCCCGGGGCGGGCTTTGTTTTGTTAAATCAGGGTGCTGGCGGTGGACCCGGCGGGTCAGGGCCAGCGGGCGCCAATTAGCGCCAGAACGGCTTGCTCAGCTCTTCGTAGCGTTGAGCTTCGCTGATACCGGCGTCAGCCAGCAGACGCGAATCCAGACGAGCCAGTTGATGGCGGCTGGAGATGCGGCGCTGCCACAACATCAGGTTGGCGAGAACGCGCAAAGGCAGGGAAGCCTGGGTGTTTACAGCTTTTTCTTCGAAGAACAGATCGGAACTGAGTGTACGTTCCATGATGACATCCTTCCGCTTGTGGCGGGATTAGGTAGTGGTTTAACTGATGCCAATGATCCTCCTCCGACGCAAGACTCTCTAGATACAGTTCACCTGTATTGTGAGGGGCCAGTTAACTGTTTATAGCGGCTGTACTGTACGGAAATGGGGCAACTGTACCTGTCTGCACTTTATTGGTGCGAAATTGGCATTTGCGGTGGGGTTCGTAGGAGAATTCAATAGGAAATGACCGGTACAGCAGTACAGTTTTTTCAAAATGTACGGCTGTGGTCACCGAGCTGAACAAACTGTGTTTGCATCAGCTCGGATCTGTATCAATCAAGCCTTGAGCATATGCCCGGTTTCTTCCAGGTTGATGTGCCAACTCAGTGCTTCGCGCAGGATGTGCGGAGTATGCCCACCGATCGCGCAGGCAGCGTTGAAGTAACTGTTCAGCGCATCGCGGTAAGCCGGGTGCACGCAATTGTCGATGATCACCCGTGCGCGCTCGCGTGGCGCCAGGCCACGCAGGTCAGCGAGGCCAACCTCGGTCACCAGAATGTCCACGTCATGCTCGGTATGGTCCACATGGCTGACCATCGGCACCACGCTGGAGATCGCGCCGCCCTTGGCAATCGACTTGGTGACGAAAATCGCCAGGTGCGCGTTACGCGCGAAGTCTCCGGAGCCGCCAATCCCATTCATCATCCGCGTGCCGCAGACGTGGGTGGAGTTGACGTTGCCGTAGATGTCGAACTCAAGCGCAGTGTTGATACCGATAATGCCCAGGCGCCGAACCACTTCAGGGTGGTTGGAGATTTCCTGTGGGCGCAGTACCAGCTTGTCCTTGTAGTGTTCCAGGTTACCGAACACGTCGGCGTTGCGTCGCTCCGACAAGGTGATGGAGCTGCCGGAAGCAAAGCTCAGCTTGCCCGCATCGATCAGGTCGAAGGTCGAGTCCTGCAACACTTCCGAATACATGGTCAGGTCTTCGAATGGCGATTCGATCAGGCCGCACATCACCGCGTTGGCGATGTTGCCGATCCCGGCCTGTAGCGGGCCGAGCTTGTTGGTCATGCGCCCGGCGTCGACTTCCTGCTTGAGGAAGTTGATCAGGTGGTTAGCGATGCCTTGGGTGTCGGCGTCCGGTGGTGTCACGGTTGAGGCGGAGTCGGCCTGATTGGTGATCACGATGGCGACGATTTTTTCCGGCGGGATCGGAATCGCGGTACTGCCGATGCGGTCGTCGACCTTGACCAGTGGGATTGGCGTGCGCGTCGGCCGGTAGGTCGGGATATAGATGTCGTGCAGCCCTTCCAGGTTCGGGTTGTGCGCCAGGTTGATCTCGACAATCACTTGTTTGGCGAAAATCGCAAAGCTGGCCGAGTTGCCCACGGAGGTGGTGGGCACGATGTGTCCTTGTTCGGTGATCGCGACGGCTTCGATCACGGCGATGTCCGGCAACTTGAGCTGGTTGTTGCGCAGTTGCTCGACGGTTTCCGACAGGTGCTGGTCGATAAACATCACTTGGCCTGCGTTGATCGCCTTGCGCAGTGTGCTGTCGACTTGAAACGGCATGCGGCGCGACAAAACGCCGGCCTCGGTCAGTTGCTTGTCCAAGTCATTGCCCAGGCTGGCACCGGTCATCAGGGTGATTTTCAGCGGCGAAGTCTTGGCGCGTTCGGCCAGGGCGTGGGGGACGGCCTTGGCTTCACCGGCACGGGTGAAGCCGCTCATGCCGACGGTCATGCCGTCCTCGATCAGTGCGGCGGCATCTGCCGCGCTCATGACCTTGTTCAACAACGAAGGCAAGCGGATACGATCACGGTACATGAATTGTTATCTCAGGCTACGGAAGCAAGGTGGGCAGTGTAGTGATTTCAAAAAAATTCGGCCCGCTACCATGGTCGAATGCCAGGCAGCGATTTAGAGCCTTTGGTCGGGTTTCACGTGAGTACAAAGCGGAACGCCGAGCATTCCCGGATGCATTCCCACGCAGAGCTTGGGAACAATAAAAAAACCCCAGCCTACTGGAGGCCAGGGTTTCGTGTATTGCGCTGGCGCAGTGTTATTCGACGGCTTTGACCATATCTTCGATGACTTTCTTGGCATCACCGAAGACCATCATGGTCTTGTCCAGGTAGAACAGCTCGTTATCCAGACCGGCGTAGCCGCTGGCCATCGAGCGCTTGTTGACGATGATGGTCTTGGCCTTGAATGCCTCAAGGATCGGCATACCAGCAATCGGTGAGTTAGGGTCGTTCTTGGCGGCCGGGTTGACCACGTCGTTGGCGCCCAACACCAGCACCACGTCGGCCTGGCCGAACTCGGAGTTGATGTCTTCCATCTCGAACACTTGGTCGTAAGGCACTTCCGCCTCGGCCAGCAACACGTTCATGTGCCCAGGCATACGGCCCGCTACCGGGTGGATCGCGTACTTCACGGTCACGCCACGGTGTGTCAGCTTTTCGGTCAGCTCTTTAAGGGCGTGTTGCGCCCGAGCGACTGCCAGGCCGTAGCCGGGAACGATGATCACGGTGTCGGCGTTGGTCAGCAGGAACGTGGCGTCGTCCGCCGAACCGGATTTCACCGGACGCGCTTCTTTGGAGCCTGCCGCTGCGCCGGCATCTGCTGTGTTGCCGAAGCCACCGAGCAGCACATTAAAGAAGGAGCGGTTCATTGCCTTGCACATGATGTACGACAGAATCGCGCCGCTGGAGCCCACCAGGGAGCCGGCGATGATCAGCATCGAGTTGTTCAGCGAGAAGCCGATGCCCGCCGCTGCCCAACCGGAGTAGCTGTTGAGCATCGAGACAACCACCGGCATGTCGGCGCCGCCGATCGGGATGATGATCAGCACGCCCAGCACGAAAGCCAGGGCCAGCATCAACGCGAACGCAGTGAGGTTGCCGGTGAACATGAACGCCAGGCCCAGGCCCAGGGTTGCCAGGCCGAGCACCAGGTTCAGTTTGTGCTGGCCACCGAACTGTACCGGTGCGCCCTGGAACAGGCGGAACTTGTACTTGCCCGAGAGTTTGCCGAATGCGATCACCGAACCGGAGAAGGTAATTGCACCAATGGCTGCGCCGAGGAACAGTTCCAGGCGGTTGCCCGCAGGAATCGAGTCGCCCAGGTGTTTGACGATGCCCAAGGATTGCGGCTCGACCACGGCGGCAATCGCGATGAATACCGCCGCCAGGCCGATCATGCTGTGCATGAAGGCAACCAGCTCTGGCATCTTGGTCATTTCTACGCGCTTGGCCATGATCGAACCGGCGGTGCCGCCGATCAGCAGGCCGACGATCACGTAACCGATACCGGCTGTTGCAAGCTCAGCGCCGAGCTTGTAGATGAGGCCCACGGTCGTCAGCACCGCCAGCGCCATGCCGAGCATGCCGAACAGGTTGCCGCGTCGCGATGTGGTTGGGTGCGACAGGCCTTTGAGGGCCTGGATAAAGCAGATCGACGCGATCAAGTAGAGCGTCGTAACCAAATTCATGCTCATTACTTTGGCGCCTCTTCTTTTGCTTTCGGGGCTTTCTTCTTGAACATCTCCAGCATCCTGCGCGTGACCAGGAACCCGCCGAATACGTTAACCGCCGCCAAGGCCACGGCCAGGGTGCCCATGGTTTTACCCAGTGGTGTCACGGTGAGGGCTGCGGCGAGCATGGCGCCGACGATTACGATCGCAGAGATCGCGTTGGTCACCGCCATCAGTGGTGTGTGCAGCGCGGGTGTGACGTTCCAGACCACGTGGTAACCGACATAAATCGCCAGCACAAAGATGATCAGGTTGTAGATACCGGGGGAGATAAGCTCTTCCATCGTCTGAATCCCTGCTTAGGCGTTTTTGCGGATGACTTGGCCGTCGCGGCACATCAGGCACGCGGCGACGATGTCGTCTTCGAGGTTGATTTCAAACTGCCCTTCCTTGGTGAAGACCAGCTTCAGGAAGTCCAGCAGGTTGCGCGCATATAAAGCAGAAGCATCGGCGGCGACGGCACCGGCCAGGTTGGTCGGGCCGCAAATGGTCACGCCGTTTTCCACCACGACTTGGTCGGCGACGGTCAGTGGGCAGTTGCCACCCTGGGCGGCGGCGAGGTCGATGACCACCGAACCCGGCTTCATTTGTGCGACGGTTTCGGCACTGAGCAAGGTCGGGGCTTTGCGGCCCGGGATCAGCGCTGTAGTGATGACAATGTCCGCTTGTTTGGCGCGTTCATGCACGGCCAGGGCCTGGCGCTGCATCCAGCTCGATGGCATCGGGCGCGCGTAACCGCCGACACCGACCGCGCATTCACGCTCCTCATCGGTTTCGTAGGGCACGTCGACGAACTTGGCGCCGAGGGACTCGATCTGCTCTTTTACGGCAGGGCGCACGTCAGACGCTTCGATCACGGCACCCAGGCGTTTCGCTGTAGCGATGGCTTGCAGGCCTGCGACACCCGCGCCGAGGATCAGCACGCGCGCGGCTTTGACTGTGCCGGCGGCAGTCATCAGCATCGGCATGAAGCGTGGGTAGTGATGGGCTGCCAGCAATACGGCTTTATAGCCGGCAATGTTGGCCTGTGACGACAGCACGTCGAGGCTTTGGGCTCGCGAGGTACGTGGCGCAGCTTCGAGCGCGAAGGCGGTAATGCCTCGCTCTGCCAGCTTGGCGATGGTTTCGTTGCTGAACGGGTTGAGCATGCCCACCAACACGGTGCCGCTTTTGATCAGCGTCAGTTCGCTGTCGCTGGGGGCAACCACCTTGAGAATCAGCTCGGCGCCAAACGCGTCGCTGGCGCTGCCAATGGTTGCGCCTGCCGTTTCATAGGCACTGTCGACGATGCTGGCGGTAATGCCTGCGCCGCTTTGTACAGTGACCTTATGGCCCTGGCCGATCAGCTTCTTGATGGTTTCCGGGGTGGCAGCCACCCGCGTTTCACCGGTCTGGGTTTCGAGAGGAACACCAATGTGCACGTCAAATCTCCTGCATGATCTTTTTGCTTTTGATCTTTTTGTAAAAAGGCCAGTGCACCGTGAGGGGCGCAGCTGGGGCGGCCGATCAGCACGATCCCGCTGAAATGACAGCGGGGCGCGGCATTTTGCAGGCGAACTTTACGGCCTTCAAGGGATTATGACGGGTGACGAAAAATTAACTACAAGTCACCCTGTGACTGATTGTCGCAACATGGCAAAATAACCTCTTTAAATACAGGTGTTTAAAGGGTTTTAGAGGGCTGTAAACGGTTTTCCTATCTTTGCCGTGAATGGTCGGGCATTGGCAGCTGATAGTCGCTACAAGCCTTGTCAGTCATGGCGTTAAGCTCATTTTTACGCTGAGAGGTACAGTCTTCCAAAACACGACATATAGTTACATCTGTAGGCGCTTAATTTATTTGACTACAAGGTCAATAAAATGACCTTGCCCTTTAAATGCTGGGGTTATAGCGCTGTGACTGGTCGATCAGCCAATCTCTAAACGCGTGCAGCGACGCAGATTCGACTTTTCTTTCGGGAATCATCAGGTAGTAAGCCTTTGTGCTGCTCAGCGCTTCGAGGCTTGCGATCACCAGATGCTTCTCCTCCAGCTCGCGCTGGATGAGGAAAGGCGGAATCAGCGCGATCCCCATGTCATGCATGGCTGCCTGCGACAACATCGAGAATAGCTCGTAACGCGGGCCTGTCATGTCGCGAGGTATGTTCAGTTGTTGCGCGCTGAACCACTGGCGCCAGGCATATGGCCGAGTGGTTTGTTGCAGCAGTGGCAGTTGGGCGATCTCTTCCGGGCTGAAGTGGGCACGGCTGCCCAGTAAGCGCGGACTGCACACGGGAACGGGGTTTTCGCCCATCAGTCGGTGGGATTCGGTGCCCGACCAATCGGCATCGCCAAAGTAGATGGCGGCGTCGAACTCGGTGTCGGCAAACAAAAAAGGGCGCGTGCGGTTGGTGAGGTTCACCGTGACTTCCGGGTGTTGGTGCTGGAAGTCCTTGAGCCGTGGGATCAGCCATTGGGTGCCGAACGTTGGCACCACTGCCAGCTCGATGACATTCGCACCTTGCTGCCCCATGACCGACAAGGTATCGCGCTCTACGGCGTCCAGTTGCATGGCAACGCGACGGCTATAAGAAAGCCCCGCCTCCGTCAGCTTGACGCCCCGCCGTGAGCGTCGAAATAGCTCGACACTCAAAAACTCCTCCAGACTGGCGATCTGTCGACAGATGGCGCCTTGAGTGAGTGAAAGCTCGTGCGCCGCCTTGGTAAAGCTCTCGTGGCGGGCCGCTGCTTCAAAGCTGACCAGGGCGGTGGTGCTGGGAATTTTTCTGCGCATGTACGTTGTACTCACTCATAAAGCGCATTTGTGCGCTTCTAGCTCATTACGAAGTGAGAAATTAGCACAACCCTATGCATAAACCTCGTTTGCCCTCTGCGGTTGCTAGGCCTAGGCTGCATCCACGACTTCTGTTTTCTTCCCCGAGGACTTATTCATGGCTGGCAAGGCAAGCTTCAACTGGATCGATCCGCTGTTGCTGGATCAACAGCTCACCGAAGAAGAGCGCATGGTGCGCGACAGTGCTGAGCAATTCGCCCAGGACAAGCTGGCGCCGCGTGTGCTCGAAGCCTTTCGCCATGAAAAGACCGACCCTGCGATTTTTCGCGAGATGGGTGAAACCGGCCTGCTGGGCGCGATGATCCCTGAGCAGTACGGCGGCAGTGGCCTGAACTACGTGAGCTACGGGCTGATTGCCCGTGAGGTGGAGCGTGTCGACTCCGGTTATCGCTCAATGATGAGTGTGCAGTCGTCATTGGTGATGGTGCCGATCAACGAATTTGGCACCGAGGCGCAAAAGCAGAAGTACCTGCCAAAGCTGGCATCGGGCGAGTGGATCGGCTGTTTCGGCCTGACCGAGCCTAACCACGGTTCTGACCCGGGTGCGATGATTACCCGTGCACGTAAGGTCGATGGCGGCTACAGCCTGACCGGCGCCAAGATGTGGATCACCAACAGCCCGATCGCCGATGTGTTTGTGGTGTGGGGTAAGGACGATGCGGGTGATATCCGTGGTTTTGTCCTGGAGAAGGGGTGGAAGGGGCTGAGCGCTCCGGCGATTCACGGCAAGGTCGGCCTGCGGGCTTCGATTACCGGTGAGATCGTCATGGATAACGTGTTTGTACCCGAGGAGAACATCTTCCCGGATGTGCGCGGCCTGAAGGGGCCTTTCACTTGTCTTAACTCGGCACGCTATGGCATTTCCTGGGGGGCGCTGGGGGCTGCCGAGTTTTGCTGGCATACCGCTCGTCAGTACACCCTGGCCCGTCAGCAGTTTGGGCGGCCCTTGGCGGCTACCCAACTGATCCAGAAGAAGCTGGCAGATATGCAGACCGAAATCACCCTGGCCTTGCAAGGCTGCCTGCGTTTGGGGCGCATGAAGGATGAAGGGACGGCGGCGGTTGAGATCACGTCGATCATGAAGCGCAACTCGTGTGGCAAGTCCCTGGATATCGCGCGCATGGCGCGGGACATGTTGGGCGGCAACGGTATTTCGGATGAGTTCGGGGTGGCGCGTCACCTGGTCAACCTGGAGGTGGTCAATACCTATGAGGGCACCCATGACGTGCACGCCTTGATTCTTGGGCGCGCGCAGACCGGTCTTCAAGCGTTCTATTAATAGGAGAACGGCATGGGTGCGCTTTCACATCTGCGGGTATTGGATTTGTCACGAGTGCTGGCCGGCCCGTGGTCCGGGCAGATCCTTGCAGACCTTGGGGCCGAGGTGATCAAGGTTGAGCGGCCGGGCAGTGGCGATGATACGCGGGCATGGGGGCCGCCCTTCCTTAAAGACGCCTATGGCGAGAACACCAGTGAGGCGGCGTATTACCTGTCGGCCAACCGTAACAAGGAGTCGGTGACCATCGACTTCACGCGCCCTGAGGGGCAGAAGTTGGTGCGCGACCTGGCGGCCAAGTCCGATATCCTGATCGAGAACTTCAAGGTGGGTGGTCTGGCGGCGTATGGGCTGGACTATGAGTCGCTCAAGGAAATCAATCCAGAGTTGATCTATTGCTCGATCACAGGCTTCGGCCAGACGGGGCCTTATGCGACGCGTGCAGGCTACGACTTTATGATCCAGGGGCTGGGTGGGCTTATGAGCCTGACCGGTCGGCCCGAGGGTGATGAGGGAGCTGGGCCGGTAAAGGTGGGCGTGGCGTTGACGGATATCCTGACGGGGCTGTACTCGACCGTGGCGATCCTGGCGGCGCTGGCTCATCGGGATCATGACGGCGGTGGGCAGCATATCGACATGGCGTTGCTGGATGTGCAGGTGGCGTGCCTGGCCAATCAGGCGATGAATTACCTGACGACGGGTATCGCGCCCAAGCGCCTGGGCAATGCTCACCCCAATATTGTGCCTTACCAGGACTTTCCCACGGCTGATGGCGACTTCATTCTGACGGTGGGTAATGACGGACAGTTTCGCAAGTTTGCTGAGGTGGCCGGGCAGCCGCAGTGGGCGGATGATCCGCGCTTCGCGACTAACAAGGTGCGGGTGGCTAACCGTGCGGAGCTGATTCCGCTGATTCGCCAGGCCACAGTGTTCAAGACGACGGCTGAGTGGGTGTCGCAGTTGGAGCAAGTAGGCGTGCCGTGTGGGCCGATCAATGATCTGGCGCAGGTGTTTGCCGACCCGCAGGTCAAGGCGCGTGGGTTGGCGATGGCGTTGCCGCATGCATTGGCGGGGATGGTGCCTCAGGTCGCCAGTCCGATGCGGTTGTCCAAGACACCGGTGGAATATCGTAATGCGCCTCCTCTATTGGGCGAGCATACGGTGCAGGTGCTGCAGGGGGTGTTGGGTCTGGATTCGGCGAATGTGGCTGCGCTGAAGGCTGCGGGCGTTATCTGAAGCTGCTCTTCTATATAAGTAGTTTGATCAAAGAGCGTTGGTCTGGTTGTTTTTTGATCAATTCTAACTTATTGATAGAGGCGCTAAATTAAGTGTTGACGGCAGATTCTAGAAGTCTATAATTCGCCCCACTTCCGGCGCAGTAGAAACGGAAAACTCCTTGGTAAACAATGAGTTGCGAAGTTTTCGGCAGCAAGTTGCTTCAGTTCATCGAAGCCAAAAGGAAGTTGAAAAAGAGGTGTTGACAGCAGCGTG
>NZ_LJSB01000313.1:0-279 GCF_002742565.1 Pseudomonas sp. 2995-3 | reverse complement strand
TTCCCCCCTATCTAATTAAGTTCATCTCATTGGTTGTCTATGAAACTAAAAACTATTATTTCATCTAGTTGATGCCTATTCTTGGTAGAAGACTCTTTTAGATATGAAATAAGTACTAACCATCAATATCAACATAATTGAAAGAAAATAAAGCCACGCCATAGCCGAACTTAGTCCAAAGTTAAAAGTATCAAAGCCTGTAGACATGATAACTTCGGTGACTGGACTCCTAGAAAATGAGTCAATAATGGTATAAATTACATTTACTAAGATAAGTGG
>NZ_LJSB01000312.1:0-412 GCF_002742565.1 Pseudomonas sp. 2995-3 | reverse complement strand
GATCATACCTTGATAAAAAGATTGTACGTTCGTTGTAGCAGCGCCGCCGAAACTCAAGGATGCATCTTTCACATTCGCTAAAGCCAATGCATTGGAACCATCCCCTGAGAATCCTAAAGTTGCCCTACCGTCTGCAGTGGCTGCTCCCGATGCAGCAATGTGATCAAGATTTCTCATGATATCATCATGTACTTTTAGTCGCTGAGCTGCTCCTTTGATGGAACCTTCCGTAATTTCTGTTGTTCCACGTGCGTAAGTGAAGAAGTCGATTCCAAGTCCACCATTCGCTTTTTCACCCTCAGAGATTTCTGATAGACTCCATCCATCGCTATGCACTTTATTAAATTCTTGCGTAAATGTGTACACCATTTGATCTAACTGTGCCATCATCTCTGGGAAAAGACCCTTTTCG
>NZ_LJSB01000010.1:0-228 GCF_002742565.1 Pseudomonas sp. 2995-3 | reverse complement strand
GCATCATTAAATGAATCATCTATTGTTAATAAAACCACATTCCCAGGAGTTTCCTCATCAATAGGTCTTACTGTAGATCCATCCATTTGATATATTTGCTCTTCAACTATTGTTTCATCTTCTACAACTTCTTCTTCATGAGTGTCTGCATGAGCTTCTTCAGTGGTTTCTGATTCCTCCACTTCATCATCCATATTAATGTCTTCTTCTTTTGAAGAATCATTAGGA
>NZ_LJSB01000311.1:0-280 GCF_002742565.1 Pseudomonas sp. 2995-3 | reverse complement strand
TATGACGGAATTAAAAAAGCAGGGTCTGTTGCCGAGACATCTAATCTTCCTTACAACGTCATGATGTTTAAAAGGGACCGTATAAAGGAAAGTCGTTTAAGGACTGAGAAGACCCATAATTATAAATACCCACAACTACATTTATTAGATATACCACCAAGGCGTGATGGTTTAGATACAGAGTGGCTAAATAACCAAATAAATAAATTAAATGAAACATTTCGTTATTTTAATATAGGCGCAAGTGTTGTAAATGTAACTGAGGGGCCAACTGTAACTC
>NZ_LJSB01000310.1:0-256 GCF_002742565.1 Pseudomonas sp. 2995-3 | reverse complement strand
TGCGGGAATAGCTCAGTTGGTAGAGCACGACCTTGCCAAGGTCGGGGTCGCGAGTTCGAGTCTCGTTTCCCGCTCCAATTTACAAGCAATGTGGCCCTCGGGCGGCATTGAGTGAAACCAGGGCATAATCTTCGGATTTAACCTCTGGGCACTGAAACACACACCATGTGTTTCAGTTGTGTGTCCCCTTCGTCTAGTGGCCTAGGACACCGCCCTTTCACGGCGGTAACAGGGGTTCGAGTCCCCTAGGGGGCGC
>NZ_LJSB01000309.1:0-397 GCF_002742565.1 Pseudomonas sp. 2995-3 | reverse complement strand
GTGATGCACAAGTCACGATTCCAGCGCCAGATCTACCTGAACATAGATTTGAAGAAAAACCAGTCCTAGATCATTTTAATGCGGCAGAACTAGACATTCACTTTAATTCTCTTCGTGTCCCGATAACAGATGACTGGGCTACTTTAAAAGAGAGAGAAGGATTTTTGAGGTTATATGGAAGGGAATCACTGAACTCTCTCCATCAGCAAAGTTTAATTGCTAGGCGTCAACAGGCATTTCAGATAAATGTGGAAACGAAATTGGAGTTTGTGCCAGAAAGTTTTCAACAACTTGCGGGATTAGTCTATTATTATAATACAAAAAACTATTATTACCTCCACGTAAGTCATGATGAAGAAATGGGCAAGTGCATTGGAATTCTTTCTAACTCAAAAGG
>NZ_LJSB01000308.1:0-277 GCF_002742565.1 Pseudomonas sp. 2995-3 | reverse complement strand
CCTTTATTGTCTTTCCCTTCACTTTCACCATAAAGTTGCTTCCACCATTCAGAAACGAAATGTAAGGCAGGCTCATAATTCACAAGTAACTCAATTGTTTTTCCTTTATTATAAAGAGCATTACGAACTGCTGCATACTGGTAAGCTTCGTTTTCAGCCAAGTTAGGGTTGCTGTATGCTTCTCTAGCATCAGCAGCACCTTTCATCATTGCATCAATGTCTAGACCACTTACTGCAATCGGCAATAAACCAACCGCTGTTAACACAGAGTAACGAC
>NZ_LJSB01000307.1:0-521 GCF_002742565.1 Pseudomonas sp. 2995-3 | reverse complement strand
AATGGGGGTATCAAGCGTTATCGCTATGACGACCTTGGTCGGCAGGTTGCCCGCGAGGATGAACAGGGAGCGCTGACCCAGTATCAGTGGGACAGCGTGGGTCGGTTGATTCGTGTCGTATTGCCAGGCGGCGCAACGCGCGAATACAGCTACAACGCCTACGGAAAAATCACCGCCGAACACGACGAACTCGGCCACGTCACCCGTTACGAATACGCCGACGGCCTGCACCTGATCAGCCGCCGTATCAACGCCGATGGCACCCACGTCAAGTATCGCTACGACAATGCGCGCCTGCTGCTGACCTCGATCGAAAACGAGGCAGGCGAAACCTACCAACTCGATTACCACCCCAATGGCCTGATCCAGCAGGAAATCGGCTTTGACGGCCAGCGCACGGCTTACGTGTATGACCTCAACGGCAACCTGGCGGAAAAAACCGAACACGGCGACGACGGCAGTCAGCTCGTTACCCGTTACAAGCGAGACCACGCCGGGCGCCTCGTAAGAAAAACCCTGCC
>NZ_LJSB01000306.1:0-281 GCF_002742565.1 Pseudomonas sp. 2995-3 | reverse complement strand
ATATAAAGTGGAAATTGATCATACCTTGTTAGATGAAATTGTGGAATATATAGGGAATAGAACCAATTAATTGAGGTTACCTATATATATTTCCTAGATTGGAAAACTTAGACCTTGGAAGAAAAGCTTGTTGATTGTTTCCTTCTCTATTCATGATATAATGTGTATGGGTGATGCAGTATTCTAGTCGGTCCTCCATTTTTGAAAACGGGCCTAAAAATCCGTTAAAGGGCACATCGATGAAGTTCCTAGTTCTGGCTTGAGGCGCCCAGCCTTGGGTC
>NZ_LJSB01000305.1:0-287 GCF_002742565.1 Pseudomonas sp. 2995-3 | reverse complement strand
GAAGAAACCTTATGATCATTTATTTCATGCATATATACAGGGTATCATTTTAATTGGATTTGCACTGTTAATTCTTGGTTTAATCATGACTGGAAATATCGTTTATTATATAGCACCAATGATGATGCCATTTATATATTTTGCAATGGTAACCTTCTTTCTATTAGGTATTATTCAAATTTTTCGAAGTACAAAAAAAGAAGAACATCATGATACTTCATGCCAATGTAACCATGACCACCAAATCAAAGGACCTACACCAGTAAAATTATTGATCTATAGTATCT
>NZ_LJSB01000304.1:0-259 GCF_002742565.1 Pseudomonas sp. 2995-3 | reverse complement strand
TATGTACTTAGCAGCTCCTTTTGCATTCGTCATTTTCTTCTCTGCATTAACATAAAAACCTTTAGGATAACGTTTATATAAATCATTAACTAGCCCATGGACCTTAGGGTTATCTGGGAACCACTCTTTTATCGCATCCATCAGTACCTTTTGCCATGATTTCCTTAAGTACTCATAAGGGATATAATCACTTGATGCCCATTCTTTATTTTTATCAAGAGCACCTTCTGTTACTAAGGCATGTATATGAGGGTTCCAT
>NZ_LJSB01000303.1:0-281 GCF_002742565.1 Pseudomonas sp. 2995-3 | reverse complement strand
GTTTTAATGCCACAAATTATTATTGGTGCACAAATTATTCAAAATACTGGTGTAGCAATGGGATTGAAACGTAAAAATAAAGATGCTGTTGCAATCACTTATACAGGTGATGGCGGTGCTTCACAAGGTGACTTCTATGAAGGAATAAACTTTGCAGGAGCATACAACGTACCTGCAATCTTCGTTGTACAAAATAACAGATTCGCAATTTCAGTACCAGTTGAAAAGCAATCAGCAGCTGAAACAATTGCACAAAAAGCAGTGGCTGCAGGTATTCACGG
>NZ_LJSB01000302.1:0-317 GCF_002742565.1 Pseudomonas sp. 2995-3 | reverse complement strand
CTCATATTCAAAGCATAAGGAAACAACGGGACGGTTCTTGCGTTTACGAAGGTCATGTAAACGCAAGAACCGTCCCCACGTTTTTCTCTAGAAACCGATTTTTTCTAAATAAAGACCTGATGGATCTGCAAGGAGTCCAGTTTGGTTTCTCTCTTTTGATAATATGATCACTGGAATTTTATCTGCATCTATTTGACCAAGTCCAACTTCAATAAGTGTTCCAACCATTTTTCTAACCATGTTGTATAGAAACCCATTTCCACTTATTCGAATTTCAATGAAACCGTCGTTTTCCTGCAATTCCACTGAATAGATTG
>NZ_LJSB01000301.1:0-282 GCF_002742565.1 Pseudomonas sp. 2995-3 | reverse complement strand
TAGCTGTTGTAAAAGAAGATGTGATGCATTCATTACACCTTCTTCATTGAGCTGTTTCATCGCTTCCTGTATCATTCCATACGTTGATCCCATACCAACAAAAAGCACTTCTGAATTAGCGTCTCCTGAAAGTTTATAAGGCTCTTGAATCATGGCATGTCGAATTTTTTCCAGACGTTTCTTCATCATGTTCGTTCTGTTTTCAGGATCCTCTGAAATATAACCACTTTCATCATGCTCATTGGAACTCGTCGTATGAACCCCACCTTCCATGCCAGGAAG
>NZ_LJSB01000300.1:0-248 GCF_002742565.1 Pseudomonas sp. 2995-3 | reverse complement strand
GATCAGTAGTGGATTCCTCACAAGTAATATCTTCGGAGAAGCTTATATCTACTATTCTAGGAGTATCTAATTCACCCTCTAATTCTTCCTCTGCATAGTATTCAAGCAGTTCTTCTTCTGAAACATATTCTAAAATTAATGAATCTATAAGTTCACCTATATCCTTATTAACATTTAAATGTCCAACACTAAGATCTCCAACAAATATCTCATAGGTCACGGCTGATAGATCAGCAGACTCTTTTAAC
>NZ_LJSB01000299.1:0-270 GCF_002742565.1 Pseudomonas sp. 2995-3 | reverse complement strand
AAACTAGATAACACAAGATTGATAAAATGAACACTGGTTAACTTATTTGAAAAGCCTATGCTTTTTGATAGTTCAACTAAGTGTCTTAGAAGAAGGCTAATGAATGACGCCACAACTTTTTAGTGGTTAAGCTAGAAAGGGCGCACGGTGAATGCCTTGGCACTAGGAGCCGATGAAGGACGGGACGAACACCGAAATGCTTCGGGGAGCTGTAAGTAAGCTTTGATCCGGAGATATCCGAATGGGGGAACCCACCATCCGTAATGGGAT
>NZ_LJSB01000298.1:0-278 GCF_002742565.1 Pseudomonas sp. 2995-3 | reverse complement strand
TTGTAATTTAGCAATCCGAACTGATTTATGGGTTTTAAAGTGAGGGCGAACATTTACTCCATTATTACGAACTGCTAACATTCTTTTTAAATTTTTCAACATCTTGGCTTCATTTAATATTAAAGCTGGTGTTTCAATTTCAGAAATACTCATTAACGTCATTTAAAATCTCTCCCATTTTTTTATAATATCTAATTGCTCAACGTAGTCAATTGAACTTGGCTGATGTCGTAAAGGGCTCAAAACCTAACAATTCCCAGTATACTACCTGTTCATTA
>NZ_LJSB01000297.1:0-302 GCF_002742565.1 Pseudomonas sp. 2995-3 | reverse complement strand
GTATCATCCTTGTTAAATTACATACAAGGAATTTAGATGGTATAAATGATCTCCTAGAAAAATCTTATCCTTTATGTACTAATCATCATGAAAAAACGAGAGTAAAAATTCTAGAAGCTAGTTTAGCATATATAAATCGTGACTTTGACACTTATGAGAAGATGATGTCTAAATGCATTGATTATTTATACGAAAATAAATTTTGGTTGGACATTGAAGACGATGCAAAAAAATTAGGTGAGTATTATTACGAGCAACGAAAATATAAGAAAGCTTACTATTATCTAAATATTGAGTTGGAA
>NZ_LJSB01000296.1:0-283 GCF_002742565.1 Pseudomonas sp. 2995-3 | reverse complement strand
TAGCTCAGTTGGTTAGAGCGCACCCCTGATAAGGGTGAGGTCGGCAGTTCGAATCTGCCCAGACCCACCAATTTTGTTATGGGGCCATAGCTCAGCTGGGAGAGCGCCTGCCTTGCACGCAGGAGGTCAACGGTTCGATCCCGTTTGGCTCCACCATTAACTGCTTCTGCTGCTAGAGTTTAGAAATGAATATTCTGAAGTGAATATTGATTTCTAGTCTTTGATTAGATCGTTCTTTAAAAATTTGGGTATGTGATAGAAAGATAGACTGAACGTTACTTTC
>NZ_LJSB01000295.1:0-531 GCF_002742565.1 Pseudomonas sp. 2995-3 | reverse complement strand
CACTAGTATTCACACTTACTATATGATCCCGAGCTTCTTGATTACCGTTTTGTGCGTCCTTGATTAACTTCTTTACTTCCTTGTCGTCCAAATACGTCTTTTTTGTTTGTTTAACTTCTACATCCATAGCTGCCCGCCCCTCAATTACAAAGAGCGCGTTGTTTTGAGAGTCGTTTTGCTAAACTAACTGTTGTACCAATAAGAGGCTCGGATTGCACTTCTACTTCATCCATAAAATTCTCCATGATCGTAAAGCCCATCCCGCTACGCTCTAACTCAGGTTTTGACGTATATAGCGGCTGTCTTGCTTCATCAAGATCGTGAATTCCTATTCCTTCATCCCGGATTAATAGTTTTACTAAATCCTCTTCCAGCTCCACTTCTAAGTAAATCATTCCTTCTGACTTTTCATTATAACCATGAATAATTGCATTTGTAACTGCTTCACTCACCACTGTTTTAATTTCCGTCAACTCATCCATCGTTGGGTCGAGTTGTGCAACAAAGGCGCCAACAGTAACTCTTGCGAAT
>NZ_LJSB01000294.1:0-228 GCF_002742565.1 Pseudomonas sp. 2995-3 | reverse complement strand
TCGCACAGAGGAGAAGGAAATCCGCTCGTCACTGGGCGATGAAGCTAGACATGAATTCGAAGACTATTATTTTTTTCTTTTAAAAATGCGGAAGCGTCCGTTTAGTGATTCATAGAAAAAAACTAAGAAAAGCGTACACTTTATAGTGATACGCTTTTCTTAGTTTTCTATACTTTAGCACATGAATCCCTTTCAACTAAAGATACTGGCACTTTGACAGATATGAAT
>NZ_LJSB01000293.1:0-258 GCF_002742565.1 Pseudomonas sp. 2995-3 | reverse complement strand
AATTAAATATGCCTGTTGCTATTCACGTGATTGGTGACTTAGCATTAGAGTATGCTTTAGATGCCATCGAGCAACACCCAGTAGCATTAAA
Source organism: Pseudomonas sp. 2995-3 (assembly GCF_002742565.1). Taxonomy (NCBI): domain Bacteria; kingdom Pseudomonadati; phylum Pseudomonadota; class Gammaproteobacteria; order Pseudomonadales; family Pseudomonadaceae; genus Pseudomonas; species Pseudomonas sp. 2995-3. Next base: position 167 of record NZ_LJSB01000293.1, on the reverse strand, counting down.
TAAGAGAGATCGATTAATTCATCTCCAAGTTACTAGAGAAGATTTAATTGAACGGCTCAGAAAGCTTCCTGTTGTGTTAGATATTCAGCCAAGATTTGTTGCTTCCGATTTCCCGTGGGTTGAAGAAAGACTCGGAGAAGAACGTATGCCGTACTCATTCGCATGGA
>NZ_LJSB01000009.1:0-228 GCF_002742565.1 Pseudomonas sp. 2995-3 | reverse complement strand
ATCTTGTAGGATTTGCTATCATGGCAATTAGCTTTATCACTCCATCCGGCGATGTCTCACCACAGTTAATGGAGCTTTTAGTGATGGAACTGTTAGTTATCCACGTTACCTTCCTTCTTCTATCCTATGGTACATTCACTTTATCATTTGCCTTTTCTTTTCTATATTTTTTACAGCACCATATGTTGAAAGGGAAAAAATGGAGTAAGAGAATGGGACGTTTAGGAA
>NZ_LJSB01000292.1:0-228 GCF_002742565.1 Pseudomonas sp. 2995-3 | reverse complement strand
GACCAATAGTTGATATGAAAAAGCAAGCTGTAGTGATGGGAAAAGGAGACTTCTCTAGAAGTGTTAGAGTATATGGAAATGATGAGATAGGTCAATTAGCAATGGCGTTTAATGATTTAACCAATAAATTGCAGGTTGCCAACGCTACCACAGAGGAGGAAAAAAGAAAACTTTCCTCAGTATTAACACATATGACTGATGGTGTTATCGCAACAGATAGACACGGAA
>NZ_LJSB01000291.1:0-284 GCF_002742565.1 Pseudomonas sp. 2995-3 | reverse complement strand
GCCAAATACGTTCCCACTAAAGGATGAGCAATATTTTGTTCACTGTGATGTAAACGCGACGGAGGTGGATCTCTGGAGCACTGGTGTGGATGGTGATTCACTTGCTGGCTGGAAGCATTCCTTTGGAAACGGAAAAGTTTGCTGCTTCACACCAGCTCATACAGAAGAAGCTATGCTTGATAAGAACGTTTCTAGCTTGCTTGCTGAAAAAATAAAGTGGTTGTTGTAAACGTGGGGACGGTTCTTGCGTTTTCGCTTTGAGCGAAAACACAAGAACCGTCCCT
>NZ_LJSB01000290.1:0-252 GCF_002742565.1 Pseudomonas sp. 2995-3 | reverse complement strand
GTTAAATCTAGATGAAGAACTTCCAGAATTAGAAAAGAATGAATATTTCAAACGTTATGAAGTAACAGAAGATGGTATTTCAAAACGAGTTATACCGGGTATGAAGTACGGTATTCATCATGTTACTGGTGTTGAACATAATGAACAAGGTAAGCCGTCAGAAAGTCCTGAAAACCGAAAAGCACAGATGGATAAACGAATGAGAAAAGTTGAAAATTTACCATCTGTTTTCCCAACACCTGTTTACAAAGA
>NZ_LJSB01000289.1:0-284 GCF_002742565.1 Pseudomonas sp. 2995-3 | reverse complement strand
ATTCCCAGCCTCCGATTTAGGCTCTATAAAGGAACTTACTGCTTCCTGTTGGTATGGTCTAAGTATTACATCATCAACAAATGATAATGAGAGTTTATCTCCCTCTTCATACCCAAGTAAATCTGTAACTGGAAAGCCCATATTCATAAGGTGTTGTTTTAGTGCTCCCCTTTCATCGATAGATATCTTAACGAATTCCCCTCCATCTTCCTCTTTGATTTCTGTATTATCTATCTTTAGGAGTTTAGATAAGAGACCTTTCTTCTTTGAGTATAAACATGCAC
>NZ_LJSB01000288.1:0-287 GCF_002742565.1 Pseudomonas sp. 2995-3 | reverse complement strand
ACACGCCATTACCGGTCCCCCCTTCCTAGACTCATGAATCCCTCAACTGCTTACGCAAGGCTTCCCTGCCTCGATGTATTCTTGTTTTCACAGTTGCTACAGGAAGATTTAGAATTTCGCTTATCTCTTTCAAAGAAAGGTCCTGCATATACTTCAAAATAATCGCTGAACGATATTTTGGTGGGAGCAACATGATCTGATTTTGAACCCATTCCTGCATTTCAAACTTAACCACTTGATCTTCTGGCAATACTTCATCAGATGGAATTTGCGAATAATAGTTAAGG
>NZ_LJSB01000287.1:0-289 GCF_002742565.1 Pseudomonas sp. 2995-3 | reverse complement strand
AATCAATATAGTGATATAGGAAAAATGAAAAGAGAACTGGTTGAGATTGAAGATGGTTTTCTCGATATTATTTATTTAATAAGGGAAACATGCTTTGAATTATATCCTCCATTTTTAGCCGAAAGTGGTTTGAAAGAAGCATTAAAAGAATTAACAAAGAAGTTTGAACTACGCTCCAATATCATATTAGATTTTAAACTTGAGCAAGCCACTTCTAAGCCGATAAATAAAGAAACAGAATTAGCTATTTACAGGATGATACAAGAACTTCTAAACAATGCCATGAAAC
>NZ_LJSB01000286.1:0-234 GCF_002742565.1 Pseudomonas sp. 2995-3 | reverse complement strand
TTACTGATATAGATCCTTTTTTTGAAGAATCAGATTGTCATGTGCGTTTTGTTAAAAATCCAGTAGAACTAGGTAATCCAGATATCGTTATTCTACCTGGTAGTAAAAATACTATTGAAGATATGTTGTTTTTAAAGAATAGTGGTTTAGCGAATCGCCTACTAGATCTATCTCAAAAAGGGAAATTCATATTCGGCATTTGTGGAGGCTATCAAATGTTGGGTAGTTTTATTG
>NZ_LJSB01000285.1:0-400 GCF_002742565.1 Pseudomonas sp. 2995-3 | reverse complement strand
GGTAAACGGTGTAACTCATGGAGAAAACTTTGCCATGTCCTTTCGGCATGGATCCGAAGTAGGGTGAGTACTTTCCAGGTGGTCTTCTTAGTTTTCTCAACTAACCTAACATATAAAGTGACACAGTACGCCGTCATAGCAAAGAAAATCTGATTCCAAATTCCTTGGGGTTGAGTACTTTGCAGTTTAACTAGTCGTAGATGTTGTTTCATCCACTTGAAAAACAGTTCAATGATCCAACGGTGCCGGTACAATTCGGTACTTCTTCGGATTTCAAGTCCCAACGATTGGTTACGACACGGTATTCTTTCCCTTCTTCATCCGTGAATTCAACAAGACGCAGGGGCTGTTCCATGGATCTGAAGGCACTCCCCATGACGACTAAGGCGTCTAGCTTAAC
>NZ_LJSB01000284.1:0-242 GCF_002742565.1 Pseudomonas sp. 2995-3 | reverse complement strand
TAACGCTTCTTTTAGTACTTCATCCAAATGAGATACTGGAATGAAGGTTAAATCTTGTCTTACACTCTTTGGTATATCCTCTAGATCCTTTTCGTTATCCTTTGGCATAATGATATGGGTTATACCTGCTCGATGTGCACTCATTGACTTTTCTTTTAAACCACCAATTGGTAATACACGACCACGTAAAGTAATCTCGCCAGTCATTCCCACTTCTCTTCTTACTGCCTTACCAGTCAAGG
>NZ_LJSB01000008.1:0-228 GCF_002742565.1 Pseudomonas sp. 2995-3 | reverse complement strand
AAACTCACCCAATCTTCCATTGCTGTTTTGCCACCTGTTGTAGCTAGAGCAGCTAACTGTAGCCGATAATCTTTTTCCCTCTTAACTTCCTTCATTTCCTGTTCATAAAGTTCCATCTGTTCATGGTATTCTGCTTCTGCAGCTACTTTTATAGAATGTAAAAATTCAGTTTTATTCTTAGGTAATAATAACTTTAGTTTTTCAAAGAAGTTTAGCTCCATTTTCCTC
>NZ_LJSB01000283.1:0-345 GCF_002742565.1 Pseudomonas sp. 2995-3 | reverse complement strand
TCCTAATATCACTGGACATTGATAGAATTCCCCTCGTTTAATCGCTACGTCTCTTGCATGGTACCTAGGTGCCTCCTCCTGCTTATAACTAGTCTCATGTTCTTCATCTATGATGATCATCCCTAAATTTTCAAAAGGAGCAAAGATAGCTGAGCGTGCCCCTACTGCTACCTTTACCTCCTTCTCCCTAATTCTGCGCCACTCATCATATTTTTCTCCTTTAGATAAAGCACTGTGTAATACTGCAACAGCAGAACCGAATCTTTCTTTAAACCTCGTTACCATTTGTGGCGTTAAAGATATTTCAGGAACTAAGACAATCGCTTCCTTCCCAAGGGATAAGGT
>NZ_LJSB01000282.1:0-289 GCF_002742565.1 Pseudomonas sp. 2995-3 | reverse complement strand
ATGCTGATGTCATCGAAATTGTGTCTGAAATATGGACATGGCGCAATTGGTGTTAAATCTGGCGCAATAAAGTCTGAAATCTGCGCATAGTTGTTAAATCTGGCGCGAAAGTTATAAAACAAGCGTGCGAACCATGGTGTAAACGAGCGGCACGATAGTCCACCCCTTATCATGGACGATAGCTGCCATTTCAAAGTCAATTGGAGCAAGAATTTAATTTTCCTCTCTACAAGGGTTACCTCCTCTCTAGTTCTACTAAGTTTCAATGTCTTACTTTCTCTTTACCCTG
>NZ_LJSB01000281.1:0-290 GCF_002742565.1 Pseudomonas sp. 2995-3 | reverse complement strand
GAATAATAATACTAGTGGGTAGTCAAGGGGAGATTGTGTCTAGTGAATAATAAGAGATTAATACAAAAAATTGAGGAACTTTCAATGAATGCTCTTCCGGCTCTGCAAACACAACTGGTTGATGGGTGGATATTAAGATTCGCAAATGGTTATACAAAAAGAGCTAATTCTATTAATCCAATTTACCCTTTGAATGAAGAGGTAACAGATAAAATAGAGAAAGTGAGCCAAGTATATAGAGACAGAAATCAGAAAGTAGTATATAAACTTACTGACAATGTGTTCCTGAT
>NZ_LJSB01000280.1:0-369 GCF_002742565.1 Pseudomonas sp. 2995-3 | reverse complement strand
GTCCTCGCCCCAACACTCGGTGCCTCGCTGTGGCTCGGCATGCCCGCAATCCGACAGTGATTTGGGGGGCCGCCGCGATGGGCCATCCTTGGCCCAGCGCGGCTAAACCGGCATCCCTGCCGGTTTACCCCCCAAATCCCTGTCAGATTCCGGCCATCGTGTTTAACGGGGCGATTTCAGATCAAGATCAAAAGCGCAGATCAAAAGACCGCTGACTTCGTCATCGAAAAGGATGTAAGGGCCAGAGCAACTGCAACTGCAACTGCAACTGCAACTGCAACTGCAACTGCAAAGCCATACTCGGTCTAATGTGGGAGCTGGCTTGCCTGCGATGGCATCAACTCGGTGTGTCTGATGTACCAAGGTGTC
>NZ_LJSB01000279.1:0-272 GCF_002742565.1 Pseudomonas sp. 2995-3 | reverse complement strand
GAGTACTATCCTGGAATGACACCTGAAGAGATAAAAGCTGTAATGGAAGTGGGAAAAGAGTATGACTTAGTATCTTTTTTCCATGTTAGATACTCTACTATGAACGGCGAGGGTGGAAATAACTTAGACGCACTAGAAGAAGTCATTGGATATGCACGAGAGTTAGACGTTCCAGTACAAGTGCAACATATTAATAGTACTGGTGGAACCTTTTCCATGGAAGAGTCTCTAGCGATGATAGATGAAGCTAGAGCAGAAGGACTAGATATTAC
>NZ_LJSB01000278.1:0-287 GCF_002742565.1 Pseudomonas sp. 2995-3 | reverse complement strand
AGCTTTATTTGCCACAGGGGGAACAATTTCAATGGAAATTGACTCTGAAACGGGATTGGCAGTACCAACACTTAGTGGAAGGGAGTTACTAGATCGTATACCTGAATCTATGAAAGAGTGTGAAGTTGATGTTATTGAAATTGATAAAGTTGGTGGTGGTCAATTGACCATGACTCACTTTTTCAAAATAGCTGAAAACATCAAGGAGCTAACTCTTTCAAATGAATACCATGGTTTTGTTATAACCCAGGGAACAGATGCAATGGAGGAGTCTGGATATTTATTAG
>NZ_LJSB01000277.1:0-273 GCF_002742565.1 Pseudomonas sp. 2995-3 | reverse complement strand
AGATAGAGTGATATCCCCCGTCTTACTTACGATTACTACATCATCAAATGAATCCCAATGAGAGAAGGAATAATCTCCTTGAGTAAATATTTTTTTTCGATCATTACTAAGTGCTCCACCATTTGAGTATCCATTATTGAAATACCATTGATCATCTCTTAATGTAGGTATTTCATAATTGGGAATTATTCCTTTAGGAACATTGGTTCCCGATTGTTCCTTAATAAACCTATCTAAAATAGGACCGGATACATTGTTAGGATATATATTACC
>NZ_LJSB01000276.1:0-869 GCF_002742565.1 Pseudomonas sp. 2995-3 | reverse complement strand
GCGCCGTTTTTATCCACAAGGCTGGCGGTGTAGACGATGTTGCCGCCTTCGCCGACGGTGGTGGTGGCGGTCAGAACCACATCCACCTTATCGATGGTGTCGTTGATCGTGGTGGTTGCGCCGTCGCCTGCAACTTCCAGCTTCTCGAAGTTACCGCCAGTGGTGTCAGTGATCTTGACCGTCTGAGTGCTCTTATCGATGAACACGTCATCGCTTGGTGCCGCAACAGTCACGGAGCCAACGGTGTCACCAGCTTTGATGGTGATAGATGAACCGTTATCCAACTTCAGCGTTACGTCAGTACCGGCCTTGTTGCTCAAGGTGGCGGTGTAGGTGATTTGACCACCTTCATTGACTTCACTTGGCGCGGTTAACGTGACGGTGGTGGTGTTATCGGTACCCGGAGTGTCGGTGACGGTGGTGCTGACCGGTGTGGTACCTGGCACCAAATTTTCGAAGTGCTCGCCGCCAGTCACATTAGTAATAGCGGTAGTGACGGTCTGGTCGCCCTTGTACACGTCATCCGGAGCTACAACTGTGGCGTTGCCGCTGGACTGGTTCACACCGATGGTAATGGTCTGGCCATTATCCAAGGTCACGGTCAGCGGGTTGGTGATGTTAGTCACCGCATTACCCGACTTGTCGACCAGCGACGCGGTGTAAACGATGTTGCCGCCTTCACCAACGGTGGTGGTGGCGGTCAACACGACATCCACCTTATCGATAGTGTCGTTGATGGTCGTAGTTGCACCATCACCAGCCACTTCCAGCTTCTCGAAGTTGCCGCCAGCAGTGTCAGTGATCTTGACCGTCTGGGTGCTCTTATCGATGAACACGTCATCGCCAGGCGCCGCAACAGTCACGGAGCC
>NZ_LJSB01000275.1:0-318 GCF_002742565.1 Pseudomonas sp. 2995-3 | reverse complement strand
GTTGTATAGAGATCTTTACTTAATTGTTGGAGCGTCTTTTCTACTAAGTGGATATAAGGGTCCTTTAGCTTCAATGGTGCTTGATTCATTCGTGCAAGGTCCTTCTCTAGCACTTTCCGGGCCAACTCAAATAGGATGTATGACTCGGTGATGTGTTCTTCTTCAGCGGTGAGTTTGGCCATCATCCTCGCTCCTTTACTCATTAAATTGTAAATACCTTTATTCGAACGTTTGTTCTGTATTCTAATTCTTATTTTACTAATTTTTGAAAGATAGTCAAGAAAAATTCAAGCTTGATTTAAAGACTGAAATAAAAGA
>NZ_LJSB01000007.1:0-228 GCF_002742565.1 Pseudomonas sp. 2995-3 | reverse complement strand
CACTTGGGCTTTATCTTGAATATGATCATTGTAGTCATTGTAATAAAGCTTAATATCCAAGTAATTTTCCTCAATTACTTCTTTTGCTATTAGGAATGCCTGCTCTACATAATCATCACCAATGGCACGTAACCAACCAGTGTCTCTTAGTGACGCTTGCCAATCTGTTAAATCATCACTATTAACAACAATAGCTTCATTAACAACATCCCAGGACATGATATCGTC
>NZ_LJSB01000274.1:0-403 GCF_002742565.1 Pseudomonas sp. 2995-3 | reverse complement strand
GGCCGGGTGCAGGAAAGTATCCAACAGCCAGTGCGATAGTGGAAGACGTCATAAATCTTCTTACAAATTCTTATGAAAAGAAAGTCTCATCCAATCTAGCATTTATGACAGATGGATTTCTTAAAGAGGAACAAATAGGATTTTCAAAAACTAGTAGTTACGATTACTCATTATACTTTGTGACAGCTAGAGAGGATATTTCACAGTATTCTAGTAGTGATTTTCACGTATTAGAAATGGCTAGAGTTCATGAATTATCGTTTGGAGCACTGGTGCATACAAATAAACCTCTTACTGAAATAAGGAGTATACTGGGCGAAAATAATCAAATACTTCCTATTCTATCAGAAGTACTGAAAACTACTGTAAAAGAAGTTTCTCAAAAAAATATAGAGCATTATTC
>NZ_LJSB01000273.1:0-365 GCF_002742565.1 Pseudomonas sp. 2995-3 | reverse complement strand
ACATAGAACCTGTCCAGCGATCTCTGTTACCTAAAGCAATTGGAGCTACTCCGTTATCTACTAGCGTGTCAATGACATTTAAGAACTCATCATATGTTTCAGGAACATCAAGTCCATGCTCTTCAAAAATCTCTTGATTATAGAAAACCGGAGCAATATTTAATTCCACAGGTAGAGCATAAGTTTGTCCATCAAATTCATACGCTTCTCTTGTACCAGCAACGAAATCATCTTCGTTTAATTCCTCATCAAAAATATCATCCAATGTAGCAAGACGGTTACCATTCACATACGGTACCATAAAGCCTGAAGGCCAAGTCATCCCTACATCAGGAAGCTGATTTGAGGAAGAGATAATTTGAAGT
>NZ_LJSB01000272.1:0-416 GCF_002742565.1 Pseudomonas sp. 2995-3 | reverse complement strand
GTCGCAGCGTACGCAAGGTTATTTCGTAGCGGAGACTATTACGACGAAGCTTCTATCGGCAGGATTTTAGTGAAGGAAGCTTTTAGAGGGCAAGCGTTAGGGAGAACGTTAGTTGACCGAGCCATCTCCATATTACGAGATGAGCTGAATGAGACTACAATAAAAATACAGGCTCAAAACTACTTAAGAGAGTTTTACAGTTCTTTCGGTTTTGAACCTGTCACTGAGGTGTATTTAGAGGACAATATTCCCCATGTTGATATGATCTTAGAGCTTTAATTAAGGGGATATAACAACTGGTGTGCCGATATGGACAATTTTAGATAATGCCACCACATCTGCGTTATACATTCTTATGCAGCCTTTTGATACATATTTACCAATGGAGGATGGATCATTTGTGCCATGTATCCCAT
>NZ_LJSB01000271.1:0-274 GCF_002742565.1 Pseudomonas sp. 2995-3 | reverse complement strand
GTTATCAACGAAGTAGACCCGTGTTACATGATGTTTCGTTTTCAGTAAATCAACATGAAATCGTGGGACTAATAGGCTTAAATGCCGCAGGGAAAAGTACTACAATAAAGCATATTCTAGGATTAATGGAGCCTCATTCAGGAAATGTACGTGTGATGGGGAAGACGTGGGCGGAAAACACCGATAAATATCGTCAGGAATTAGCTTATATTCCTGAGATGCCTCTTCTTTATGAAGAAATGACATTGTGGGAGCATTTAGAACTGACTGCAAT
>NZ_LJSB01000270.1:0-378 GCF_002742565.1 Pseudomonas sp. 2995-3 | reverse complement strand
ATATGAGCGTGTGTTTGATGATAATGAAGAATGGAATAAGCTTGAATCAACAGATGAGGACTTATATTCTTGGGATACTGAATCAACTTATATTCAAAATCCACCATTCTTTGAGAATCTCACGCCTGATCCAAAAGATGTTGAAGAACTTCGTGGACTACGTGCAGTTGCAAAACTAGGTGATTCAGTTACAACTGACCATATTTCACCAGCTGGTTCTATTGCGAAAAATAGCCCTGCAGGAAAATACTTAATGGAGAAAGGCTTAGAGCCTAAAGACTTTAACTCCTATGGTTCTCGCCGTGGTAACCATGAAGTAATGATGCGTGGTACTTTTGCAAACATTAGAATTAAAAACCAACTTGCACCAGGTACAGA
>NZ_LJSB01000269.1:0-436 GCF_002742565.1 Pseudomonas sp. 2995-3 | reverse complement strand
AGATAGAATCGTAAAAGTGTTTTAAATATACTTCTTTTTTCTCCGTAATGGATGTTAAGTTCATCCGTTCATTCCATTCTACTAACATCTCGAAATATTGGTTTAGTTGATTCATTTGGTCATCTGATAAATCAATTCCATTCTTTAAAAGTTCTTCTCGAAATTGCTCTTCTGTCATGATACCACCCTTAATTTAAATAATTGTTTATTAGGCATTTACACGCTTTAGTTTTCCTTGCTCTAAATAAACGAGTAACACAGAAACATCTGCAGGATTTACACCTGAAACTCTTGAAGCTTGTGCCACTGATAAAGGTTTTACCTCTGAAAGCTTCTGTTTTGCCTCCATAGCTAAACCATTAATAGCCAGGTAATCCAGATCCTCAGGAAGTTTCTTATTTTCCATTTTTTTTAACTTACTAACTTGTTCTAATTG
>NZ_LJSB01000268.1:0-274 GCF_002742565.1 Pseudomonas sp. 2995-3 | reverse complement strand
AGAAAGGAATCCCATGTAAGAATTGCAAGTCCTTTTTGCCGCCATCTGCTCGTAATTCTAAAGTCATTGTATGTCTTAAGTGCAATTTAATAGAAAAAACACAAGATGCAGTGTTACGAAACATCGAGGAGTTTAGGATCCTGTTTCCAAATGAACGTTTGACAACTGGAATAATTTTTAAGTGGTGTAAAGTGATTGAATTGGAGGAGACCATCAGGAGGATTTTGAGTAAAAATTATAAATTGATTGGATTTGGTAAGTACAGTTATTATAC
>NZ_LJSB01000267.1:0-341 GCF_002742565.1 Pseudomonas sp. 2995-3 | reverse complement strand
GTATTATTAGCTAAATTCTCTTCAATTCCCAAAGGGGCTAAGAGAATTATTGATTTATGTACAGGTACTGGGGCTATTCCTTTATTACTTTCATTAAGGACAGGAGTACCCATAGATGCAGTTGAAATTCAAACTGTCCTATGTGAATTAACACAAAAGAGTGTACAATATAACGCTTTAGAAGAACAAATCCAAGTAATAAATAAGAATATACTAGACCTAGATACTGAAGTGAACTGGGGTAGTTATGATCTTGTAACATGTAATCCACCATATTTTCCTGTTACTTCTGAACAGGGGAAAAATATAAATGAAAAAGTTTCGTATGCTCGACATGAAAT
>NZ_LJSB01000266.1:0-387 GCF_002742565.1 Pseudomonas sp. 2995-3 | reverse complement strand
CCCCATTAGATGCTTCAATATCAGCAGTCACTACTTCTGCATCATTCACTTTTACTGGGTCAAGTGAAATTGTTATTGATGATCCGTTTAATGTTTCAACAACTGCACCATCAGCTAAATCAGAGGACATAACTTTACCTGATACGACATGATAAAGAAGAATATTTGATAAATCATCAGATTCTAACAGCTCACCAGCTTCAATATTTAAGTCAGCTAATAATGCTGCAAATGCATCATCTGTTGGTGCAAATACAGTGAATGGACCTTCTCCTTTTAACGCATCAACTAAATCTGCAGCTTGCACAGCAGCCACTAAAGTCTCAAAGTCATCTGCAGCAATAGCAGTATCTACTATATCTGCGTCACTATCTCCTAACACACTTG
>NZ_LJSB01000265.1:0-254 GCF_002742565.1 Pseudomonas sp. 2995-3 | reverse complement strand
TAGTAATATCTGGTGTGATATCATAGATTTCCTGTCCACCACCTAAGGAACTACGAAATCCAGTTTTCACCTCATCAAAAATAAGAATGATCCCATTCCTACTCGTAATTTCCCTTAATTTATTCATAAAGCTCTGTTCAGCAGGTATAAATCCACCTTGTACAGGTTCAATTATCACCGCTGCTAGTTCAGAAGCATTTCTTTCAATTAATTTTTCCGTTGCATCTATATTATTAAAAGGAAGCATTAAAGGC
>NZ_LJSB01000264.1:0-381 GCF_002742565.1 Pseudomonas sp. 2995-3 | reverse complement strand
GTCCTTACTGAGTTTTATGAAAGAGAATTAGACATAGCAGATAAATATATTAAACAATTTATCGTAGAAAGCGATGGTTCAGGAGTTCCAGAAAACTGGGCGGAATTTATGGAGAATGGTATAAGGTGGATGGAACTAGCGGCAAGTTTGTCGATTAAGGGAATTGCTGTGAATGGGTTAGAGGAAAGTGGCGTGCAAGAAATGATAGACGCTGGCATGATGTGGAAACAGTCATTTGAAAGTTTAGAAGAAAAGCAAGGGAACGCACTATATGAGGAAGCGAAGAGTTGGGTAAGGACAGCTGATGAAGTCTATCAACTTTTTTCTGACTCATCCGTCAACTCTGATACTGTAATGAATACTCATCAGCTAGTACTAGAA
>NZ_LJSB01000263.1:0-229 GCF_002742565.1 Pseudomonas sp. 2995-3 | reverse complement strand
TGATTAGAGTTTCCAATGCTAGTCCGTTCATGGATCCTATTTGAACTACTTTTTTTAATAAACCATATAACCCAAAACTAAATGCTAGGCTTAGTGCGACTATTGGAAAACTTCCAATAGAAATAGTTATTATAGTTACGGCTAATCCCGCAAGTCCCACTGATATCCATTGAATTTTTGTAAGCTTTTCCTTTAATAATATCACTCCAAACAATACACTAACTAAAGG
>NZ_LJSB01000262.1:0-269 GCF_002742565.1 Pseudomonas sp. 2995-3 | reverse complement strand
TCCTGTAACCATATAGGTCTTCAATCAATAAATCTCTCATATTGTACTCCATTTCAACTGGTCCAAATATTATCTTTGCACCCCTGCCTTTTAGTTCCTCGTATATAACATCAACATCATTTACCCAAACGTAGGTATCCAATACAACATTAATCAGAGCATTAGGGCGAACAGCTTCTGGCATAGTGCTCTCTTTAAAAAGGAAATGAACTCCTTCACGACTTACAAACTCTCCGTCAATGGTGAAACCTAAGACATCCTTGTAATAC
>NZ_LJSB01000261.1:0-311 GCF_002742565.1 Pseudomonas sp. 2995-3 | reverse complement strand
ACGATAAGAAGATTAAAAGGGTAGTGGATTTTAGTTTCATTAATACTCTACTTGAAGATACTTATTGTAAAAATTTTGGTCGCCCAGCAAAAGAACCTGAATTAATGTGTAAGCTTTTATTTCTTCAACACTTATACAATCTATCTGATGAGAATGTTATAGCAGAATCCTCTTTAAATCTTGCACATATGTATTTTCTTGGTCTGAATCCTGAGGATTCACTACCTGACAAAAGTCTCCTTTCAAAGTTTAGAACACAACGTCTTGGTGAATCAACACTTGATGAAATGATTACAGAAATCGTAAGACAA
>NZ_LJSB01000260.1:0-408 GCF_002742565.1 Pseudomonas sp. 2995-3 | reverse complement strand
CCTCTTAACCTTCCAGCACCGGGCAGGTGTCAGCCCCTATACGTCGCCTTGCGGCTTAGCAGAGACCTGTGTTTTTGATAAACAGTCGCTTGGGCCTATTCACTGCGGCTCTCTCGGGCGTAAACCCTAATAGAGCACCCCTTCTCCCGAAGTTACGGGGTCATTTTGCCGAGTTCCTTAACGAGAGTTCTCCCGCGCGTCTTAGAATTCTCTTCCCGCCTACCTGTGTCGGTTTGCGGTACGGGCACCAGTCACCTCGCTAGAGGCTTTTCTTGGCAGTGTAGGATCAGGAACTTCGGTACTAATATTTCCCTCGCCATCACAGCTCAGCCTTTATGACAAGCGGATTTGCCTACTTGTCAGCCTAACTGCTTGGACGCGCATATCCATCAGCGCGCTTACCCTACC
>NZ_LJSB01000259.1:0-62081 GCF_002742565.1 Pseudomonas sp. 2995-3 | reverse complement strand
ACGGTAAACCGGCAGGGATGCCGGTTTAGCCGCGCTGGGCCAAGGATGGCCCATCGCGGCGGCCCCCCAAATCACTGGCGGATTGCGGGCATGCCGAGCCACAGCGAGGCACCGAGTGTTGGGGCGAGGGCTTTTTGCTTACTTTTTGCTGGGCCGGCATTCCGGTCCTTCAAAAAGTGACCCGCTGTAAGAGCGGAACCATAGGCAGCCGTTACCGCAGCAACGGATATGTACACCACCAAAAGACAACCCACAGCCTGATCTAGAGAGCCGCGGCTACCCCCTCATCACCCGCATACATCCACCGCAACAACGAATGCCGCCCGCTGATCCCAAGCTTGATCGCCGCCCGCTTGAGGTAACTTTCAATAGTGTTGACCTTCAACGCCAACTGCTCCGCCAACTCCGGTGCAGTCCGCCCGGCCAGCAAACCCACACACACATCCAGTTCTCGATTGGACAAGGTCAACCCCGATTGCACCAGACGTTCTTCAATGCGCCGACGCAAGGTTTCAAGCCCTTGATTTTCCGCGACCACAGGCGATCCGCCCTGGCGACACGGCTGGATCGCAGTGATGTGTTTCTCGACCATGGGCAGAAGCAGCGTCGAAAAATCCTCCAGCATGCTGCGTTCCTGTGGCGAAAAACTTTCCGACTGATGCGAGCGATACACCGACAACACATAACGCACATCGTCCTTGCGGCGTGTGAGGTGCAATTGGGCAGCGGGTTGTTCTTCGCCCAGCGCCGTCACCGAGTCGGTGTAGACCGGGCTGATCCGGAGTCGGGTGTGCCCTTCGGCACTGACCTGCAGTTGGGTGATATGGGTAGCGTCCACTGCCAGCTGGGTCAGGATCAAGTCATGCAGCATGCGCGGGAAATGGCGGCTGCCGGTGCTGGCGATGACCTTGCCTATATGAGGGAACAGGTGTGAGTTCATCAGTTCGTCCATGAATGTTGAGTGCAGGTATTCATCCTTATAGCGACGGGGTTTAACAAGGTAACCAATGTGAATAACCTACAGTGATAATGCACCCGCCGAGCACCTATGCTAGTACAGCCAGGGAAATGCATGGGGATCCAATCGGCAAAAAAAACAGATTAAAAACGCATAACGGCGGTCGGACCAGTCCGACCACCGTCTGTAGGAAAGGATTACCTCAACCGTAGGCCCTATTTCACGGCGTGTTCTTCCACCACGGCGCGGCCCGGTGCCGCACGCGTGCATTTGGCCAGGGCCTGGTGGATATCGGCCAACAGGTCGGCAATGTCTTCAAGCCCGACCGACAAACGCACCAGGCCTTCGCTGATGCCGTGCTGCGCGCGTTCTTCGGGGGTGTAGGTGGAGTGGGTCATGCTCGCCGGGTGCTGGGCGAGCGACTCGGCGTCACCCAGGCTGACGGCGCGGGTGAACAGGTTGAGGGCGTTCATAAAGCGCCGGCCGGTGTCGATGCCGCCCTTGAGTTCAAACGCGATCATGCCGCCGGACTGCTTCATCTGCCGCGCTGCCAGGGCGTATTGCGGGAAAGAGCGCAGGCCCGGGTAGGTGACCCACTGCACAGCAGGGTGTGCTTGCAACGCTTCGGCCACCGCCTGGGCGTTGCTGCAATGGCGGTCCATGCGCAGGGCCAGGGTCTTGAGGCCGCGCATCAGCAAGGATGCGTCCTGCGGCGACATCACCGCGCCGGTCAAGTCCTTGAGGCCTTGCAGGCGAATACGTTGTGCCAGCGCCTGGTTGCTCACGGCGATACCGGCGGTGATATCGCCATGGCCGCTGAGGTACTTGGTGGCCGAGTGCACCACCAGATCGGCCCCCAGTTCAAGCGGACGTTGCAGGTAGGGGGTGCAGTAGGTGTTGTCGACCACCACGGTGACATTTGGCTGTTGGTGCGCCAGCTCGGCCACGGCGGCGATGTCCACCAGGCGCAGGTTGGGGTTGGCCGGGGTTTCGCAATAGACCATGCGGGTGGCAGGGGACAATGCCGCGCGCAGGGCGGCCAGGTCGGTGAGGTCGACGTGTCGCACCCGGATGCCGAACTCAGCAAGGCCATGGTGCAGCAGGGCAAAGGTGCAGCCATACAGGGTCTGGCTGACGATCACTTCATCGCCCGGGCGCAGCAGGGTCCAGAACGTTGCGGCAATCGCACCCATGCCGGAGCTGAAGGCCACGGCAGCTTCGCCGTTTTCCAGGGTTGCCATGCGTGATTCCAACAGTGCCAGGGTCGGGTTGGAAATGCGTGTGTAGAAGTGGCCGCTGACTTCCCCGGCAAAACAGGCAGCGCCATATTCGGCGGTGGGGAACGCGAAGGTGGCAGATAAATAGATCGGCGGTACGAGGGCGCCGTGATGGTCCTTGGGGTCGTAACCATGGTGGATGGCGCGGGTAGAAAAGCCGAATGTATTGTGTTTGTTGTTCATATCGGACGCTCCTTATTTCCTACAATGCTATGCTCATAACCAGAGTTGAACATTGCAAAAAACCCAGGAAAATCCCGGATTTCGGGGCGAATAATCGACAAAAACAACAAATAGAGGCACGTTATGCCCGTGAGTCTGGACCGCACCGACAAAGCCCTTTTAAACGCCTTGCAAGGTAATGCCCGCTTGACCGTGGCCGAACTTGCCGACCGCGTCGCCCTGACCACCTCGCCGTGCTGGCGACGGGTGCGCAACCTGGAGGAGAGCGGGGTGATCAGCGGCTATCAGGCGATTCTGTCGCCCAAGGCGCTGGGGTATGGCGTGACGGCGTTTGTCAGCATCATGATGGAAAGCCACACCCAGGAAATCGCCCGAGCATTCGAGCAACGGCTGCTGGAGATTCCCGAAGTTGTCGCCTGCCACAACGTGTCGGGGCGCTATGACTTTTTGCTCGAGGTGGTGGCCAAAGACCTGGAGTCGTTTGGCGAGTTTGCGCGTGAGGTGTTGCAGACGTTGCCCTGTGTTAAAGAAATCTACTCAAGTTTTTCCTATAAGTCGGTGCGGCCTTTACGGGTGATTCCGCTACCGGGCTGAAGCGGCCTCATGCACGCCCTCAGTCGACTTTCAAATACCCGCGTGGCGTGCTGCCGGTCATGCTTTTGAAGAAGGCGATCAACGCGCTGTCGCTGGCAAAGCCCAACTCGAACGCGCAATAGCCCAGGTTGCGCCCGATGGCGAGCAGTTCGATGGCCCGCATCAGGCGCCACTGCTGGCGCCATTGCTGATAGCCAAGGCCGGTTTCCCGCAGGAAAATCCGGCCGATGGTCTTGGTGCTGGCACCTATCTGTTTTTCCAGGGCTTGCAGGGTCGGCGGTAACCTTTCCAGATCGGCGAGCAAGGGCGCCAGGCGTTTGTCCTGGGGCAAGGGCAGGAGCATCGGTTGTGCGGTGGCCGCCTGGATTTCATCCAGGCACAACGCCAGCAAATGCGCGTAGCGGCCCGTTTGCCAATCGGTGTCGAAGGGCGCCATCGCTATGGGTTCCAGGACTGCGCGAAGCAATGGGCTGACCTCGATCACCCCCACCTGTGCAGGCAATTGATCGGCCAGTGCCGGGCTCAGATACACCGAGCGATAGTCCACGGTTTTGTGCATCACCGCGCGATGCGGCACGCCACACGGGATCCACGCGGCGCGCGAAGGCGGCAGCAGGCACAGTTGGTTGTCCAGGGTGATACGGGTGCAGCCTTGGCGCGTGAACAGCAGTTGCCCGCGCTGGTGGCGGTGCAGGCCGGAGTCGTGATCACCGAGCAGGGCGGCGATGCCGATGACCGGCGCTGCCAGGTGGTCGGGATCGAAAGTAGCGTCGTTGGCGAGCCAGGCCATAGGTTGTCCGATTTGATGGGTAAATTGTCAAAGTCTGGATAATACTCCAGTCGACAGTCCTTACACTTCTTGCGCTGTTTCAAGCAAAGGAGTTGGGGAATGAAGGTTAGAATTTTTTTGCCACTGACCGTGGCCTTGCTGATGTTCCCGCAACTGGCCCAAACGCTTTACAGCCCAGCGCTGGGAGATATCGGCCGGGCCTTTGCGGTGGGGCCGGAGCGGGCCGGGCAGACCTTGTCGGTGTACTTCCTGGCGTTCGCATTTGGCGTGGTGGTGTGGGGCCGACTGTGTGATCGTTGGGGACGGCGGCCGGTGATGCTGGCCGGATTGGCCCTGTATGTGGCGGCCACGGTACTGGCCCTGGGCATGACCAGCTTCAACGGTTTGCTGCTGGCCCAGGCGTTGGCGGCGTTTGGCGCGGCGGTCGGTTCGGTGGTGACGCAGACCGTGCTGCGTGACCGTTTCCAGGGCGTGCAATTGGCCCAGGTATTTTCGCTGATGGGCATTGCCCTGGCCGCCAGCCCGGCCGTGGGTTTGTTCACGGGCGCCAGCCTGGTGCAGTTCTTCGGTTATCGCGGTGTGCTCAGTGGTTTGTTGCTGCTCTCGCTGAGCTTATGGGCGTGGTGCGTGTGGGCGTTGCCCGAGACGCGTCCAGCCTCGATGCCGACGGCCGCGCTGGGCCAGACGTTGCGGTTGCTGCTCAGGGATGCCGGGATCTGGCGTTCGGTGGGGCTGGTGGCGGCGTTCAATATTGCGCTGTTCAGCTATTACAGCGTGGGGCCATTCATCTTTTCGCGGCTGGGTTTGTCTGCCGCCGACTTCGGCTACAGCGGCGTCTTGCTGGCGCTGGGCTCCGGGTGTGGTGCGTGGCTGAACAAGTGGCTGCTCAAGCGTGGGATAAATGGCGAGCAATTAGTGCTGATCGCCGCCGGTGTCGCGGTGCTGGGCGGCTTGCTGGTCGTGCTGCTGCAACACAGCTGGATGTTTGTATGGCCGATGCTGCTGGTGGTGCTGGCGTTCGGCATGGCCATTCCCAATGTGCTGGGGGCCGCGCTGGTGGCTTATCAGGATCGCCTGGGCACGGCCGCCGCGCTGTTTGGCTTGTTGTACTACCTGGTGATCGGCGCCGGGTTGACCCTGGTCGCCTGGGCCCAGGACCTGGGCTGGAGCCTGTTGGTCTGTGGTTTGGCGGCGCTGTGGCTGGCAGCACCGCGCGGGCTCAGAAGTTGACCGAAGCACTCAGGCGCGCGGTCAAGGGCGCGCCCTGGAACAGGTAATCATCGCCCATGTATTCGCCTGCATCGCGCCAGTAGCGTTTGTCGAACAGGTTGTCGACGCTGAGGCGGAATACGGTTTCATAGCCGTCGATTTTAGTGGTGTAGCGGCTGCCGACATTCACCACGGCGTAGTCGCCCACCTGCACATTGCCGGTGCGGTCGGCGTACTTCTTGGCGCTGTATTGCACGCCGCCCAGCACGGCCAGCCCATTCGTCCACGGCAGGGCGTAATCGGCGTACAGGCTGGCGCGCAGTTTGGGTACGTTGATGGCCTGGTGGCCTTCGTAGTCCGGCGTGCCGCTGTTGGTCACCCGGGCGCGAATCGCCGCGACGCTGGTGGCGATCTGCAGGCGGTCGGTGGCCCAGCCGTTGGCGGAGAGTTCCAGGCCGGTGTTTTTTTGTTCGCCTTGTTGGGCGTAGGTGAATTGACCGGTGCCATCGGGCTTGGCGTATTGGTAGGCTTGACGGGTCTGGAATACGGCGGCGGTGAAACTGATGCGGCGCCAGTCGTATTTCACGCCGGCTTCGATTTGCCGGGAAACCGTCGGCGCCAGGGTGTCACCGGAGTTGTTCGCTATCCACGGTGCCGTGCCGCCCAGAGACAGGCCTTTGCTGTAGCTGGTGTACAGCGAAATATTGTCCACCGGTTTGTAAATCAATGATGCCTGGGGCAGGAACACGTATTGCTGGGTGTGGCGAATTTCGTTGCCCGTTGTTTCATCGAACGCTTTTTCATCCAGGCGCACTTCGCGCCCGCCAATGATGGTTTGCCATTGCTCGTTGAAGCGGATGCGGTCGGTGACGAACAGGCCGTATTGGCGGCTGTCGAGGTTGCGGTGGCTGGGGTACAGCGGCTTATCAGTAGGCTCGAAGGTCGGTGCGTCTTGGTTGATATTACCGCTGCCGATGTATTCGTTGACGGACTTGCGCTTGTCGATCACCCGTCGAAACGCGCTGGTGCCGAAAGTCAGTTCATGGCCCAGGCTGCCTGTATCGAACAGGCCCGTCATTGCCGCCTGTACTTCATCATCACGACGGGTGTCGTCGGGGCTGCGGTAGTCGTAAATGTCGTAGTTGCCGTCCGGCGTGAAGTAATTGCCCATGCCGGTCGTGGCGCCACCCCAGGCAAACGAGCTGTAATCATCAATCACCACTTTGCTGCGGGCGGCACTGAGGCTGCCTTTCCACTGATCACTGAAGCGGTATTCAAACTTGCCATTGAGGTTCAGCGAATCGATGCCGACCTGATGGGAGCCACTCTGGTGCCCCAGCAGTTTCTTCGGTGACGCGTCATGGGGCACTTCGGTGCCGCCCAGCAGTTGATAACCCGGCACGGAGCGCTGTTGCTTGTTCTGGTATTCCGCGTCCAGTTGCAGCACCGCGTCGGGGCTGATGTTCCAGTCGAAGGCCAGGGACACAAAATCGCGCTGGCCATCGGCGTGCTCGACATACGAATTGAGGTCTTCGTGGGCGACGTTGGCGCGCAGGCCGAATTGCTGCTCGCTGCCAAACCAGCCACCCACGTCGGTGGCTATGTAACCGCTGCCTCGGTCATCGGTGGACACGGTAACCGAGCGCACATCTTCCGGGCGTTTTGTCACGTAGTTGATCACGCCGCTGGGTTCGGAAATACCGCTTTGCAAACCCGCCAGGCCCTTGAGCACTTCGACCTGCTGCTTGTTTTCCAGGGCGACGTTTTGCTCGCCAGTGATGGTGCGGCCGTTGATTTTGTAGCTGCTCGCGGCGTTCAGTGAGAAGCCGCGGATCACGAAGTTTTCGTAGTAGCCGATGGGGGCGTAGCTGTCGCCTACCGAGGCGTCGTTGCGTAGCACTTCGCTGAGCAGCCGCGCCTGCTGGTCTTTGATCAGTTCGGCGTTGATCACGGTGATTGATGCCGGAGTGTCCAGCAACGGCGCTTCGTTGAAGCCGCCGACCGAGGCGCTGTTGGTGCGATAGCCGGAGTCTTCCTGGCCCTGGACGTTTACCGCCGGTAGTTCGATTTCAGCGGCCATGCTGTTGCCCAGGCTGCCGCTGAGTAGCAGGCCAAGGGCGAAACGTGAGGTAACGACGGGACGAAAACGCACAACCATGGGGGTAGGGCCTTAAAGCGCAGGGCGGGGGGCGCATAAGCTAGGGGGATGTGCTGGGATTTACAAGTTATTGAGAATGGTTGTGTTGTGTACATATCCGTTGCTGCGGTAACGGCTGAGTAGGGTTCCGCTCTTACAGCGGGTCACTTTTGGCAAACGCCCGGAATGCCGGCCCAGCCAAAAGTAACCAAAAGGTCTTCGCCCCACCACTCGGTGCCTCGCTTAGGCTCGGTGTGCCAGAACGAAGGCTTGAATCCGTGGTTAACGGGGCGCCTCAGATCAAGATCAAAATCTACAGCACGGCGGCCTAGTAGCCGACCTGAGTGGTTAAATCAAAAGCGAAAGGCGAATTTGCATACACTGAAGAGCTGCTTTTCTGTGGGAGCTGGCTTGCCTGCGATGCAGACACCTCGGTACATCAGGTACAACCGGTTGATGCCATCGCAGGCAAGCCAGCTCCCACCTTTGACCGAGTATGGCTCTGCTGTTGCTGCGGCTCTTACATCCTTTGGCCCCCAGGTCAGTACCAAAAACACCCGTCAACCCAAACGCCTGAGCGTCTCACTGGGCAACTCCCGAAACAACGCCCGATAACTCTGGGAAAACCGCCCCAAGTGCCAGAACGACCAGTTCATCGCCACCTCAGCCACCGTGGCCCGAGTCGAGCTCAACAACTCACGCCGCGCCCCGTTCAACCGGCGCAAGCGCAACCACTGCGCCGGGCTCATTCCGGTGTAGGTCTTAAAGCCTTGCTGCAATTGGCGTAACGGCACACCGGCGATCTGCGCCAGTTCCAGCAGGTTGGCGGTTTCATCCGGCGCATCCGCCGCCCATTCACCGATACGCGCCATCAACAGGCGCTCGTCGCTGCGCCGCTGCAACGAGCTGCGGTCCAGGCACACACAAGCGTTGTCGAGAATAAACAGGCAGTCATCAAGCAATTGCTGGGTGAGGGCATCACGGCTGATAGGGTCAGTCAGCGCGGACAGCCGTGTCAGCGTGCCACTGAGCCAACGGGTGAACAGCGCGTTCTGCTGGCACGTCAGCGGTGCCATGAACAACCCCTCAAGTTTCGCCACATCCAAACCATGGCGCTGCACGAACTGAGGGCCGAATACCACCGCGACTTCGCGGTAGTTTTCCGGGGTGATCCAGGTGTTGCGGCTCTCGCCATTGAGCATGTACAGCGCGTTGTCGCTGCCATCGAAACAGAACGCCAGGGAGCCCGGTGGCGCATTGAAATGCTGCTCCACGCGCGTGTTCATGCACTCTTCGTAAACCTCGACGCCGTGCAGGTCGAGGTAGCGGATCTGCCCGGCAAAATGCCCTGGGGACATCTGCTGGTACTGCTGCACCCAACCGGGTGTCGCACTGCATTGAGCGGCCACATCACCGGTGGTGAAGGCCTGTACGCGCAAAGCTGTTGCCTGTGTCATGGGTAACCTGGGCGCACTCTATTGGTGCGTTATGGTTCGTGCAAAGTGGATAGATGCCGTTTGAAGGCTGGCCCAAGATAGACCTCAATGCGCCGGGAGTACAAGTCGGCGCGTGCAACCAACCCATGACGAGGTCCTTATGAACGCCCCCTTCGATCAGCTGTCCGCCTGGCTGAAAGAACACAAGATTACCGAAGTCGAGTGCGTGATCAGTGATTTGACTGGCATCGCACGCGGCAAAATTGCGCCCACCAACAAGTTCCTGCATGAGCGAGGCATGCGCCTGCCGGAGAGTGTGCTGCTGCAAACGGTGACCGGGGACTTTGTCGACGACGATATCTACTACGACCTGCTCGACCCTGCCGACATCGACATGATCTGCCGGCCGGTGTCCAACGCCACTTACGTGGTGCCGTGGGCGATCGAACCCACCGCCATCGTGATCCATGACACCTTCGACAAGCAGGGCAACCCCATCGAGTTGTCGCCGCGTAACGTGTTGAAAAAAGTCCTGCAACTGTACACCGACAAAGGTTGGCAGCCGATTGTCGCGCCAGAAATGGAGTTCTACCTGACCCAGCGCTGCGAAGACCCGGACCTGCCGCTGAAAACCCCGGTGGGCCGTTCGGGCCGGGCCGAAACCGGGCGCCAGTCGTTTTCCATCGACGCCGCCAACGAATTCGACCCGCTGTTCGAAGACGTCTATGACTGGTGTGAACTGCAGGGTCTGGACCTTGACACGCTGATCCACGAAGACGGCCCGGCGCAGATGGAAATCAACTTCCGCCATGGCGATGCCCTCGACCTGGCCGACCAGATCACCGTGTTCAAACGCACCCTGCGTGAAGCCGCGCTCAAGCACAACGTGGCCGCGACCTTTATGGCCAAGCCAGTGGCCGACGAACCGGGCAGCGCCATGCACCTGCACCAGAGCGTGGTGGAGATCGCCACCGGCAAGCCGGTGTTCGTCGACGCCGACGGCAAGATGAGCCAGCTGTTCTTGCATCACATCGGCGGCTTGCAAAAGTACATTCCCAAGCTGCTGCCGATGTTCGCGCCGAACGTGAACTCGTTCCGCCGCTTTTTGCCGGACACCTCGGCGCCGGTCAACGTGGAGTGGGGCGAAGAAAACCGCACCGTCGGCCTGCGTGTACCGACCTCCAGCCCCGACGCGATGCGCGTGGAAAACCGCCTGCCGGGCGCGGATGCCAACCCGTACCTGGCGATTGCCGCGAGCTTGCTGTGCGGCTACCTGGGCATGATCGAGCAAATTGAGCCGAGCGCGCCGGTGGAAGGCCGTGCCTATGAGCGCCGCAACCTGCGCCTGCCGTTTACCCTCGAAGATGCGCTGGCGCGCATGGAGGACTGCGACACGGTCAAGCAGTACCTGGGCGATAAGTTCGTGCGTGGCTATGTGGCGGTCAAGCGCGCCGAGCACGAGAATTTCAAGCGAGTGATCAGTTCCTGGGAGCGTGAGTTCCTGCTGTTGAGCGTCTAAAAAACCAATAAAGGGGTGTCGATATGCGTCTTGTGAAAAAGCTTCTCCCGCTGGCTCTTGTCGCGGCGTTCAGCAGCAGCGGCCAGGCCGCCCAGACGGTCAGCGTCTATAACTGGACCGACTACATAGGCGAGACCACCTTGGCCGATTTCCAGGCCAAGACCGGGATCAAGGTGATCTATGACGTGTTCGACTCCAACGAAACCCTGGAAGGCAAGTTGCTCGCCGGGCGCACCGGCTATGACGTGGTGGTGCCGTCCAACCACTTCCTGGCACGCCAGGTAAAAGCCGGTGCGTTCTTGAAACTCGACCGCTCGCAGTTGCCCAACTTCAAGAACCTCGACCCCAAACTGCTCAAGCTGCTGGAGAAAAACGACCCCGGCAACGCGCACTCGGTGCCGTACCTGTGGGGCACCAACGGCATCGGCTACAACGTCGACAAGGTCAAGCAAGTGCTGGGGATCGACCACATCGACTCATGGGCGGTGCTGTTTGAGCCCGAGAACATCAAGAAGCTGCACGAGTGCGGCGTGGCTTTTCTCGATTCAGCCGATGAGCTGTTCCCGGCGATTCTCAATTACATGGGCAAAGACCCGCGCAGCGAAAACCCCGAGGACTACAAACAGGCCGAAGCCAAGCTGCTGACGTTGCGCCCGTACATCACCTACTTCCATTCGTCCAAGTACATCTCGGACCTGGCCAACGGCGATATCTGCGTGGCCTTCGGCTATTCAGGCGACGTATTTCAAGCCGCCAACCGCGCCAAGGAAGCCAGGAACGGCGTGAACATCGCCTACTCGATTCCCAAGGAAGGCTCCAACCTGTGGTTCGACTTGCTGGCGATTCCTGCCGACGCCGGGAACCCGAAAGAGGCCCACGCCTTCATCAATTATTTGCTCGACCCAGAGGTGATCGCCAAGGTCAGTGCCGCGGTCGGTTATGCCAACGCCAACCCGGCGGCCAAGCCCTTTATGGCGCCGGAGCTGGTCAACAACCATGAGGTGTACCCGTCCCAGGAAGTGCTCGACAAACTCTATATTTCCACCACGCCGACCCCGGCGACCATGCGCCTGATGACCCGCGCCTGGAGCAAAGTGAAGACCAACAAATGATCCCGTCCAATGACCACGCCCGGTCCTACTACCGGGCTTCGGCCAATACCATGCCGGAGCGCCCGTCACTGGGCGCCGACCTGAGCGCCGATGTGTGCGTGATAGGCGGCGGGTTCACTGGCGTCAACACCGCCATCGAACTGGCCCAGCGCGGGCTCTCGGTGATCCTGCTGGAGGCCCGGCGCATCGGCTGGGGCGCCAGTGGGCGTAATGGCGGGCAACTGATTCGTGGTATCGGCCATGATGTGTCGGGGTTCGCCAAGTATGTGGGTGAGGAGGGCGTGCGTTACCTGCAGCACGCCGGGATCGACTCGGTGGCGCTGGTGGGCGAGCGTATCGCCCAGCACAACATTGACTGCGATTTGCGTTGGGGCTTTTGCGAACTGGCCAACACCCCGGCGCAGTTTGCCGCGTTCAAGGGCGAGCAGGCCGGCCTGGCAGCGCTGGGGTATGCCCCTGAAACCCGCCTGGTCGGCCCGCAAGACATGGCGCAGGTGGTGGGCTCCAGCGTCTACGCTGGCGGCCTGGTGGACATGGGCTCCGGGCACTTGCACCCGTTGAACCTGGTGCTGGGCGAGGCGCAGGTGGCCGAGTCGCTCGGGGTGAAGATTTTCGAACAGACCCAGGTGCTGGAGCTTGTACACGGCGATACGGTGCAGGTGCGTTGCGCCGGCGGCACGGTGCGCGCGGCTAATCTGGTACTGGCTTGTAACGCGCACTTGGAGGAACTGGAACCGCGCTTGAGCGGTAAGGTACTGCCGGCGGGCAGCTACATCATCGCCACCGAGCCTCTGTCGGTCGAATTGGCCCAGCAGTTGATTCCGCAAAACCTCGCCCTGTGCGATCAGAAAGTCGGGCTCGATTACTACCGGCTCTCGGCTGACCGGCGCCTGCTGTTCGGCGGCGCCTGCCATTACTCGGGGCGTGACCCTGCGGATATTGCCGCGTATATGCAGCCCAAGTTGCTCAAGGTGTTCCCGCAGTTGGCAGGCACCGCCATCGAGTTCCAGTGGGGCGGCAAGATCGGCATCACCGCCAACCGCTTTCCCCAGGTCGGGCGCCTCAAGCAGTACCCGAATGTGTTCTACGCCCAGGGCTATTCCGGGCATGGCCTGAACGTGACCCACTGGTGCGCGCGCCTGCTTGCCGAAGGCATTCACGCCGGTGCAAGCCACGGCCTGGATATCTTCAGCCAAGTGCCGCACATGACCTTCCCCGGCGGCAAGGCCCTGCGCTCGCCGCTGCTGGCGTTGGGGATGCTGTGGTATCGGTTGCGAGAAATGCTCTGACTGGCAGCCGCGTTTAACCGGATGAGCCTGAGGGGGAAAGATTGAGGTAAGGGCGTGAGTGGCTGACATTGGACCGAGTATGTCCGGGGCGATGAGGTTACCCGTTGCCCTGGCCTTCACAGGCTTTCAGTCAGCACCTTCCTGAACGTTTCCACCAAAGGCCGCAAATTAACCCGGTGCCATGCCGCCCACAGCGGCGTGGTGTAGGTCAGCCATGGCAATTCACGCAACACCACCCCAGGCGGCGCATTCCGGCTCAGCCCCTTTTGCACCATCGCCACACCCAAACCCGAGGCCACCAACCCCAGGGCGGTAAACGGCTCACTGGCTTCCATAGGGATTTGCGGCGTAAAACCAGCACGAATGCACGCCGCCACAAAGTCATCCGCCGGGTTGGCGCCAGGCTTGCGTTGCACGCCGATCCACTCCTGATCAGCCAGATGCTCGGGTAACAACTCGCTGTGGCGCGCCAATGCATGATGTTCCGGCAGCGCCAGCAGCATCGGGTCGTCCAGCACCTGCAGCGCCGTCAGGTCCGGGTCATCGGTGGCCGGTGGCTCGCCGACCAGGGCAATGTCGAGGCTGCGTTGACGCAAGCCTTCGAGCTGTTCCAGCGACGGCAAGTTGTACAGCTTGATATGCACGGTAGGCCGGTCATCCCTCAATACGCGCAACGCATTGGGCAGCACGCCGGCGTGCATCGCGTTTTCGATGTAGCCGATGCACAAGCCGCCTTCTTCGCCGCGTCCCAGGCGTTTGCCCAAGGATTCCAAGCGATTGGCGTGGGTCAACAGCGCCTTGGTTTCCGCCAGGAACGTCTGGCCATCGCGGGTCAGGCGGATGCGCTGCTGGCTGCGTTCGAACAAGGTCAGGCCCAGGCGCTCTTCAAGCTGGGCGATCTGGCGGCTCAGCGGTGACTGCGAGATATGCAGGCGCTCGGCGGCACGGCCGACGTGTTCTTCTTCCGCGACCACTTCGAAGTAGCGCAGTTGGCGAAGATCAATCATGTGTAAGACCTTTCAGGACTCAAGTTGGTCGCAGTATGTCTTGGACGGTCCGATCTATGCAATCTAGGATCTGCTCAACGGTCACAGCGACCCACAACCGATTGAGGACCCACCATGAGCTTGAAAGACAAATTGCCCGGCCCGCTGGGCTTCGGCACCGCACCGCTGGGCAATATGTTCCGCGCAATTGCCGAAGACGAAGCCCAGGCCACCGTCGAGGCTGCCTGGAATCACGGCGTGCGTTACTTCGACACCGCTCCCTTCTACGGCTCGGGCCTGTCGGAAATCCGCCTGGGCCATGCGCTGTCTCAGTACAACCGCGATGACTTCGTGCTCAGCACCAAAGTTGGCCGGGTGATTCTCGATGAAGTCGAAGAAAGCGCCCGCGACCTCGGCGAAAAAAGCGGCGTGTTCGAACACGGCCGCCCCAACAAGATGCTCAATGACTACAGTGCCGACGCCACCTTGCGTTCCATCGAAGACAGCCTCGAGCGCCTGCAAACCGACCGCCTGGACATCGTGTGGATTCACGACATCGCCCAGGACTTTTACGGCGACCAATGGCTGGACTACTTCAACCAGGCCCGCACCGGCGCCTTCAAGGTGCTGACCCGCCTGCGCGAAGAAGGCGTGATCAAGGCCTGGGGCCTGGGCGTCAACCGCGTTGAACCCTGCGAGTTGACCCTTGACCTCAGCGAAGCCCGGCCCGATGGCTTCCTGCTGGCCGGCCGCTACACTTTGCTGGACCACGAACGTGCCTTGCAGCGTTTGATGGACGCAGCCTTGGCGCAGAATGTCGAGATCGTCGTCGGCGGGCCTTACAGCTCCGGCATTCTGGCCGGTGGCGCGCACTTCGAATACCAGCAGGCGAGCCCCGCGATCATCGATAAAGTCGAGCAGATCAAGGCGATTGCCCAGGCGTTTGGGGTAAGTATAAAAGCCGCAGCCCTGCAATTTTCCCTGGCGCATCCGGCCGTGGCGGCGGTGATTCCAGGTGCCAGTCGTCCGGGGCGGATTGCCGAAGACGTTGCGGCGTTGTCAGAGAAGATCCCGGCAGCCTTCTGGCAGGCGCTGCGCGAGGCCCGGTTGATTTCGGCCCGTGCGCCTCTGCCGCTCTAACTTCAGGAGTACCACCGATGAACATTGATGTAAGCGGCAAAGTAGCTATCGTCAGCGGCAGCACCGCCGGTATTGGCCTGGGCATCAGCCAGGCGCTGGCCGCCTGCGGTGCCACCGTGGTGGTGATCGGGCGCGAATCGGGCAAGGTCGACGATGCGCTGGCAAGCATTCGCCAGGCGGTGCCGGGCGCTGATCTGCGCGGGCTGGTGGCGGATCTTGGCACCGCCGAAGGCGCCGCGAAACTGTTCGCCGCCGAACCGCGTGCCGACATCCTGGTCAACAACCTCGGCATCTTCAACGATGTGGATTTCTTTGATGCGCCCGACAGCGAGTGGACGCGCTTCTATGAGGTCAATGTGATCTCCGGCGTGCGCCTGGCACGGCATTACACGCCCGGCATGGTCGAGCAGGGCTGGGGGCGGGTGATCTTCGTGTCGTCGGAGTCCGGCGTGGCCACACCGGCCGACATGATCAACTACGGCGTGACCAAAAGCGCCAACCTCGCGGTTTCCCATGGCCTGGCCAAGCGCTTGGCGGGCACCGGCGTGACGGTTAACGCAGTGCTGCCGGGGCCGACCTTTACCGACGGCCTGGAGCAGATGCTCAAGGACGCCACACAAAAGTCCGGGCGCAGTGCGCGGGACGAGGCCGACGTATTTGTACGTAACGCACGGCCGACCTCGATCATCCAGCGCGCGGCGAATGTGGATGAAGTGGCGAACCTGGTGGCGTACATTGCTTCACCGCTGTCCTCTGCAACCACAGGCGCTGCGCTGCGGGTCGACGGTGGTGTGGTCGACAGCATGGCGATCTGAAGTCTTATTTTTCCTGGAGTATTTAGTGTGGCGACAGCTTCTTCTGTAATTGAAATCCCGGTTTCGGCCGATCAGGTCTGGCAATTGGTCGGTGGCTTCAACGCGCTACCGGATTGGCTGCCGTTTATCGTCAAGAGCGAGCCGAGCGAGGGCGGGCGCGTGCGCCACCTGCAAACCGCAGATGGCGGTGTGGTAGTCGAGCGTTTGCAGCGTTTTGATAACGTGGCACGCAACTACAGCTACACCATCGAGCAATCGCCGTTTCCGGTGAGTGCTTACCTGGCGACCTTGCAGGTTGAGGCGCTCACCGACAGCTCGGCGAAAGTGACCTGGTCCGGCGTGTTCACCCCGGCAGCCGGGACCACGGACGCGGCGGTGGAAGAGTTGTTCACCGGAGTGTACAGCGGCGGCCTCGAAGCGCTGCGCGCCAACTTCTAACTAACTGGCAAAGCCGTTTCAATGTGGGAGCTGGCTTGCCTGCGATAGCGGAGTGTCAGGCAATGCAAATTTGCCGGGTACATCGTCATCGCAGGCAAGCCAGCTCCCACAAGGTTTTGTAGGGGCTGGAGATGATCGTTCCCACGCTCTGCGTGGGAATGCCTCTTGTGACGCTCCGCGTCACGCTGTGGGACGCGGAGCGTCCTGGGCTGCATTCCCACGCGGAGCGTGGGAACGATCAGGCTTCGGGCATCAACTGCTGCCGACACTCCAGCACCAACCGCGCACCGCCACGCTGGCTGCTGCCAACCTCCAGCTTGAACCCGTGCAAGTTGATGATCGCCGCCACAATCGACAAGCCCAAACCGAAGCCGCCTTGCTGGTCGCTTTCATCCACGCGATAAAAACGCTGGAACACCGCATCACGTTCCGCCGCCGGAATACCCGGCCCGGAGTCGTGCACTTCGATGCGCGTGCTGCCGCCGTCATTCACACCACGCAAGATCACCTCGCCACCGGCGGGCGAGAACTTGATCGAGTTGCTCAGCAGGTTGGCCAAGGCTTCGAACAGCAGCGCACGGTCGCCGGTGATCCACGGCAGCGCTTCGGGCACTTCGAGGCGCAACTGCAATTCGCCTTCCTCGGCCAACGGCAGATAAAAGTCATGCAGCTCGCGCAGCAGTGGCAACGGGTCCATTACCAGGAAACCCGAGCGGCGCTGGTGGTCTTCCAGCTCCGAGATGCGCAATAGCCCGCGAAAGCGCGCCATCAGGGTGTCGGTCTCGGCGATGGCGTCGTCGAGCTTCACCGCGTACACCGAGTTTTCCTCGGCTTCCTGCTTGATGCGGTAAAGCTGCGCGCGCAAGCGTGTCAGCGGAGTGCGCAGGTCGTGGGCAATGTTGTCGCACACGCCCTTGACCTCGTTCATCAGCTTCTCGATGCGGTCGAGCATGGCGTTGACGATGGCCGCGAGCATGTCCAGCTCATCACGGCGATTCGACAGCGGCAAACGGTGGGTCAGGTCGCCGGCGACGATGGCCTCGGCGCTGGCCTGGATCCCGCGAATACGCCGCAGCGGGCGGCGGCGCAGCAAATGCCAACCGGCCGCGCCGGGAATAATCGTCAACGACAGCGCCCACAGCAGCGCATGCCAGATGATCCGGGTGACGCCGAACAGCGAACCGTTGGCTCGCACCAGCACCAGCCAGCGGCCGTCTTCGGTGTGGGTGGCGACGGCGTCGCAGCTGTCTTTGGGCAGTTTGGGGTCGTCGGACTCGACGCAATTGGCCAGCGCGTGGATCTTGCCGTCCAGCGGCAAGTCCGGCGGCACGGCGCGAATCGGCCCGCTCAGGGGGCGAAATTGCTCATCGAACAGGCCATAGGCGTCCACGCCCTTCATGTCGAAGGTCATGCTGGTGGTCAGGGCTTCCACCAGTTCTTCGCCGTCGAAACGCTGAAACAAGTGCTGGCGCTGCATCAACGAGTGGCGGGACAGGTCGCCCAGGTAACCCGAGACTTCGAAATACAGCACCCCCATGAGGATGCAACTCCAGGCCACGAACAGCGAACTGTAGAGCGCCAGCAAGCGGCTGCTGGAGGAGCGCCAGCCCTTAGAGGGGTTCAGCAATGACATAACCGGAACCTCGTACCGTGCGGATCAGCGGTGTGAGGCCCGGTGGATCGATTTTCTTGCGCAGGCGACCGATATGCACATCGATCAGGTTGGTGCCCGGGTCGAAGTGATAACCCCAGACTTCCTCGAAGATCATCATCCGCGACAGGATCTGCCCGGTGTTGCGCATCAGAAACTCAAGCAGTTTGTATTCGGTGGGCAGCAGGCTCAGCGGCTGCTCGGCACGGCTGGCTTCGCGGCTGATCAGGTTCAGTTCCAGGTCGGCCACGCGCAGGGCGGTTTCGAACTCCTTGACCGTGCTTTTGCGCCGCAGCAGCACTTCGACACGGGCAGCCATTTCGTCGGAGGCGAACGGCTTGGTCAAGTAGTCATCACCACCGGCCCGCAGGCCGCGCACGCGTTCGTCGACATCGGAGAGGGCGCTGATCATCAAGATCGGCGTCGACACCCCGATGGTGCGCAGGGTCGTGACGATGGCCAGGCCATCCAGCTCCGGCAGCATCCGGTCGAGGGTGATCAGATCGTAATCACCACTCACGGCGCGGACCAGGCCTTCGCGGCCGTTGTCCACCCAATCCACATCCAGTCCATGGCTACTCAGCTCGGCGACGATCTCGCGGGCCGTTACGGCGTCATCCTCGATGGTCAAAATACGGGTCATAGGATTACCTGGTGAGCGATTCACACTAGAAGTGGGGTCATTTTGCCAAGAAGTAGCTGAATGTTTCCTAAATTAAACTTCATCTTGGCAAAACCACCACAAATATCCGGGTTGCACACAATCATTGTGGGAGCTGGCTTGCCTGCGATAGCGGTGTGTCAGAGACAAAATATCAACCTGGAAGACCGCTATCGCAGGCAAGCCAGCTCCCACAGTGAGCGGATTTGAAGGGAGATTGCATAAAGCACGCCCGCCACTGCTGTTTCTTGCAAGTTGCACGGTCCTGCGAAGTTCAAATTACTTAACTCGTTGAAATAACAGGATTTTAATTTTTTTGCCCGGCTGGCACGCTGCCTGCACTGTCCCTTTTGAGACTTGTAACACTATTTTTCCTGCCGGGAGCAAAACAACAATGATCACATCGTCATCCACGCTGCAAGAGTCAAGCGCGCGCTCTGGGGTTTCCTGGGGCGCAATCTTTGCCGGGGCCGCTGCGGCGGCTGCACTGTCGCTTATCCTGGTGCTGTTGGGCTTCGGCCTGGGCTTTTCGGCGGTGTCGCCGTGGGCCGACAGCGGCATGAGCGCCAAGGGGCTGGGTATTTCCACGATTATCTGGCTGGCATTCACCCAAATCGTCGCTTCGGGCCTGGGCGGTTACATTGCCGGCCGGTTGCGTGTGAAGTGGGCGAATATGCATGGCGATGAAGTGTACTTTCGCGACACGGCCCATGGTTTCCTCGCCTGGGCCGTCGCCACTTTGGTCACCGCAGTACTGGTGGTCGGTTCGGTCAGCAGCGTGGTCAGTGGCGGCGTGAAAGCCGGTGCCAGTGTCGCAGCAGGTGCCGCCAGCGGAATCAGCCAGGCCGCCGGTAGCGCAGCCAAGGGCGCCAACAGCGGCGACTTCGACTACTACGTCGACAGCCTGTTCCGCGATGACCGCCCAGCTGCCGTCAGCGATGACGCGGTACACGGCGTGGTCGCACGCATCCTCACCCGCACCCTGAGCAACGACGGCCAATTGGCACCGGAGGACCGTACCTACCTGGCCCAGTTGATCAGCCAGCGCACCAACCTCAGCCAGGCCGACGCCGAAGCGCGTATCGACAAGGTCTACGGCGAAGCCCGTAAAGCCATTGACGATGCCAAGCTCAAAGCCAAGCAAGCGGCCGATACTGCCGCCAAAGTCGCTGCCTACACCTCGCTGTGGACCTTTGTGGCCCTCTTGATCGGCGCGTTCTTTGCCAGCTTCGCAGCAACCTTCGGCGGTCGTCGTCGGGATGCTGTGGTGTACGTCGAAACCGAAAACTACGTTCGTTAATTCAAGGAGAACATCATGCGCTCATTACTACTGTGGTTCCTCGGCGTGCCGATTCCGGTGATCATCCTGATCGCGATTTTCATGCACTGATTCCGGTTAACTGTGGGAGCGGGCAAGCCCGCTCCCACATTTGGTTTTGTGTAATGTCAGCCAGGTTGTGATCAGCAAGGCGCTGGCCGCTGCGGTCATGATCACCAAGGGCAGTGAAGTGCCATCCGACAACAACCCCGTCACCCAGCTGCTCACCGCCGTCAGAATCATCTGGATAAAAAAGAACAACCCCGACGCCGTCCCCGCAATCGCGCCATAGGGCTGCAGCACCGACAGCTGGCAGGCCGGAATCACCATCCCCACCGACACCATGATCACCACCATCGGCAGCACAATCGCCAGCCATTCTCCCGGCAGCGCGAGGGTCGCCATCGCCAGCAAAAAGCTGCCCAGCACATTCAGGCCGATACCAGCGTTGATCAAGCGGTCGGGCTCGAAGCGCAATACCAAACGGCGAAACAGGTTCGCCCCGAGCATGTAGCCGCTGATCGTCGCGGCGAATACCAGCGCGTATTCCGTAGCCGTCAGTTGGTAGCCGCGCTGCAACAGCGAAGACGACTCGCTGATAAACGGAAAATACGTGCTGTACACACAGCCGATGGCCAAGGCGTACCGCAGGAAATAGCGGTCGCGCAGCAGTTGGCCATACACGCGCAGCAGGTTGCTCGGCGGCGCAGCGGCAACTTCGGTCGGGCGGGTTTCCGGCAGGCGGCGGTAAACCACCAGGCACAGCACGGCGCCGATCACGGCCAGCAGCACAAACAAGCCACGCCAGTTGATCAAGGGCAGCATCAGGCTGCCAAGCACTGGCGCGGCCATCGGCGAGATGGCCATGGCCATGGAGATCAGGCCGAGCAGACGCGCTTGTTCGTGGCGGTCGAAGTAATCGCGCACGATCACCCGACCGATCACCGTGGTACAGCAACCGCCTAGGGCCTGGAACAGCCGGGCGATCACCAGCACGCCGAGGCTGTTGGCCTGGGCGCAGGTCACCGTCGCCACCACGTACAGCAGCAGCCCGGCCAGCAAGACCGGGCGCCGGCCGAAGCGGTCGGTCAACGGGCCGCTGACCAGCAGGGAAATCGCCGAGCCCAGGGTGTACAGCGTGAGGGTCAGTTGCAGTTGGCTGTCGCTGCTGTGGAAGTAGTCGGCCATGGCGGGCAAGGCTGGCAGATGCAGGTCGAGCGTGAGGCGGGGCAGGGCGATCAGCACGGTCAGCAGGACCAGCCAGAACCCGGTGGAGAGGGCGCGTTGAGTCATGGGAAGCTTCTTTGCTAACGAGTAGAGCCTGAACTCTAACGACTTTGTGGTTTAATTCTTTGAGCCGCTTATGGCTTAAAACACTGGACCACTTATGCGCCGAGGAAAAACCGCCGCCATCTTGGACTTGCCGCGCCCGGATACGCTGGACGTCAGCAAGCAGCAGGGTGCCTATGACGCGTTGCGCGCCGCCATCCTCAATCGCCAGTTGCCGGTGGGCAGCCGCTTGCCCTCGACCCGCAGCCTGGCCGAGCGTTGGTTGGTGTCGCGTGGCACCCTGGAGGCGGCGTTCGAGCGCTTGCACAGCGAGGGGTATGTCGAGCGCGTGGCGGGCTCCGGCACGCGGGTGAGTGCAGTGATCCCCGAGGAGTTTATCGCGGCCCCGGCGCCGAGCAGCAAACCGCGCCGCCTGGCCGTGCCTGATCAGCCCGACGCCGGCGTGCAAAGCCACGTGCCTTTTGTGGCCCGGCGCCCGGATGCCAGTCTGTTCGACTTGAAAACCTGGGCACGCTGTATTTCCCGTGGCTTGCTGTCGGCGGGGCCGGGTGCGCTGGAGGCCGCGCACCCGGCCGGGTTACCGGCGTTGCGCGAGCAAATCGCCGACTACCTGCGCAGTTACCGCGGCATGCACTGTGAGGCGGATGAGGTGATTGTCACCACGGGCATTCGTCACGCCCTCGACCTGATCGCGCGCACGCTGCTCAAACCCGGCGACACGGCATGCGTCGAAGACCCAGGCTATAAGCCTGCGCGGCGCCTGTTCAGCCTGGCTGGCGCGCAGGTTCAATCGATCCCGGTCACGGCCGAAGGCCTCGACACCGACCAACTCCCAGCCACGGCGCGGTTGGCTTACGTGTCGCCTGCCCACCAGGCGCCATTGGGCATGACCTTGTCGGTCTCGCGCCGCCTGGCATTGCTGGACTGGGCCGCACGCGCTGACGCCTGGGTGGTCGAAGACGATTACGACAGCGAATACAACTACAACAGCGCGCCGCTGGCTGCGCTCAAATCCCTCGATTCCGGCGACCGGGTAATCTATTGCGGCAGCTTCAACAAGAACCTGTTTCCCGGCTTGCGTGTGGGTTTCATGGTGGTGCCCAGGGCGCTGCGGCCCGCGTTATTGCACACTTCACAATTGACCGGGCATTCGGTGGGCGCCACGGATCAATTGGGCTTGGTCGAATTCCTGGGCAGTGGGGCGTTTGTGCGTCATTTGCGCGCTTCACGCCAGGCTTATCAGGCGCGCCGCGATGCATTGCTCGCCTGTCTGCCGGAGGGCTGCAGGGTTAGCGGCCAGCAGGCCGGGTTGCATTTTGTGCTGTGGTTGCCGGCAGGCGTCTGCGAGGCGGATTTTTGTAGCCGCGCTGCCGCCGTCGGCCTGACTTTGCAGCCGTTGGGCAAGTTCTGTGACGAGGCCAGCCTGTCGCCTGCGGTGATCATCGGCTACACCGCGCTGACCCTGGCGCAGATTCGTTTTCACGGCCGAGTTCTCACGAAATTGTTAATGGCGGCTTAACCGCCCCTTGGCTAGACTCGCGCCCCATGAGCCGCCTCCTGCGTTTAATCCTGGTCATGCTGTTAAGCCTCACGCTTCCCCTGACCGGGATGGCGGGAGTGCCGTCGAGCACCGAGCCGTGCCCGATGAAGATGGCAGACATGCAGGTGATGACCGACATGAGCCCCGACTGCTGCCAGGACGGCTATGATCACGGCAAAGTCTGCAAGCCGGGCCAGGAATGCAAGACCGGCGGCCTGCTGCAATTGTCCCTGGCGGTGCTCAAGGCACCGCTGGCACGAGCTCATCCTTTGGCCATCGGCCACACATCTGATTTTATCCCCGACCGCACGCCCTCCGGCGTCTGGCGCCCGCCGCGTAGCTGATTCCTGTTGCATCTGAAAACCCATCCCCACTGCGGGATGGCCTTGCTGTGGGCCGCATAACGCGGCGAGCAGTGGAACAGATCAGGAATCTTTACGATGAATTCCCTCTATGTGCGCGCCCTGGTGGTGGGCGTGCTGGTGTGGCCGGTGCTCGCCTCGGCGCTGACCCTGGATGAGGCCCTGCGCCTGGCGCAGAACAACGCGCCTTCGCTGGTGGCTGAATCCGCCAAGCTGCAAGCCGCGACACACGCGGCGATTCCGGCCGGCGAATTGCCCGACCCGAAACTGCTGGTGGGCCTGCAGAATTTTCCCATCGGCGGGCCGAATCGCGGCACGTTGTATGGCGATGACATGACGCAACAAATGATCGGCCTGCAGCAACAGGTGCCCAGCCGCGACAAGCGCAAAGCCCGGGTCGAGCTGGCTGATGCAACCATAGAACGCACCGCCGCCGAAGGGCGCATCGAGCGCCTTAACGTGCGCCAGGCCACTGCGCAGGCGTGGATCCGTGCTTACGCGGTGGAGCGCAAAGAGGCCTTGTTCCAAGACTTCTATCAGCAGAACCGCCTGCTGCAAGACAGCGTGCGCGCGCAGTTGGCCGGCGGGCGCGGCCAGGCGTCCGATGCGGTGATTCCCAAACAGGAAGCCGCCGAATTGGCGGGCCGTGAGGACGAGCTGACCCAGCAACGTGCCCAGGCCCGCGCTGCCCTCAAGCGCTGGATCGGCGCCGCCGCCAATCAAGCCCCCAGCGGCCAGTTACCCAATTGGAGCATCGACAGCCACGGCTACAGCCACAACCTGCATCAACACCCCGAACTGCAAGCCTTCGTGCCGCGCACCCGCGAGGTTCAGGCGCGCGTGCAGGAGGCCAAGGCGCAAAAGACCTCGGACTGGAGCTGGGAAGTCGACTACGGGCACCGCAGCCGTGAGTACGGCGACATGGTCACGCTGCAATTGAGTTTTGACCTGCCGATCTTTCCCGGTCGCCGACAAAACCCAGGCATCGCGGCCAAGCAGGCCGAGTTGGACCAACTCGACGCCGAACGCGAAGCCGCCACCCGCGAACACACGCAGATGCTCGACGACGACCTGGCGGTTTACCAGCGCCTGGACCGCGCCGTGCAGCGCAGCCAGGACAGCCTGGTGCCGCTGGCCGAAGAAAAAGTCACCCTCAGCCTGGCCGGTTATCGCGCCGGCAAGGGCGATTTGCTCACGGTGGTCGGCGCTCGCCGTGAGCTTGTCGAGGCCCGCTTCAAACAGATTGATGCCATCGAACAGCGCGCCCTGATCGGCGCCCAGCTGTATTTCGCTTACGGGGAACCCAGTCATGAATAATCCAATTGTCGCAGCACTGGTGCTGCTGGGTCTGGGCGCGGGCTATGGGCTGGCGCAATTTCACTCGGTGGCGTCTGTTGCACCCAAGGACGACAAACCGGCGCTGTACTGGTACGACCCGATGTACCCGCAGCAGAAGTTCGATAAACCCGGCAAGTCACCGTTTATGGACATGCAACTGGTGCCGCGTTATGCCGAAGGCACGGCGGCTGCGGATACGCCGGCAGTGCAGATTGACCCACGGCAAACCCAGAACATCGGCGTGCGCCTGGCGAGCGTCAGCCGGGGTGTGCTGATGTCGACCCTGGAGCTGTCGGGCATCCTCGCGTTCAACGACCGTGATGTGGCGGTGGTACAGGCGCGGGCTGCCGGGTTCGTCGAGCGCGTCTATGCGCGGGCACCGGGTGATGTGCTCAAGGCCGGCGCGCCGTTGGCAGACCTGTTGATCCCCGAATGGGCGACGGCCCAGGAAGAATTTCTGAGCCTGCGCCACAGCGGCGACAGTGGGTTGATCGCGGCAGCCCGGCAACGGTTGCGTCTGAGCGGCATGCCGACCGGGTTGATCCAGCAGATGGAGCGCAGCGGCCGGGTGCAGTCGGTGTTGACCGTCACCAGCCCGTTGAGCGGCGCCCTGCAAAGTTTGGAGGTGCGCGAAGGCATGACGCTGGCGGCAGGGCAGACCCTGGCGCGTATCAATGGCCTGGATCAGGTGTGGCTGCAGGTTGCCGTGCCCGAAGCCCAAGGCTCGACCTTGGCCGTGGGGCAAACCGTGCAGAGCCGTTTTGTCGGTTTGCCGGGCAAAACCGTCGACGGCACCATCAGCGCGATTTTGCCGGCCACCGCCATGGACAGCCGTACTGTGCAAGTGCGTGTCGAGTTGCCCAACCCCGACGGCAACCTGCGTCCCGGCATGACCGCGCAGGTGCGCCTGGCGCAAACCAGCGGGCAAGCGGTGTTGCAAGTGCCCAGCGAAGCCTTGATCCGCACCGGCAAGCGCGTGCTGGTGATGCTGGCCGAGGAGGGCGGGCGCTATCGCCCGGTAGAGGTTGAAGTGGGCGTAGAAAATCAGGACCAAACCGTGATCCTCGGCGGCTTGCAAGAAGGCCAGCAGGTGGTCGCCTCCGGCCAATTCCTGCTCGATTCCGAAGCCAGTTTAAGCGGCATAACCGCGCCAACATCCGACATGTCGGGCATGAGCATGCAGCCAGGAGCCCAGCCATGATCGCCTTGCTGATTCGCTGGTCGGTGGCCAACCGGTTTCTGGTGCTGCTCGCGACCTTGTTCATCACCGCGTGGGGCGTGTGGGCGGTGCAAAATACGCCGGTGGATGCCTTGCCGGACCTCTCGGATGTGCAGGTGATCATCCGCACGCCGTACCCGGGCCAGGCGCCGCAAATTGTCGAAAACCAGGTCACTTACCCGATGACCACCACCATGCTGTCGGTACCGGGCGCCAAGACCGTGCGCGGTTTTTCGTTCTTCGGCGACAGCTATGTGTACGTGCTGTTCGACGAAGGCACTGACCTGTATTGGGCGCGCTCGCGGGTGCTGGAATACCTCAGCCAATTGCAGGCGCGGCTGCCCGCATCGGCCAAGCCATCGTTGGGGCCGGACGCCACCGGGGTGGGCTGGATCTACCAGTACGCCTTGGTGGACCGCAGCGGCCAGCAGGACTTGGCGCAACTGCGTGCGCTGCAGGACTGGTTCCTCAAGTTCGAACTCAAGACCCTGCCGAATGTGGCCGAAGTGGCGACCATCGGCGGCCAGGTCAAGCAGTACCAGGTACAGCTCGACCCGCTGGCCATGGCGAGTCGCGGCGTTACCCAGGCGCAGGTCAAAGAGGCTATCGACAAGGCCAACCAGGAAACCGGCGGCTCGGTGCTGAACATGGGCGAGTCCGAATACGTGGTGCGCGCCTCCGGCTACCTGAAAACCCTGGCGGATTTTCGCGCGATTCCCCTGCGGCTCGGCACCAACAACGTGCCGGTGAGCCTTGGCGACGTGGCAAACATTCAACTTGGCCCGGACCTGCGTCGGGGCATCAGTGAGCTGGACGGCGAGGGCGAAGCCGTCGGCGGCGTGGTGATCCTGCGCAGCGGCAAAAATGCGCGTGAGGCCATTGCAGCGGTCAAGACCAAGCTGGAACAACTGAAAAGCAGCCTGCCGCCCGGCGTGGATATTGTCACCACCTACGATCGCAGCAAGTTGATCGACCGCGCCGTGGATAACCTCAGCCACAAGCTGTTGGAGGAGTTTTTGGTGGTGGCGCTGGTGTGCGGGATTTTTCTCTGGCACCTGCGTTCATCTCTGGTGGCGATTATTTCGCTGCCGGTGGGCGTATTGATCGCCTTTATCGTCATGCGCTTTCAGGGCATCAACGCCAACATCATGTCGCTCGGCGGCATCGCGATTGCCATCGGCGCAATGGTGGATGCGGCGGTGGGGATGATTGAAAACGCCCACAAGAAAATCGAGGCCTGGCACCACGCCAATCCTGGCCGGGAACTGAAAGGTGAGGACCACTGGAGGGTCATGACCGACGCGGCGGTGGAAGTAGGGCCTGCGCTGTTTTTCTGCCTGCTGATCATCACGTTGTCGTTTATTCCGGTGTTCACGTTGCAAGCCCAGGAAGGCCGGCTGTTCGGCCCGTTGGCTTACACCAAGACCTACGCCATGGCGGCAGCGGCCGGGTTGTCGGTGACCTTGGTCCCGGTGTTGATGGGCTACTGGATTCGCGGGCGCATTCCCGATGAGCAGCGCAACCCGCTCAATCGTGGCTTGATCAAACTCTACCAGCCGGCCCTCGATGCGGTGCTGCGCTGGCCGCGTCTGACCTTGCTGGTGGCGCTGCTGATGGTGGCGAGCGCGCTGTGGCCGGTGACGAAACTTGGTGGTGAGTTCCTGCCGCCGCTGGACGAGGGCGACTTGCTCTACATGCCGTCGGCGCTGCCGGGGCTGTCGACGCAAACCGCCGGTGAGTTGCTGCAACGTACTGACCGGCTGATCAAGACCGTACCGGAAGTGGCGCACGTGTTCGGCAAGGCCGGTCGCGCCGAAACCGCCACCGACCCGGCACCGCTGGAGATGTTTGAAACCACGATTGAGTTCAAGCCCAAGGACCAATGGCGCCCCGGCATGACCTCGGAAAAACTGGTGAAGGAGCTGGACCGTGTGGTGCAGGTGCCGGGCCTGACCAATATCTGGATCCCGCCGATCCGCAACCGCATCGACATGCTCGCCACCGGCGTCAAAAGCCCGATTGGTGTGAAGGTCGCGGGCGCCAGCCTGATGCAGATCGACGCGGTGACCCAGGCTGTGGAGAAGGTTGCCAGGACCGTGCCCGGTGTGAGTTCGGCACTGGCTGAGCGGTTGACCGGCGGGCGCTATATCGACGTGGATATCGACCGTTCGGCCGCTGCGCAATATGGGCTTAATATCGCCGATGTGCAGTCGATTGTGGCGGGCGGGATTGGCGGTGAAACCATTGGCGAAACGGTCGAAGGCCTGGCGCGGTTCCCCATCAGCTTGCGTTACCCCAAGGCGTGGCGCGACTCGCTGCAGGCGCTGGGCAGCCTGCCGATCTACACGCCGCAGGGCAGCCAGATCACCCTCGGCACGGTGGCCAGGCTCAAGATCAGTGACGGCCCGCCGATGCTCAAAAGCGAAAACGCACGGCCTTCCGGCTGGGTGTATATCGACGTGCGTGACCGTGACCTGGCTTCAGTGGTAAAGGACTTGCGTGCGGCGATTGAGCAGCAGGTGCACTTGCTGCCGGGCATGAGCCTCAGTTATTCGGGGCAGTTCGAGTTTCTGGAACGGGCCAATGAGCGCCTGAAGCTGGTGGTGCCGGCTACCTTGCTGATCATCTTTGTGCTGCTGTACCTGACCTTTCGCCGCGTGGATGAGGCGGTGCTGATTTTGGGCACGTTACCGTTCGCACTGACTGGCGGTGTGTGGTTGCTCTACTGGCTGGGCTTCAATTTGTCGGTGGCCACGGGCGTGGGGTTTATTGCGCTGGCGGGGGTGTCGGCTGAGTTTGGGGTGATCATGCTGTTGTATCTGAAAAACGCCTGGGCTGAGCGTAAGGATGGTGATTTGCTGGCGGCCATTACTGAGGGGGCGGTGTTGCGGGTGAGGCCCAAGGCGATGACCGTGGCCGTTATCATCGCCGGGTTGTTGCCGATTCTGCTTGGAGGTGGGACTGGCAGCGAAGTCATGAGCCGCATTGCTGCGCCGATGATTGGTGGGATGTTGACGGCGCCGTTGCTGTCGCTGTTTGTGATTCCGGCAGCCTACCAACTGATGCGCCGCCCAAAAGCCAAGCGCTGAACAAAATGTGGGAGCTGGCTTGCCTGCGATAGCATCACCTCGATGTATCAGACACACCGAGTGTGATCGTTCCCACGCTCTGCGTGGGAATGCAGCCCTGGACGCTCCGCGTCTGCTTTGAAGAGTCGTGACGCGGAGCGTCACAGGAGGCATTTCCACGCGGAGCGTGGGAACGAACGTTCAGTATCGGCACGTCAGTCGTCAAACCCGACCTGCTCGTGAATCTCATCCACCTTCAATTCCAACCGATACGCCACGGCAATAAACAACGCCTGGCACAGGCACAACGTGGCGCTCAAGGAGCGGAAGGCAAACGACGAACCCTCATTCACCAACAACACCGCGTTCGCCCGTTTGGCCAGGGGCGACAGGTTGCTGTCGGTGATGATCAAGGTCTTGGCCTGATGATGCTGGGCGATGCGCAGGCAATGCTGGGTCTCTTTGCCGTAGGGAGTAAAGCTGATCGCAATCACCAGGTCGTTGGCCCGCACGCTGCGCATCTGTTCGCGATAACTGCCGCCCAGGCCCGAGATCAGGTGGATGCGCTTGTTGGTGTGCTGCAGGTTGTAGACCAGGTAATCGGCCACGGCAAACGAGCGGCGCACGCCGACCACGTAGATATTGTCGGCGTTGACCACCAGGTCCACCGCCTTCTCAAACGCCACATCATCCAGTTCCAGCCCCAGGCGCTCGATGCCGGAGAGGGTGGCATTCACGCACTCACGCGCCAGGTCGCCGCCGCTGGCCTTCTGCGACTTGTTGGCGATCATGCTGCGGATGCGCTGCTGGTAGTTCTGCACCGGCGTGGTTTTGTGGGTGTAGGCCTCGCGAAACAGCGCCTGCATCTCGCTGAACCCACTGAAACCGAAGCGCTGGGAAAACCGCACGATGGCCGAAGGGTGCACTTCGCATTCGCGGGCGATGTCGCTGATGCGGTCGACCATGATGCGGTCGCTCTGCTGGCTCATGTAGCTGGCAATGCGTTTGAGCTGGCGCGGCAGGCTTTCGTATTCGTCCGTGATCAGCTGCAACAGGCGTTCGGCATTGATCGGAGGGCTGGCGATCGTATCTTCCAGGGTGGTCTCGGGATCGGTGCGGGACATGGGCAATCCTTCTGGCGTGTTCGTCTGATGCGCTGATGGGTGACGCAAGTCTACAGGGTAGGCGCAAAAAAATACCTCGGCATCACGGCGTCCGTGGGCTGCTGAAACGATGCACGGCGGCTGGCATGCCATTATGCTGGCTTATTGGAAAAAATATTCCACTAAAAATAATTATGGAATAAATATTGATTGCCGCCGCTGGACGTTCTAGTCTGCTTGCACCAAGAGCGTGTGCCGTCACCACGGCGGCACCACGCAGGCTGATAAAAATAACAGGAGCCAGCATGGGCCAGACTCGTTTTGCCAGTGGGCGTCAATTGGATCTGATTTGCCTCGGGCGCCTGGGCGTCGACCTCTATGCACAGCAAGTCGGTGCGCGGCTTGAGGACGTGTCCAGCTTTGCCAAGTACCTCGGCGGTTCCTCCGCCAACATCGCCTTCGGCACGGCGCGGCTGGGCCTCAAGTCGGCGATGTTGAGCCGCGTGGGCGATGACCATATGGGCCGTTTCCTGCTCGAATCCCTGGCCCGTGAAGGCTGTGACGTGAGCGGTATCAAGGTCGACCCGGAGCGCCTCACGGCCCTGGTATTGCTG
This sequence comes from Pseudomonas sp. 2995-3, assembly GCF_002742565.1. Classification (NCBI taxonomy): domain Bacteria; kingdom Pseudomonadati; phylum Pseudomonadota; class Gammaproteobacteria; order Pseudomonadales; family Pseudomonadaceae; genus Pseudomonas; species Pseudomonas sp. 2995-3. The sequence goes on along the minus strand of NZ_LJSB01000259.1, from coordinate 32,034 downwards.
GGGCTTAAAGACCGCGAAACCTTCCCGCTGGTGTTCTACCGCGAAAACTGCGCCGACATGGCACTGCGCGCCGAAGACATCAGCGAAGTCTTTATCGCCTCCAGCAAAGCCTTGCTGATCACCGGCACACATTTCTCCACCGATGGCGTGTACAAGGCCAGCATCCAGGCGCTGGATTACGCCGCCAAGCACAACGTCAAGCGTGTGCTGGATATCGACTATCGCCCGGTGCTGTGGGGCCTGGCGGGCAAGGCGGATGGCGAAACGCGGTTTGTCGCCGATCAGAACGTCAGCCAGCATGTGCAGAGCATCCTGCCGCGTTTCGACCTGATCGTCGGCACGGAAGAAGAGTTCTTGATCGCCGGTGGCAGTGAAGACCTGCTGACCGCGCTGCGCACCGTGCGTGAACTAACCCCGGCGACCCTGGTGGTCAAGCTCGGCCCGCAAGGTTGCACGGTGATTCACGGCGCCGTCCCGGCGCGCCTGGAAGACGGCGCGATTTACCCCGGCGTGCGGGTTGAAGTGCTCAATGTACTGGGTGCTGGTGACGCCTTCATGTCCGGCTTCCTCAGCGGCTGGCTCAATGACGCCAGCGATGAGCGTTGCAGCCAGTTGGCCAACGCCTGCGGCGGCCTGGTCGTGTCCCGCCACGCTTGCGCGCCGGCCATGCCCACGCCCGCCGAACTGGATTACCTGTTCAACAGCCCGGTGCCCATCACCCGGCCGGACCAGGACGTAACCCTGCAACGCCTGCACCGCGTCACGGTGCCGCGCAAAACCTGGAAGCAGTTGTTTGTGTTTGCCTTCGACCATCGCTGGCAACTGGTGGACCTGGCGCAAAAAGGTGGTCAGGACCTGAGCCGTATCAGTGATATCAAGCAGCTGTTTATCCAGGCCATCGAACGTGTGGAAACCAAGCTGGCGCAGCAGGGCATCGACGCCGATGTGGGCCTGCTGGCCGACCAGCGCTTCGGCCAGGACGCATTGAATGCCGCCAGCGGCCGTGGCTGGTGGATCGCCCGCCCGGTGGAGGTGCAGAACTCACGGCCACTTGCGTTTGAACACGGCCGCTCGGTGGGCAGCAACCTGATTGCCTGGCCCCAGGAGCAAATCATCAAGTGCCTGGTGCAGTTCCACCCGGACGACGAGCCGATGCTGCGCCTGGAGCAGGAGGCGCAACTCAAGGCGGTGTACGAGGCGTCCCTGGTCAGCGGCCATGAACTGCTGCTGGAAGTCGTGCCGCCCAAGGATCACCCGTCGACCTATCCCGATGTGCTCTATCGCAGCCTCAAGCGCCTGTACAACCTGGGCATATATCCTGCGTGGTGGAAGATCGAGGCGCAGTCGGCTGAAGACTGGAAAAAGCTCGACGAACTGATCCACGAGCGTGACCCGTACTGCCGTGGTGTGGTGCTGCTGGGCTTGAATGCTTCGGCGCAGTTTCTGGCCGATGGCTTTCAGCAAGCCAGCCAAAGCACCACCTGCCGTGGGTTCGCGGTGGGCCGCACAATCTTCCAGGAGCCAAGCCGTGCGTGGATGGCGGGGGAGATTGATGATGAAGGGTTGATTGAGCAGGTGCAGCAGACGTTCGAGCAGCTCATCAATGCCTGGCGCAGTTCCAGAAATTAAACACGGTCAAATGTGGGAGCCGCTTGTGTGGGAGCCGGGCTTGCCCGCGATGGTATCGCCTCGGTCTACCCATGAAACCGAGGTGATGCCATCGCAGGCAAGCCAGCTCCCACACAAGCCAGCTCCCACATAAAGCAGATCTCAGTGCTATCTGAAAACAATAAAAGGTGCAGCCATGCCCGCAATCCGAATTGGCATCAACCCGATCTCCTGGAGCAACGACGACCTGCCGGCCCTCGGCGGTGAAACGCCGCTGAGCACCGCGCTCAGCGAAGGCAAGGAGATCGGCTACGAAGGTTTCGAACTCAACGGCAAGTTCCCCAAGGACGCCAAAGGCGTTGGTGATGTGCTGCGTCCTTATGACCTGGCGCTGGTCTCCGGCTGGTACTCCAGCCGCCTGGCGCGCCGTTCGGTGGCCGAAGAAATCGAAGCCATCGCCGGCCATGTCGAGCTGCTCAAACTCAATGGCGCTGACGTGCTGGTATACGGCGAAGTCGCTGACTCGATCCAGGGCTCGAAGGTGCGCCTGATCGAACGCCCGCGTTTTCACAGCGAGCACGCATGGCAGGAATACGCCGACAAGCTCACGGAGCTGGCGCGTTTCACCCTGTCCCAAGGCGTGCGCCTGGCGTATCACCACCATATGGGCGCCTACGTCGAATCCCCTGAAGACATTGACCAACTGATGAAACGAACAGGCCCGGAAGTCGGCCTGCTGTTCGATTCGGGCCATTGCTACATGGGGGGCGGCGAACCCCTCGAGGTCCTGCGCAAACACATCGACCGCGTCTGCCACGTGCATTTCAAGGACGTGCGCAAGCCGGTGGTGCAACTGGCGCGCAACCAGATGTGGAGCTTCCCTGACTGCATCGTCAACGGCACGTTCACCGTGCCCGGCGATGGCGACATCGATTTTGCCGAGTTGCTCGATGTGCTGCTGGCTGCCCACTACAAGGGCTGGCTGGTGGTCGAAGCCGAGCAGGATCCGGCCGTGGCGCCTAGCTATATCTATGCCAAAAAAGGCTACGACACCTTGCGTGCGCTGCTCAACGAGAGGACTAAGTGATGAGCTTGTTGGTCAAAAGCAGCAAACGCGGGCAAACCATGGTGGCCCTCGAAGACGGGCGCCTGGAGTACGTGGGTTTTGCCGCGTATCGCTTGAGCCTGGGCGAAACCCTGCCGGTCAGCGCCGGCGATAAAGAGCTGTGCCTGGTGCTGCTCAGCGGGCGCGTCAATATAGAAGGCGAAGGCTTCAATTGGCAGAACCTTGGCGACCGCCAGTCGGTGTTCGAAGACAAATCCCCCTTCGCCGCGTACCTGCCGCCCGGCACCGATGCGCAGATTACCGCCTTGAGCGACGTGCAGATTGCCGTCTGTGCCGCGCCCGGCGCGCCTGGCTTTGAACCGCGCCTGATTCGCCCCGAGCAGTGCAAGCGCAGCGTGCGCGGCAAAGGCGCCAACACCCGCTACGTGTGCGACATCCTGCCTGACAGCGAGCCGGCCCATTCGCTGCTGGTGGTGGAAGTACGCACGCCGTCCGGGCACTCGTCGAGCTACCCGCCGCACAAGCACGACACCGACGACCTGCCGCACCAGAGCTTTCTGGAAGAAACCTATTACCACCAGATCAACCCGCCGCAAGGCTTTGTGTTCCAGCGCGTGTACACCGACGATCGCAGCATCGACCAGGCCATGGCCGTGGAGAACAGCGACCTGGTGGTGGTGCCCAAGGGGTATCACCCGGTCAGCGTGCCGTATGGCTACGAATCGTATTACCTCAACGTGATGGCCGGGCCAAAACGCGCCTGGCATTTCCATAACGACCCGCAGCACAGCTGGCTGCTGGACCTTTAAACGGTTTTGGACGGAGAACAACAACAATGAAGTCGCCGCTACGTTTTGCCCTTAACCGCATGGTCGCCCCCAACCTGTCCCTGCCGGACTTTATCCAGCTGGCCGCGGCCCTCAAGTGCGATGCCATCGAGATTCGCAACGACCTTAAAGGCCATGAAATCGAATACGGCACCCCGGCCAGCCGCGTGCGTGAATTGTGCGCGGTGCAGGGCATCACGGTGCTGTCGATCAATGCGCTGTACCCCTTTGATGTGTGGAATGACGAGCGCCGGGCCCAGGCCATCAAGCTCGCCACTTACGCCCGTGAATGCGGCGCGCAGGGCCTGGTGATGTGCCCGTTGAATGAGCGCGGCGATACGCGCAACGAAGCCCAGCGTGCCGCCGGTTTGCGCACGGCGCTGAGCGAGCTGGCGCCGATATTGCGCGAGTACGGCATCCTCGGGTTTATCGAGCCGCTGGGCTTTGAAGAATGTGCCCTGCGCCGCAAGCGCGTGGCGGTGGACGCGATTCAGTCGATTGGCGGCCTGGATGTGTTCCGGCTGGTGCATGACACCTTTCACCACCACCTGGGCAGCGAGCAGGAGTTCTTCCCGCAACTGACGGGCCTGGTGCATATCTCTGGCGTAGAAGACGCTGAAGCGCCGCTCAATTCGATTCGTGACGGCCACCGCGTGCTGGTGGGCGAGGGCGATATCCTCGGCAACGCCGCGCAGATCGACACGTTGCTCAGCAGCGGGTACGGCGGTTACCTGTCGTTTGAGCCGTTTGCCGAGAGTGTGCATGGGCTGGCGGATATCCAGCAGGCCATCGGGGCCAGTATCGCCCACCTGCAAAACCCCCGAACCTGACGCCGATTAACCTGTGGGAGCAAGCCAGCCAGCTCCCACATTGAAGCAGTGTTAATCAACCCAATTGCATTCACACAAGGTGCAAGTGATGACCACAACAAGACTGACCATGGCCCAGGCCCTGGTGAAGTTCCTGGATAACCAATACATCGAAGTCGATGGCGTGCAGAGCAAGTTTGTCGCCGGTGTGTTCACGATTTTCGGCCACGGTAATGTGCTGGGCCTGGGCCAGGCGCTGGAGCAGGACAGCGGCGACCTGGTGGTGCATCAGGGCCGTAACGAGCAAGGCATGGCCCATGCCGCCATCGGTTTCGCCAAGCAGCACCTGCGCCGCAAGATCTATGCGTGCACCGCCTCGGTAGGCCCCGGCGCGGCGAATATGCTCACCGCTGCGGCGACCGCCACGGCCAACCGAATCCCGCTGCTGCTGTTGCCCGGTGATGTGTACGCCAGCCGCCAGCCGGACCCGGTGTTGCAACAGATCGAGCAATTCCATGACCTGAGCATCAGCACCAACGATGCGTTCCGCTCGGTGAGCAAATACTGGGATCGTATCAACCGCCCTGAGCAGCTGATGACGGCGGCGATCCATGCCATGCGCGTGCTCACAGACCCTGCGGAAACCGGCGCCGTGACCCTGGCGCTGCCGCAGGATGTGCAGGCCGAAGCCTGGGACTACCCGGATTATTTCCTGCAAAAACGCGTGCACCGTATTGAGCGGCGTCCGGCCACTGCAGCAATGATCGGCGATGCGCTGGCAGCCTTCCGGGGCAAGCGCAAGCCGCTGATCATCTGTGGCGGCGGTGTGAAGTATTCCGGCGCGAATGCGGCCCTGCAAGCGTTTGCCGAGCGTTTTGAGATTCCCTTCGCCGAAACCCAGGCGGGCAAGAGTGCAGTGGTGTCCAGCCACCCATTGAACGTCGGTGGCATCGGCGAAACCGGCTGCCTGGCGGCGAACCTGTTGGCGCCCGAGGCGGACCTGATCATCGGCATCGGCACGCGTTATACCGATTTCACCACCTCGTCCAAGTCGCTGTTCAAGCATGCCGAGGTGAAGTTTCTTAACCTCAATATCAGCCCGTGCGACGCGTTGAAGCTTGACGGCGTGCAAGTGCTGGCCGATGCGCAAGTGGCCCTTGAGGCGTTGGCTGACGCCTTGGGCGACTACCGCGCCGGCTGGGGCGAGCAGGTCCGCGATGCCAAGGCGCAGTTGGACGCGGAAGTGGAACGCGTGCACCAGGTGCAATACCACGGCGACGATTTTGTGCCGGAGGTGGATGACCACCTGGACCGCGCCGTATTGCGCGAATTTATCGAGCTGACCGGGTCGTGCCTGACCCAGAGCCGTGTACTCGGCGTGTTGAACGACACCCTGGCAGACGATGCGATCATCGTCGCCGCCGCCGGCAGCCTGCCCGGCGACTTGCAACGCGCCTGGCGCAGCAAGGGCGTCAACACCTACCACGTCGAATACGGCTATTCATGCATGGGCTACGAGATCAACGCCGCCCTCGGTGTGAAGCTGGCCGAGCCGAGCAAGGAAGTGTATGCGCTGGTCGGCGATGGCTCTTACATGATGCTGCACTCGGAGCTGGCCACCTCGATCCAGGAGCGGCGCAAGATCAACGTGATACTGCTCGACAACATGGCGTTCGGTTGCATCAACAACCTGCAAATCGGCAACGGCATGGACAGCTTCGGCACCGAGTTCCGCTTTCGTAACCCCGAAAGCGGCAAGCTCGACGGCGGCCTGGTGCCGGTGGATTTCGCCATGAGCGCGGCGGCCTATGGCTGCAAGACCTACAAGGTCAGCAGCGTGGAACAGCTTCAGGCGGCGCTGGCCGATGCGCGCACGCAAACGGTGTCCACGCTGATTGATATCAAGGTACTGCCCAAAACCATGGTCCACGGCTACCTGTCGTGGTGGCGGGTGGGCGTGGCGCAGGTGTCCACCAGTGAACGCACGAATGCCGCCGCGAAAAAACTCAACGAACAGCTGGCCAAGGCCCGGCAGTACTAATAACAAGAGGAGTTGTGTATGTCGTTAAAGCTTGGAGTGATTGGCACCGGCGCTATCGGCCGTGACCATATCCGTCGTTGCAGCCAGACCTTGCTCAATAGCCAGGTGGTGGCGGTAACCGACATCAACCTTGAGCAAGCCGCCAAGGTCGTCGCTGATTTGAAGCTTGCCGCCGAGGTCTACGCCGATGGCCATGCGCTGATCAACTCGCCACAGGTCGAAGCCATTCTCGTCACGTCCTGGGGGCCGAGCCACGAAGAGTTCGTGCTGGCCGCCATCGCCGCCGGCAAGCCGGTGTTCTGCGAAAAACCGTTGGCGGTGACGGCGCAAGGCTGCCGCAAGATCGTCGACGCCGAACTGGCCTACGGCAAGCGCCTGGTGCAAGTGGGCTTTATGCGCCCGTATGACGAAGGTTATCGCGCCCTCAAGGCCGTGATCGACAGCGGCCAGATCGGCGAGCCGCTGATGCTGCATTGCGCGCACCGCAACCCGACGGTGGGCGAGAACTACAAGACGGATATGGCGATCACTGACACCTTGATCCACGAGCTGGATGTGCTGCGTTGGTTGCTCAACGATGACTATGTGTCGGTGCAGGTGGTGTTCCCGCGCAAGTCGAGCAAAGCCCTGGCCCACCTGCGCGACCCGCAGATCGTGCTGTTGGAAACCGCCAAGGGCACGCGCATCGACGTGGAAGTGTTCGTGAACTGCCAGTACGGCTACGACATCCAGTGTGAAGTGGTGGGGGAGACCGGCATTGCCAAACTGCCGGAGCCTTCGCAGGTGCAAATGCGCAGTGGCGCGAAGCTGTCGAATGCCATTTTGATGGACTGGAAGGACCGCTTTATCGGGGCTTACGACGTGGAATTGCAGGCGTTTATCGACAGCGTGCGTGCGGGCCAAGTCGGCGGGCCTTCGGCCTGGGACGGTTTTGCAGCGGCGGTGGCGGCGGATGCATGCATCGAGGCGCAGAACAGTGAGCAGATCGTGAAGGTGAGCTTGCCGGAGCGTCCGCACTTTTACGGCTAATCACAATCTGCCAGGTGGAATGCAGTCAGTGTGGGAGCTGGCTTGTCGAATCGTCGCACCGCTGCGATGGCGGTCTATCAGTGACAGCTTCATCGGCTGACACGACGCTATCGCAGGCAAGCCAGCTCCCACACTTGATTGGGTTTGCAATTCAACAAGGAAACAACTTATGCGAATCGGACTAGTCGGCTACGGCCACGGAGGGCGCTTCTTTCATGCGCCGCTGATTGCAACCTTGCCCGGTGCGACTTTTGTTGGTGTGGTGACCCGTTCAGCGGAGCGCCGCCAGCAATTGAGTACTGACCTTCCGGGCGTAAAGGCTTTTGACAGCATCGGCCAGATCGTCGAGGCCGGTGTCGACGCGCTGGTGATCTCCACCACCCTCAAAGGCCGCCCGGCGCTGGTGTTGGAAGCCATCGAGCACGGCGTGGCGGTGGTCAGCGACAAACCCTTCGCCAGCAACGCCGAACAGGCCCAGGCGCTGATCATCGCCGCCGAGCGCCAGGGCTCGCTGCTCAGCGTCTACCAGAACCGGCGCTGGGATTCGGATTACCTGACCCTGCGCAAACTGATCGACGCAGGTGCCTTGGGTGAGATCACACGTTTTGAATCCCGCGTCGAACGCTACAGCCCGCAAGCGGTGGGCAATGCCAGTGGCGGCGGCTGGCTGCGTGACCTGGGCAGCCATCTAGTGGACCAGGCGCTGCAATTGTTCGGCCCAGTGGACCGGGTGTTTGCGCAATTGCAGTTCACGCCGCAACACCCCACCCTTGATCACGGTTTTTTCGTCTCCCTGACCCACACCAATGGCGTGATTTCGCACCTGTGGGGCAGCGCCCTGCAAAACAGCCAGGCACCGCGCTTTCGGGTCAGTGGCACCCTGGGTTGTTACACCGTCGATGGGCTGGACGGCCAGGAAGACGCGCTGATGGCCGGCAAGTCGCCAAAAACCGAAGGCGAGCAATGGGGCGCCGAGGAGCATCGACGCTGGGGCTGGTTCGAGCAAGGCGAGGATCGCGAACGAGTGCCATCCGAGAAGGGCTGCTGGACGCAGTTCTATCGCCAGTTGCAACTGGCCGTGCAAGGGCAGGGGCCATTGCCGGTAAGCGCCTATGACGCGCTGGAAACCACCCGTATATTGGACGCCGCACGCCTCAGCGCCGAGCGCCAGCAGGTGGTTTCGACAAAAATAGAATAAAATTCTAAAACATGTTGATATGGAAATTATTTTCTAATACAGTCTTTTCCAGGTTGCATAAAGTACGTTCGAACTCGATTCGCGCGGCTCAACAAAAACAAGATCAAAAACAACCAGGTACCGTCAGATGAAAATCTTCAACGCTGTACTGCGAGTTTTACGCCCTGCCTCAGCGCCACGCGGTCTGCCCCGCGCCCGGCCGTTTTACTTCTCCTTCCTTAATGTGCTGTGTGTCGAAAACCACGGCGCGCTGGTCTGCTGCATCCCGGGGGCACCGGTGGTTCGATTGCCCGCCGAGCGCTGATAAACGCAACGTCCAAAAAACCAACAAGAAAGTGGAGACAGACCGTTCATGAAGACCCCGATCCGTTTTACCGCGCTGGCCCTGTCCATGTTGCTGGCCAGTGGTGTTGCCTCGGCCGCCGACCTGAAGATTGGCGTGACCATGTCCGCCTTTGATGACACCTTCCTGACCTACCTGCGTGAAGACATGGACAAGCAAGCCAAGTCCTATCCCAAGGGCGATGGTGTGCAATTGCAGTTTGAAGACGCTCGGGCCGATGTGGTCAAGCAACTGAGCCAGGTCGAGAACTTCATCAGCCAGAAGGTCGACGCGATTATCGTCAACCCGGTGGACACCGCCTCGACCGCCAACATCATCAAGGCCGCCACCGCTGCGAAAATCCCGCTGGTGTTCGTCAACCGCCGCCCGGATAGCCCAACCCTGGCCCCAGGCGTGGCAGCGGTGGTGTCCGATGACGTCGAGGCCGGCAAACTGCAAATGCAATACATCGCCGACAAACTCGGCGGCAAGGGCAACATTGTGATTCTGTTGGGCGACCTGGCGAACAACTCCACCACTAACCGTACCAAGGGCGTGAAGGAAGTCCTGACCAAGTACCCCGGCATCAAGATCGAACAGGAACAGACCGGTATCTGGTTGCGTGACAAGGGCATGACCCTGGTTAACGACTGGCTGACCCAGGGCCGCGATTTTGACGCGGTACTGGCCAACAATGACGAGATGGCCATTGGTGCATCCATGGCGCTGAAGTCGGCAGGCAAAAAAGGCGTGTTGATCGCCGGTGTCGACGGCACGCCGGACGGCCTTAATGCGATCACCAAGGGCGACATGACCGTGTCGGCCTTCCAGGATGCCAAGGGCCAGGCCGACAAGTCGGTGGAGACTGCGCGCAAGATGGCTAAAAACGAGCCCATCGAGCAGAACGTGGTGATCCCGTTCAAGCTGATCACGCCGGATAACGTCAAAGACTTCAAGTAGCCCTTCATAACAACAATAAGCAAGCAGGGCGGCCACGGTCGCTCTGCTGATGGAGTACCCGATATGCTTGCTCAAGCCACTGTCTCGCAGCCTCCCGGTCTCCAGCCCGCGCTGCTGGAAGAACCCTACCTGCTGGAAATCGTCAACATCAGCAAAGGCTTTCCCGGCGTTGTGGCCCTGGCCGATGTGCAACTGCGCGTGCGCCCAGGCTCGGTACTGGCGCTGATGGGCGAGAACGGTGCGGGCAAGTCGACGTTGATGAAAATCATCGCCGGCATCTACCAGCCCGACGCCGGGGAAATTCGTCTGCGCGGCAAGCCGATTGTGTTTGAAACACCGCTGGCGGCGCAGAAGGCCGGGATCGCGATGATCCACCAGGAACTCAACCTGATGCCGCACATGAGCATCGCCGAGAACATCTGGATCGGCCGCGAGCAGCTCAATAGCCTGCACATGGTCAACCACCGCGAAATGCACCGTTGCACCGCCGAGTTGCTGGCCCGTTTGCGCATCAACCTGGACCCGGAAGAACACGTCGGCAACCTGAGCATCGCCGAGCGGCAGATGGTCGAGATTGCCAAGGCGGTGTCCTACGACTCCGACATCCTGATCATGGATGAACCGACTTCAGCCATTACCGAAAAGGAAGTGGCCCACCTGTTTTCGATCATTGCCGACCTCAAGTCCCAGGGTAAAGGCATCGTCTACATCACGCACAAAATGAACGAAGTGTTTGCCATCGCCGATGAAGTGGCGGTGTTTCGTGACGGCCAGTACATCGGCCTGCAGCGCGCCGACAGCATGAACAGCGACAGCCTGATCTCGATGATGGTCGGCCGCGAGCTGAGCCAGTTGTTCCCGGTGCGCGAGACACCCATCGGCGACTTGCTGCTGTCGGTGCGCGACTTGAGCCTGGACGGCGTGTTCAAGGACGTGTCGTTCGACCTGCATGCCGGTGAAATTCTCGGCATCGCCGGGCTGATGGGCTCGGGGCGCACCAACGTGGCAGAGACCATTTTCGGCATCACTCCAAGTTCCAGCGGCCGGATCACCCTTGATGGCAAGCCGGTGCACATCACCGACCCGCACATGGCCATCGAGAAGGGCTTTGCGCTGTTGACCGAGGACCGCAAGCTCAGTGGCCTGTTCCCGTGCCTGTCGGTGCTGGAGAACATGGAGATGGCGGTGCTGCCGCATTACTCGGGTAACGGCTTTATCCAGCAAAAAGCCCTGCGCGCGCTGTGCGAAGACATGTGCAAGAAGCTGCGGGTGAAAACCCCGTCACTGGAGCAGTGCATCGACACTCTGTCCGGCGGCAACCAGCAAAAAGCCCTGTTGGCGCGCTGGTTGATGACCAACCCGCGCTTGCTGATCCTCGATGAGCCGACCCGTGGCATCGACGTTGGCGCCAAGGCCGAGATCTATCGCTTGATTTCCTTCCTCGCCAGCGAAGGCATGGCGGTGATCATGATTTCCTCCGAACTGCCGGAAGTGCTGGGCATGAGCGACAGGGTGATGGTGATGCATGAAGGCGAACTGATGGGCACCCTGGATCGCGCCGACGCGACCCAGGAAAAAGTCATGCAGCTGGCTTCCGGTATGACCGTAGTCCACTGACGAACCGCACAGAATAAGAAGGTAATTGGCTATGAACGCAATAACAGACAACAAGCCTGCCACGGCACCGGTCAAGCACCGTCGGCGTTTACCCACCGAGCTGAGTATCTTCCTGGTGTTGATCGGCATCGGCCTGGTGTTTGAGCTATTCGGCTGGATCGTGCGCGACCAGAGCTTCCTGATGAACTCCCAGCGCCTGGTGCTGATGATTCTGCAAGTGTCGATCATCGGCCTGCTGGCGATTGGCGTGACGCAGGTGATCATCACCACCGGTATCGATCTGTCTTCAGGCTCGGTGTTGGCGTTATCGGCGATGATTGCCGCCAGTTTGGCGCAAACCTCGGACTTTTCCCGGGCAGTGTTTCCCAGCCTGACCGACTTGCCGGTGTGGATTCCGGTGGCGATGGGCCTAGGTGTGGGGCTGCTGGCGGGGGCAATTAACGGCAGTATCATCGCGGTGACCGGCATTCCGCCGTTTATTGCGACCCTGGGCATGATGGTCTCGGCCCGTGGCCTGGCACGCTACTACACCGAAGGCCAGCCGGTGAGCATGCTCTCGGATTCGTACACCGCCATCGGCCATGGTGCGATGCCGGTGATTATCTTCCTGGTGGTGGCGGTGATCTTCCATATCGCCCTGCGCTACACCAAGTACGGCAAGTACACCTACGCCATCGGCGGCAACATGCAGGCGGCGCGCACCTCGGGCATCAACGTCAAGCGTCACCTGATCATCGTCTACAGCATCGCCGGTCTGCTGGCGGGCCTGGCCGGTGTGGTGGCCTCGGCGCGTGCCGCCACCGGCCAGGCCGGCATGGGCATGTCCTATGAGCTGGATGCGATTGCGGCGGCGGTGATCGGCGGCACCAGCCTGGCGGGCGGAGTAGGGCGCATCACCGGCACCGTGATCGGTGCGCTGATTCTCGGCGTGATGGCCAGCGGGTTTACCTTTGTGGGGGTGGATGCGTATATCCAGGACATCATCAAGGGGCTGATCATTGTGATTGCGGTGGTGATCGACCAGTATCGCAACAAGCGCAAGCTCAAGCGCTGATACCGATTAACGGGCAACACCTATCCAATGTGGGAGCTGGCTTGTTGTGGCGAGCAAGCTTGCTTGCGCTGGGGTGCGAAGCGCCCCTAAAAAGCCTGCTCCAGCCGCGCTGTCGAACGGGAGCAAGCTCCCTCGCCACAGCAAGCCAGCTCCCACAGCGAGTCTTTATCAGACCGTTCTAACCGTTTGTCTTCTATATAGCTCCACAGCACTGAATTTCTTGCTATAAACGCACTCCGATGACCGTTCGCCAAGCCCGTCCTGGTGCCTTTGGGGGTTAATTGGGAAAAAATGCCTGTCTTTTCAGTTGCTGAGCCTTCCAGTCGGCCTTAGACTGCCGCCCCTCGTAAATTGAGTGCCGGGTGGCGCTTGAAATGGACGGCGCCCTTCCGAGGCCTGCGAAGGTCTGCCGGAACGCTCCCTTATTCGCCTTAATGCACGTATTTTTTATAGAGAAATCAATGACAAAGGAAAAGTTGCTGGCCATGCCGGCGGATGACTACATGAATGCCGAACAGCACGCTTTTTTCGAGAAGTTGCTGCAAGACATGAAAGTGGAACACCACGAGCGCATTGAGCAGAACCGCATCGCCATCGAAAGCCTGGACACCCCGGCGGACCCGGCTGACGCTGCCTCTGTGGAAGAAGAGCGCACCTGGCTGGTAAACGCCATCGACCGCGACCAGCGCATGCTGCCGCAGCTTGAGCGTGCCCTGGAACGCATCAAGGAAGATTCTTTTGGCTGGTGCGATGACAGCGGCGAGCCTATCGGCCTCAAGCGCCTGCTGATCAGCCCGACCACCAAATACTGTATCGAAGCGCAAGAGCGTCACGAGCAGATCGACAAGCACCAGCGCCAGGCCTGATGCGCTGAAGTCGGGCATCGCAGCTGTGATGCCCGAAGAAACACCGGTTACGTCCCTGTCTATTGATCTGCTGCAAGCACCCCACGAAAGGCCCATGGATAATGGCCCAATAGTGGCGTTTAATGCAGCAACAATAACGACAAACAGAGGGGTAACGACGATGGCTGGAGACGGATCTCTGATGGGCGCAGCGGCGCCACCGCAAACGGTGGTGCGCGTGCTGCCCGGCTGGCTGACGCCGCTTATGCAGAGCACCGCGCTGGTGCTGGTCCTGCTGGGCCTGTCGTTTGCCGGCTTGCCGCTGTACCTGTGCCTGCCACTGGCCTTGCTGGTGATCTGGCTGCCTGCGCTCAAAGCCCGAGTGCCGCGTGTAGCGCCTGCCCAGGCGATTGATACGCTGGGTGAGCTGACTCGCGATCTTTCCTACACCACCAGTCATAACGCACTTTCCGCTGCCGGCGTGGCCTATTCGGTCAAGCAACTGGCCGCGCGCGTGCAATCGCAATTAGGCGCCGCCAAGCAAATTGTCAGCAGCGCCGAAGTGATGATCGGCACCGAGCAAGTCACCTCTCAACTCAGCCGGCAGGCCTTGGGCGCGGCCAGCCAGGCGCACCAGCGCAGTACTGAAGGGCGCGAAGTGTTGGCTCAATCGATCACTCGCATGCACCAACTGCGCCTGCGCGCCAATGCCAGCCGAGAGTTGATCGAGGCGCTGAGCCAGCGCAGTGAAGAGATTCAGCGCGTGACCCTGGTGATCCAGTCCATTGCCAGCCAGACCAACCTGCTCGCGCTGAACGCCGCCATTGAAGCGGCGCGCGCCGGCGAGCACGGGCGCGGCTTTGCCGTAGTGGCCGATGAAGTGCGTGGCCTGGCCGGGCGTACGGCCACGGCGACGGATGAGGTCGGCGTGATGGTCGCCGATATTCAACAACGCACCGCCCAGGTGGTGGAACAGATTCGCCAACTGTCCGCCGACTTGCACATCGGCGTCGAGCAGGTGGAGCAGGCGGGTGAGCAACTGGAAAATATCGCCAGCCTGGCAGCCGACGTAGAAGGGCAGGTCAACGAGATCGCCCAAGGCACCGACACCAACCGCGCGCAACTCGACAGCCTGTTCCACGCGGTAGAGCAGATGCGCAGCGATTTAACGGTGAGCGACCAGCAGACGCGGCAACTGGCCGAGGTCGCTGTGCAGATGGAAGGACAGGCTGAAACCATCAGTGAGCGCCTGGCTGAAGTCGGGCTGGATGACTATCACCAGCGCATCTACGACCTGGCTCGCGAAGGGGCGAGCCGTATTGGTGAGCAGTTCGAGGCTGACATCGTGCAAAACCGCATCAGCCTGGAAGACTTGTTCGACCGCAACTACACGCCGATCCCCAACACCCGGCCGAGCAAATACCACACGCGCTTTGATGGCTACACCGACCAAGTGCTGCCGACGATCCAGGAGGCATTGCTGCCGCGCCATGAGGGGCTGGTGTTCGCGATTGCCTGCACACCGCAGGGCTATGTGCCCACACACAACAAGGCGTTCTCCCACGCCCTGACCGGCGATGCACAGGTTGACGCCGTGCAGAACCGTACCAAACGCAAGTTCGACGACCGTACCGGCATTCGTTGTGGCAGCCATCAACAAGCAGTGCTGTTGCAGACCTATACCCGCGATACTGGCGAACTGATGCACGATTTGTCGGTGCCGATCATGGTTAAGGGGCGGCATTGGGGTGGCTTGCGCCTGGGCTATAAACCGGAAGGGGCCAAGGCTGGGCGTTAGGATTGTTACTGTTTATGCAATGGAGCTATTCCGGAGATAGCTTTTTCCACGTGGAATAAAACCGTAGCATGGACAATATTGTTAGGTAGCTAACTAATGTGACGGAGAAGCTCCATGCAAAACAAGGTCGATGTCGCCGTGATGATCGGCAGTGGTGTTCCCGAAACCCTGCGTGCGCTGGGCCAGAAAGCCTGTTGGGTGGTGTTGCTCAATGGCGAGCAACGCGGTACGGCATTCGCCAGCCGCAGTGAAGCCGAGGAGTGCAGAGCCGCCTGGCAGGCACTGATGCACCTGGAACAATCAGACAGCCTGCATTGAGGCGTGTTATTTAGACGGGTGCAGGCGCTGGTTCAGCTCATCCACCGGTATTGCCCATTCGGCGTCTTCGCGCAGTTCTTCTTTAAGAAACGCCGCTTGTTGCGCAGACCAGAAGGGTGCGTCGATCAGCTTCACGTCTTCAGGTAGCGGATGCGCGACGATAAAAGCATCGATGGCTTCAGGTGTTGAATCCAGACCGAGTTGATCAAACAGGGTTTCAAGCGTAGGGATTGGCGCGTCCATGGTGGGTTCTCCATGCAAGGTGAGGGATGTTGTGCATGTGAGGCCGGGGACGCGACAGAGTTCAGGATTTGCACAGGTCAGGAATTGAGTGCACCTGAATCCACCGCGGATTTCAGCGCCCTGGCGGCATCTTTGCCGGCAATGGCCGCAGCGTCGACGGTTTTGAACCAACGATCTTTTTCTACCTGATGCGTGGTGACCGTGGTCAGCGGTGGTTTGGCCCGCATAATGATCACCGCTTGAAACTCGCCATCTACTTCTCGCGCATCGCCATGGATGAAAAATTCGCCAATATCAAATTCCGTCACGTATAGCCTTCCCTTCAAGTTAACTGCATCAAGGTCACTGCACTGATGAACGCCGACACGCAAGGGGCAAACTTCAATGGACGGGCCAGTATGGCAGTTGTTGAAGGGCGACGGCGCAGTAAAGTCAGGCGGGTGACGAAACGATCGCAGCGTGAACCGCTTGCAGGTTGGCTTCAAGTTGTTGGGCCAATTCGCAAGCCTTGGAATGCGTGCTGCGAAAGCCTTTGATCCTGCCGCTGGTCACTTCAAGGATATGAAAGAAATTGCGTCCGGCCGGTACCACTTGGTAAAGAACGTAATTGGAGTACCCGTTGGGGTTATGTAAGCAGTAGTATTGGCGCTCGTCTGGACATGATGAACGAGTGCGCGATGACATAACGGCGTGTTGACGTGGTTGCATGCTCAGCTCCTGTCGATCGACCTTGTGGACTTACCAGCAGCGTTTCGAGTGGTTTTGAACCGGGTTGCTGTTTTAGTATTGTCGTCGGCAGCCGATGCCTGGTTCCATTCCGGGTGTTATGTAATGTGTAGGCTGTCGGAAATCGCGTTTTTAACCGGGTTATTCTCTGAAGTGGGTCGGTCCGAGTTCTCGGGCTGCTGAACCTGTGATTTGCTGTGTCGCCTGATGACCTTGCATAAGGTCCATCGTGCATCTGTGTACTAGTCTTATGGCGTGGCAGCAGGTTTCTTCAGTTTTTTTACGAATGTGTGATCGAGCCGTAACGGCCGTTTTTTTGTGCTGTCCGCTCTGGCGGTCAGCGCCTTTTTTGATGTGGGGGCGTTTCCTTGGCAGTCAGTAATCTGGATATGCACGCGTTATTCGTGCTGGGTGATTTGCGCGCAAAGTTGGTCAAGCAGTTTCAATCCCGTTTCGTTTACATCACTGAACAGACGCCGGAAGGCATTTACATCGCCGAGATCGATACTGAATCGGCGCTGGTCGTGGATGACAAACCGCGCCTGGAACTCAAGGTCGGCGACCATTTTCGTGCCGCCGTGTTGCCGAGCCGTGAAGGCGGCAAGTTCGAACTGAAGTTTCGCGACATCAAGTTGACGGTGTATGGCTTGGGCGATTACGCCTTTGTTTCGTCGACCGAAGGCCAGGGCATCGTGTTCAAGGAAGGCCACAGCGTGATGCTGGTGTTTGCCGCCAATGAACAATTGCAGGAAGGCTTGACCAAAACCCTCAAGGCCGTGACCGGCAAGGCCGCCAAGTGGCGCAAGGGTGAACTGGTGACGTTCAAGGCCAGTGAGTAACTGCTAAACGCCACGTGTATTCTTGCGCCTCCGGAACCTCTACTACAGTTGAGTTGACTTAACTATTCAGAGGCTTCGCGCATCCGCAGCAAAGCCGCCCGCTATGGCTGTGAAAATGCGAGGTGCAAAGGCATGAAAGGATTGAGAACCCTGGTGGTTGCGGCTGCGGCTGCGGCGTTGACGACCATGAGTCTGTCGTTGCCGGTATCGGCTGCGCAAACGCCGGTGCACTTTGCCGACCTGAACTGGGAAAGCGGTAGCCTGATCACCGAAGTGCTGCGCTTTATTGTCGAAAAGGGCTATGACCTGCCCACTGATACGTTGCCCGGTACCACCATTACGCTGGAAACCGCCCTGGCGAAAAACGATATCCAGGTGATCGGCGAAGAATGGGCCGGCCGCAGCCCGGTGTGGATCAAGGCCGAAGCCGAAGGCAAAGTCATCGGCCTGGGCGATACGGTCAAAGGCGCCACCGAAGGTTGGTGGGTGCCGGAATACGTGGTCAAGGGCGACCCGGCCAAAGGCCTCAAACCGCTGGCGCCGGACCTCAAGACCGTGCAGGACCTGGCGCGTTACAAGGACGTGTTCAAAGACCCGGAGTCGCCCGGCAAAGGGCGTTTTCTTAACAGCCCGATCGGCTGGACCTCGGAAGTGGTCAACGCGCAGAAGCTCAAGGCGTATGGCCTGAACGACAGCTATGTGAACTTTCGCAGCGGCTCGGGTGCGGCGCTGGATGCGGAGATCGCGTCGTCGATCCGTCGTGGCAAGCCGGTGCTGTTCTACTACTGGTCGCCAACGCCCTTGATGGGCCGTTACAAGCTGATCCAGCTGGAAGAACCGCCATTTGACGCCGATGCCTGGAAGACCCTGACCGATGCAGACAACCCCAACCCACGGCCGACGCGCTCGTTGGCGTCCAAGCTGAGCATCGGTGTGTCGACACCGTTCCAGCAAGCGCAGCCGCAGATTGCCGAGTTCTTTACCAAGGTGCAGTTTCCGATTGAGCCATTGAATAAAGCCTTGGCGGCGATGAGCGAAAATCACACGGCGCCGCGTGACGTGGCGCAAGTGTTCCTCAAGGAACACCCTGAAGTGTGGAAGGCGTGGTTGACGCCGCAGGTGGCGCAGAAGGTTGAGGCGAGCCTGAAGTAACCTTCAATGTGGGAGCCGGGCTTGCCCGCGATGGCGGTGTAACAGTCAACGTACATGACTGACACACCGCCATCGCGGGCAAGCCCGGCTCCCACATTTTGATCTTTATTCCAGGTTTAGAATCGGGTTTGTACGGCCAACTCAAACGTCCGTGGCGCGCCTAAATAGTAAGCCGGCGACACATGCGCAAACTCTGCATACACCTCATTGGTCAGGTTACGTACCCGCCCGGTCACCGAGGTATGTGAATCCACTTTGTAACGCAGGAACGTGCCGAATAGCGTGTAGGCCGGCACCGTCTGGGTATTGGCATTATCGGCATACACCTGGGCCACATACCGCGCATCCACACCGCCTTGCCAGTCCTCGGCAACGTCATACGTCAGCCATACGTTGCCCACGCGCTTGGGCACGTTGGTGGGCGTATTGCCCTTGCGCGATACCACTGCGCCGCTGGCGATTTTCTCGTTGAAGTCATCGTACTCGGCGTCCACCCAGGCAAAGTTGCCTTCGGCCAGCAGCCGTGGCGTGATGCGTAACGAACTGGCCAACTCGATGCCCTTGGAGGTCTGCGCACCCACCGGAATGCTGTTGTTCGGGTCCAGCGGGTCGGTGACGGCAAAGTCCTTGCGCTCGATCCTGTAGGCGGCGACGGTGGCCGAACCGCGACCGTCGAGGTAGTCGAACTTGCTGCCGACTTCCCACTGTTTGCCGGTCGACACGTCGAACACTTGAGTGGTGGTGGAAGGTTGCTCCGCTGCGGTGCTGTATTGCACATACACATTGGCCGATGGGATGAACTGATACGTCAGGCCTACGCGGCCGGTGACCGGCTCCCAACTGCGCTTGAAGTGGCGTGGGTTGGTGGCGGTGATCACGCGATGGTTAGTCACATCCAGGTCGATGGCGTCGTAACGCAGTCCTGTGAGCAGCGAGAGTTTATCAGTGAGGCCCAAGCGGTTTTCCACAAACAAGGCTTTGGTGGTGACCTCGTTGGTCTTGTCTTTGACAAAGCCAGGCCGGGTGCCCGGAATGTCGTAGAAGTGCCCGGGGTTGTAGGCATTCGGGTCCACCGTGCTGTTGCCCGGCACATTCAACGGGTTATTGGTGGTGCTGTTGACCTTGTACTCGAAGCCGCCGGACCAGGTGGTTGACAGGCCGAACACGCTGTCGTCATGGCGCAGCTCGAACTGGTTGCCGTGCTGCTCGCCCTGATGGCGTACCTGGTAGGCGGTCGAGCGGTTCACCGCGCTGTTGTCGGCGTTGTACTGGTAGGTTTCCAGGTTGCGGTAGTCACGCTGGCTGTCCAGGTGATACAGCGTGTTTTTCAGTGTGGTGCTGTCGTTGATCCGGTAGTCGATGATCGAACGCATCCAGATCGTGCGTTGCTCGTAACGACCATCGGCGACGTTGTAGTTGTTGAAGCGGTTGTGCTTGTCGATTTTCAACTCACCCGCCTTGGGGTTGAGCACCGGCGTGCCCCAATACGGGCTGTCCTCATGTTCATCCTGGTATTCCAGGGCCAGGGTGTGGGACAGGTTGGGGGTGAGGTCACTGAGCAAGGAGAACGCCAGGCTCCAGGCATCGCGCTGGTCGCGGTCGATGTAACTGTGGTTGGTGTTGCGGCTGACATCCAGGCGCGCGTAGTGCTGCACCTCGGCACCGGGTTCGGTCAGGGCATGGTTGAGGCCAAAGGCCATGCCGGCAGTGTCGTAGCTGCCATAGGTGAGCTGGCCTTCGGCGGCTTGTTCCTCGCGTGTGGCAAGCTTGGTCACGTAGTTCAGCGAGCCGCCCACTGAGCCGGCGCCGTTGATCAGGGAGGAGGGGCCGCCGACCAGCTCAACCCGGTCATAGATCCATGCATCCACCGGCCGCGCCAGGCCGGTGGCGACGTTGATGCCGTTGAACATCTGGGTGATCTGGCTGCTGGTAAAACCACGATAGGACACAAACCCGCCAAACCCCGGCGGCGCACTGGCGTTGACGCCGGGCAAGGTGTTGGCCGCATCGCGGAAGGTTTTTGCGCCATGGCGCTCAATGTCGTTGCGGTTGGCAATGGCCACCGACGCCGGGGTTTCGCGCATGCTTAAACCCAGGCGTGACGCCGTGCCGCTGGATTGGTCCAGGGCCAGGCCCGGTTCGCTGGTTTGTTCGCCATCAATGGTGGTGGGGGCCAGCTCGAGCGCCCAGCCACAGACAGGCAGGCAGCCGAACAGGCCCGCCAACAAGGGTAAATGTTTCATGGTTGAATCCTGAAAATCTTGGCTTGAAAACAACGCACAGTCCTCCGCAGTCCTAAAGGGAGCGGTGGTCGATGCAGATCAGAAAGCGCAGGGATCAGGCGAAAACGGGAGGCGCACGCGGGTTGGCCGTGGGCCAGGTGAAGCGGGCAGGAATATCAGCGGCAAGCACCACCGCTGGCGGCGGCGCGTGCGGTTGGGGCAACACCGCCACATTGAGGCTGGAACTGAGTGCTGGCCCCATGCCGCCGGTCGAACACAATGGGCAACCGAACGCCTTGGACAGCGTTGGCAGGTTCTCGTCGGTGGAGTTGTTCTGTGCCGGCGCCTGGGTGCGCGGGTCGACCGTACAAAACTGGCCGCCGATGCCGTTGAGCTGCATGCCCAGCATCTGCCCATGTCCAATACTGCACGCGAACACATTGAACAGGACGCAGCAATACAGCATCCAGGCAATGAGTGAGCGGTCGGCACGGGCGATTTTCATGGGGCGGCACTTTACCATCAGCCGCCGACGAAATGCCTACAAAAAATCTCAGGCCGACTATCCTCATTCGCACATTTAAGGGAGCGCCTGCCATGAGCTTTTTCGTCGCACGCTGGATCGTCGCGATTTTTACCTGCATCAGCATGGTGCATCTGTACTGGGCCGCCGGCGGCAAGCTCGGCAGCCTGGCCGCCATTCCCGAATTGCCCGGCGAGTTCGCCCAGGGGCCACGGCCGGCGTTCAAACCGTCGGCACTGGGCACGTTTCTGGTGGCGATGGGCTTGGTGGCGATTGCCTTGCTGGTGTGCCTGCGTGCCGGGTTGTACTTTTCGCCGGTGTCCCACGGCGCGCTGCAATGGGGCATCAGTGCGATTGCCTTGGTGATGTTCGCCAGGGCGATTGGCGATTCGGAACTGGTGGGTTTTTTCAAGAAAGTGAGCGGGTCACGATTTGCCCGTTTGGACACCTATTTTTATTCACCCTTGTGCCTGGTATTGGGCGCGGGTTTATTGATCGTGGCGTGGAACTGATAACAAAGCACACAAAAACCACATAGCCAACAAAACCCACTTGACACGCCCCCAGGCTCGGGCGTTTATTGACGTACCCACCGGACTCATGTGCAGACGGCCCAGGATACTCAATGAACACAGACCTCTTGATGCCCACTGTGATCGACGCTGCCGAGGCCATTCGCGCGGGCACGCTGTCTGCGGTACACCTGGTCGAGCAAAGCCTGCACGCAATCGAAACCCACAATCCCACACTCAATGCGTTTGGCGACGTGTACGCCGACTCGGCATTGGCGCAAGCGCAAGTGCTGACCGAAGAGGCCAGGGCAGGGCAGTTGCGTGGCCCGCTGCATGGCGTGCCCTTTGGGATCAAAGACCTGTTTTCCACCGCTGGCCTGCGCACCACCCGGGGCTCATTGACCGGCCTTGATCACGTGCCCAGCCAGGATGCGCCAATCATTCGCCGTCTTAAGGACGCCGGTGCAATCATCCTCGGCAAAACCGCCACCACCGAATTCGGCTGGACTGGCGCCAGTACCTCGCGTGTGTTCGGCAACGGTCGCAACCCCTGGAACCCACACCTCACCAGCGGCGGCTCCAGCTCCGGCTCGGCGATTGCCGTGGCGGCACGCATGGTGCCGGGCACGCTGGGTTCCGATGGCGGTGGGTCGGTGCGCATTCCGGCGGCGTTCTGCGGGGCGTTCGCCATGAAAGGCTCCCTGGGCCGCATTCCGACCTGGCCTTGGTCGGCCACCGAAATGCTCAGCCATGCCGGGCCGATCACGCGCACGGTGCGCGACAGCGCTTTGTTGTTTGACATCCTTTCCGGGCCGGATCCGTTGGATCATCAGGCCTTGCCCGCATTGACCGAATCCTGCCTGGCGCGCTGCGACCAGCCACTGGGGCCGCTGCGGGTGGCGTATTGCCCGACATTGTTCAACACCCCGGTCGACCCGGTCATTGCCGCTAGCGTCGAAGCCGCCGTGTACAACCTGGCGGAACGCTTGCCGGTCACCGTGACCACCTTGACGCTGGACTGGCAGGACCCACTCGCCACATTCGAAACCTTGTGGGTCGGCGGACGCGGCATTGCCTACGGCAAAGCCCTGGCGGATCGCCTCGACCAACTGGACCCAGGCTTTGCCGCGCTGATCCAGCGCGCGGGCGATTACGACCTCGGTGACTACCTCAAGGCCGTGCAACAACGGGCGCACTTCGCCAACCAGGTGCACGCGCTGTTCAACGACTATGACGTGTTGCTGCTGCCCACCCTGCCAACCCTGCCGTTCGCCGCCGACCAGGTCGCGCCCGAAGGCTGGCCGGGCGCGGACGGCGCGGTGCCCTGGGCACGTTGGACGCCCTTTACCTACCCGTTCAATATCACCGGCAACCCCGCTGCGAGCCTGCCTTGCGGCTTCAGCCCGAGCGGCTTGCCGATTGGTTTGCAAGTGGTCGGGCCGCGCTTTGCCGACGCCCAGGTGTTGCAGTTCTGCGCCGCAGTAGAAGCCATTGCGCCTTGGGACCAGCACCTGCCGCCGCTGTTGTTGTAGTGCCTGATTGCCCCGTGGAGCCGGCTCGTTAGAGGCCTGCCCTGGACAGATCCTTTTGTAGTGTTTCTGCCCTTTCACACCCCGATGAGTGAGAGGTAAACGTGACCCGATCAATCGCCGTCAGTCGTCCTTTGCCCCCCGCCGGACTGGTGCATGCCGCGTACCGTGGTGGGCGCAAAGCGCGCGATACTGACGGCTCGAATTTGCCTTGGAATGCACCCTTTATGCTCAATCAGCCGCGTCTCGACGAAATCATGCTCATGCTCACCCAACATCAGCGCGTCAAGGCGTCGGACCTGGCGCAAGCGCTGTTCGTCAGCGAAGAAACCATTCGCCGCGACTTCAAATACCTGGAGGAGGCCGGCAAGTTGCGTCGCATCCATGGCGGCGCGATCTTGCCCAGGCTGAACGAAGAACAACCGCTGCAAGTGCGCACCCGCATCAAGGCCCAGGCCAAGACCCGCATGGCAGTCTGTGCTGCCAAACTGGTCAGCGAGGGCATGGTGCTGTTTCTCGATACCGGCACCTCGACCCTGGCCCTGGCCCAGCAATTGATTGGTTTCAGCCAACTGCGCATCATCACCAACTCGCTGGACATCGCGCAGTTGATCACCCAGCAAAGCAGTAATCAGGTGCTGGTGGTGCCCGGTGATGTGCGCCGTAATGACAATGCGCTGATCGGCGCCCACACCCTGGAATTTGTCCGGCAGTTTCACTACGACATCGCCTTCATGGGCATCGGCGCGGTGGACTTGCAGCTGGGCTTCATGGACTACCAGGAGCCCGAGGCGCTGCTGCGCCGCACCCTGACCCAACATTGCCTGCGCAGCGTCATCCTCGCGGACGACGCCAAGTTCGGCCATCGCACGTTCATCAACACACTGCCGTTCAGCGCCATCACCACTTTGGTCACCAATCGCCCTCCGTCCGCGGAGTTTGCGACCTGCCTGGAGCACGCCCATGTCGACATCCTTTACCCCTGAGTGGCTGTCTCCCAGTGAGGCGGACGTCGAGGCCTTCGAGACGCTGTTTCGCGACAGCTCAGCCATCGGTGCGACACCGGCAGGTGGTTTGCACCGCCTGGCCGCATCGGCCGAAGACGGTGCGGTGCGCGACCTGTTCAGCGCGTGGCTGCGTGAGCGCGGTTTCGACGTGCGCGTAGACGCCATCGGCAATCTGTTCGGGCTGATCACCTTCAACCCGGACGCCCCCTATGTGCTGTGCGGCTCGCACTTGGACAGCCAGCCCAGCGCGGGGCGTTTCGACGGTATCTATGGGGTGTTGGCTGGCGCAGTCGCCATCGCCAGCCTGGCGCGCCAACTGCACGAGCGCGGCGAAACCCCGGCGTGCAACCTGGCGGTGGTGAACTGGACCAACGAAGAAGGCGCGCGCTTTCAACCCAGCCTGATCGGCAGCAGCGTGTTTACCGGCGACCTGGCCCTGCACGAAGCCTGGGAATGCCGCGATGGCGACGGCATTCGCCTCAAGGATGCGCTGCAAG
Source organism: Pseudomonas sp. 2995-3 (assembly GCF_002742565.1). NCBI lineage: Bacteria > Pseudomonadati > Pseudomonadota > Gammaproteobacteria > Pseudomonadales > Pseudomonadaceae > Pseudomonas > Pseudomonas sp. 2995-3. The sequence goes on along the minus strand of NZ_LJSB01000259.1, from coordinate 7,292 downwards.
CGATCGGCTATCTGGGGGACGGCCTGGTTGAACTGGATGTGGCCGGTTATGTGGAAATCCACGTTGAACAAAGCGACGGCCTCGAAAGCCAGGGCCTGGACATCGGCGTAGTGCGTGAAACCTGGGCGGCGCTCAAGCAGCGTATCCGTTTCGACGGCGAACAGAACCACACCGGCCCAACCCCGATGGCCGCCCGCAAAGATGCCTTGCTCGCGGCGGCGCATGCGATAACCACCGTGCGCGCCGAAGCGGACGTGCACGGGCTGCAGTTTCACAGCTCGGTAGGGCGCCTGGAAATTTACCCCAACTCGCCGAACGTGGTGCCCTCGCGCGTCACCTTGCATGTGGAATACCGCTCGCCGGACACGGCATTGCTGGCGGTTGCCGGTTATCGGCTGGATGCCTGCCTCAAGGCCGTCGCTGCATCGACCGCCACCACATACGAAGTCGAAAGCCGCGCCCTGCGTGCGCCCATCGCGTTACACCATGGTTTTGCCGAATTGGCCTACGGTGTCGGTCAACAACTGGGGCTGGCGGTCGGCAACACTGTCACGGTCTCCGGCCACGACGCCATCAGCCTCGGCCGGCATTACCCGGCATGCCTGTTGTTCATTCCGAGCAGCAACGGCGTGTCCCATAACGAGGCGGAACTCACCCATGACCGCGACATGCGCACCGGCCTGCAGATGCTGACCGCGCTGCTGCATTGCGCCTGTACTTCCCCCAACGCTTACCGGTGAGGGACGACATGTCCAACTGTTCCTACGCACTGTCGCGCCTGATGGGCGCCCTGGAGTCCGCCGGCCTGTCTGCCCATGTCGAGGTCTCGGACGGCACTGCCGGTATCGCCTCGCCGATACGCCTGGCCACCGAGTGGACCGGCTTTCACCTCACGGCGCCCTGGGGCCAGTGCTACGCCAAAGTGCTGCACGACGATATGCGTGCGCTGATCGACATAGAGCGCACCGGCCGCGCCACCCAACTGGCGGCTGACTGTGACGTGACCCCCGGCGTGCGCCTGGTGGATGTGGCTGCCGGCGTGCTGCTGCTGGATGCCTTGCCGGCCCACGAGTGGCGTTGGGCACGGCTCGATGAGTTACTGCAACCCCAGCGCCTGCAAGCGCTGTGGGCCTTGAAGCGGCAGTTGCACGTCGGCACCTCACCGGGCTTCAACCGTTCGCCGTTGCAGGATATCCAGCACCTGCGTGAGCTGTGCAGCCGTGACGGCGTGGGCCTGCCCGCTGATCATGGGTGGATTGAAACCTGCATCGATCTGGCCTGGACCGCGCTGCAATTGAGCCCTGGCACCTGCGTGCCCTTGCACGGCGACGGGCTGGCGAGCAATGTGATGATCGGCCCCGGCGGCGCGCTGCAATTGATCGACTTCGACTACGCTGGTTGCTTTGACCCGTGGTACGACGTGGCCGTCAGCCTCAACGAGTTGTATGCCTTTGAAAGCCAGTGGCGTGACGGCATCAAGGCCTGGGCCGGTGAGTGTCGCGAGTGCGATTACGCCCGCTGCCGCCTCTATGCGCTGATCAATGATTGGTATTGGACGCTGTGGGGCTTGTGGGTCGGCGCGACCTCAACGCGGCCCCTGGAGTTCTCCAAGGTGGGGCAGTGGACCTTGCTGCGCTGCCGGCAGAGCTTGCAAGACCCGCGATTTGAAAGTTGGTTACGGCAGGTACAGGAGGGGCAGGCATGAAAGCAATGGGTGAGGCCTGTACGCCTCAAGAATGCCAACTGGAGGCGGCAGTGCGCGGCGTACGCGATTGGAGCGGTTCGGGCATTCGTTACGAGCCGGTCAGCGGCGGGATCTCCAACAGCAACTGGCGGGTCGAGGTCAGCGGGCTCAACACCGCCTACTTCTTCAAAGTGCCCGGCGCCGGCACCGAGATGTTTATCGACCGGCGCACCGCCCATGACGCCAGCGTCAAGGCCGCGCAAACCGGCTATGGTGCGCCGGTGTTTGCCTTCCTCGAAGAGTTTGGCGTTGAAGTTTTCGAGTTTATGGAAGGCTGGCGCGCCTCTTCGAATCAGGACTTTCTCGACCGCGATGTGCGCCATAACGCCCTGCATGCGCTGAAAGCGTTCAACGACCAGTCGCCGCTGTGCCAGACCAAAACCGTGTTCGACATGATTGCCGAGCATCAGCGCCAGGTCGAAGAACTGCAGGGCTGCACGCCCAGCGATGATGCCTGGCTGCGTCGCCAATGTGACCGGGCGCGTGGCGCGTTGCAAGCGTCGGGCATCGACTTGGCGCCGTGCATGAACGACACGCTGGCGGGGAATTTCATGCTCAATGACCGCCGCCAGATTCGCCTGGTGGACTTTGAGTACGCCTCCAATAACGACCGTCATTACGAGCTGGCGCTGTGGTTTGGCGAGATGTTCTTCACCGACGAAATGGAACTGGCGCTGATCGAAGATTATTTCGGCCAGGTCACCCCGCAACGGCTGGCGCGGATCAAGTTGCACAAGGCCCTGGCCGACATCAAATGGTCGACCTGGGCGATGGTCCAGCACGCGGTGTCGCAGCTGGATTTCGACTTCTACAAATACGGTGCCTGGAAGCACATGCGCGCACGTAGCGTGATCAATGATTCGCAATGGGAAACCTGGCTAAGACAGGCCTGAGCCTGCGCCAGCACAATAACGACGCGTCACCCTGTAGCTCCTTTGGCGCTGGTTTGCGCTGACGTTTCACTGCTTGATTTTTTGATTGATCACACAACAAACCGATCCAGAAATTCAAGGAGCACCCTCCATCATGAAACCCGCAAGCGCGTCACCCGCACGCCTGAGAAACCAGATCTTCGGCGGCTACTTTTTCCTGTTGTTGATGCTGGCGTTATTCCCGCCGTTTTATTTGAGCGTGAGTGGCAGTCGCGCCTTGGTGGTAGGCATCCCGCTGCCGATTTTCTATTGGATCGCCATTGCCGTACTCGCCGCCCTTGGGGTGTGGGGGTTGTATCTGGCCGAGCTCAAGGCCGGTGATATTCCTGACGAGGAGGGCGTGTGATGATCAGCACCAGCAGCGATGCCCACTTGTTCATTACCTTCGGTGTGATCGGCCTGTTCCTGGCCGGGATGATCGCCGTGCTCTATGCCACCAACCGCGAAAGCACCAGTTTTTCCGACTACGCCGTTGGCGGGCGCTCCTATGGGCCGTGGTATATCGCCATGTGCTACACCAACTCCTGGTGGCCGGGCTCGACCTTCACCGCGTTTTTTGCCCTGAGCGTCGGCGGCGCCCTGGGTTTCTACGGCATGGTCTATGCGACCCTGGGCGTGACCGCGATGTACCTGATGGCCAGCCGCGCCTGGACCTGGGGCAAACGCTTCAACCTGCGCACCCAGCCGGACCTGCTGGGCATGCGCTTCGACAGCCCGGCGGTAAAACGGGTCGCCTCGATTATCGGCATCATCTCGGTGTTTCCATGGGTGGTGATGGGCATCCAGGCCCTGGCGATGCTGTTCCAGTTCGCCAGCTTCGGCCGTTGGGGCGTCACCACCTGCCTGTTTGCAGGCGTGGCGGTGGTACTGATCCGTCAGTACTGGACCGTGAGCATGGGCATGCGCGGGTTGATCATGACCGACATGTTCCAGGGCCTGATCGCCTACGTGGTGTGCGCCGGGGTCTGCGTGTTCCTGCTTTTCGGCGATCAGGCCGCGTTTTCCAACCTCGCGCAATTACCGGAAAAAATGCTGCAAATTCCCGGCACCGCCGGCACCGGTTATGGCCCGATGTACATGTTCAGCCTGATCTTCACCGGCGTGATCGGCTCGATGTGCTGGCCGATGAGCTTCCAGCGCATCTACACCGCCAGCGGCGTGCGCGCGGTGAAAAAGGGCACACTGTATACCATGCTGCTGGTGGGCGGGTTCTACGGCATCCTCATGCTGTTCGCCGCCGCCATCAGCCAGGACCCCAACGTGCTGGCCCACCCGCAACAAGGCTGGTTCCTCTCGCTGTTCGACATTGGCGGGCCATGGCTGCTGGCGCTAGCCATCGTCATCGTACTGGCCGCCAGCATCGGCCACGTCGACGGCTGCGTGCAGGTCTGCGGCACCCAGTTTGCCAACGACCTGGCCACCTGGAACACCCCACGCACCGACCGCCAACTCACCTTACTGGCCAAGGCCGGCATGGTGGTGTTTATCGTCGCCGCCTCGGTGCTGGCCTACCTGACCTTTGATTATTCGCGCCTGCAATTACTGGCGCAGATCTCCTACCAGGGCATCATTCAACTGGCCGTGCCGCTGTTCTTCGGCATTTTCAGTCGCCGTGGCAACAAACAGGGCGCGATTGCCGGCATGTTGGCGGGGATTATGGTGGCGATTGTACTGACCACGCTGTACCCGGATGACATTCCAGCGCTTGGGTCGTTGACCAGCGGGATTGTGGGGCTGGTGGTGAATGCTGCGATTTTTGTGGTGTGCGCGCTGATGATCAAGCCGAGCGCGGTGGAGCAAGCGCGGGTGGAGGGGTTGTTTGAGATGGCCGCGAGTGGGCGTGGGGTGCAGGTGGGGGCTGCGCCGGTTATGAGTTGAAAATGGATCGGGGCTGCGGGTTGTGGCCCCGGTTTGAGCGTTTGACTTAGGTGGACTCAAATATGTGTTGGGTAAAGTTGAATTGCGGTAGCGCTGAGTTCAACAAATCCTGATTTCTGAGGTATGGGACCATCCAACTCAATTAGGATTATTGAATCACCGAGCTTTAATGCTACACATCCTTCTTCGTCAGCTTGGACCAGCTCGGCGGTTATTTGGATGAGGCTGTTCTCCATTTTGATTTTTGAAGATTTTTCAGCGGTTGGCTTCACGTTTATATTCCATGAGAAAGCCTCCTCAAAATCAAACTCAACGTCGATAATTTCACCGATTTTTGGCGCAGTATCGCTCCATAGTGCAGTGCCATCTCCGAAGGATGAATGGAATTTTACGTGCAATACGTTCAGATAGGAAAATGTATCGATCACTACAATTTTCATGTTTTTTCCGAGTGGGAGATTGCCGGTTTTCGTGTGAGTGTTTTGGTAATGATTCGATTTTCTTGCATTCGGCATCAACCCTGTCTGTTTAGCACTGTAGTCGTTTGCAATTACGATAAAAATGGGTTCGTCATAAAAATAAAGCTGTTACTGGCGCTGTTTGCAGCTTGGTTGTGCTGCTACCTGTGCCAATACATGTGATGGTTTAAAAAAAGAAATACAGCCCGGTGTTGTTGTCAATTGCCAGTTTGTTGAGTTTGATTATTTTTCTTGCCAGCTCTTGGTTTTCGGGTATTGAATGATTTTCTAGTATATATAGTGATTTTTTGAGGTCTTCATTGGTGTTGATGCTCTCGTCTTCATAATCGTCGATCATCTTTCCAAGCGAATTGTTGATTTTGTCGATAACCCCTGATCCCATTAACTGCTGATATTCTGTATGGGTCAGGGGGCAATTCGCCAATAACGAGATTGGGCATTCGTCAGTGTCTAATAGAATCATCGCTTCTTTAGTCAAAGGCGTGCAGATAAGTTTCACTTTTCTATACTCTTGTTGAAGTGAGTGGCTTCGTTGTATTCACTCTGTGTTCTGCCCATTTGCTTTCCCGAAGGGGATAATTTGTTGTTTGGTACTATGCCTTCCAGACTGAGATAACGTCTTGATCCCGGGAGTGAAGGGTCGTGTATTCTAAAGTATCCACCACTTAAATCTTCTACTATTTCAATGCCGTCAGATGGGTTTTTATATATTTTTTTACCTTTGTGCGTCGTTGTAGTAACTGGGTTTGAACCCGCAAATTTGATGATACTTTCATTTAGATCGGCCGTTTTCCAGTTGCCTGAGTATTTGGCCGCCCGTTGTGCGCCCCCTGTTTGGGGTAGTTCAACATCTCCTTCGTCTGTTTTGGCGAACTTGGGTGGACTGCTAGCTGCAACAGCTGGATCACAGTTGCCTGCGCCAGGGCAAGTATTTAGCCCCAGCGGATCCACCCACCCCGTAGGGTTGGGCACATACTGGTACGCGTTAATCCCACCCGCCAGCTTCACAGGGTCCGGCGTCAGGTAACGACCAATATCTGGATTGTAGTAGCGATGGCGGTTGTAGTGCAGCCCGCTTTCCGCGTCGAAATATTGGCCCTGGAAGCGCAGCGGGTTATCGATTTTTCTGACGTCTAGGCGGGCGATTTCACCGTAGGCGCGGTAGTGCGCGGACCAGACGATTTCGCCTTCGGGGTTTGTCAGTTCCTGCGGCGTGCCGAGGTGGTCGAGTTGGTAGTGGAAGGGTTTTGTTTCTTGTGGGCCAAAGCCTTCCAGCAGTACCAACGGGCGAAAACTGTCTGGCTCGTAGAGGTAGCTGCGATGCCGATCCGCGTGGTGTTCTGCCACCAGCTTGTCGCCTTGCCAGAAAAACTCCGTGGTTATGTCGTTAACGGTTTTGCTGATCCGCCGTCCAAACGGGTCATAGCGATAGCTGGCGGTTTGCCCATTGGGTTGGGTAATACCAATCAACCGATGCTGGCAGTCGTAGCGGTACTCGGTGACGAGCTTATGACCCTTGCCACGCCGCTGGCGGATCAAATTACCGAAGGCGTCGTAGTCATATTGATGATCGCCCTGGATCATCAACCGATTCCCCGCCACGATGTCCGGGCCTGGGCGGTCTTGCATGAGCAGGTTGCCAGCCGGGTCGTGGCCGAAGCGTTCCTGCACGTCTTGAGAGTGGTCGGCGCGGGTCAGGCGGGCGAGGGGGTCGTAGTGGTAGTGGTGTTCGCCTTTGCGGGTGTCGAGCAGGCGGGTGAGGTTGCCGGTTTTGTCGTAGTCGTATTGGCGTTGGTATAGCGTGTGTTGCTGTTGGCTGACGGCGTGGGCGTGCAGGCGGTTTTGGTCGTCGTAGTGGTAGTGACTGAGGAGCTGGCCCTGCTGGCGTTGGTGTTCGCGGCCGGTTTTGAACAGGTGGGAGGTGAGGGTTTCGCCATTCAGCTCGACGGTGGAAAGGTGGCCGCCTTTGTCGTGGTTGAAGGTGAGGCGGTTATTGTCTGGCAGGCGCAGTTTGTGCAGTTGGCCGCAGGCGTCATAGCCGTAGCGCAAGGTGCCCCAGCCTTGGTGTTCGGCGGTGAGGCGGTTTTGTGGATCGTACTCGTAGGCCAGCGCCCAGTGGCCGTCGTCGACGCTTAGGAGGTTGCCTTGGCGGTCGTAGGCATAGTCGACAACATTGCCGTCCGGCAGGGTTTTTCTTACGAGGCGCCCGGCGTGGTCTCGCTTGTAACGGGTAACGAGCTGACTGCCGTCGTCGCCGTG